>NZ_AUML01000010.1 GCF_000430665.1 Aquimarina muelleri DSM 19832 | reverse complement strand
GAGGAGTTGTAGGGGAATTATGTATAGATGGATCAGGCTTGGCTCGAGGGTACTTAAATAAAGAAGCTATAACAGCAGAGAAATTCATAGATCATCCATTCAAATCAGAAGGTAGATTATATAAGACAGGTGATCTGGCACGATGGTTACCAGATGGTACGATTGGTTTTGTAGGTAGAAAGGATAATCAGGTAAAGATCCGCGGATATCGAGTAGAATTAGAAGAGATAGAATCGGTATTAAATGACTTGTATAATATAGAACAGTCAGTTGTTTTGGCTAAAGAGGATGCTAGTGGTTCTAAACAATTGATAGCATATATAGTTTCTAAAGAGTTTGGGGATATCAACAGTATTAAGGAAGGTTTGATGTTGGTATTAGAAGAAAAGCTACCAGCATATATGGTTCCTAATTTATATGTAAAGTTGGATACAATACCTCTTACAACTAATGGGAAAATTGATAGAAAAGCATTACCAGTACCAGATGTTTTAAGCAGGCAGAAAGAATATATAGCACCATCTACAGAGACAGAAAAACAACTTGCAGAAATTTGGCAAGAAGTATTAGGAATAGAAAAAATAGGTATTAAAGATGACTTTTTTGAATTAGGAGGTAATAGTTTAAATGCAATAAAAATTAATTCCAGAATTAAAAAGAAATTAGATTTAGATATGGAAATTAAAAATCTATTTCTCTTTGATACCATTGTAGATCTGGCATTTCAGATAGACTTTTCTAAAAACCAAAAAGAAATCAAAACAGATAATCAAGAATTAAAAATGATAGAATTATGATTGAGTTATTGAAAAAGATATCTAATGAAAAAATTGTAGTAGATATTAATAATGGAGAATTACAGTTATTCTCTTCTCAGACAAATATAGATAGCGATCTTTTATCAGAGATTAAAACTCATAAAAAAGAGCTTATAGAATATTTAACCAAAAATAAAGATTTATCATTTCAAGAAAAAGAATATAAGGAAATTCCAAAATGCAAAGAGAGTAGTAGTTACTCTTTATCTAATGCACAACGCAGATTATGGCTAGCAAGTCAATTCGTGTCTGGAGCTAATACATTTAATATGCCAAATACTATTTTTTTGGATGGCGTTTATGATGTAGCTTGTTTTCAAAAAGCAGTGTATTCTGTTATAGATCGTCACGAAATATTACGCACAGTATTTAAATCAGATGAAAGAGGAAATGTGCAACAATATGTTCTAACTTCTGAGGAATTAGGATTTTCTATTACCTATCAAGATTATAAAGAAAGAGAAAACCCTGAGGTAGAAGCAAAATCATATATAAAACAAGATTCTTACCAGCCTTTTGATTTAGTAGAAGGGCCTTTAATAAGAGCATGTTTATTGCAGTTGTCTGAAACTAAATATATGTTTTACTATAATCTGCATCATATTATAAGTGATGGCTGGTCTATGGAAGTCTTAGCCAGAGATGTAATGCAGTATTATAAAGCTTATGTTTCTAATCAAACCCCAGAAGTTCCTTTATTAAGAATACAATATAAAGATTATGCAGCCTGGCAATTAGAACAATTAAATAATACAACATATCAAGATCATAAAAAACACTGGCTTAATCGATTATCAGGAGAACTTCCAGTTATAGATTTACCATCCTATAAAATTAGACCTAAGATCAAAACCAATAGTGGTAGACGATTAAATAGTTTCATTTCAAAAGATCTTACAAATCAATTAAACCAATTTATCAAAAAAAATGATGGAAGTCTATTTATGTTTGTTTTATCTGTAATAAATGTTCTTATACATAAATATACTTCTGCAGAAGATATTATTATTGGAAGCCCTTTTGCAGGTAGAACACATCCGGATTTAGAAGATCAAATAGGTTTTTATGTAAACATATTAGCATTTCGTAATAAGATTGATCCAGAAGAGAGTTTTATTGATTTTTATAAAAAAGTTAAAGAAATAGTTTTAGATGACTTTAGTCATCAAGAATACGCTTTTGATAAATTAATAGAAGATTTAGAATTAAAATATGATCAAAGCAGATCCCCTCTATCGGATATTTCATTTACTCTTCATAATAGTAATGAAAATATAAATTCAACAGACATAAGAGAGGATATACTTAATAAAATCGAAAGTAAGGGAGTTACAATTAGTAAAAATGACATAGAGTTTCATGCTACAATGTTAGGAGATGTAATTGCATTGGATATTATTTATAATGATGATGTTTATGATGAGGGAGTAATATCAAATATGTTACAACATTTTAAGCAATTATTATCTAATTTATTATTATCTCCAGATGAGAAACTTCTTGATGTTGATTATTTGACTCCAGAAGAATGCCATGAAATACTAGAAGTATTTAATACAAATACAATAGAGTGCCCTAAAGATAAAACCATAGTAGATTTATTTGTAGAACAAGCAAAAAAGACACCAAATTCTGTTGCAGTTGTATTTCAAAAAGCATCTCTTACTTATAAAGAATTAGAAGAAAAATCTAACCAATTGGCAAATTGTTTGATAACTGAACATAGTGTTAAAAGAGGGGATTTTGTAGGAGTGCATTTAGATAGGAGCGAACAATATATAGTTTGTTTATTAGGAATTTTAAAAGCTGGTGCAATTTACGTTCCAATAGATACTGGATATCCTTCGGGTCGTAAAGAGTATATTATAAATGACGCAAATATACAGCTCCTTATTACCGATACAAATTACATGTTTGATTTACCTTATTTTGATGGGGCATTATTGGCAATAGATGTAGAGTTTGAAAACTTTGACTATAATTCAGATATTCAAATCTTTACTACACCAAATGATCTTGCATATGTTATCTATACCTCTGGATCTACCGGAGAACCGAAGGGAGTTATGATAGAACATAAAGCTGTTTTAAATGCAATTTTAGCCCAGATAGATATTTACGATATAACAAGCAATTGTAAAGCAGTACAGTTTACTTCTTTTTCTTTTGATGTTTCTATTTCTGAAATTTTTAATATTCTACTATCTGGGGCTAGCCTTTTCATAGCAAGTGAAGAAATGCGTAGTGATCCCAGATTATTAGAAGAATATATAGAAGACCATAATATTAACTTAGCTACTTTGCCTCCATCGTATTTTCAGATAATGAAGCCAGAAAAACTGAGAGGTTTAAAAAAACTTATAACAGGTGGAGAACCATCAGATTATGAAAAGGTAGTTTCTTTATTATCTGATGGGTTGCATTATTATAATTCTTACGGTCCAACAGAAACAAGTATTTGTGTTACCGTATTTAAAATGACAAATACGAATGTATTAGATTCAAAAGTTATACCTATCGGTAAACCAACTGCAAATACCCAAATTTTTATTCTTTCAGAAAGCTTAGAACTAATGCCAGTAGGAGCTATAGGAGAATTATGTATTGGTGGTTCACAACTTGCGCTAGGATATTTAAATAGACCAGATTTAACATCTGAAAAATTTATAGAAAATCCATTTAGAAAAGAAGAAAAATTATATAGAACAGGAGATTTAGCTCGTTGGTTACCAGATGGTAATATAGAATTTATAGGAAGAAAGGATCATCAGGTTAAAATACGAGGACATCGTATTGAGTTAGGAGAAATTGAACTAGTAATTGATCAAATTAATGCGATAAAACAATCCGTAGTCGTAGCAAGAGAAGATATTGGAGGCTCAAAACAATTAGTGGCTTATATAATTTCTGACACAGAATTAGATCATAGAAAAATACAGGAAGATTTAGAAGATAAACTTCCAGAATATATGGTGCCAAAAATCTATGTTTCCTTAGATAAAATGCCGCTATCACATAATGGAAAAGTAGATCGAAAAGCATTACCAATTCCTGATGAAGAATCCTATAATAAACAAGAATATATAGCACCTACAAATGAAGAAGAAAAAGCGTTGATTTCTGTTTGGGAATCCGTATTGGGAGTAAAAGGGATTAGTATCAAAGATAATTTTTATAACCTTGGCGGAGATTCTATAAAATCAATACAAATAGTTGCCAGATCCCGAGAGCATGGCTATACTCTTAAAGTAGGAGATGTTTTATCTATGCCAATATTAGAAAACATGGCTACTTTAATGAAAAAAGTAAGTAAAGTTATAGATCAATCCGAAGTCGAAGGAAAAGTAGCTCTGACACCCATACAGCATATTTTGTTTGAACATCCATCGATAGTGAATCCTAGTCATTTTAATCAATCTTTACTTTTAAAAAGTCATGAAAAATTAAATAGCGATTTTTTAAAATTAAGCATAATACAATTAGTAAAACACCATGATGTTTTACGAATGGTATATCATCAGGAAAATAATACTTGGATACAAAACAACCGTAAATATACAGAGGAATGCTTTAAAATAGATTTTCATGATCTTAGTAATGAAAAGGATAGTTTGAAAATGATGGGGGAATTATGTCAGGATTTACAATCTAATCTAGATCTTTCTAACGGTCCCTTATTTGTAGTTGGCCATTTTAGACTCTCAGATGGAGATCGTTTAGCACTAATATGTCATCATTTATTAATAGATGGAGTATCATGGCGAATATTGTTAGAGGATTTATCTACGGTATACAAACAATATCAATCTGGAAAAGAGATCTCTCTTCCTTTAAAAACAGATTCTTTTCAAAAATGGGCGTCATTACAACAAGAATATTCCCAAAGTAAAGAATTAAGTAGTGAACATGATTATTGGAATAACCTACATACCTCTAATATTCCAGATTTTCCTATAGAAAAAGGCGTGAGAGAAGATAAGATGCGTATGGATAAACGTGTGTCTTTTACATTAGATCAAAAAATTACATCAATAATGCAAACAAGTATTCATGATGTTTATCATACAGAAATTAACGATATTTTACTAGCTGGATTAGGATTAGCATTAAAAGATACTTTTGGTATATGCAAGAGTGTTGTCGAAATGGAAGGTCATGGTAGAGAAGATATTTTAGAAGATGTAGAAATTAATAGAACTGTTGGATGGTTTACTTCAATTTATCCTTTGATATTAGAGGTTTCAAAATCTTCAGAGAGATCAAAAAACTTAATAAAAGTAAAGGATAATCTTCGTAAAATTCCTAATAAAGGGATAGGTTACGGGATTTTAAAGCATCTCAAAAAAGGATTTTCTTCAAATCTTATTCCCGCAATCCAATTTAATTATTTAGGAGAGTTTGGTAATAAAATAGTAGAAGATAAAGAAATAAATGCACCGATATTTGAGTATGGATCAGATTATATAGGAGAGGCAATAGATCCACAAAATATTATGGATGCTTTGATAGGAGTCTCAGGTTCAGTAAGTTCAGGAGAGTTGAGTATGGCGATCTCTTATCGGTCAGATTTATATAATGATAAAACAATGCAAGTCTTGATAGATTCTTATAAAGATAATTTGACTAGCTTAATAAATGAATTATCATCCATAAATGAAAGTTACTTAACTCCATCAGATTTAACGTTTACAGATTTAAGTTTTGATGAGCTACAAGACCTAAATGCTGATGATTTATTGGAGGATATTTATGAACTTTCTTCTGCGCAACAAGGAATGTATTATCATTGGTTCTCTTCAGAAGACTCTTATTTTGAGCAAGCATCTTATAGGGTTAAAGGAGCTGGGTTAAATATGGCATATTTCAAAGAAGCATATGATACTTTGGTGGATCGTTATGCAATATTGAGAACTAGTTTTATCAGTCAATATGCAGATTCTATTTTACAAGTAGTTAAAAAATCGGTACCTAGTGGTTTTTTGCATATAGAAGCTCCAGCCAATATTGAACCTAACAATAAACAGGCTTGGGTAGAAAAAATGAAATTTGAGGATAGGGAGAAAGGATTTAATTTAGAAGAATCCTCTCAAATGCGATTAACTATATTGGATCTAGATAATGAAGAATATGAATTTATATGGAGTCACCATCATATTTTAATGGATGGATGGTGTACAAGCATACTTATCAATGATTTTTATAGAATTTTACAATCTATCGAAAAAGGATCTAAGCATAATCTATCTAAAGTTAACCCTTATTCTGATTATATAAAATGGTTGAGTAAGCTTGATAAGGAAGGAACCATGACATATTGGAAAAATTATCTGTCAGGATATAATAATACAGCTAAGGTTCCTTATGCGTATTCTAATAGTTCCCTAAAAGAATATAGTTTTAACAATGAGACTATAGAACTAACAGGAAATATTCATGAAAAAATAAATGTATTATGTAATGAGTTAGAGATAACCCCTAATACATTTACACAAGTAGTTTGGGGGTATTTATTATCTAGATACAATAATACTCAAGATGTAGTATTTGGGTCTGTAGTTTCTGGCAGACCAGCAGATTTAAGCGGTGCAGAAGAAATGGTTGGATTGTTTTTAAATACTATACCAGTTAGAATACACTACTCAGAAAATGATACGCCAAAAGATGTATTAAAGAAAACACAGGAAGAAGCTATAGCTTGCCTTCCTTATCATTATGCAAGCCTATCCTCTGTACAGGGTCAAAGTGAATTAGGGGTATCTTTATTAGATCATATAATGATCTTTGAGAATTATCCAATACAAGAATTAATAGAAGAACAACTAGAAGAAAAATCAGATCATGGATCCAGTACTTTAGAATTTGAATCTGTGGATATTAATGGGAGAACTAATTATGATTTTAATATTGCAGTAGCAATATCTGAAACTTACCTTAAAGTACATTTTCAATATAATAAAAATAGGTATGAAGAAATATTAATAAAAAAGTTAGCAACCCATTTTTATAATATAGTACAATCTTTTACAGAACAATCAGATCTATGTTTAAAAGAGATTGATTATTTAACAAAAGAAGAAAAACATGAATTACTACATAGTTTTAATCCAATAAATGTAGAGTATCCTAAAGATAAAACGATTGTAGACGTATTTAAAGAACAGGTATATAAAACACCAGATGCAATTGCTGTTGTATTTAAAGAAAAAACACTAACGTATGAAGAATTGGATACTAAATCTAATCAACTGGCACATTATTTAAAAAGAAAAGGAGTTAAAACAGAAGATTTAGTAGGTATTTGTCTAGATAAATCATTAGAAATGATAGTATCTGTATTAGCCGTTTTAAAATCAGGAGGTACATATATTCCAATAGATCCAGAATATCCAGAAGATCGTATTAATTATATTATAGAGGATAGCCATATCTCTTTTTTTGTTACAAATAGTGAGTATAATTATTTAGTAAGAGATAATCGTTATACACAAGTTATTCTTATCGATAAAGATTGTTTTAAAATACGTAAAGAATCTATAGAAAGTATAGATCATAATTACTCCTCAGAACAAGCTGTTTATGTTGTATATACATCTGGGTCTACAGGAAAACCAAAAGGAGTTGTGGTTTCTCATTCAGGATTATTAAATATAGCACTTTCATGGAAAAAAGAATATGAGCTTAATAGCAAAACTTCCTTATTACAAATGGTAAGCTTTTCTTTTGATGTTTTCTCCGGTGATTTATGCAGGGGGCTACTTTTTGGAGGTAAAATAATACTTTGTCCACCAGAAACAAGGCTTGATCTTGTAGCTCTTTACAAGATAATATCTAAATGGAATATTAATATAATAGAAATGACTCCGGCTCTTGCCATAGAGTTAATGGATTATATTTATGAAAATGAATTAGATGTTTCTTGGATGAATCTTTTAATTCTAGGCTCAGATATACTTCAAACCTCAGATTACCAAAGGTTAGTTAGCCGTTTTGGGAGTACCCTGAGAATTGTTAATAGTTATGGTACAACAGAAACGACTATAGATAGCTCTTTCTTTGAAACGGATTCACTAAATACTCTTAATGATTTACCCTATGTGCCTATCGGTAAACCAATGCAAAATACTAGTTTTTATGTTTTGGATAAGCAGAAAAGGCTTTTACCGGCAGGAGTAGTGGGAGAGCTTTATATTGGTGGAGCTGGTCTAGCAAAAGAATATTTAAACCAAGAAGATTTAACAGTACAAAAATTTGTAGAACACCCTTTTAAAAAAGAAGAGCGAATTTATAAAACAGGGGATTTTGCAAGATGGTTACCAGATGGTAATATGGATTTTATAGGGAGAAAAGATCATCAGGTTAAAGTAAGGGGATATAGAATAGAATTAGGAGAAATAGAATCGGTATTAGAAGAAATAAAAGAAATAAGTAAATCGGTGGTCTTAGCAAAAGAAAATAGCAGAGGGATACACCAATTAATAGCATATCTTATTTTAGATGAACCTATAGATAATATAATAATACAGCAAAACTTAAGAAAAAAACTTCCTGAGTATATGATTCCTAGAGTTTATATACCCTTAGATACAATGCCAATAACAGTAAATGGTAAAATAGATAGAAAAGCATTATCTGTAATAAATTTAGATATTAATAAAGAGTATGCAGAACCGTCTAGTGAGACAGAAATCAAATTGGTTCAGATATGGAAAGAGGTTTTGGAAATAGATAAGATAGGAATAAATGATAACTTTTTTGACTTGGGAGGGAATAGTATAAGTGCTATCCGGATTATTCTTGGAATAAGAAGAGAATTAGACATAGAAATAGATATTAAAAGTTTATTTGAGTTTAATACCATTGCTGATTTAGCATTGCATATGGATTTTTCTATACAACAAGAACAAATAATCTCAAAAAGTGAAATCGTAAAACAAATAATGTAATGAAAGAGATACTAAATAAAATTTTGGCAGGAGGTCTTATAGTAAACGTAAAGGATGGAGAATTACAGATATTTTCTACCAAAGATAAAGTAAGTGAGGATTTGATCTCTGAAATCAAAAGTAAAAAAAATGAACTTGTCTCATACCTTCTTAAACATAAAGAATCATCGCTTCAGAATAAAAAATATCAGAAAATACCTAAGTGTGATGAAAAAGATAGTTATCCAGTTTCTAATTCTCAGTTAAGATTATGGTTAGCAAGTCAAACAGAAGAGAGCTCGATAGCGTATAATATGCCTAATTCTATCATTTTAGATGGAACATATGATATTGAATATTTTCAAAAAGCAATACACTCGGTGATAGAGCGTCATGAAATATTGCGCACTGTATTTAAATTAAATGAAGAAGGAGAAGTTAGACAACATGTTCTTTCTTCTAAAGAGTTAGATTTTGAGATAATTTTCAAGGATTTTAGTGAAGAAAAAAATCAAAAATTTACTTGGCAGGAATACGTGAAATCAGACTCTCATAAACCATTTAACCTAGAAAATGGACCTCTCTTACGAGCAGGCTTACTTAAATTAACAAAAGATCAATTTATTTTTTATTATAATATACATCACATCATTAGTGATGAATGGTCTATGAAAGTTTTGGTACATGATGTAATAAAGTTTTATGAAGCTCATTTGTCCAGAATCCCTTCTGATTTATTACCGCTAAATATTAATTATAAAGACTATACAATTTGGCAATTAGAAGAACAAAATAAATCAACTTTTCAAGAACATAAAAACTATTGGATTTCTCAATTTACAGAAGAAGTAGAAGTAATAGATCTGCCATTAAAAAAGAAAAGACCAACGAACAGAAGTTACAATGGTAAAAGTATTAGTACGGAACTTTCTGTAGAAGAGACCTCGAAATTAAAGAGCTTTACCAAGGAAAGGGAAGGGAGTTTATTCTCGGGATTATTTGCAGCCTGGAATGTCTTATTATATCGTTACACAGGACTAACAGATTTAACTATAGGTAACCCAGTAGGTGGTAGAGATCATCCGGATTTAGAAAATCAAATTGGGTATTACCTACATACGCTAGCGCTAAGAAATAAAATAGATCCAGAAAGCACTTTTGAGAAATTGTATGATAAAGTAAAAATAAATATTCTTGAAGCATACAAACATCAGACATATCCATTTGATAAACTTATAGAAGATTTAAGTATTAAAAGAGATATTGGTAGAAACCCTTTATTTGATATATTAGTAGATTATCACGGTATTTCAGAAACAAGTAAAAGTTTTAAGGAAGATACAGAAATACAAGATCTTGGTAGTGGTGTGGTGAAATTTGATTTAGAGCTTCATCTTACAGAAGCTGATGAGAGAGTTAATATTATGATTAATTATAATCAGGATATATACGATCAGGAAATGATAGAATGCTTAATAATTCATTACAAAAGGCTAATAAAAGCGTTAATAGAAGAATCAGGAAAAAGTATAAATAAAGTTAACTTTTTAACAAGAGAAGAAGAGCAACAATTAGTAAATAAGTTTAACGATACTCAAAATTTAAATAGTTTTAAAAATAAGACTGTAATAGATTTATTTGTAAAAAAAGCAAAAGAAATACCCAATGCAATAGCTGTAGTATTTGAAGATACAGCAATAACATATAAAGAATTAGAAGAGAAATCTAATCAATTTGCAAATTGTTTGCTAGATGAATATAAAATCCAAAAAGGAGATTATATAGGAGTGCATTTAGATAAAAGTGAGCAGTATATTATATCCATTTTTGGAATTTTAAAGGCTGGTTGTGTTTATGTGCCAATAGATACTAATTATCCAAAGGAGCGTAAAAAGTATATCGTAGAAAATGCAAAGATTAGCTTATTGCTGTCAGATACTTCTTATATGCTGGATACAGATTATTATGATGGTGCACTATTAGCAATTGATGTAAATTTTGACCCAACTTTATATAGTAAAGAAAACACCTTTTTTGGATTATCTAATAACTTAGCTTATGTAATTTATACCTCTGGATCTACGGGTAATCCAAAAGGAGTAATGATTGAACATCATTCTTTAGTAAATTATATAAAGTGGTGTAGTGAGAATTATTTAGAGGAAAATTTTCGTAATCAAAATTTTGGATTATTTACATCTCCTTCTTTCGATTTAACGATTACAAGTATTTTTCTTCCTTTGGTAAATGGAAGTACTTTAAAAGTATTCAATGAAAATTCGGATGTATCAGAATTACTTAAAGAATATTTGACCAGTGATATTTCATGTATTAAAATTACGCCATCTCATATAAGTTTACTAAAAGAGTTGAAAATTAAAGACTCAAACTTGGAGATGGTTATCGTTGGAGGAGAAGAGCTTAAAGAAGTCCATATTAAAATATTACAACAAATAAATCCGAATATAAAAATCTATAATGAATATGGACCTACAGAAGCTACAGTGGGATGTATTGTTTGTGAAATTAAAAAGTCAGAAGAACCGATACATATAGGTAAACCTATTGATAATACGAGTATTTATATATTAGATAATTCAAGACAATTAGTTCCTTTAGGTGTAGAAGGAGAGATTTATATAGGAGGAGAAGGAGTCGCTAGAGGTTATTTAAATCAATCACAACTTACCAAAGAAAAATTTGTAAATAATCCGTTTAATAAAGAAGAAATATTATATAAAACCGGAGATATCGGGTGCTGGTTACCTAATGGCAACATTAATTTTATAGGTAGAAAAGATAATCAAGTAAAGATTAGAGGTTATAGGATAGAATTAGAAGAAATCGAATCGGCATTAAATCAATTAGAAAGTATAGAGGAATCTGTCGTTTTAGTTAAAAAAGATAACTATGATTTTGAGCAATTAGTAGCGTATGTTATCTTTGCAAAAGAAACAGATGTTAGGTTTTTACAAAAGGAATTAGAAAAAAAATTGCCTGAGTATATGGTTCCTAAAATTTATGTTCCAATAGATAAAATGCCACTAACGCATAACGGTAAAATTAATCGTAAGATATTACCAACTCCAAAGGATAGTGCTTATAATCAGAAAAAAATTATAGAACCATCTAGTGATACAGAAACAAAACTCGTACTATTATGGCAAGAGATTCTAGAACTTGATAAAGTTAGTGTTTTGGATGATTTCTTCGAATTAGGAGGACATTCTTTACTAGCAGTTAAATTATCTTTTGCAATAACAAAGACATGTAACGTGAAATTTGACATTAGCACGATATTTAAACACCCAACACTTCAGTCGCAAGCACAATTTATAGATATTATAACTATAAATAGTGATAAAAAAGAATCTATAGATGAAGAGGTGCTACACATTTAAAATATCCTTTTATTATAAAAATTAAAGTGTGAAGAAATCATATTTATGCAGTTCTGTAAAGGATCTAATACTATTTAAACTTCTTAATCTTTAATTCCTTAAGGCTTGCCTCAAAAACGCGATCTACCACTGGATGTATAGATCGATTTTGCTAAAAGATTGTTAATTATATAAATCATATAAGTAGGCAAATTAATCTAATTTTTAATCTCAGTATAGCAGTTTAATTAGAGCATAATTCAAGGACTATGATTAATTTATAAAACATAATAAAGCACCTGTGCTTGTAGTAACTTCAAGCTGTAATAGATTTTCAGTACATGATTGGAATTAAAAAATACCAATCATAGTTTTCTTAACAAGACATAGTCATCATTTTAAAAACATAATGTATTACAGAGAAGTGTTTTTTTAGGATCCACTAAAATTTACTATATGTAATTAAAAAAAAATATATAATGGAAAAAGAAATAACAAATAACAGTAAAATAGGAGAATGTTCTGTATTAGAAATAAAAGAAAAGCAGGCTTTCCCTTTTATAAAAGAAGCTAGTATAAATAATACTAATTTAAACGATTGGATTTTTAATAACAAACAAGAATTTGATAATAAACTTTGCGAGCATGGAGCCATATTGTTTCGTGGATTTAATATAAATACAGTTGCAAAGTTTGAAAAGATTAGTAAGTTGTTTGATACAGATTCGTTAGAATATGCATTTAGATCTTCGCCAAGATTTTCTGTAGGTAAAAATGTATATACCAGTACAAGTTATCCAAAAGACTTTAGTATTAATATGCATAGTGAAGCATCATATATGCCGAACGGACATCCAGGGTATATTATATTTTGTTGTATTAATCCCGCAACAGAAAGAGGAGAAACCCCAATAGCAGATAATCGATTAGTATTAAGTTTTTTAAGCAAAGAAACTAAAACAAAATTTTTAGAAAAAGGAGTGAGATACATAAGAAATTTAAATAAAAATATAGGACTCTCATGGCAAGAGGTGTTTCAATCCAATGATAAAAACCATGTAGAATCTGAGTGTGATAGAACTGGGATTGATTATAGGTGGAAGAGTGAAGAAGATCTAGAATTGACTTGGGTTAAAAAAGCAATTTGGGAACATCCTAAAACTAAACAATTATCATGGTTTAACCATGCTTCTTTCTTCAATAAATTCACTCTTGAAAAAGATTATTATGGTTCAGTCAAAAATGAAGATCAACTTCCTAATAATACCTTTTATGGGGATGGTACAGAGATAACAAAAGAAGAAATTGAAGAAATTATAAATGCATACAAAAAATCTACTATAGAATTTCCTTGGAAAAAAGGAGATGTTTTATTTTTAGATAACATGTTATGTTCCCATGGAAGAAATCCTTATGAAGGAAACAGAAAAATAGTTACCTCTTTATTTTAATAGCATACTTGTTTATTGAAAGAAATCGTTTTAAACGATAAGCTTTTTAAAGTCAATACCAGATTCATAATATAAATTTATAAACCATCATAATGCAGAATAATATTAAGCCAATAGAAATTGTTTATGCAGCGCAAGTAAAAGGAATTAATTTGTTTGTTGATCATGGTAAACTTGCAATAAAGAAAGATAAAAATATTATTTTACCTCCGGATCTTATTAAAATCATAAAAGAAAATAAAACAGAACTTATAGATTTTTTAGAAAAAGATGTGAGATCTTCTTTAGGATCGGATTTTATAAATATAAAAAAGATCCCTGAATCCGATAGTTATAAGATTTCTAACGCACAGCGCAGGTTATGGTTGGTTAGCCAATTAGAAGAAGCTTCTATTGCATGCAATATTCCAAACACGATTGTTCTAGATAAAGTGTATGATATTACATGTTTTCAAAAGGCTATATATTCTGTTATAGAAAGACATGAAATATTACGCACTGTATTTAAAGTAGATGATTTAGGTGAAATAAGGCAATTTGTTCTAAATTCAAAAGAACTTAATCTTGCTATTGGTTATAAAGATTGTAGAGGGAAAGATGCTGAGGTAATTGCAAAAGAGTATGTTAAGAATGATTCTTACAAACCATTCGACTTAGAAAAAGGGCCTTTATTACGAGTCTGTTTACTTCGACTATCTGAAGATAAATATATATATTATTATAATTTGCATCATATTATTAGTGATGGATGGTCAACAGATGTTTTATCAAGAGATATTATGCAATATTACAATGCTTATCTCTCTGGTGTTTCCCCGGATATTTCTCCTTTACGAATACAATACAAGGATTATACAGCTTGGCAATTAGAACAATCGGATAATGATACTCAAAAAAGACATAAAGAATATTGGTTAGAAAAATTATCAGGAGAACTACCTATAATTGATTTACCATCTTATAAACCTCGCCCAAAGAGTAAAACATATAATGGAAAATGTTTAGGAGGGTATTTTTCTAAGGATGTTACCAAAAAACTGGATCGATTTATTAAAGAAAATAATGGAAATCTATTTATGTTGATGTTATCTGGGATCAATATTCTACTACACAAATATACCTCTGCCAAAGATATAATTATAGGAAGTCCATTTGCTGGTAGAACACATCCTGATTTGGAAGATCAAATAGGCTTTTATGTAAATATTTTAGCTTTACGAAACACGATAGATCCAACAGATAGTTTTATTGAGTATTATCAAAAAATTAAGGAAAATACAGTAGAAGACTATAGACATCAGGAATATGCTTTTGATAAACTGGTAGAAGATTTAGAAATAAAATATGATCAAAGCAGGACAGCTCTTTTTGATATTTCATGGGAACTACACAAAAATATTGAAAATACTACATGTGTAGAAGATCATTTGTTAGATGAGATTAAAGACAGAGGAAATACTGTTTGTAAAAATGATATAGAATTCCATGCGACAAAGTTAGAAGATGTAATTGCCCTTGATGTCATTTATAATACAGATATATATGATGAGGATATGATATCTAATATGATACAACATTTTAAGCAATTAATGCTTAATTTACTATCCTCTCCAAAAGCAGCCCTAAGTACTATTGAATTCTTAACCAAAAAAGATCGTTATGAAATATTAGATGTCTTTAATGCTACAGAAGTAACATATCCATTAGGTAAAACAGTAGTAGAATTATTTGTAGAACAAGCAAATAATACTCCAGAGACTGTTGCAGTAGTATTTGGAAATAAAACACTAACATATATAGAGTTAGAAAAGAAATCTAATCAATTAGCAAATTATTTAATAAAGGAGTACAATATTGATAAAGAAGATTTTGTTGGAGTTCATTTAGATAAAAGTGAACAATGTATTGTTTGTCTTTTGGCAATTTTAAAAGCAGGAGCAGTATACGTTCCTATAGATACAAACTATCCGTTAGATCGTAAACAATACATTATAGATGATGCTAATATTAAGGTTTTGATAACTAATGATTCTTATATATCTGATATAAAATTTTTCAATGATTCACTATTAGTAATAGACAGTGTTTTTGATGTAGTAAATTATGACTTAGAGAATATAAATTATGCCTCACCAAATGGTCTAGCTTATGTAATTTATACCTCTGGATCTACGGGTAATCCAAAAGGAGTTATGATTGAACATAAAGCTGTTTTAAATGCAATTTTGGCACATATTGATGTTTTTAATATTACCAGTAATCTGCGAGTACTACAGTTTATGTCTTTTTCTTTTGATGTCTCTATTTCTGAGATATTTAATACTTTATTATCTGGTTCAAGTCTTTTTATAGCGAATAAAGAAATACGAAATAATCCTTATTTATTAGGACAATATATTCAAGACAATGCTATTGATATAGTAACGTTGCCTGCTTCTTTTTTTCATATAATGAAACCAGAAAGCTTTAAAAATGTAAAAACATTAATAGTAGGAGGAGAAGCATCGGATTACAGAAGAGTTATTTCTTATTTATTTTATGGAGGAAGTTATTACAATGCGTATGGTCCGACAGAAGCAAGTATCTGTGCTTCGACTTTTAAAATAACAAATGCTGCAGCAATAGATTCTAAGAATATTCCAATAGGAACGCCTGTATCAAATACGGAGTTTTTGATACTCTCTAAAGATTTACAACTAATGCCAGTAGGAGCTATAGGAGAATTATGTATTGGAGGAACACAACTGGCTCGTGGATATTTAAACCGACCAGATTTAACATCAGATAAATTTATTGATAATCCATTTAAAAAAGGAGCAAGATTGTATAAGACTGGAGATTTGGCTCGTTGGTTACCCAATGGTAATGTAGAATTTATAGGAAGAATAGATCATCAAGTTAAAATCCGTGGATACCGAATAGAACTAGGAGAAATAGAATTAGCAGTAGAACAGATTCAAGATATTGAGCAATCCGTAGTTATAGTTAAAAAAGATGCATACGGGTCAAAACATTTAGTAGCTTATCTAGTTAGCAATAAAGAAATTAATTTCACAAAAGTACGGCAAATTATAGAAGGAAAGTTACCAGAGTATATGGTTCCTAAAATTTATGTCCAACTAGAGAAAATACCATTAACAAACAATGGTAAAATAGATAGTAAGGCATTACCAAGTCCTGATGAAAATTCTTATAACAAGAAAGAGTATATAAAACCAGTTACCCAAGAAGAAAAAAAATTAGCGATTATATGGCAATCAATACTAGGGATTAAAACGGTAGGTGTTAAAGATAACTTTTATGATCTAGGAGGAAACTCTATAAAATCTATACAATTAATAAGTCTTTTAAAGAAGAAAGGATATAATCTTAGTGTTAGAGATAGTATAGAAAATCCAATACTAGAAGATATGGCTAAAACAATTGATAAAAGCACCATAGAGGTTGGTAAGCTACAAAAAAAATCAGAATTACAAATACAAGAGTTAAACGATGGGGTACATCAAAATGCAACTAAAAAAAATATATCATCCGATGAATATAATTTAGTTTCAGAAAATCAAATCTTTTTTTTAAGGAAACCTTCAGCGATGATATCATCAAATACGATAGTAATATCTAATTTTTCTAAAAATAATTTTGAAGAAAAATTTCGTAATCTTTTAAGCTTCTATCCTTCACTTACAGTGAGTTTTAAGAAAAGAGAATTTGAAGATGAAATTTTACAAAAGCAAGTTTCAAAAGATAAGGTTAAGTTAGATATAAATATACTAGAAGGATTTCTTCCAAAACATCAAGTAGAAATTGAAAGAAAATCAAATTCTTTTTTAAAAAAAGTATTTAACTATTTTGATCAAACAGCATTAATTCGTGTTTTTATAGTGGTTGATAAAGATAACTTGAATACTGCTTATTTACGTTTTAGTATAGCACATGCTCTATTAGATGTGGATACCTTTGGGGATTTTCTAGAAAATTTAAATGCTAATTTAGAACAGCCAAAAACACCAAAAATTAGTATTTCTAACGATTCTTTTGCTTTGTGGCAGAAAAATTTTTTAAACTCAAAAAAAGGGATCACTCAAAGAAACTGGTGGCTAAACTACCTTAAAAATCTTCATTTAGTGGAAACCAAAATACCCATTAAAAACGAATTTTCAGATTATGTTGTACAGCATACTACAATTATTGGCGAACAGTATGAAATAATAAATGAAATAGTAAAGAATCTAAAATTACCTATAACAGCATTATTTCTGGGAGCTCATCAAAGCTTGTTAGAAGAATTAGATGTAAAGAATTCTTGTATGCAAATGATAGCAGTAAATGGAAAAGAAGAGTCCTATGAAGAAATCGATATTACAAAAGTATTGGGAGTTACTACTAATTTCTTGCCTTTACCAATTATCTCGGCTGCTGGTAAATCGGTTAAAGAACATGTTTATGATGTGTATGAGCAATACCTAAAAATTCGACTATATCAAAAAATACCTTATGGGATTATTAGAAAAGATTTTTCAGAGCTGGATATAGATAAGCATATAAGAGGGTATTTTAATTTTAGTTTTCAAAAAAACAGAGAGATAGAAAAAAATCAAACAAATACAGAAACATCTATTAGTTTAGAAAAATTTTGGTGGGATGATTTTTATGGATTAGGATTAGTGTGTGTAGTATTCAAAAATGGGATATCATTACGGTTAGTTTGTCCAAAAAAAACATACGAAAATAACCAACAAAACTTTAGCCTAAATTCTTTTATAGAGAAAAGAATCCTCGGTCTTAAAGATTTAATATTAGTTTAATAAGAACTTTGAGTAAACCATTATTTAAGAGAAAAAATAATAAACAACAAATTAAAATAATAAATCAAAATAATAATGAAACAGTTAAAACTCATATTTTTAATATCTCTTATTTCATTCACAGGAATTTCTCAAATAGAAATAAGCGGATTGATTAAAGATACTAATGGTCCCGTTTCCTTTGCTAGCATTGTATTAAAAGATTCTATAAATACTATTAAAACTTACGATATAACCGATCAAATCGGATCTTTTATTTTAGAGACGGATAAAGGTTCTTATACACTTGAAATAAATATTCTAGGATATAAAGAATTAAAAAAGCAAATTGTTATTGAAAACAGTCAGGTTCTTGAAGATATCTTTTTAGAACCATCTACAGAGCAATTAGATGAGGTGGTTATAAAAAACAGAAAAAGATTGATTGAGCGAAAACCAGATAGATTGATATTTAATGTAGAAAATAGTATTGCAGCTAGTGGTGGTAACGCTTTAGATGCTCTGCGTGTTGCTCCAGGAGTTACTGTAGAGAATGATGCAATTAGTATGATTGGTAGAGGTGCCTCTCGGGTTATGGTAGATGGTCGTATGTTACAACTATCAGGAGAAGAGTTAGTGACTTTTTTAAATTCTATTGTCGCTTCAGAGATTAAAAAAATTGAAGTTATTACAAATCCACCTGCAAAATATGAAGCAGCAGGAAGCGGAGGTCTAATCAATATAATCTATAAAAAAGGAGTAAGAAATTCTTGGAAAAATTCAACGACAGTAGCATACAACCAAAATACATACAACTTTTTTAATGTAGCAAATAATTTTTTATACAGTAAGAATAAAGTCAAATTAGGTTTAAGTGTTAATGGAAATATAGGAGCAATAAGAGAAATTGAAGATTTTATCACAAAATATCCAAATGGTCCATGGGATGCTAGAATAAAGGCAAAACAGCAAAAAGATAACCTCTCAGGTCGAATTTCTTTAGATTATGATGTTTCAAAAATGATATCGATTGGAGCCCAATATTTAGGTAATTTTAATAGACCAGATAGAAAAGATAAGACAATAACTAATATTTTTAACAGTACAAATAGACTAGATTCAATATTTGATAGTTCTGGTAAAAATGAGAGTGAAATAAATAGCCATTTATATAACTTTCATTTAATCTCAAAAATTGATACTTTGGGAAGAAGAGCCTCTTTTGATTTCGATTATTTTGACTATGACAATAAATTAAAAAGAGATTATATCGTTAATACATTGTCCCCGGATGACAATTTTTTAAATATAAATCAAGCCGCTATTAATTCATCTAACCAACGCATAGATAATTTTAGTGGAAAGGTAGATATAGAACACCCTTTTGAATCAATAAATCTATCCTATGGAGCTAAGTTAAGTTTTATAAAAACAGTAAATGATTTAGTAAGTCTTAATACTATAACAGGAGAACCAGTTTTTGATCCTATATTATCTAATGAATTTGAATATAAAGAAGATGTACAGGCATTATATCTAAATGCTTCAAAAGAAATAAAAAAGAAGTGGAGAATGCAAGTAGGTTTAAGAGTTGAAAATACAATTACCGAGGGGTTCTCTAAAACCTTAGATCAAACAAATAAAAATGATTATTTAAAATTGTTTCCAACATTTTATATTGCGTATCAAAAAAATGAAAACAATGATTTTTCGTTTAATTATGGGAGAAGAATTAAAAGACCCAGTTTTAGAATTTTAAATCCTTTCAGAACTTTTACCAATAGTAGTACATATTCAGAAGGAAATCCTTTTATACAGCCTTCTTTTACAGATAGTTTTGAATTTAATTATACACATAAAGAAGTATTAACTACAAATATTTTCTTTAGTACAACATCTAACGGTTTTGGAACAGTTTTTACTGCGGATAAAGAAAATAATATACAAGCAGTAATTCGACGTAATTATTATACAGGATATAAAGGAGGAATAGGTGAAATATATACCTTTAATAAAATATCTTGGTGGGAAAGTCAAAATCAGGTATTTTTAATAGGATATAAATCTGATTTTGATATTGATTTGGATGCGGAACCAAAAAATGGATTTCAATTATACTTAGATACTTATAACACATTTTCTCTAAGCCAATCTACCAAATTACAAGTTGATCTTTTTTATAGTTCTCCTTATAAAGATAGATTGTTAGATTATGGAGAAAGGTACGGTCTGGATATAGGAATAAAACAAGGCTTCTTTAAAAATAATCTACGATTATCTTTATATGTTAAGGATATATTCGATACGGGTAGTATGAATAATATTGTTTCTGAAGTTGATGATGTAGAAGTCAACTATTCAAGTAACTATAGTAGAAGGTTTTTTAGGTTTTCATTATCGTATAATTTTGGAAATAGAAAGATAAGAGTTAGAGACAGAAAATTTGGAAATGATGAAGAAACAAAAAGAGCAAATTAATAAAAGTAGATTGTTAAGTTTTCCACAAAATAAAATGCAGTTGTTTTTGCTTCATTTTGCAGGAGGTAGCTGCTATTCTTTTGATTTCTTAAGAAGCTATATAAATACAGATATAGATTTTATCCCTTTAGAAATACCAGGAAGAGGTAAAAGGTTTAAAGAAAGTCCTCTTAAAAATAAAAAAGAAGCAATACAAGATTATGTAAATCAAGTTAAGTCGCTAAGAAATGATCAGCCCTACTTAATTTATGGGCATAGTATGGGAGCTACACTTGGATTATCCGTAGTTAACGAAATGCAAAAAAGAGGAGATCTTCCTTTACATTTAATTGTTTCGGGAAATCCAGGGCCAGGAATAAAAGAATTAGAAGTAAAACAACAGCGATATTTGATGAACGATTCTGACTTTAAAAAAGAACTAAGAAAGTTAGGAGGAGTTCCTGAGGAGGTTTTAGAATCCGAAGAACTATATGATTTTTTTGGACCGATAATGCGAGCAGATTTTGAAATTTTAGAAAAAGATGATTTTTCTGAAGAAGAAATTAAAATTGACGCACCTATCTTTGCATTGATGGGATCTGAAGAAGAGAAGAAAGGCAGAATTGAAAATTGGAAAAATTTTACTTCAAAGAGTTTTAGCTCACAAATTTTTAAAGGAAACCATTTTTTTATACATGATTATCCCAAAGAATTAGCGCAGATCATTATAGACAGATGTACTGTTGCTATTGTACCGTAAGATTTCCAGTTATGCATTCTTTAAATGTAGGACGCTTAGTAGTCGTAAATAACGTGAGCTCGATCTAAAAATTTGGTTTAAAAAAGCCGTCAAATTGAGGAGTTTTTCATAGGGTAACAAGAAAAATTGTATCGCTCTTTCGATAAGCTCAAGATGACAAGGTTTTTAATTGAAAGATTACTCGTATTCGATAGTTCTGCTGAGTTTTACCAAAGTACAATTTTCTATTAAAAATTACTTTGATTGACATAAATTTTCTTATGCCTAGTTAAATATAAAAGTCAAAAACATATCAACCCATAGCAGTAACAAGTAAAATTTGGTGTCTAAGGAGACAAAATCATAAGATAGATAGCAAAAAATATGGGTGCACTATCTTTTTTGGTAAGCTGTACCTCTAAAAAGACGAGATGGATAGCAAAAAAGACAGGCTCTACCCTAAAATTTGTTAGATGGATAGCAAAGTTACCTGTCGCGCCTGGTAATGTAGTGGGTGCACTCGCTAATTCAGGTGGGTGTACTGACAAAATTACCTGCTGTTCCCAGTTTTAAAGTACCCCACCCCCACTAAGCAAGTGGGTGAACTGACAAAGTTACCGCAAGCTTTAACAGTTACAGTACCCTGGGGTACTTCTTAAGTGGGTGGGGGTACTTCCTAAGTGGGGGAGGGTACTTCTTAAGTGGGGGAGGGTACTTGCCAAGTGGGTAGTGTTTACAATTATAAAGTCAGAAACGCTAAATAAGAACGAATAGAGAAGAATCCTCGTCTTATCATTTGTAATGAAATAACTAATGACTCTTTGTATAAAAAACCTTTGTAACGATTATGAACAGATAACCTGACAGCTTTAGTAAAATTAAAAACTATATCGAACTTCTGCTATGTATCAAAATAACACATTTCATACAGCTAACCATAACAAAGCCTGTACAATGAAATTACATACCTATAAAAACACACCATCATTATGTTAAAATTAAAATTAAAAGACATCGTTCTTTTATTACTATATGCTATACCAAATACCATATTGAGTTTTGGAATTATATATATAATAAACAATGTTCTTGCAGGCAACGAAGCATTTTTAAAAGACTATATGATTATCGTCTTTTTGTCTGCTGTAGTGTATACTTACCTACTGAATGTTGTATTTCAGAAAGGACTCAATAAATACGCATTTAAGATATTATACGAAAATGAAAAGAATTTATTCAATCAAATTTTAAAAGCACCTTTATTAACCTTAGAAAAATTTGGGAGTAAGCGATTTTATACTGCAATGGAAGATTTGCGTTTATTTTCCAGTTTGCCATATACAGTAACCCATACCGTAAGCTCTTTATTAATGCTAGCATTGGGTGTAGTATACATGTTTACTCTATCTGCAATTTCAGCAATAGTAATTGTTGTCTTAATTGTTTTAGTAGCAGTATGCTATTTTATAGTAATGAATTCGATGTCTAAAGAAGTATCGGTATTAAGAGGATATAATGAGCATTATTATAATTATGTAGAAGATTTGATTAATGGTTTTAAAGAATTAAAAATTAGTACATCCAGAAGAAAAAATATAATGCAAAAGCACTTAGGTCCAAATAGAGATCAGTCTGAAGGTTTGGATTTTAAAATAAATTATGTGTTTTTGTCCATTAATATGATTAGCCAATATGGGCTATATGCAGTAATAGCAGCTATTTTATTTGGTTTACCAGCTTTGGGTTTGTTAGACAGAGAAGGAGTAATTGCCTATGTAGTGGTAATACTTTTTATATCTGGTCCCATAAATAATTTAATAAACCTACAACAACTATATACTAGGTTTATGGTTTCTAATAAAAGAATAAAAAACTTTATGAAAGACTTTCAGATAGAAGATGAAACTACAAACCTTATCCAAAATAAAAACTATCAATTTGAGTCATTAAATTTTAAAGATGTTTGTTTTGACTATAAAAGCGAAAATCAAGAAAAGTCATTTAAGTTAGGACCAGTTAATCTCGAAATTAACAAAGGAGAAGTTTTATTTATTGTAGGAGGTAATGGATCTGGTAAAAGTACTTTTATAAATGTTTTAACGGGATTGTATGAACCAACTAGTGGTGATATTATTTTAAATAAAGACCCAGAAGCCAGTATAAAAGAAGATTTACAAGACTCGATGACAGCCATTTTTACAAACAATCACATTTTTTCTCACAATTATGATGATTACTCCTTAGAAAATAATGAAGAGTATATGAGGTTATTAAAAATGATGCAATTAGAAGGAGTAGTTACCGATGATAAAGAAGAATCTGCAAGAAGAAATTTTTCTAAAGGACAAAGCAAAAGGATGTCGATGATTTTTGCACTTCTGGAAAAGAAACCAATTTTAGTATTAGACGAGTGGGCTGCAGATCAAGATCCGCATTTTAGAAAGTATTTTTATGAAGAATTGATTCCACGATTAAAGGAGCAAGGAAAAACTATTATAGCCGTAACCCATGATGATGCTTATTTTAAATATGCAGATCGAATAATCAAATTTGATTACGGAAAAATTGTAAAAGACGTAGTTGCAAATAACGAAGAAGAACTGGTTGAAAATTTTTGGGCTTAAAAATCAGTAATACCATTTTAACTTTGAAATCGGGTGTATAGAAATTGAATTTATTTTTATGTATTCAAGGCGAAAAAACCTAAGTATAGCCTTAGTTACGGTTATGTTTTTCAAAGCCAATAAACATGAAAAAGAAGTAATTCATTAGTGCTATTTCAAAGTTAAAAGGTATAAAAAACACATCATATAAAATTCTCCGATACCAATAGAGAATATTCACTAACCTTAAAGAATCTATGGATATGAAATTGACACTTCCACAACAAGATGTCTATTTTGAGCAATTGTTATACCCTAACGATCCTATTTATAATATAGGTGCCAAGATAGCTATCGAAGGTAATATGATATATGAAATACTTAATAAAGCATACGTTATGTTGATTAATCAACATGATGCATATAGAAGTATTGTTATAGAAAATCAAGAAGAAATACAAATTGAAATTTTATCAAATCATAATTCATCTTTAGGTTTTGTTGATTTTTCTAAGGAAGTTAATGCAGATAAAAAAGCAAATATTTATATGCAAGAAACCTTTAAGCAACCATTTAACTTAAAGGCAAAAGAATTATTACATCGATTTACTTTAATAAAAATTTCTGAGAGTCATTACTATCTGTTTTCAATGTATCATCATATTATTACAGATGGTTGGGGTACATCCTTGATGTTTCAAAGGTTAGTAGCAAATTATAATGAACTCACTAGGTTTGGGGGTATAAAAACCGAATACCCATACAGTTACAAACATTTTGTTTTAGACGATGAAACCTATTTTAACTCAGATTCGTTTATAAAGGATAAAGCATATTGGATCGAAAAATATCAAAACCTTCCAGAACGTTTATTCGAAAAGATAAAGGAAACAGGACCTATAAATAAAAGTAGTCGTAAAGAACTTATAATTAAAAGATCTCTATATAATCAACTTTCAAGTATTGCAACAAACTGTAATAGTTCTACTTTTCATATAATACTAGGTGTTTTATATCTTTATTTTGGGAGAAAGTGTCAAAATGATGATTTTGCAATAGGACTTCCTGTATTAAATAGAAGTAAATCTGTTTTTAAAAAAACAGTAGGGCTTTTTATGGGGGTTTCTGCTTTGCGTATTAACCTTGATTTTGAAGATACTTTTGAAAAATTAATATATACTATAAAGCAACAACTGCGGCAAGATTATAGATATCAACGTTTCCCTTTAGGAAAACTTATAAAAGAATTAGATCTCTTTAGAGAAAAAGACAGACTGTTTAATATTACGTTATCCTACGAGAAACAAAATTATGCAGATCATTTTGAGAATACAAAAACCAGCGTAATACCATTAACACACCAATCAGAACGGGTAGCATTGGCTGTGTATATAAGAGAATTTGATGATCAGGAAGATGTAAAAATTGATTTTGACTACAATGTTAATTATTTTGAAGAAAGTGAGATTACTCAGGTAGTTTCACATTTTGAAAAACTTATTTCTAATGTATGTGCTGATAGTAAGAAAAAATTAATAGAATACCAATATATAACAAAACCAGAACAGGCACTGTTGTTAAATAGTTTTAACCAAACTCATTTTGAGTATCAAAAAGAAGCTACATTACTAGATTTTTTTAATAAACAAGTAAAAGTAAAATCTGATAAAACCGCAGTAAAAGATGATAGTACTTCCTACTCCTATAAAGAGCTAGATATAGTATCTAATAAGATAGCAGAGTATTTATGTCAAAATTTTGACAATAAAGATACATCTCCCATCGCTGTTTTGATGGATCGTTCTGCAAATTTAATAGCAATATTATTAGGGATATTTAAATCAGGAAGAGCTTATATACCCTTAGATCCAGGTTTTCCACAAGAACGACTAAACTATATAATAGAACACAGCGAAGTAGAGTGTATTATTGGAGAAACAAAATTTAGCAAACTCATTACCCCTAAGGCTCAATTTGTGGATGTAAACTCTGTATTATATTCTAATAGCGAGATTACTTTAAAAAATGGTTCAAATATAAACTCTACAGATAACGCATATATAATTTATACGTCAGGATCCACAGGGAACCCCAAAGGAGTTGCAATCAAACACCAATCCCTGTTAAATTTTTTATTAAGTATACAGCAAAAACCAAAGGTTAACAGTAATGATTTATTATTCTCTGTAACAACACAATCTTTTGATATTTCAATATTAGAGTTTTTTACTCCTTTAATATCAGGAGCTACATTATATATAGCAGATACAAATACATTAACAGATCCTATAGCTTTAATAGAAAAATTAGAGCAAATACAACCAACCATATTACAGGCAACACCTAGTTTTTATCAAATGTTATATAATATTGGTTGGAGTGGAGATTTAAAATTAAAAGTATTATGTGGAGGAGATCTTTTAAGTGAATCTTTAGCAGAAAAATTAGTAAACACTTGTGCCGAAGTTTGGAATATGTATGGCCCAACCGAGACAACAATTTGGTCTAGTTGCAAACAAATAAAGACATCAAAAAATGCTTCAAACATAGGAAAACCAATACATAATACAAAGTTTTATATTCTGGATAAGTATAAAAAGTTGCTACCTGTCGGAACAGATGGAACCATTTATATCGCAGGAGATGGATTAGCAAAAGAATATTTTAGAGATAAAAAACTAACGTCTGACAAGTTTATTGAAAATCCTTTTGAAGAAGGACAAAAGATGTACGACACAGGAGATATTGGTAAATGGAATAGGGAAGGCGAGATAGAGTTTATGGGGCGTAATGATAACCAAGTTAAAATTAGAGGATATCGTATTGAGTTAGGAGAGATAGAAACAAAGCTTAACCAACTAAACTATATCAAGAACTCTGTTGTTATAGCAAAAAAAGGAGACCAACAAGAAGCAGTTCTAATCGCTTATATAATCCTTAATGAAACAAGTGTAGATCCAAAAGGAATCATAAACAAGTTACGTAAAGAACTTCCTGAGTATATGATACCACATACAATTATACCACTAGAAAAGTTTCCTCTTACACCAAATAAAAAAATTGACAGAAAATCACTATCTCTAAGAAAAATAGAAATAGAGCAAAAACAACAACAAGTACCTAATCAAATACCAACGACAGATCTGGAGATTAAACTTAGTAAATACTATCAAGAGGTTTTAGGATTAGAAAAACCAATAAGTGTTACAGAAAGTTTTTTTGAATTAGGAGGGCATTCATTAAATGCAGTAAAACTTATTAGTCGTATTGAAGAATATCTAAGCTATAGAATTTCGTTAAGGACAATCTTTGACTTTCCTACTATAAAATCTTTGTCGAAATACTTAGAAAATGAAAAAAAACAAAACTACAGTTCAATACAACTAGTAGAGAAAAAAAGTTTTTATAACGTTTTATCCTCTCAGTATTCTATTTGGTTAGCTTCTCAAGAAAAAAAAAGATCTATAGCCTATAACATGTCTGAAGCTTTTATAATAGATGGAGATATAGAGGAATCATTGTTAGAAAAAGCCTTTCAAAAGGTGGTGGAGAAATATGAAATATTAAGAACTAATTTTATTGAAATTAATGGAACTCCTTATCAAAGAGTTAATCTTGGAAATGCTATTTCTTTTAAGATAGACAAATTTCTTATAGAAAATGATATACAACAGAGGCTTGAGGATTATATGAATCAAGAATTTGATTTAGAAAATCAATTACTATTGCGCGTTGGGGTATTTCAAAAAACAAACGGAGACAAGATCTTGATATTTATTACACATCATATTATAATGGATGGATGGTCTTTAGAAATTTTAATTAAAGAAGTAATAGATAGTTATGTAGCGTTAAGTGTAAAAACAAATCCAGAAAAACAAGTATTAGGATTTGAATTTAAAGATTACGTAGACTGGCAAGAAAAGACAAAGAAAAAAAATGAAAAAGTAAATTATCAATTCTGGCAACAGTATCTATCTGGTTACGAATGGAAAAACCTAATTCAATTTGATCAAGATCCTTTGATAGAAAAATATAGGGCAGCTTTTAGAGACTTTAATTTAGAAACAAAAATTTTTGAAAAATTAAACCAAATTACAATAAAGCAAAAAATAACACTACATACACTTTTGGTATCTGTGTTTAATGTATTGGTTTATAAGATACAAGGTCATAAAGATATTTGTTTAGCAACAATAAATTCAGGGCGGCAGTTTCCAGATTTACATTCTCAAATAGGAATGTTTGCAAAAACACTACCATTGCGATCCAAAATAAATCCAAACCAATTATTTTCAGAATATCTAGAAAACGTACAGTTAGATTTATTGTCTTTGGATACATATCAGGATATTCCAGATAATATTAATAATAATCTACGATTAGACGTATTACTAGTTTTACAAAATCCAACATTTAGTTATAATCAAATATATGTTAATGAAAACCTAAGCTTAAAATCTTGCTCAATAGACTCTAAATATAGTAGGCTGCCATTACTGATTAATTTTTCTGTACAAAAACAAGAATTAGAAGGAAGGATTCAATATGATATCGATAAATACGATAAAGAAACTATCGAAATCTTAGTTTTAAAATATATAAAAATCATTGAACAAATTATAGATAGTATTGAGATTCCTATAGAGGATATAGATACAGATTTAGAATTTGAAAAAGAAAAAACCATAGAGATAGATTTTAGTTTTTAGAACAAATTCACATTATCAAACACATTTACACAATCATGAAACTTTACAAAAAAATGAAATATTTATATATAGTATTAATTGTTTTATTATGCTACAATGTAAAAGGGCAAAATGTAAAATTTGAAAAAGCAGAATCTTTTTACCCAAATTCTGAAAGTCTGAAACAAAAAAATATAATATGGGGACATCTTATTGTTCCAGAAAACTGGCAAGATATAAATAGTGCCAAAATCAAAATAGCCGTTTCTGTATTAAAAAATTCATCTAATAAATCGGATGCAGATGCAGTAGTTTTTATACAAGGAGGTCCTGGAGCTAGCGGAATTCAAAATGTTAGATCATGGCGTAACCACCCTCTACGAAAAAAAAATGACATCGTATTGATGGATATAAGAGGAACAGGGTTTTCAGAGCCTAGATTATGTCCAGATTTGGGAAGCAAGTTTTTAGAAATCTTAGCAAAAAACCAATCAGAGGAAGAAGATGAAAAGCAAAAAACAATTGCAGCATTATCTTGCAAACAAGACCTTATCAATAAAGGGATAGATATAGAAGTGTATAATAGTCTATCTATATCAAAAGACTTAAACGCTTTAAAAAAGCAGTTAGGATATGAAAATTGGAATGTTTATGGAGTTTCTTATGGCACATATATAGCACAAGTATATGCAAGTACATTTTCTGATGATATTAAAGCATTAATATTAGATTCCTCTGTATCAGATATTACTACATACTATACTAAGAATACTAGTAACTATATCTCTAGCTTATCTAAAGTATTTGAAAAATGTAAGAATAATGAAGCGTGTAATAGTCAATATCCAGAATTAGAAAACGTATATTATAAAACTATAGCAGATTTAGAAGATCATCCTATTACTGTTTCTGTAGATAAAGAGACAATAAAATCGGGAGAGTTTACTTATAATTCAGAAGATTTTAAAATTGCTGTTCAACAAGCATTATACAATAAGCAGCTTATTGAAGTAATCCCATTATTAATATATCAGTTTCAAGAAAGAAATGCAGATGCTTTAGGTAATTTGGTAAGTGCATTTTCAAATCTTTTGGGTATGGATTATGGAGTTTATTATTGCGTCAGTTGCAATGAAGTCCTTCCAAACAATAACATTTCAGAATATGAAAAAGATGTATCAAAATATGACAAAATAGGAGGAGGGGTATCTTTTTATAAATCAGACTTTAGGGTTTGTGATCAATGGAATCTAAACCGTAAAGATTCTATCGTAAATCATGATCTATCAAAATTAGAAGATTTCTCTTTTCCAGTAATGGTTTTTTCAGGAGAATACGATCCAATTACGCCCTCCGCTAATGGCAAAGAAGTTGCTAAGAGATTTAAAAAGGCTAACGTAATAAACGGGTTAACATATGGGCATGTTCCAAGTTTTACAAAAATAGGAAAAGAAGTAGCAGATTCATTTATAAATAACCCTTTTCAAAAACCAGATTTTCAGGCTTTTAAAAATGTAAAAAAAGTAAATTTTGTTAGTGATATCACAATTAATTCTGGAGTTGCCAAAATAGGAAACAGTCTTAGTCAGTTTGATCCTATTTTTATGGCTCCTTTATTTATAGCTTTGATAGTTATGATTGTTTTTGTGTTTACGTACACGATAAGGTTAGTAAAAAGAAAATACAATACAAATTCGGATAAAATAATAAGGGGTTTTGGTATTCTAACCTCTATTATAGGGATTGTAGGCTTGATTAGTCTTGTTTTAGCATTGATTAAGATTTCAGGCACTAACTATTTTGTCTTAGCTTTTGGGTTAACCAGTAATTTTAGTTATGTATTTACTCTAATAATTACTTTTGTAATATTACTTGTAGTTACGATACTCTATTTTATTATGAGTATAAAAAGGATACAGGATAGGAGTATTGTTTTTTCTTTACTGTTCTCAAATGTTTTATTAGTAACATATATGTTTTACTGGGGTATTATCTAAAACCTTTGATTTATAAAACAAATAAAAAAATAAGTTGATGAAAGAAACTGTTGTTCAAAAAAATAAAGAAAACACTATCCTTTCGGATAAATTTGATATGTTTTTTAATAATAGATCAGAGAACCTCGAAGCTATTATAGATATAAAAAAACATAATCTCTCAGGAACGCTCAAAAATTTCATATACCCTGTAAGCTCCTGGCCGGTAATATTAGAAAATGAAACATCTAATAAATTATCAGAATTAAGTGTGATATTACCAGAGTTAATATATCAAATTCCAGAACTTTATTTTGATAATGATATATCTTCTATAGCCCATTTTTATTTTAATGGAAATGAAGAACTAGCGCAATATGCGATGATGTGTCACAATAAAAAAATAGAAGTAAGTTGTCGTTTAGATTTAACATTAACCGATAGCGGTTTTAAAATATTAGAGATAAATGCAGGGTCATCTATTGGAGGTTGGCAATTAGATGATTTTGAAGGGATAGTTCGGGAATCACATGATATATTAAAAAACACACAAAATGATTTCAAATTTACAAGTATACAATCTACATATCTAAATTTTCTTATAGATAAAACACTTCAATATGTAAAAGAGATTAAGAATGAAATTAATGTTTTTGTAATTGTAGGTAATAATGCCGAAATTGATTCACAGGGAGAAAAAGACATCTTTTTTGATAATTTGCTAAAACAAAAATTAACGGAGAGAGGTATGAGTGGAAGTGTGCATATAGGTAAAGCATCGCTACTTAAAATGATAAGAGGAGATTTATATTTAAACAATAAACGTATTCATAGTGTTCTTAATATGGATTACGCTTTAAAAAATATAACGCCAGAATTATTTAGAGCTCATATTATGGGATCTGTTTATTTTCCAGATCATTTAGGAACCCCCATTTTGGGAGACAAAAGAAACTTGGCGATTTTAAGAGAACTAGCCCTAAGTGGCAAATTTGACTCAAAAAATAACGAGTTGATCCTAAACAGTATTCCCTGGACAGTAGTAATAAATAATGATAAAGTAACATTTAAAGAACAAGAACACAATTTACTTCGATTGTTAAAGGAACAGAAAGATCAATTTGTAATTAAAATAGCAAATGGATGTATGGGAGATAGTGTTTTTATCGGTAAATTTTTATCTGCAACTGAGTGGGAAAAGGCGATAGAAGTATCTATAGGAAAGGAAGCATATATTGCTCAAGAATTTAGCGATTCTATAGATTTTATTGCACCAAATATTTCGAATCAATGGACACAGCACAAATTGATATGGGGTTCATTTGGCTTTGGTAATACCTATGGAGGAGTAATTACAAGAATGGTCGATGTAGAAATAGATGATGGAATAATAAACTCTGCTAGAGGAGCTGTCTTGGGGATGGTTTATGAATGTATTGATTAGCCAAGATATTCTACATTAACGATCAAAAATATTATAATCACTACTTAATAAGTATTTAAATCGATAATAAAATACTTAACAAATATATAGAATAGAAAAATATTCTGATAAGCTTACACTATTAGAGAGTTGAAGCTTTTAAAAGTGCTATTAAAATAGTTATACCATTTGTAGTTTGAGTTTACTGGAAAAGAAAATTAAGATTTTTTTTCGCTTCAGTGAAGAATAAAAATTAAGCATAGCACAGATAGGGGGATTGGTTTTATAGAGACCAGCTCTTTTATATATTTAATCGATCAACACCTTACAAATTCTTTTTCAGAAATAATTATAAAGAAATTTTGAATAAGAATAAATCCACTAAAATAAATATCAGAGTTATTGTTTTTACTACTAATATCCGTAAATCTATTGTTTGTAATATACAATTAAACTATAGTCTTTCAATTCTTTTAAAAAACAACCTTTTATTTTAATTAAATGAAAAAAACGTTAACAGTTTGTACTAAAAATACAATACTATCAGATATGTACGATAAATTTACAACAGAACATTCAGAGAATTTACCAACCTGGATTAGTACGTTAGAAAATAATGTACCTCGAGTATTTAAAAATTATGAATATCCAGTAAGTTCATGGCCAGTTATAATTAATCAAGAAAAAGCGATTAGATTAAATAAATTGAGTGTAAAGTTACCAGAATTACTCTATCAGATTCCTTTGTTATGTTTTAATAATGATATTAAAAAAATTGCAGATTTTTATTTTGGAGGTAACGAAATGATAGCTGCAGTTGCTATGATGGGACATGAAAAAAATGTTGACATAGGATGTCGTTTAGATCTAACCTACACAAAAAAAGGATTTAAGGTTTTAGAAATTAATATGGGATCATCCATAGGTGGATGGCAAGTTCAAAGTTTTGAATCTATAATTAGAAAGTCACATCCTCAATTATCCAGTTCAGAAACTAGGCATAATTATGATTCCAAAAACACCCAATTAATTTATATTGAATTTCTAGTAGATAAGATAGTACAATATGTGCCTTCTGTTAATAATGAAATTAATGTTTTTGTTAGTTTAAAAAATGACATGAATGCCGATGTAAAGAAGGATGGCGTCGCATTTTTTAATGATTTATTAAAAGTAGAATTACAAAAACGAGGAATTAAAGGAGGAGCATATTCTGGAGATATTTCTTCTCTTAAGTTAGTGGATAAAAAACTAACGCTAAATAGTAAAGAAATACATAGTGTCTTATTTTTTAGTTTAGATAATACTCAGGAAGTCCCAAGGGATGTTTTTAGAGCTTTTATAATGGATAATATATATTTTCCTGATCATTTAGGAACATCGTTTTTGAGAAATAAAAAAAATCTAGCTTTATTAAGAAATTTAGCAGAACAAGGAAAATTTACCCCCGAAGATAATATGTTGATATTAGAAAGTATTCCTTGGACTTCTTTAATAAAAGATAGTATGGTAGTATATGAAGAACAAAAATATAAACTCATTGATTTACTAACACAAAAAAAAGATAGTTTTGTAATTAAGGCTGCAAATGGAGCTCAGGGAGAAGATGTTTTTATAGGGAAGTTTTCTACTGCAGAAAAATGGAAAACGATCTTAGAATTAGCATTAGAAAAGAATAACTTTATAGCACAAGAGTTTAGTGATTCGATAAGCTTTTTAGCACCAAACGGATCTAATGAATGGGTGCCGCACAAATTAATTTGGGGATCTTTTGGCTTTGGAGAAAGATATGGTGGTGTTTGGGTTCGAATGTCTGCCGTAAAAACAGACGTAGGGGTCATTAATTCTGCTACAGGAGCCGTAGAAGCAATTGTTTATGAAAACATTTCTTCGTTCAATTAATATCGTTTTATAGTTTAAATTTACTGAAAAATAATATTTTTATTGCAATAAATTTAAAATGATAAACACTATAATTTATTAGCTAACTAGTAACTTACAAAAATGACTCAAATACTTTATTCTTATATAAGTGAAGAGCATCATTCATATCTTTTAAAAGAGGTAGCTCCAAGGTTTTCTCATGATTTTCAAAAGAAAATTTTAAAGTATAGGCGATGGCAAGATGCTCAATTATCTTTATTAGGGCGGGTGCTTTTATGGAGTAGTTTAAAAAAACTAAACAAACATCTTTGCGTAGAAGATGTACGTTACAACTCTTACAAAAAACCATACTTTGAAAATGAGAATATTAAATTCAATATATCACATTCTGGAAACTTAGTTGTATGTGTAATAACACAAAATAACGAAGTAGGTGTAGATGTAGAGGTTTTGCAGGACATCAATGTGGAAGACTTTAAAGTTCAAATGACACCGTTAGAGTGGCAGAATATTGTTTCTTCACATAATGTTAAAGATGCTTTTTTTAATTATTGGACACAGAAAGAAGCGGTAATAAAAGCCCATGGCATGGGGCTATCCATTCCATTAAACTCTTTTGAGGTTATAGAAAATCGAACTAAAATTAAAGAAGATAGTTTTTTTTTAACGGAAATAAATTTAGATACTAATTATAAATGTCATTTAGCATCAAATGATAAAATTGATACCTCTTTGATAGATATTAAAAAAGTAGATTTATTTATGTCATTAAGTTAAGAATTTAAACTATTGATTTAAATTTTGTTAATGGTAAATTTCAGCCTACACTGGAATGATGAAATAACCAAAACACAATGCTTTCTGCTTGTCATTCCGGCGTAGGCCAGAATCCATGATGGCAGTAAAGGGGGGATTTTGCTTTTACAGATATTTAATCCTCAAAAAGATACAGGGTAACTTAACAACATTGGTAGATTTATTTATGTTTGAGAATAATTGTTAAAGCAGATCTAAAATTCGTTCTAATTTCATTCCTCGAGAACCCTTAATGAGTATTGCATCTTCGTTATTTTTTATATTCCAATTAGTTTCAAGTTCTTCAAAAGTTCTAAATCTTTGAACACGAGGATCATTACATTTGGTTTCAAAAAAAATATTTCCTATAAGATAAATTTCACTAACTTTTGTTTTACTTATTTCATCGACTATTTTTTGATGTTCTAAAGATGATTCTTTACCTAATTCAAACATATCCCCTAGAAACATAATTTTAGATTTATATTTTAACTGTACAAAATTACTTATTGCTGCAGTCATACTAGTAGGATTTGCATTATAAGCATCCAGAATGATGGTATGTTTTTGCTTTTTAATTATTTGAGAGCGATTATTGTTAGGGATATAGGATTCGATAGCTACTTTAATTTGATCGGCTGTAATATTAAAAAAACTTCCTATTGTAATTGCTGCAGCTATATTAGTAAAGTTATACTCGCCAATTAGATTAGTTTTTATTGTAGTATCTTGATAAGAAACAATCACATTTGGATTAACATCTATTACCTTTATAATAGCATCACTATTATCAGATTTAGAAAAAGTATACGTATTTACTCCCTGTGAAGCATCAAGAAGTTTGTGGTCATCAATATTTAAGAAAACTAATTTATTTTGCTTTTTTAGATAGTCATATAGCTCTGTTTTACCTTTTAAAACTCCTTCAATAGAGCCAAAACCCTCCAGATGAGCTTTGCCAATATTAGTGATATAACCATAATCTGGTTTGGCAATAGTAGATAAAAAACGGATCTCTCCAATATGATTTGCACCCATTTCTACAATTCCTATTTCGGTATCTTTTGTCATGGATAAAAGAGTAAGAGGAACTCCTATATGGTTATTTAGATTCCCTAAAGTAGCAGTTGTTTTAAATTGAGAAGAGAGTACAGCGTTTATTAATTCTTTAGTAGTAGTTTTTCCATTACTGCCTGTTAAAGCAATTACAGGAATATCAAGATATTCTCGATGATAAGAAGCCAAATCTTGTAATGTCTTTAAAACGTCATCTACAAGAATACATTTCTGCGAAATATTATATTCAATTTCATCTATTATAGCAAATGTCACACCAAGCTCTAATGCTTTTTTTGCATAGATGTTCCCATTAAAATTATCTCCTTTTAAAGCAAAGAAAATGGAGTTTTGTTTGATTTTTCGAGTATCGGTACACACACCGTTACTTGCTAAAAATAATTGATGTAGTTGAGGTATAGTCATTAACTAACTGGTATTAAAAAGCCCTGACAAAATTTGTACAGGGCTTTAGTATTTTATAACGAACTTTATAATAAATCTAATGTGCTATTTTCCAGGTTTTTGATGTCTTGGTGTTTTTTGCTTTTTAGCTTTGGTACCAACACGAGACATTGCGTTTCTAAAACCAATATAGTCTGTAGCCATATCTTGAGGCATAAATCTTCTTTGTGCCGGGTCTAACCAGTATGCTCTGTCTTTCCAAGAACCACCTTTATAGACACGTACTTTATTATCAACGATAGTAGTTCTTTTTGTAGACTCATCATATCGTCTATCCATTTTGGTACTGTCTTCAGCATCTGGACCTACATAATGAATAGGAGCATTATACATTCTTCTGTTTGGAGTATTTTGATCTTGATATCCTTCATAATACCTAGAAGAACTCTTATCTCCATCTCTATAGTTTCTATTATCACTATCGGTGAAGTTTGTTCTCATGTATGTTTCGTTTTCATCGATAGGAACTTGTAAAATTCCACCAGGCAATACTCTTGCTATAATTTTACCATTACTAAGCGTATCATAAACAACAGAATCTGTCATAACTATTTTTACAGTTCCATCAGGATTGATAGCATTTTTAGTATATACATTACCTCTGTAGTAATTGAAGTCATTATATTCATCATCAACAATTGGTCTGTATACATCAGCTACCCATTCAGCAACATTTCCTGCCATATCATATAAACCATAATCATTAGGCTCATAAGATTTTACTGGAGCGGTAATATCTGCTCCATCATCACTCCATCCAGCTATTCCTCCATAATCACCATCTCCTTGTTTAAAGTTAGCTAATTGATCCCCTCTTGTTCTTCTTTCTCCAGATCTAGTATATTTACCACTCCAAGGATATTTCTTTCTACCTCGGTATATGTTGTAACTTCTAAGTTCTACTAATGCCAAAGCAGCATATTCCCATTCAGCTTCAGTTGGGAGTCTGTATTTAGGTAAAAGCAATCCATCTTTACGTTGTATATATAAACCAGTAGAATCATTTCTTTTTTCATACTGTTCAGAAGCTCTACCTCCTCTGGTAGCTTCATCATTACCTCCATAAGTTTGTGAAGGAGCATTCAAATATGTTTCTGTATCAAAAGTACTTTCTGCAGAAACATCCTCAAAAGGAGCATTTTTCTTAATTACATCTTCTTCTTCAAGAATTCTTTCATTAACACGATTTGTTCTCCAATTACTAAACTCTATTGCCTGAATCCAATTTACACCTACAACAGGGTAGTTAGCATAGGCTGGATGACGTAAATAATTATTTGTCATCATTTCATTAAACCCAAGTCTGTTTCTCCAAACCAAAGTATCAGGTAGAGCCCCATAATAAATGTTTCTATATTTTGGCTCAGTAGGAGGGTAAACACCTTTTAACCAATCCAAATATTCTAGATACATCACATTGGTAACTTCAGTTTCATCCATATAGAAAGACTGAACATGCTGTTGGGTAGGAGTATTATTCCAATCGTGCATCACATCATCCTGCACACGTCCCATAGTAAAAGTACCACCTTCAATGAAAACTAATCCAGGACCTGTTTCTTGTTCTTTGTAGTTTGTAGCTACTTGAAAGCCACCGTCTTTAGAGTTGTATTCCCAACCCGTGGCTCTAGAATTACTCCCGTAATTGTTCTTAGAACAACTAAAAAATAATACACTAACGGCGAGTACCATTAGCGACTTAAAAATAAACGCGTTTTTCATAATCTTAAGTTCGTTAAAGTAGAAATAAGGGCTTGCAATATAATTAATAAACGTTAAAATTACCCTAATTTTTTCAAAATATTATCAATTCATATTTTTTTTATGAATTTATAACGACTTTGGTTTAACGCAATATTAATAAGTTTATTACTTATCCCCTAGGAAAAACTAAAAATATAAGCAGTTAAAGACCTATTTTATTTGTTTTTCTTAATATTTAAAAGATAATGAACAATAAATTGACTACATAGGGTTTTTTGTCTCAAAATATTTTACTCCTAAATATATAAAACCACTAATCATAAGTTTCTTAATTAGGTCTTTTTCTACCCAAAAAATTATGAAAAATTGAAATGATTGTTGAATTTTGATCATATAAAATAGGATTAAACATAAGATTTCTCTAAAATACACGTTTATAAACAGTCAACTTAAAAAAAATAAGAACACATTATTCTTAGTAACTAAATAACTATATATTTGTCAAACTCAATTTTTAAAGGATATGAAAAGAATATTAACCCTTAGCTTAGCGTGTGTTACGCTTTTAACTTTTAAAACGCAGGCTCAGGAACAAAACAGGGCGATAACAACCGCAGTTCCATTTTTATTAATTGCTGCAGATGCACGAGCAGCAGGTCTTGGGGATCAAGGAGTTGCCACTTCTGCAGATGCATTTTCACAACAATGGAATCCAGCTAAATACGCATTCATAAAAAACAAACAAGGTGTTGGGGTTAATTATACACCTTATTTAAGTAGCCTTGTTAACGATATATTTTTGGGGAATGTAAATTATTATAATCGTATTAATGAGCGTAGCGCTGTAGCAGCTAGTTTTAGATATTTTAGTTTAGGGGAAATTGAATTTAGAAAAGACGCAAATGATTTAGGGCTATCTCAGCAACCAAATGAATTAACATTTGATCTTACGTACGCTTTAAAGTTAAGTGAACGATTTTCTATGTCAGTAACAGGGCGATATCTTCGTTCTGATTTGAAATTACAAGGATTAGGAGATGATGCAAGTGCTGGTAATGGTTTTGGTGTAGATATCGCAGGTTTTTATAGGAGTGATGAGATTGCTTTTGACTCCTTTAATGGTAGATGGAGAGCAGGGGCTACTATTTCTAATATAGGACCAAAAATAAAATATGATGATGCAGGACAAGAAAATTTTATACCTACTAACTTTAGATTAGGGGGGTCTTTTGATTTTATATTTAATGAAGATAATCGAATTACACCATCTTTGGAAATCAGTAAGTTATTAGTGCCTACTCCTTTAGATAATAGTATAGATCGAAATGGGGACGGAGAAGTTGATGCTGCAGATACGGCTATTGCTAATACTGAGTATAATAATAAAAGTGCATTTGGATCTATTTTTTCTTCATGGGGGGATGCTCCAGATGGTTTTAGTGAAGAGCTAAAAGAAATGACATGGGCATTAGGAGCAGAATATGTATATCAGGATGTGTTTGCTTTTAGAGCAGGATATTTTAATGAAAGTGAAGAAAAAGGAGCTCGTAAATTTTTATCTCTAGGAACAGGATTTAAATATAATATTGTAAATCTGGATATATCCTATTTGTTCTCTACTTCAGCAGTTAAGAGTCCATTAGAAGGAACTTTACGTTTTGGTCTTTCATTTAATTTTGGAGACGAATATTATGACTAAAATAAAATAATCAAAACATAAAAAAAGTATCAAGCTTTACAGGTTTGATACTTTTTTTGTTTATAGTACATTATAGACCTAATAATTTAGGGATATTGAAAATTGTTAGAATACTTTTTTATTTAATCCACATTGTGGAGTTTAATTCTCCGAGGTCTGCCTCGAAAACAAAATATATTTTCGGAAGCATACCTCATGAGTTTGCTCCGAGGTTATTGATTAATCTGGGATATTAAAATATATAGTAGTGTATGAAAGAAATTGAAATAAAATCTATTTTACAAGTATATGACTCGTTTGATGAACTACCAGCAGATGTTCAAAAATTAATGGAGCAATCTATGATGGTTAGAGATAGAGCATATGCGCCTTATTCAGAGTTTTTGGTTGGCGCAGCACTTTTGTTAGAAAACGGAGAAGTTGTTTTAGGAAATAATCAGGAAAATGCGTGTTATCCATCTGGTTTATGTGCAGAACGCACTGCGATCTATTATGCCGGAGCTAATTTTCCGGATATTTCTATCACTACAATGGCATTAACTGCTAAATCCTTAAAGCATAAATTAATAACACCAACACCTCCGTGTGGAGCCTGTAGACAAGCAATTGCAGAATATGAAGTTAAACAAAATTTGCCCATAACCATATATTTTATGGGAGAAACAGGTAAAGTAGTAAGGTCATCATCATTGTCAAATATATTACCACTTGTTTTTGATAATTCATATTTATAACGTTTTCGTTGATTTTATAGGCAAACTCCTTTTTCCTTAATTTCGAATATGTTATTTTTGTTTTTTGTTTTCTTAATAAATAAGGGGATAATTAAATAATTGCTAGTTTTAAAACTAGTTTTTTATACATATATCAGCATAATTATAGATGAAAAAAATAACCAAAGATATTTACCTAAATTGGTACGAAGAAATGCTTTTCTGGAGAAAATTTGAAGATAAGCTAGCTCAGGTGTATATACAGCAAAAAGTAAGAGGTTTCTTGCACTTATATAATGGTCAGGAAGCGATTTTAGCAGGCGCCTTACATGCTATGGATCTTACCAAAGATCGTATGATTACAGCATATCGTAATCACGTACAGCCAATTGGTATGGGGGTGGATCCAAAACGAGTAATGGCAGAGTTATACGGCAAAGGTACTGGTACATCTCAAGGTTTAGGAGGATCTATGCATATTTTTTCAAAAGAGCACCGATTTTATGGAGGACATGGCATCGTAGGAGGGCAAATACCTCTGGGTGCTGGTTTAGCATTTGCAGATAAATATAATAAAAGAGATTCTGTAACATTAACTTTTATGGGAGATGGAGCTACTAGACAAGGATCTTTGCATGAAACTTTTAATTTAGCAATGCTTTGGAATCTACCTGTAGTGTTTTGTGTAGAAAATAATGGATATGCTATGGGTACATCTGTAGAAAGGACTGCTAATCATACAGATATTTGGAAACTTGGGTTAGGGTATGAAATGCCTTGTGGACCAGTAGATGCAATGAATCCAGTAAAGGTAGCAGAAGCTATGGATGAGGCAATTACAAGAGCAAGAACAGGAGGAGGCCCGTCTTTCTTAGAACTAAAAACATATAGATATAGAGGACACTCTATGAGTGATGCCCAAAAATATCGTACTAAAGATGAAGTTGCAGAATATCAGAAGATAGACCCTATAACTCAGGTTTTAGATACTATTAAAGAAGAAAATTATGCTACCGATCAAGAAATAGCAGAAATAGATAAAAGAGTAAAAGATAGAGTGGCAGAATGTCAAAAATTCGCTGAAGAATCACCGTTCCCGGATAAGAACGTAATGTATGATGTTGTATACGATCAAGAAAATTACCCATTTTTATCACACAAACCACAATAGATTATGGCTACAGTAATTAATATGCCGCGATTGAGCGACACCATGGAAGAAGGAGTTGTTGCGAAGTGGCTTGTTAAAAAAGGAGATAAGATTAGCGAAGGAGATATTCTTGCTGAAATAGAAACAGATAAAGCTACAATGGAGTTTGAGTCCTTCTATGAAGGAACATTGCTTCATGTCGGGGTTGAAGAAGGAGAGACAGCGCCCGTAGATCAATTATTGGCAATTATAGGAGATGAAAACGAAGATATTTCTGACCTGTTAAGTGGTAGCACAGCTACTGAAACAGAAACTCCAAAACAAAAAGAAGAACCAAAATCAGACTCTTCTCAAAAAAGTACAGAAATTCCAGAAGGAGTAGAAGTTATTACTATGCCTCGTCTTAGTGATACGATGGAAGAAGGAACTGTTGCGACTTGGTTGAAAAAAGAAGGAGAAGCTGTTGAAGAAGGAGATATTCTCGCAGAGATAGAAACCGATAAAGCTACAATGGAGTTTGAATCTTTCTATAATGGAACTCTTTTGTATGTAGGTATTAAAGAAGGGGAAACAGCCCCTGTAGATGCCTTGCTAGCAATTATTGGACCAGAAGGAACAGATGTCTCTAGTCTTAAAAGTGGTGTTTCAAAACCAGAAACAGCAACAAAACAAACTACTAAAATAGAGGAAACAAAAACAGAATCAAAAACAGTAGCTTCTGAAGAAGAAAGTGTTTCTGAGGGTAGAATTTTTGTTTCTCCTTTAGCAAAAAAAATAGCAGCAGATAAAGGTATTGATCTTAAAAAAGTGAAAGGGTCTGGAGAGAATGGACGTATTGTAAAAAAAGATATAGAATCCTATACACCTAGTAAAGAAGAAAAACCTTCTCAGTCTAAAACAGAGATGGTTTCTGAACCAGCAATACAAACATATACACCCGCAGGAGAAGAAAGCTTTGAAGAAGTGAAAAACTCGCAAATGCGTAAAGCAATAGCTAAATCTCTTTCGGCTTCTAAGTTTAACGCTCCACATTATTATCTTACTATCGAGATAAATATGGAAAATGCAATTGCATCTCGTAAAAATATAAATGAATTACCAGATACTAAAGTGTCTTTTAATGATATGGTGGTTAAAGCATGTGCTATGGCACTTCGTAAACACCCACAAGTAAATACACAATGGACAGATGTTGCAACAAAATACGCCAAACATATTAGTGTAGGTGTAGCAGTAGCGGTACCAGATGGTTTGGTGGTTCCTGTATTGCCTTTTACAGATCAAATGTCTCTTACTCAGATAGGAGCAAAGGTTAAGGATTTAGCAGGGAGAGCACGTAATAAAAAATTAACCCCGCAAGAAATGAGTGGTAGCACATTTACAGTGTCTAATTTAGGTATGTTTGGTATTCAAGAGTTTACTTCTATTATAAATCAACCTAATTCATCTATTTTATCAGTTGGGACAATTGTAGAAAAACCAATTGTAAAAGATGGGCAAATTGTTGTAGGAAATACAATGAAAATCACTTTAGCTTGTGACCATAGAACAGTCGATGGAGCTACAGGAGCACAATTTTTACAAACTTTAAAACAATATATTGAAAACCCAGTAACAATGCTGGCATAATTAGAGTATTTAAAGAAAATAAGATAAAAAAATCCTGCTTCCGATAAAGCAGGATTTTTTTTTATCTTTTAAAAAGATTTTAACTTGTTTCTATAAGTTAATAGATAAATTTGGTAATAACATAAAAATTAGACCATCTTTCGTCTAATAAACAATATAACATATGTATAAGAATATTTTTATTATTTTGATTTCAGTTTTGTTTATTAATTGCAAACAAGCCATTATCGCTCAGTCACAGATAGATGTAGCTGAAAAACGAAATTCAGAAAAAATTAAAGCTTCAGAGATAGAAGATATTATTAATTATTTAGCAAGTGATGAATTAGGTGGGCGTGATACTGGTAGTGAAGGATTGAAGAAAGCAGCACAGTTTATTGAAGAAGAGTTTAAGAAATATGATGTAGCTCCTTACTTTAAGACCTATAAAGATACTTTTAAAGCAAAAGGTATAGAAACATATAATATTGTAGGTTTTATAAAAGGAACAGATGCCAAATTAGCTAATGAGTTTATTGTGCTGGGTGCACATTTTGATCATATAGGGGTAGGAAAAGAAGTAAATGGAGATACTATTGCCAATGGAGCTAATGATAATGCAGCAGGAAGCAGTGCTGTATTGTCTCTGGCTAAACAGTTTGCAAAATTAAAAAATAATAAACGGAGTATCCTTTTTGTATTATTTGGTGCAGAAGAAAAAGGATTATTAGGTTCAGAGCATTTAGCAAAAACGCTAAAAGAAAAAAATGTAGACCTATATGCCATGGTTAATTTTGAAATGATAGGAGTACCATTAAATCAGAAAACTTATAAAGCATACATAACGGGATATGACACATCTAATATGGCAGATAAAATAAATAATTATGCTGGCTCTGAGTTGGTTGGTTACTTACCAAAAGCGAAAGAATTTCAGTTGTTTATGAGAAGTGATAACTACCCATTCTATAAGCAATTTGAAGTGCCTTGCCAGACAATTTCAACCTTTGATTTTACTAATTATGATTATTACCATCATGTAGATGATGAAGCTTCTGAGATGAATTTTGAATTTATAGCAGAACTTGTTAATGACTGTATTCCAGTAATAACAAAAATGGCAAATACAATAAAAAAAGAGATTATATTAAATTAATAAAATCTCACAGACGCTAAGGACTGTGAGGTTTGTTATATATAAAAAATGAAAAAAATAATCATAACTGGCGCAAGCAGGGGTATAGGCTATGAATTAGCAAAGCAATTTGCAGATGCAGGACATCAAGTTTTGGCACTTTCTAGAAATGAGATTCCTGTTGCAACATTACAACATAAGAATATACATACATTTTCTTTCGACATTAGTAAATCAGAAGATCTAAAAACAATGATTGACTATGTTGATTCAGAATGGAAACAAGTAGATATTTTGATTAATAATGCAGGTAGATTATTAAATAAACCTTTTAATGAAATTTCTACTCAAGATTTTGAAGAAGTGTATAAGGTAAACGTTTTTGGAGTAGCCGAAATCACACGATTGGTCTTACCTTATATGAAACACGGTAGTCATGTGATTACTATTAGTAGTATGGGAGGAATACAAGGTAGTATGAAATTCCCTGGATTAGCAGCATATAGTTCAAGTAAAGGAGCAGTTATTACATTAAGTGAGTTGTTGGCAGAAGAATATAAAGAAAGTGGAATAGCTTTTAATGTTTTGGCATTAGGAGCAGTACAAACCGAAATGCTCCAAGAAGCATTTCCAGATTATCAAGCACCGTTAAACGCTATAGAAATGGCAAATTATATCAAAGAATTTTCTTTAACAGGGAATAAATATTATAATGGTAAGGTGCTTCAGGTGTCTAGTACAACACCTTAGGTAATGATGATTTTAGTAGATAATCAGCGTTTTTTTTGATTAAATTTTAATTTTATTTTACTTGTAATAATCTGATTATGTAATGTTTACGAGTAATTTTTTTGAGTTTTTCTATTCGCTTAAAAACAGGGGTTTCCTTTTTTGTTTGGTTAATAAAAGATATATTTAGTATATACTATTTACTCTATTGATAAGATATTGAAATAAGTAACAGTATAGGCGTAATCTGAAAAGCCTTTAAAAGAGTAGGAGTCTTAAAACCACACAAAATGAAAACAACTTTTAAACTCTATTTATCGTTTTTTGTTCTTTTTTTTATGATCACAAGTTGTGATAAAGAAGAATTAAATATTGAAGAATCAAGTATTGAAGAAGCTAAGAACTTTGAGAATAAGGCAACAGAAATTGTAGAAATCACACATAACTATGATTACTATGGAGAAAAATTTAAAATCTTGTATGTGCTAGATACAAAAGAATCTCAAATACTAAAAGTAGACGGTGATGTACAAATAGCAGAAAGGATTTTTGGGAAAGAAGATGCTCCTCAAGGGTTGTTTTTTGAAGATTATAAAGAAGGAGATACTACTATTAATGTAAAAGTTTTTAAAACCAATAATGAGGTGGATGGTTATGTAGAAAAATTAGCAGGAGATTTCCCTAAAGAAACATCAGAACAACAAGTTACAAAAGAAGCTTGTGTTGATGGGTCTATTAATGGAAGTGGAACTTTCTATTTTTACTATCATATTAACTATGTTACTGAAATGACAGGCATAAGAAGAACTAATAAATATTACTATAAAGATTGGAATTTAGGAATTTATAATGATCACATGTCTTCCCTTAGAGTTACAAAACCATGGGGGCGCAGAGCATATATAAGATTGTATCAACACAGTTGTTATAATGGTAGAACATTAAATTTTTATTCTCCATATTATCAAACTTCTGTTGGTGCAAGAGATTTAAGAAGATATAGACTGTCTGGGTGGTGGTTCTGGAAAAAATCTTGGAATGATAAAACTTCATCATATAGAGTTTGGGCTTGGTAAACACCTCCTTATCTCATTATGTTTTTAATAATATAATATTAAATTAGAACCCATCGATTTTTGTTTAATCAATGGGTTCTATTAGTTACCTATATCCTCGGTCTTTTTAAATGCTATTTTATGAGTTTTGTAGGTTTTGTTATCTATAACTATAGTAGATGTTTTAATAAAGGTTATAATGGTGTCAGTTTGATGTTCTAGAACAACTTTTGTTACAACCTTTTTTATAGAATCAGAAACAATTTCAAAAGGGGATATAAGTTCAATACGTTTAATATTAGGATTGTTTTTAATAGAAATTAATTTATATTCCTCTGTTTCAGTATTAAAATCAGGGTTAGTTTTGAGTAGTGTTTTTTTATCTAAATATTCTTGAAGCTTTTGCTGGATTAATATAGAGTATGCATCAGCCTCTGATAAATAAGAGGTAGAAGCTTCTTCTGTAATTTCAAAAGATCTGGAATCTTCCATTTTTATAGTTTTAGAATTGTTGTTTGCGCATCCAAAACAAAGTAGGATAACCATGGCATACATAACTTTTTTCATGATTTTATCCGGAATTTTAGTTTAACTATCTGCTCATTTAGTTTTCTAGACTCTATGATCTCGATATTTTTTAAGCTTTGTGTAGGTGTCGTTAACTTATTAACAAACTCCTCTTTAGTATATATTTCGATTCCTAATCGGTGAGGTAGTACCTGAAAAATAGTTGCGTTATCTGCAATTATCTTAGATAATTCTTTTCTTCTGTTTTTCCAATTTTCAATTTTTCCATTAGCATAATAATGAAGCATTAAGGCATAATCATCCGTCTTTATTTGAAGATTTTCTTGATTCCCTAAGGAAGCCATTCTGTATATAGTATCTGTTTTATGATAAGGAGATCCTATTATAAAATGAATATAATCATCCTTTGTTTTCCAAATAAAACACCCCATGCTATCGCTTTTTGAATAAAAAGGAGATTCTTGATCGTTTAGAATAATAATGTCTATTGGTGTTTTGGTAACAGGCTGATTTCTGTCTTGATCTATAAAACAAAAACTAAACGTATTCTCTTTAGGAGATAAGAGGTATATAACAACTATTATAGCAAAACTTAAAAATCCAACCCAGATCCATTTAGAAATCTTAGTGCTCCTAGGAGAATTAGTAGAAATAGAATGATTACTTTTAAAATCATTCCAGCTTTTATAACCACAATATTGTGATAATAAATTTAAGATATCTATTCTAGGTAGTTTTTCTAAAGAATTTTTAAAATAACGATAAAAAGACTTTTCACTAATAGTAGCTTTTACTTTGTCTTGTAAATCTTCTTTAAATAATATAATTTCTTGCCCCTTCCACTCAGAAATATCTGCATTAGAAGTAGTGTGCTGTAGTAAAAATTGTTTTGCTACAGCTTTTTTAAGAATATCAAACAGTATTTTTTCGTCTGAAGTTATGATGGTAGTATTTTGATAATGAGTTGTTTATTTTTTGTAAAATAATTTACAATTGTTTTACAAGTATTCTACAATAGATAAATAACAATAGTCTTTAGGTTTGTTTTCAATCTAACGATATAAAAATATAAAAATGAAAATTAAGAAGGTTAAAATAAACAGAATAATAGTTGTTGTAGGAGTAATATTATTATGTTGTTCCTGTTCTAAAATGGAGAACAAACACCACATGGATACAGAAAATATCATGATGGAAGAGACCGGAGAAACATCTAGTTTATCTGGGGTTCAACAAGATATTAAAGAAGAGACAGCATTAGGTGCTGATAAAATACAACCAGAAAAAGGGAATATTGATTTTGAGCTAAAGATTATAAAAGAAGCAAACTGTAGAATTAAGGTCTTAGATGTTGAAGAAGCTACTGGGTTAGCTAAAAAAATAGCAGCAAAGTATAGAGGATATGTCTCAGATGAGAGATTTACAAACACCAATTATAGTAAAGAGAATAGATTTACAATTAGGGTTCCACAAAACAATTTTGATATTGTTTTAGATAGCATTTGTAAAACAGCAGAATTTGTAGATTTTAAAAACATATCTACCATAGATGTCACCGAAGAATATGTAGATATAACCTCAAGATTAAAAACAAAGTTAGAAGTAAAACAACGGTATGAAACTATTTTAAGAACCAAGGCAAAGACGGTAGAAGATATTTTAATGGCAGAAGAAAAATTAAGTAAACTTCAGGAAGAGATAGAGTCTGCACAAGGTAGATTGAAATACTTAGGTAGTAAAGTAACCTATAGTACTATTCAGTTAGATATATACGAAACTATAATTCCAAAAGTACAATCAGAGAAGTATACTCTTGGTTTTTTGGATAAAGCAAAAAAAGGATTGCTTTTTGGATGGTCTGTTATAGAAGTTTTAACACTGTCGTTATTTTACATATGGCCATTACTTATTTTAGGAATCTTTGGATTTATATATTTTAAATGGAGAAGAAAGTAAAAAAAATAATGAATTAAGCGTACCATAATGGTGCGCTTAATTTTGTATTTTGCAAGAGTAAAAGAAGATTAATAATTGAAAGAGATATTAGGACAATATATTCCAGAAAGATCAATAGATCAGGTGTTTGATCTTATTGTAAAATGGAACGTACATCTTAAAATTGTTAATGAGCGCGTTACACGTCATGGCGATTATCGCAAAATGCCAGACGGGAGACATCAAATTACGGTAAATGCATCTCTTAACAAGTATAGGTTTTTAATTACTCTGATTCACGAAATAGCTCATTTGGTCGCTTTTGAAAAATATGGACGTTATATAAAACCTCATGGTGTAGAATGGAAAACAACTTTTCAACAATTGATGTTGCCATATATTCATCCAGAAGTTTTTCCATCTAGGTTATTACCAATTATAGCACGTCATTTTAAAAACCCCAGAGCAAGTAGTGATACGGATGAAAAACTAGCACTAGCCTTAAAACAATATGACCCGGTTAACGATAAAAATTATATATTTGAATTACCCCTAGGAAGTGTTTTTAGGTTATATAACGGAAGAATCTTCAAAAAAGGTAATAAGAAAGTAAAGCGATATGAATGTGTAGAAGTTAACACAGGAAAGGTTTACCTATTTAACCCAAATGCAGAAGTCGAACTATTAAATTGATTATGAACAAAGATTATTATGCTATTTTGATGGCTGGTGGAGTAGGGTCAAGATTTTGGCCTGTGAGCACTACAGAGTTTCCGAAACAGTTTCACGATATGTTAGGAACAGGAGAAACCCTGATCCAACGTACATTTTTTCGTTTAGCTAAAATTATACCAAAAGAAAATATATTTATTCTTACCAATGAGCGTTATAATGACCTGGTATTAGAGCAGTTACCAGAGGTTAATCAACAACAAGTGGTTACAGAGCCAGCTATGCGTAATACCGCACCATGTATTTTGTATGCAGGGTTAAAAATTCAAAAAGAAAACCCCGATGCTTTAATGGTTGTAGCACCAAGTGATCACTGGATCGAAGATGAAGATGCGTTTATAAAAAATTTAGAACAAAGTTTTATTGAATGTTCTAAAAAAGATAGACTAATGACTTTAGGTATTAAACCTACTTTCCCTAATACTGGGTATGGTTATATCCAATACGATACAGAAAATGAAGTTGCCATAAAAAAAGTAGCTCAGTTTACAGAGAAACCAAACTACGAAACAGCAAAAGAGTTTATATCCAAAGGAAATTATCTTTGGAATGCCGGAATTTTTATATGGAGTGTTAAAAGTATAGTAATGGCTTTTGAAAAATTTCAAGAAGAAATGACTGCATTATTTAAAAAAGGAATAAATACTTATAATACAGAGGAAGAGAACGGTTTTATACAAGAAAATTATCCACTTGCAGAAAACGTATCTATAGATTATGCAATTTTAGAAAAAGCAGAAAATGTGTATGTTCTACCAGCAACCTTTGATTGGAATGACTTAGGAACCTGGGGATCTTTATATGATAAATTAGAAAAAACAGAAGCAAATAACGCAGTGGTTAATGCCAGAGTTTTACCTCACAACGCATCTGGTAATATGATAAGAACAACAAAAGATAAAATTGTTGTGATTGATGGATTACAAGATTATATAATTGTAGATAAAGATGAAGTGCTTTTGATTTACCCAAAAAGTAAAGAACAAAATATAAAGGAAGTATTAAAAAAAGTAAAAGAAACATACGGAGAAGAATACACATAGAATAACATGAAAGATGATGTAAACCAACAATCAGGGACTAATCAGGAAGAGATGGCAGAATCGGTAAAAAGAGATGCCAGAGGTCTTATCGAAAGTGTAAGTACTTTTCTTAGAGAGTTACTGGATATACGATCCCAAACCGATAAAGATCAAACTATCGAAGATGTTAAAAATGATATTCCATTTAAAGGGCATAATGCTTGGATTCTTATTTTTTCGGTATTTGTAGCATCTATTGGACTTAATGTTAGTTCTACCGCCGTAGTAATAGGAGCCATGCTAATTTCTCCATTAATGGGGCCGATTGTAGGCGTTGGATTATCTATTGCAATTAATGATATCGACACCTTAAGAAGATCTTTGGTTAACCTGGGAGTAATGGTAGGTTTAAGTGTTCTTACTGCAACATTATACTTTTGGGTTTCTCCTTTAACAGAATTAACTCCAGAGCTTGAGGCTAGAACAGCACCTACTATTTTAGATGTATTAGTAGCTGTTTTTGGGGGCTTGGCATTAATCGTAGCTAAATCTAAAAAAGGAACCATGCCTAATGCTATAGCAGGAGTAGCTATTGCTACAGCGTTAATGCCTCCGTTATGTACAGTAGGATATGGTATTGCAGAGTGGGAGTTGGAATATGCAATAGGGGCTTTATATTTATTTTCTATTAACGCAACATTTATTGCATTATCTACATTTATAGTTTCTAAACTATTACGTTTTCCGATGTTGCGATATGCTAATTCAGCAAAGAGAAAACGTACCGCACAACTTGCTTCTTTATTAGCAATAATGGTGATGATACCTGCAAGTTATACTTTTTATGTAACACTTAATGAGAGTAATGCAGAACGAGATTATAAAGCATTTAAAGCAAATGAAATTGATGCAAATGAGAATCTGTATATGCGAAAAGATTTTTATGATTATAACAATAAATCTATAAAATTATTTTTTGATGGAGAGATCAATGAAGCAACGGTAAGTGATTTGCAAAATGAAATTAAAGAATATCCAAGTATTAGTGATTTTACTCTGGTTATAAATGGTAATAAGTCCAGAGGTATAGATCAAATATCTAAAGCGTATGATAGATCGATAGAGCAATTAAATCGGGTAGAAAAAGAGAATGATAAGTTGCTAGATGATATCGAAGATCTAAAAATAAAGATAGCAGATTTAGAAGCACAACTTAATGAGGCTAATAAAGTAACTTCGTTAAATATAGCTTATGCTAGCATAGCTAAAGATGCAAAAATACGATTTCCAGATCTTGCAGAGTTAGGATATGGCGAAGTGCAAAAATCAAATTTCTTAAAAGTAGATACCATAAAAGTTATTTTTCCAAAATGGAAATTTCAAGTATCTGATAGCTTAAATAAAATACGAACAAATTCTCTAAGAGAATGGATCACTAAAGAAATGAAAACAGATACACTGTATGTAGAGTAGTGTTATATTATATAAGAAGCTAAAATTCACTATGGATTTACATGCTAATTGGAATAAAATACGGCAACATTTTAATAGGAGTTTTAAGTCTAATTTTCATGTTTCAATAGCTTCTGTAGATGTAAATAATAATCCTACAGTAACACCAATAGGATCTTTGTTTTTGAATAATGATCAAACAGGTTTTTATTTCGAAAAGTTTCCTTCAAAATTACCTGAACACGCTAGGATAAATAAGAATATTTGTGTTTTAGGAGTAAATAGTGGTACTCTTTTTTGGATAAAATCTTTGTTTAAAGAAAAGTTTAGTAAGTATCCAGCTATTAAATTATATGGTAAACTTGGAGAAAGAAAAAAAGCGACTGACAAAGAGATAAATAGGTTAAACAGAAGGATGAAGGCTACAAATGGACTAAAAGGAAATACCTATTTGTGGGGGAGTATGGAGTATATAAGAGAAATACAATTTATAAAAGCTGAAAAAATAAATTTAGGTAAAATGACAAGCGAATTATGAAGAACAGTGTATATTGTCTTGAATATAAGATTATATGTATCTAAATCAAAATAACTCTAATAAGCTTATAAACCTTTTAACTGAGCATCTCTAACTTTTTTAAACAAGTTCGAAGAATATACAAAATCAGTAACCGCTTTGTTATCCGTTTTAAAGATTTGGCTTTTGTCCCCTTCCCATTCCAAATGACCATTTTTCAGGAAAATTATTTTTTCACCTATTTCCATTACCGAGTTCATATCATGTGTATTAATAACAGTAGTGATGTCGTATTCTTCAGTGATTTCCTTAATAAGATTATCTATAACAATAGCAGTCCTTGGGTCTAATCCAGAGTTTGGTTCATCACAGAAAAGATATTTTGGACGAGTCACAATAGCCCGTGCAATAGCTACTCGTTTTTGCATACCTCCACTAATTTCAGATGGTAGCTTGTTATTTGCGTTTTCTAGATTTACTCTGGTTATAGCCTCATGTACTCTTTCTAACATCTCTTCTTTCTTCTGTTTGGTAAACATCATAAGAGGAAACATTATATTTTCTTCTACCGTCATAGAGTCAAATAAGGCACTGCCTTGAAAAACCATTCCCATCTTTTCTCTAAGATTTCTTTGTTCTTCTTCATCAAGTTCTGAGTATTTATTACCATCGTAGCAAATCTCACCCTGTTCTGGAGTAAAAAGACCTAACAGGCATTTTAAGAAAACAGTTTTTCCGCTTCCACTAGTACCAATAATAAGATTAGTCTTGCCGCGATCAAAAGTAGTTGTAATTCCTTTTAAAATTTCTTCGCCATTAAAACTCTTGTGCAGATTAGTAACTTCTATCATTAGCTTAATAGTAATTGGGTGAGAATATAATTAGATATAATAATAACTACTGTAGTCCAAACAAAGGCAGAAGTACTTGCTTTACCAACTTCTAACGCCCCTCCTTTCATGTAATATCCGTGAAAAGATGGTATAGTAGCTAATAAAAAAGAGTATAAAAAAGTCTTTATAAAAGCATATACAAGATGATAAGGGATAAATTCTTCTCGTAGACCGGTTAAAAAGTCATTAGTCGAAACAAATCCGCCATATACTCCAGCAACATATGCACCAAATATACCCATAAACATGGCGATAGCAATCACAAAAGGATACATAAGCATTGCTATGATTTTAGGGAAAACTAAATAATTAAGAGAGTTTATTCCCATTACTTCTAATGCATCAATTTGTTCGGTGACTCTCATGGTTCCGATACTTGAGGTAATAAAAGAACCAACTTTACCAGCCATAATTACGGAGATAAAAGTAGGAGCAAACTCAAGTATAACAGATTGTCTTGAAGCAAAAGCAATAAGTTTTTTAGGAATTAAAGGGCTGGTAAGATTAAGTGCCGTTTGTATAGCAACTACTGCTCCAATAAAAAACGCAAGAAAAATTGTTATTCCTAAAGAACCTATTATCAAATCATCGATTTCTTTAAAAATAAGATTACGTAGTACAGAGCGCTTAGTCATTCTACTAAAAACCCCTTTTAACATTAAAAAATACCGACCAATATCGTCTAGATAAAACATGTATATTAATTAGAAAGGCTAAAATAGAAAAAAAAAAATCCATAGCATTTAACCTTCTATTAAAGTTTTACATTTGCACAAATAGTATTTTTACAGTCTAAAACAAAAAAGTAATGGTGAAAAAAATATATCTGATTCTATTATTTGTATTATGTTACATACCAAGTAAATCTCAGGAAAAACCTATAATAAAAAGTTCTCCAAAGTTAGTAATAGGTATAGTAGTAGATCAAATGCGATACGATTATGTAACTCGCTTTTATGATAGATTTGGAAATGGAGGTTTTAAGCGCATGATCAATGAGGGATTTAATTGTAAAAACAACCATTTTAATTATGTGCCAACATATACTGGTCCAGGACATGCTTCGGTATATACTGGGACTACACCGCAAAATCACGGTATAATTTCAAACAATTGGTACGATAAATTTGGAAAAGAAAAGGTGTACTGTGCAGGTGATTCTACAGTTAGTGCAGTTGGATCAGATAGCAAGCTAGAGAGAATGTCTCCACATCGAATGAAAACTACTACTGTAGCAGATCAAAATAGACTACATACACAGTTAAAAGGAAAAACAATTGGTGTAGCGATAAAGGATAGAGGTGCTATTTTACCTGCAGGTCATTCTGCTAATGGGGCATATTGGTTTAGAGGTAAAGATGAAGGTAATTGGATAACAAGCACCTATTATCGTAATGAATTACCAGATTGGGTTAAACAATTTAATGATTCAGATAAAGCAGAGTCTTATTTAAAAGTATGGAATACTTTGTATGATATAAAAACATATACAGAAAGTGGTGTAGATCAAAATAAATTTGAAGGAGGTTTTAAAGGAAAAGAAGTAGCAACATTTCCTTATGATTTGGCAAAACTAAAAGATCAGAATTCTGGGTTTGATATTATCAAATCTTCTCCTTTTGGAAACAGTTTAACTACTGATTTTGCAATAGCAGCAATTGCAGGAGAACAATTAGGGGCAGATGAGATTACCGATTTTCTTACTGTAAGTTATTCGAGCACAGATTACGTTGGGCATAATTTCGGAGTAAATTCTAAAGAAATTCAAGATACTTATTTGCGATTGGATAAAGATCTAGAGCGGTTTTTTAATGTTTTGGATGCTAAAGTTGGAAAAGGAAAATATACTGTTTTTTTAACTGCAGATCATGGTGCAGTTCATGTACCCTCTTATTTGCAATCTGTTAAGATTCCGGCAGGATACTTTGATACAGACACTTTTGTAAAAAAGATAAAAATGTTTGTAAAGGAAGAGTTTAGAGCAGAAGGATTTATTGAAAATATATCTAATAATCAGATATTTTTTAATTATGAGATATTAAGAAAAAATAAGATAATGCCTGAAGATTTACAAAAAGCAATAGCACATTTTGTATTACAAGAAGATCAAGTCGATAAAGTATTTACAAGAAATCAACTAGAAAATACAGAATATTCTTCGGGAATTGCTGCGTTAATACAAAAAGGATATAACCAAAAAAGAAGTGGCGATGTTGTTGTTGTTTTAGATCCTGCTACTATCTCTTATTCTAAAACTGGTTCTACTCATGGTAGTGGATTACCTTATGATACCCATGCTCCATTATTGTTTTTTGGTCATGGTATAAAAAAGGGTAGTACTACTCAGAAAACATATATACCAGATATAGCACCTACTGTATCAGCTATGTTAGGGATTTCTTTTCCTAATGGAACTACAGGTGATGTGTTATCTTTTGTTTTAGAATAATAATTCATGTTTCTCTTTTTAGAAGGTATTAAATATAAAGAGTAAAGCTTGTTTTTTTGAAGCTTTACTCTTTACTTTTTTTAAGAATTTATATTATTTTTCCATAAGGTGAGCTCCATGAACTACAGCCGCACCAGCACGCAATACAGCTGCTATAAATGTAGTTTCAGCAAGTTCTTCTTGAGTTGCACCAGCATTTATGGCTTTTGTTTTGTGTATTTCTAAGCAATATGGACATTGTGTAGTTAAAGCTACAGCAACTGCCATTAACTCTTTATACTTTATTGGTATTGCTCCTTCTTGTAATGCAATATTATCAAATTTTTGAAATGCTTTCATTGCTTCAGAAGCATTCTTACTTAATGAGTCTAATTGTTTTAGGTTCTTCATGTCGTACATAACTATTCTTTTTTTTATTAATTTAATCTATATTGTGTAGTTTAATTCTCCGAGGCTTACCTCGAAAACAAAATATATTTTCGGAAGCATACTTCGTTAATTTGCTCCGAGGTTATTTTTTAATTTAATTTCTCCCTGCGATTACTCCTCCATCAATATCCCAGATAGCTCCTGTAACCCAAGAAGCTTGATCGGATAAAAGAAAAGTAATACTGTTTGCTATATCTTGAGAGGTGCCATTTCTTCCTATGGGATGAAAGTTATTAAATCCAACTAAAGCTTTTTTTGCTTCATCAGATCCACCAAATACACTGTCATATACAGGCGTTTCTACCACAGCAGGAGATACAGCATTTACTCTAATACCATAATCGGCAAGTTCCATTGCTAGGTGTTGTGTAAGAGAGTGTAAACCTGCTTTTTGCATAGAGTAAGCAGAAGAAGGTGTCGCTTTTACAGCTTGTTTAGCCCACATTGAACCTACGTTAACAATAGATCCACTATTGTTCTCTTTCATTTTTTTTGCAGCTGCTTGTGTAATAAAAAAGAATCCCCTGTTGAGGTCTTGATACGAATCATAATCTTTTAGAGTATGCTCTAAAAATGATTTAGGGCCAAAAATGCCGGATGCATTCACTAAATAATCTAAGCGATCTAATTTAGAAATAGTACTTATTAATTCATCTACACTAGAAGTGTTGGTAATATCAAGCTGATGTTTAATTACGTTATTCGCATCTTGTATTTTAGATGTGTTTCTGCCTATCACATGTACCGTAGCTCCTCCTTCAATTAAAGTGTTTACCGTTGCTTTACCAATTCCGCTTGTTCCTCCAACAACCAAGGCTGTCTTGTTTTTAAATGATGTCATTTTTTTTATAATGTTTAAGTTATTAATATGAACAGACAAGTCTGTCTTTTTTTAATTAAATTTTTTTAATTTAATATGTTTTTACATAAAGATAATCCAGATTGAATAGGCCAGATTTTTTGATGTAATTTGCTTTCTGCGATCGAACTTTCATAAATCAAATAAATTTTTCTTGCGAGTTCTTCATTTTTTGAATCTTCATTTTGGTTATAATTATCTTCTAATAACTTTTTAATAAATGAAATAAAAGCTTCTTTTTGGTCTTGAATTTTCTTTCTTATTTTTTGATTTTCACTTGGTATTTCAGCAATAGTATTTAAACACCAACAGCCGTTAAAATCCTTTTTATTAAAAAAAACTATAAGAAAATGAAACAAAGCATATAGTTGATCTTTTCCTTTAGGGGCATTATAAACAAATATTTTTATGTCTTTTATGAAGGTATCATTTCTATGAGTTAAGTAGGCTAAACAAATTTCTTCTTTAGAAGAAAAATGGTTGTATAAAGTAGCTTTTGCAATACCTGTTTCTTTTATAATCTCATTTATTCCAGTAAGATTATATCCTTTACGGTAAAAAAGATCAGAAGCAGTCTCAATGATATTTTGTCGAACTAAAGAGTGTTTCATACTGTAAATATATAAAAACAATATTAAAAACAGACCGACCTGTCTGTTTTTAATATTGTTCAACTTTTTTTTTGAGTTAGATATCTAATTCTTTAAGCTTTGTTCTATAAAACAACTGAACTACTAATTATTTGATTACCACCTGTGGTACCTGATTTGCTCAATCAATTATAAAACTACATCAGCCACTGTGTTCAATTTTTAAAGTATCATAAAATACCTCATCGGTATTAATTGAAATGATTTTATTGAAGTTATTACTATTACCCTATACGTTAATTTTATTCTCTGTATTATTACTAATCTTACCTAAAAAATAAAACATAATCTACATTATTGTTCTTATTATGTTTGTTACAAGAAGCAATATGAGGCCAAACAATAAGATAAATAATTTGATATTTATAAATTTATGTTTTGATTTAGGTTGGTGTTTTTTATAAATAAATTGTTACTATAATATTTTCTGTTTCATTTTTTTCCATCTAAGATTGCGAATAAACTTTCCTTCAATTTCAGAAACCAAAAAGGTATGTTTTTTTCTTTTTGCTTTAAAATAACCTATTAAATAATCTATAGCCAAACTGGGCTGTTTTTTAAGTAAAGCTAATTTTGTAGACGCAATAAGAGTGATCCAAAAGCCATATCGCATACTGTAAAAAGCCTCTCCTTGTTTATACCTTGCTTTTGGAGTGTAAGAATTTCCTGTAGGTTTTAAGTGTTTTACATGTAGTTCGTTTTCAGTTCTAATCTTCCAGTTATGATATTGAGCCAATAGTTCATCAATCGTATCCCAACCCATTGCTGATTTAAGACCATTTATATCTTTAAAACAAGCTTTTCGATATGCTTTTAAGGCACCACGAATATGATCTTTATTAGTTAAATTTTCTAATACCCAATTTTGATTTTTCTTAATATAACAAAATCCACCTACCATTCCGATACTACTATCTTGCTTAAATGAGTTTGTTATTTTTTCTAAATAATCTGTGGGAAAGATAAGATCTGCATCAAATTTGCAAATAATGTCATAATCTGTATCTAGGGTAGAGTAACCTTTGTAAAATGCACGAACAACTTTGCTGCCAGGCATATGATCTGTAGAGGCATTGGTGTGAACTAAACTAATAAAATTGTATTGATGGATAAAATCATTTACAATACTACAGGTGTTATCTGTAGAGTTGTCATTAACTACTACTATTTTTTTTGGTATTAAAGTCTGCAATACCAAAGAGTTTAGCGTTTTAGCTATAAAACGTTCTTCATTATGGGTAGGTATAACAATATATGTTTTCAAGAATAGTATACGTTTTTATGTTTTTTTAATACAAAAGCAAAAACAATATATTAGGAAGTCTTAACTCTTTCTGCATAGATAATATAGTATCTGGGAGTAAAAAATCTTAATAAAGGACGAAAACCAATTTTTTTGATTGGGTGTGTCCATTTTTCTCTAGCTATAATTTTCCATCCAGCTTTTTCTAATAACCAGTCAAATTGCCAATCTTCAAATTCATGAAAGTGCCTATCCCACATATCTGTTTTACTACGATAAGCAGGAGAGAACCATAATTTTAGAGGTATAGAAGCTACCAATTTGTTAGCTTTAATATCTTTTATAACATTAAAAGGAGCGATTAAATGTTCAAAAATTTCAAAAGCTGTAACAATATCTGCATCACTTGTTTTTACGGCTTCTGTGTTGATATCTAGATCCTCACCAGAGGTGTTGTGAACACTATATCCTTCTTTTTCCATAAATTCTGTAAATGGATTTCTTACTCCTAAATCTAAAACAGAGGCGGGGGCAGGAAAGTTTTTTCTTAGGAACTCTAATGTTTTTTGATATCTTTTATGAGGAAAAGTCCCTTCGTACATGTTCTTTATATTTTATATATATAGTTAATTAAAAAGATAAATGATATTAAAGTGTATTACAAGAAGTAAAGATTATATTATTTTTTCAAATAAAAAAGGGATGCAATTAAGTATCCCTTTTTTAGTAAAGTGAAGATATGTATTATTTACATTCTTTGGTATATTCATAAATATGCTTAGCAAATTCTGACCATTTTGGCTTAGCTCCATATTTTTCGATTAAAGTAGGGCAGTCACCAAAAAACATTTTAAATTCTTCTTCATAATTCTTTTTCTTAAGTCGAATAGCTACTTCTGTACCTTTTTTAACATAATAAGATTTTGAAATCCCACCAGCTTTTAATGGACCAATACCTATACTAGCAGTTTTTTTAGCATAAGGATCTTGAAAAACTTTAATTTTTTCGCAAAAAGAAGGGTTAACAAGTTGTACCATTAGCGCTTTTGTTTTTTTCTTTACGCGAACGTCCGATTTTTCAAAATAAGCATACCCGCTTTTAAATAGATTTTGATCAAGATCATCGTTGTTCCATTGATCAGCATCAGTTATAAAATCATTAAAGTTAGCTAGCTTTGCCAAACCACTAGGAGGTAGGTACATAAATGCAATGTTATTAGGTTTTATTTTAACTTTTTTGTCATTAAGATCTTTTATTTTAACCTCTTCAATAAGTCCTTTTTCATATTTTAATTTTTTTAGATTTCCTTTAACTATTTCCTCATTATCCATATGAAGATAAGATGTTTTCTTTTTAGAAAAACCATTAAATCCAGGTAGAAAATTTTGGGCTTGAGTGGATATGCTAATACAGATGAATAGCATAAAAATTGAAATTAATTGAGTAGTAATTTTCATAAAGAATAGTGGGTTTGAATTTATTTGATTATTTACAAATATAAAATTTCTTTTTTAAGACAAGGGGCTTCGAGTTATTTATAAAAGTTTGGTTTTTAATTCAACAGACTTTTTATAAATAATATTTTTGTGTTTTACCTTCTTTAAAAAAATACAAGTGTATATAATTTGTTCCTATAGGTGTTTAAATAAAGGTGATTGTTAAAACTGTACTTAATAGAATTTTGCAATAGAATTAAAATTGATAGAGTAAAGCATTGATATTCATGCCTGCACCTACACTGGCAAAGAGCAAAAGATCTCCTTCATTGATAGATTGATCTTTTATTTCACCTTTTAGGATGAGATCTAATAATGTAGGTATGGTAGCTACACTACTATTTCCTAGGTTTTTAATACTCATGGGCATGATTCCATAAGGAGTGCTTTGATCAAAAAGCTCGTAGAATCTTTTTACAATCGCTTCGTCCATTTTTTCATTTGCTTGATGGATAAGGATTTTTTTTATGTCAGAAATATGAAAATCGGTTTTATCCAAACAAGCTTTCATTGCATTAGGGACTTTATTTAATGCAAATTCATATATTTTTCGCCCATACATTTTAATATACTTATTAGAGTCTTGAGAAATAGAGCTATTAGTTTTTCCAAAGAATAAAAAATTATTTTCTTCTAAAGTATAAGATGCGCTTACGAACGATATAATTCCCCCTGTTTTTTCTGTTTTTTCCAGAATTACTGCACCTGATCCATCAGAATAGATCATAGAATCACGATCATGTTTATCTATCACACGAGATAAGGTTTCTGCACCAATAATAAGGCATTTTTGTGCCATATTACTTTTAATAAAGGACTGTGCTTGTATAACACCTTCTATCCAGCCAGGGCATCCAAAAAGAACATCATAGGCCACACAGTATGGGTTTTTTATTTTTAATTTATGTTTTACTCTTGCTGCAATACTAGGTACTGTGTCTCCTTGAGAAGTACCTTTATCTACATCTCCAAAATTATGTGCAACAATAATGTAATCTAATGTTTCGGGATCTATTTTTGAGTTTAAAATTGCTTTTTCTGCGGATAAAAATGCTAAATCCGAAGTATTGTGTTTGTCGGAAGCATATCTACGTTCTTCAATGCCAGTAATTTTTTTAAATTTATCAATTATAATACTAGTATCCCCATTGATTTTTATTCCATCCTCAGTAAAGAAATTGTGGTTTATAAAATCCTTATTTTTTTCTGTTTTTTCAGGAATATAGCTCCCTATACCAGTTATTTTGATACTCATTTGTTCCCAATTATTTAATTTAGCAAGGTAAGATAAACTTTTATTAATTAGTTATTATGCACGCATAATAATTTTTACAATACCCAACTACTTTTTATGATATTAATTTGATTAAAAACGATATAAAGATTACTTTATTTTTAATTGCATCACTGTAGCAATAGATAAAGCTCTGGTTTTAATAAGTTCTGCTTTTTCTCCTTTAAAATTTGTGTCAACGGTATTTTGAAATAGCGATAACCAAGTGTCAAAATGAATTTTATGCATTTCTTTTTTGTGATTTAAATTTTTATGAATTTGGATCACATTTTTTTTATAACCACCCTTTCTAAACAGCTGTTGTTCCCAAAAGTCTGTAATTGCAGGTATATGTTCTTCGAGATTAATTTTGGCAATTTTAGTAAAAAATATTCCAATTTCAGGATTAATAAATGCATCTTTATAAAAAGCTTGCATTAAAAATTCTATGTCTTCTCTTGATGTGATATCTTTCATGACTTTTTAAAGCTAACCAAAAAGAGGCAACTTTATAGCTGCCTCTCTGTAATTCTAATCTTGTACACTATGCGTTATTTTCCATGTACTCCTCTATAGGAGCACAGGTACATATTAAATTTCTATCTCCGTACGCATCATCTACACGTCTTACTGAAGGCCAAAATTTATTGTCAGCTATATAAGATAATGGGTATGCTGCCTGTTCTCTGGAGTATGGAAAATCCCAATTGTCATTAGTCAGCATAGCCAGAGTATGAGGTGCATTTTTCATTACATTATTTGGATTGTCTGCGTTGGCATCAGCTATTTCTTGACGAATAGAGATTAATGCATCGCAGAAACGGTCTAATTCAGCTTTGCTTTCACTCTCTGTAGGTTCTATCATAATAGTTCCTGCCACAGGAAAAGAAACTGTTGGAGCATGAAAGCCATAATCCATTAGTCTTTTGGCAATATCGGTAACTTCTATACCGTTAGATTTAAACGGTCTACAGTCAATTATCATCTCGTGGGCCGCTCTCCCTCTTTCTCCTTCATATAATACATTATAGTGACCATTTAAACGCTCTTTAATATAGTTGGCATTTAAAATCGCATATTGTGTAGCTTCTTTTAATCCATTAGTGCCAAGCATAGTAATATATCCATAAGATATTAGGCATGCTAGGGCAGATCCCCAAGGTGCTGCAGAAATAGCAGTTATTGCTTGATTACCTCCAGTAGTAATAATTGGGTTTCCTGGTAAAAAAGGAACTAATTGTTTTGCTACGCAAATAGGGCCAACTCCAGGACCACCACCACCATGTGGTATAGCAAAAGTTTTATGCAAGTTAAGATGACATACATCGGCACCTATTACTCCAGGATTTGTTAAACCAACCTGAGCATTCATATTAGCACCATCCATATAAACTTGTCCTCCATTATCATGAATAATTTTAGTAATTTCTTTAATAGCAGATTCATATACACCATGTGTTGATGGATATGTAACCATTAAGGCAGCAAGGTTATCTTTATGTTTTAGAGCTTTTTCTCTAAGATCTTCTACATCAATATTACCTTCTTCAGTAGCTTTGGTAACAACGACTTTCATTCCAGCCATAATCGCTGATGCTGGGTTAGTACCATGTGCAGAGGAAGGAATTAAGCATATATTACGATGATGATCTCCTCTAGATTCATGATATGCTCGAATTACCATTAATCCAGCAAACTCTCCTTGTGCACCAGAATTTGGTTGTAAAGAAGTACCTGCAAATCCTGTGATCTCAGTAAGTTGATCTTCTAGTTTTTTTAGAACTTTTTGATATCCTTCTGCTTGGGCTATTGGAACAAAAGGATGAATGTTACCCCATTGTGGATCGCTAAGTGGTAGCATTTCTGAAGCTGCATTTAATTTCATTGTACAAGACCCTAAAGGAATCATAGAATGATTTAGAGACAGATCCTTACGTTCTAATTTTTTGATATACCGCATCAACTCTGTTTCAGAATGATACGTGTTAAATACTTCGTTTGTTAAAAACTCTGTTTTGCGTTTTAAGTTTTCTGTAATGCTACTTGTTGTAGTAATCTCTTTAATAAAGGGGACCTTTTTTTGTGTTGCTTCAGCAAAAATGGTAATAATAGTATTAAGATCTTCTACAGTAGTAGCTTCGTTTAAGGATATCGAAATCGTTTTCGGATTTGGATAATAGAAGTTTACTTCATGTTTTTCAGCTATTTCTTTTATTTTATTAGCATCCGCTTTAATACGGATAGTATCAAAGTATGTAGCATTAAGTTGTTCAAAACCTAAATCGATTAAAGCATCACTTAAGGTAACTGTATAAGAATTTACTTTTGATGCTATATAAGTTAAACCTTTTGGCCCATGATAAACGCTATACATTCCTGCCATAACAGCTAAAAGAACTTGTGCTGTACATATATTAGAGGTTGCCTTATCTCTTTTAATGTGTTGTTCTCTGGTTTGTAGTGCCATTCTTAAAGCACGATTTCCATTTAGATCTTGAGTAACTCCGATAATTCTACCTGGAATATTTCTTTTATACTCTTCTCTCGTAGCAAAAAATGCAGCATGTGGACCTCCGTACCCTAAAGGGATACCAAAGCGCTGCGTTGTTCCTACGACAACATCTGCATCAAAGCTTCCTGGAGACTTAAGAGAGACTAAACTTAAGATATCTGCTGCTACGGCTACTTTGATTTCTGCTTGATGTGCTTTTTTTACAAAATCAGCATAATCATATACTTGTCCCGATATACCAGGATATTGTAAAATTGCACCATAAAATTCTTTAGAAAAATCAAAATGTTGATGATCTCCTACAACTAATTCTATATCGAGTGGAATAGCTCTGGTCTTTAGCAGGGAGAGGGTTTGAGGTAATATTTCTTCAGAAACGAAAAATTTGTTAGTATTATTTTTTTTCTGATCTCTAGAACGTATAGCAAATAACATAGTCATAGCTTCAGAAGCAGCTGTGCTTTCATCTAATAAAGAAGCATTTGCTAACTCCATGCCTGTAAGATCACAAATCATGGTTTGATAGTTTAATAAAGCTTCTAATCTACCTTGTGCGATTTCTGCTTGGTAAGGGGTGTATGCGGTATACCATCCTGGATTTTCTAAAATATTACGTTGAATAACTGCTGGTAAACAAGCTTCGTGATATCCTAAACCAATATAGGTTTTGTAAACGTTATTTTTAGAAGAAAGCTTTTGCATATGTGATGAGTATTCTTGTTCACTCATTGCAAAATCAAGATTAAGCGGTTTTTTTAAAAGAATATCATCAGGAACAGTCTCATTGATTAATTGTTCTATGGAGTTTACTTTAATTGTATTTAGCATATCACAAAGATCCTTTGTTGATGGACCTATATGACGCAATTTGAAAGAATCAGTTTTCATAGCGAAAAAAACAGTTGAAATTGAGATGCCAAAAATACATATTAAATTGTTAAACTTTCACAATTAATTAACCTAGATATGTCTAGTTTTTAACCAAATTCGGGTTTTGTTAACACACCCTTTTAATTTTTTAATTTGGAAACCCTTAAAAGTATATTCAGATTTTATATAAATGGAAGTATACATGTTGCATTAGCTATGTGTGCTTTGGTACAAGTTACATTTATTAAATTTGGGATTTCTGGTCAACATTATTTTCTTTTATTTAGTTTTTTAGGTGCGATTACTGCTTATAATTTTGTGAAATACTCTAAAGTATCTAAACTTTATCATAGAAGATTAACGAAGTCTATGAAAGGAATTCGCGTTTTAACTATTTTAAGTTGTATATTATTTATTTATTTTGCCAAAGAGATTTCAGTAGAGGCACTGATTTATATGATCCCTTTTAATGTACTAACAATATTGTATGTTATACCTGTTTTTCCTAATAAAAAAAATCTAAGAAGTCTTACTGGAATAAAAATTTTTATTATTGGTGTGGTTTGGGTAGGAATAACGGTATTAGTTCCGTTGGTTCATGCTAAAGGAAATTTAAACTTCGATTTTTTAATTGAAATGATTCAACGTTTTTTGTTTATAGTGGTTATGATGCTGCCTTTTGAAGTAAGAGACCTTCAATATGATGATGCTACTTTAGAAACGATTCCTCAAAAAATTGGAGTGACTAGAACCAAAGTTTTTGGTAGTATTTTATTAGTTGTTTTTTTATTACTTACAGCATTAAAAAATGACATGCTATCTTCTATAGAAATTTTAAGTACTATACTTATAACTACGATTAGTTTATTTTTTTTATGGGGTACAGAAAAAAAACAATCTGAATACTATTGCTCGTTTTGGGTAGAGAGTATACCTATAATGTGGTTAATTATAGTGGTTGTTTTACAAGAATTATTTAATTAACTTTTTCTGTATTTGTTGTTTTGTTAGCTTTTTTATAGAAAGATAAGTTATTTTTGATATTATAATTCTTAAAGATTTTGGTTTGTCTAGTGTTTTTTTAAAATAGGATTGGAGTAATTTTATAGTAAAATAAAAACTTCTCTGTGTTGGCTGTTTTATCGCAGATATACTTTAGCTTTTCATTAATAAGAATGACTTATTGGTTAATTTCATCAAATGATTCTATGAAATGACCTTTTCTACTCTGAGAGATGGTATGTTTATTTATAGAAGTAGTGCTATTTTTCAGACATTTTTTGCTTTAATTTTTCTCTCATAACTTCTTTATCAGAAGGGGTAATAGTGCTAACTTTTGGGTTTTTAACTAGCTTAGTTAATTTGCTATTCTTTGTAGAATATTTTCTACATACACTACAATATATAAGATGTATATTTAGCTTTACTTTTTCCCAAAATGTAGCTTCTTTATATTGATTCTTATCACAAAAGTGATTAGCATCAGCACAGCTTACAAAAAATCTTTTTTTCTTATTCATTATTTTTTCTAAAACCAATTTTTTTCTAAACACTCGGCCATTGCTGTACGAGCTCTATGAATAATAACCCATAAGTTAGACGCGGTAATATCAAATTCATTACAGATTGCTTCGGTCTCGAAACCTTGTATTGTTTTCATTTTAAAAACCTGGGCTTGTTTTTGAGGTAATTTCCCCATGCAATCATGTATAGCTAACCCTAATTCATTATTTTCAATTTTGCTATCTGCATTTCCATCAAAAGGGTCTGCTACTCTTTCTTCTAGCCAATCTCCTTCAGTTTCGGAGTCGGAGGTGTAATTTATTCTTATTTCTGCTTTTCCTTTATTACTATTGATCTTACGGTAATGATCAATAATTTTTCTTTTTAAAATAGAAATTAGCCAAGTACGTTCACTTGCTTCCCCTTTAAAGTTTTTCATGGATTTAAGTCCTGCAAAGAACGTTTCTTGCACTAGATCTTGTGCAATTTCCTTATCATCAACTCTTACGACGGTATAGTTAAATAAGTAATCACTGTATTTATCTACCCATGTATTGGGGTTTATGGTGTTTGTCGACATGGTTCTTTTCTGTTGTTAGGTTTTTCAAAAGTAGAATAAAAAGTCGAATCTTAAAGAAGCTTTTAATAAAGAATGACTTATAGAGATATTAGTAATATCTATTAACTTCATTTTTTAATTATTGTTTTGTTATGTTTTCTAGATGTAATTGTATAGCATGATTACGAGAAACAAGAAATTTGGTAAGATACTTTTTTAAAAAGAATACATCCAGTAGTTTACCTAAAAAACCTAAAGGTATTTTGTATTGTAATTTATCTACCATTTTGGTACCTGATTTAATTTTGTAAAAATGATGTTGATGTTTAAAATATACAAAATATCCTTTTACCATCTCGTCTGTAAAATTATTTGGATATTCAAAAGCAGTAATCAGACTTTTATGAGTGAGATATACTCCGAAATGTTTTCCTTTCCAAGTAACCGTTTCTTTCAGTCCTATTAACCCAGAAGTTCGTCCTGCAATTACTTTTTCTTTTGTTTTTTTAGCAGATATTATATGAAAATCAATACTTCTTGACAAGTCAAATACTTGGTGTGATGGTGCTTTTATTTCGGTTTCTAAGTATATGGTTGTCATGGGTTAATTTACTAGGTGGTTTATAGCGGTTTTTAGCTCTGGATATGTGAATTTAAATCCATTATTTTCAAGTTTTTTAGGGATTACATTCCTGCTTTTTAAGATAAGCTCTGTTTCTGTTTTTATTAATTTGGCTCCAAACTCTAGTAATGGTTTTGGTATTGGTATTCCGAAAGGAACACGTGTGATTTTTCTAAGGGTTTTCATAAAAACCGAATTACTAGAAGGCTTTGGGGAGACGATATTAATAACTCCTTCAATTTTTTTGGTATGGATTATAAATTCAATACTTCTGGCAAAATCCAATTCGTGTATCCAGCTTATTTTTTGATTTCCAGAACCCTGTTTTCCACCAAAACCAATTTTAGATAAATTTAAAATGGGTTGTAGAGCTCCGCCGTTTTTACCTAAAACAATAGCAGTTCTTAAAGCTACTTTTCTCGTATTCAAAGTTTGTTGTTTAAATAATGCTTTTTCCCACGATTTAGCAACATTTACAGAGAATCCCGTACCTATCTCTCCATTAGTTTCATCCATTTCTTTTTCTGATGAATGACGATAAATAGTAGCTGTAGAAGAATTAAGCCAAACTTTAGGTGGATTTGTGCATTTTTGGATTGCTTCTGCTAATATAATAGTAGAATCTATTCTAGAGTGTAAAATAAGATCCTTATTTTTTTTATTATATCTGCAATCCACCGATTTTCCTGTTAGATTTATCAATACATCTGCATTGTTTAGTTCGTTTGTCCAATTCCCGATCGTTTTAGCATCCCAATTCACATATTTAATATTGTTTATTTTCTTGTTTTTTCCACGAGTTAGTATAATAATAGTTTTTACTTTTGTTTTGAAATACTCGGTTACTATTTTTCCTAAAAATCCTGTTCCTGCTGCGATTACTATTTTTTTCATTGTCGATCTATTTTTCTGCGGTTATTATATAGTATCCAAAGTTTTTTATATGCAATCCCGATAATAGGGCAAACAAGGATCCTTTTAAGTTTTTTAAACTTTGAGGTTTTAATGGTTTTTTCTTTATCAGGGTTTTCATTATAAAACCAGTAATGGCAAATGGTACATGTAATACAGATGGTGCTACTCTAAAGGATATATCTTCAATATTTATATTTTTAAATCCAATTTGATGTAGCGTGTCTTTCACTTTGTTAATATTACCTAAACCATCTAGGCTCCAGCCTTTGCATAATTGTTCGTAACAATAATTGCTTCCAAGACATAGATGTTCTTCTTCTTGTTTTAAAAAGGCATCTGCTATAACTAATTTAGAATTAGGTTTTAATATTCTGTACGCTTCTTGTAGAGCCTGTTTGCTGTGTCCAGAATGACAGAAACTCTCGATAGCATAAGCGCCATTTACACTATTGGTTTTAAAAGAAGTGTTACAATAATTTTCTTCTAGGATTAATCCGTTTTTGTGCTGTAGCCTTTTGTTTCCTTCTTTAGCTTGAAAAGGGGATAGTGTTACACCTATGATATGAAGTAATGGATATTTTTTTAACCCATATTGTATGGTGCCACCAATACCACAACCAAGATCTGCCACCAATGAGTTTTGCTTAGGAACATGTAAACGATCAAAAACCTGTTGGTTCATTTGATTAAGCATAGAGTCTCGTTTAAATACATTGGTTTTAAAAGGGATGTAGTATCCAAAGTGCATGTTAAAATCTGTACTCCAGAATTTATAATCTTCGGTTGCTTCATCATAAAAACGTATTATTTTTTCTTTTGAAGCAGATTTTCTAAATCTTAATTTATCTAAAAGGGTTAAGGTGTTCATATTTAATAGTTTTGTTAAAGGTTGAAAAATCCTATACAATTGTATATTGCTAATAGAGTGTAGATTGTAGCAAAAAGAGTAAATAAACAATTCATAAAATAACTGCCGAGTTTAAATATTCTTTTTTTAGGAATATCATACATAGGGTAATAGGCGATTTGAGTTATTACTTTTCCTACCCAATAAATAGCAATAAGACTAGTTATGGCAATTGCTAGTTCCGTTTGATTTTTTAGATTTTCAGGAATTAAAATAGTAATACATCCAAAAGAAAAATTAAGACCTTGAATGTATCTTCCATAGGTTTTTGCAATTTCTTGGTTAAGAGGTTTTAGTTTTTTTACATCTGTATACCAATCAAATACCTTATGGCGTATATATGGATATATTAAAGCAGTAAATATTTGGCCAATTCCTCCTGTAATTAGTAACCAATTTGGAATAGTAAGCGTCATAGTTTTAATTATTTTAAACTTTCAGAAAGTATTGAAATATTAATTTTAAATAAAAAGGAGAAAAACCTCCTTCATATTTTTACATTGTTATTTAATAAGTTTTATCAAAGCTTTTGTAACCCAGTTTTGATCTTGCCCAACTACTTTAGTCATCATGATATCTAGATTACTAGCCATTTCATGTAAAGCTTTGGTTTGTTTTATCAACTCTTTAGTTTTAGAAGTTCCATCTTCTTCAATATTAGAAACATCATTTAATATTTTAATTGTTGGTTGTAACTCTCTTCGGCTTCTTTCTTTTGCTATTTGTCTTGCTAGTTCTTGTACATCTTTTTCTGAAGTGAAGTATTCTTTTCGCTCTCCCATTTTATTTTCTTTAAAAACAATGCCCCAGTCCATTAATTGACGAAGATTCATACTGGTATTGCCTCTTGATATTTGCAATTGTTCCATGATATCTTCCATAGAAAGAGGTTCTGGAGAGATTAATAATAAGGCATGGATTTGTGCCATAGCTTTATTTATTCCCCATAAAGTACCTAGGGATCCCCAGGTAGATATAAACTTATTTTTAGCTTCATCATAATTCATATTTCAAATATATAAAAAATTTTAAACTTTCAAAAAATATTGAAATAAAAAATATAGCTTTGAGTTTGTTCGTCTACTTTGATTCTAAGAGCATATTTTATAAGATAATATTTCTGTTTTAAAGTGTACTAGATTATGTTTTAGGACACTGTATAAAGGATATAAGACATAAATTTATAGGATTAACAAGGCTTTTTTAATAATTTTGTTTACAACTTAATATACACAAACACAAAAATCAACTTTTATGAAATTTCAAGACTTACTCCAGTTCATTAACAATTGTACTCATTTCTTCTCTCATTATGGGACGTGATAATTTGTAATATTTATCCTTACAAATACAACCAAATTAAAGTGAATAAAATATAGCAAAATCTATGTTGTTCTTTTATTCATAGCCTAATTTATTTTTGAAAAACTAGTATTAAAAAAAAGAAGTATCATCAGTATGTATACACCTATCCTTAAGAGGTGTGACAAATGCTTTATTGTTTAAAAAATAAAACATAGAGCGAATTATAAAGAAATTATACTTCTTTATATAGACTGGTTATTCTTTTTACAATCGAAGTGTATTTCGGGGTTAATTCTATTTTATTGAAATATAGTGCCCTGTGTTAGGGTTTGGTGTTATTTTTTTAAACTATTAAAACACAAATTATATAAACTCAACAAATAAAACTAAAAATGAAAAAAATTAATTTATTTATCTTAGCGATGTCATTAAGTATATGCACATCATTTATGTACTCTCAAGAGCGTAAAGGCATGTTTTATGCTACTATGGATACTCAGAGTGCATTACAATTAAAAAAAGATCATCCTAATGATGTGAAAATTATTAAGTCGATAAATGAATATAGTGCAGTAATGCTAAATAACCGTTCGGCAGAAGAATTACATCATACTGGATTGAAACATGGACCGGGCTACTTTTATGAATCCTCTAAAGAAGAAGCCCTAAAGGCTATCGAACAAATTATCTTAATTGATCAACAAAAAGCTTCTTCTGCAAAAAGAGCTGTAGCTTTTGAAATTACTCAAGATCAATTGGTAAATCAAAGTTTGGGGTTGGTTAATAACACTAATATTGATAGACAAATAAAAGAATTAGAGAATTATGGTACTCGTTACCATACTACTGCTAGTGGAAAAAGAGCATCTACAGATTTAAAAGTAAAATGGGAAAGTCTTGCAGGAAATCGTAGTGATGTAACCGTTAGATTAGTAAATCATTCCAATACTTCAATGCCATCTGTTATTATGACGGTTAGAGGGACAGAAAAACCAGACGAGTATGTTGTTTTAGGAGGACATTTAGATTCTACCTCAAGAGAAGGAAACAATAATGCTCCAGGAGCAGATGACAATGCATCAGGTATTGCTACTATTACAGAAGTTGCCAGAGTTTTATTTAGCATGGATTATAAGCCTAAGAGAACTGTAGAGTTTATGGCATTTGCAGCAGAAGAAGTTGGTTTGGTAGGGTCTAAAGAAATAGCGAGAGATTATAAAAATCGAAATGTTAATATAGTAAGCTATATGCAATTAGATATGACTAATTATAAAGGATCTACTCAAGATGTTTTTATAACAACAGATTCTTACAATAGTACTTCTTTAAATAATTTTTTAAAGAAATTAATGGATCATTATAACGCTTCAGGAACACATAAAATTACTTATAGTAACTCTGCTTGTAACTATGGTTGTTCTGATCATCATAGTTTTGCTCAACAAGGATATGAAACAGCATTCCCTATTGAAGCTAAATTTAGTGAAAGTAATCCTAATATACATACGTCCAGAGACACATCGTCTAGATTTCCTACTGCAAACGCAACCCATGCAGCTAAATTTGCAAAGTTAGCTTTAGAGTACCTTATAGAGATTTCTAATGCAGGTTCTGGAGGAAATCCTCCAACAGGATATTGTGCCTCTAATGGTCAAAAAACATCTGATGAATATATTGGTAAAGTAGCTGTAGGAACAATAAATAAAACCTCTACAGCTGGAAATGGTGGGTATAGTGATTTTACTGCCGAGTCCACTAATTTATCCAAAGGATCTTCAAATACTATTACTATAACACCTGCGTGGAGTGGATCTTCTTATAATGAGGGATATGCAGTTTGGATCGACTATAATCAGGATAAAGATTTTGCAGATGCAGGAGAATTAGTATGGAGTAAGTCAGCTTCAAAAACAACTCCGGTAAGTGGTAGTTTTACAGTGCCTTCTGGAGCAAAGGATGGAAGTACAAGAATGCGTGTATCTATGAAATATAATGCAGTTCCTACTGCTTGCGAATCTTTTGAGTATGGAGAAGTCGAAGACTATACTGTAGTTATAGGTGGAACTACTGGTGGAAACGACCCTTGTGAAGGTGTTACACCATATAATTCTTCAGCTACTTATCAGCCTGGGGATCGTGTAACGTATCAAGGTAATCTTTATGAAAGAACCAGTAGTAATGGTTGGAATAAAATTGGACCTTGTAGTTCTTCTGCAAAAAATATAGAAAAAGAAGTATTAGCAAATGACAATGCAATGCTAAAGTTCTATCCTAACCCTGTAACTGGAGATCATATAGATGTAACTGTAGGGAATGATTTATGGAAATCAGGAAACTTACTAATTATAGATGTAAAAGGTAATATACTACAGGAAATAAAGCTTAAGAGTAAAGCTACTCAAATTAATACTTCAAAATTTTCTAGTGGGATATACTTTTTGACACTTTTTAATGGAGCAAATAATTATTCAAAACAGATGATTGTAAAGTAAAATAGAATACTAAGAATGTCAGTCATGGGCTTGTCAAAGGTAGTTTGTTATAAATAAAAACTTCGACAGGCCCATTTTTTGACATTTTATTTAGGTTTATTTTAGTAATCCTGCTCTTTTTAATAAGGCTTCTGGCTTAGGTTCTTGACCTCTAAAGCGTTTATAAAGGATCATTGGGTTTTCTGTTCCGCCCTTAGACAATATATGGTCTTTAAATTTAGTAGCAATCTCCTTATTAAAGATTCCATTTTCTTTAAAATATTCGAAAGCATCAGCATCTAATACTTCTGCCCATTTATAAGAGTAATATCCAGCAGAATACCCTCCCTGAAAGATGTGTGAAAAAGCAGTGCTCATACAATTTTCTTCTACATCAGGATATAAAGAGGTAGTTGAAAAAGTCTTTTTCTCGTATTCTTTTACATTTTTAATGGTAGATGGATCTTTTGAGTGCCATGCCATATCTAATAATCCAAAACTTAATTGGCGAAGAGTAGTCATTCCTTCCATAAATGTTGAAGATTTTTTTATTTTTTCAACCAATTCCATAGGGATTACTTCTCCAGTTTCATAATGTTTGGCAAAAAGCTCAAGTGCTTCTTGTTCATAACACCAATTTTCTAGTACCTGGCTTGGTAATTCTACAAAATCCCAATATACACTAGTTCCTGATAATCCAGGGTATGTTGTGTCTGCAAGCATGCCATGTAATGCATGACCAAACTCGTGAAATAAAGTAGTAACTTCATTAAATGTTAATAAAGAAGGTTTACTAGGGGTAGGTTTAGTGAAATTACAAACGATAGAGATATGCGGACGTATATTATCCCCATTTTTTCTCATTTGTGGCTTATACGAGGTCATCCATGCTCCATTTCGTTTTCCTGGTCTTGGGTGAAAATCCGCATAAAATAAAGCAATAGGATCTCCTTTTTGATTTGTAACATTATATGTTTTTACCTCTTCGTGGTAGGAGTCTACATTTTTAGTTTCTTCAAACTGAAGACCAAATAGTTTGTTGGCAACTATAAACACTCCATCGATTACATTTTCTAGTTTAAAATACGGTTTTAATTTTTCGTCATCTAGATCAAAAAGCTTTTGTTTTAATTTTTCAGAGTAATAGGCGCCATCCCATTTTTGAAGCGCATCAATGCTATCTAATTCTTTTGCGAAGCTTTCTAATTGTTTAAATTCATTTTCTGCAGTAGGTTTTGCTTTTTCTAAAATTTCATTTAAGAAAGAAAATACAGTATTAGGAGTTTCTGCCATTCGCTCTTCAAGAATATAATCCGCATGAGAGGCGTATCCTAATAAGGTAGCACGTTGATGTCTAAGGTTTACTATTTTTAAAACAACCTCTTGATTATCCAAAGAATCTTTGTTAAACCCTTTAGATCCAAAAGCAAGAGCAAGTTTTTTCCGTAGTTCTCGATTATCTGCATAAGTAATAAAAGGTATATAACTAGGATAATCTAAAGTGATTAGCCAACCTTTTTTGTTCTTAGCTTCGGCCATAGCTTTGGCAGCTTCTTTAGCCCCTTCTGGTAAACCAGATAGATCTGATTCTTCAGTGAGTAACATTTCAAATTTATTGGTCTCGGCTAGAATGTTTTCTCCAAATTGTAAACTTAAAGTAGAGAGTTCTTTATCGATTTCTCTAAGTTTTTCCTTTTTGTCATCAGGTAGATTGGCTCCATTTCTTGAAAATGATTTATATCTTTTTTCAAGCAGTCGGGATTGTTCTGCATTAAGGTTTAGTACATCTTTTTGTTTATAAACAGATTCAATTCGTTTAAATAAATCTAGATTAAGAGCGATATCATTACTGTATTCAGAAAGTAAAGGAGATGCTTGTTGGGCTATTTCTTGAATTTTGTCATTAGTTTCTGCACTATTCAAATTAAAAAAAATACTGGTAACTCTGTCTAAGAGTTCTCCGCAATAATCTAAAGCTTCTATAGTATTAGAAAAAGAAGGAGGCTCAGGGTTAGTAACGATACTATCTACTTCTTTTTTGGCAATAGAAATACCGTTTTTAATTGCTGGTAAAAAATGCTCAGACTTTATTTTTGAAAAAGGAGCGGTATCAAAGGGGTGTAATAATGGATTCTTCATTTTTTGTAATGATAATTTCTTAGTGTTATTACTTATGTCGAAAAAAATAACCTTTTATCGAAAAAGACTTAAAGGCTATCTATGTTTTTACCAAAACTAAATTTTATACCGATAGATTTGATAAGGTTTATTAGTATGGTCTGTTATTAGAACAGAGGGTTATTTCTATTTGGGGTATGAATATTAATAATTGTTCTAATATTAAGGACCAAATTTGACGAAAGAGCTGCGATTTTTGCAGCTCTTTTGCTTTAATTTTTTGTTAAAAACTTACTTTTTGTCTAAAAACACCATTATAGATCTGTTTTTTCAAGCAAAAAAATCTTTCAAAATAACTAAATATTGTTTTTTATCGATTAAATATGCTTTTCATCGAAAAGTTGAAATATTTTACATTACTTTTATTGTGTAATTAAAGTAAGGTTTTACCTTTGTTATAGGTTTTAAGAGTAATGGTCTTACGTTGAATTTTTTGTGTAATATATTTAAGTTGGTTAATAAATATTGTTATATTCTTTTGTAAGACCTGATATTCAAGAGAGCTACTGAAAAGTAGCTCTCTTTTTTTTTACTTTTTTATTTGTTTTGCTCCTTCAATAACTTTTTGTTTCAGACCTTCTTTATACATGATGATTTTATCTAATACACATTTGTCGCCAGCTCCTATAATTTGAGCAGCCAAAATACCAGCGTTTAATGCACCATCCAGAGCTACAGTTGCTACAGGAACTCCTCCTGGCATTTGTAAAATAGATAAAACAGAATCCCATCCGTCTATAGAGTTTCGTGATTTTACAGGTACACCAATAATAGGTAAAGGGGATAAAGAAGCTACCATGCCTGGTAAATGAGCCGCACCTCCAGCCCCAGCAATAATTACTTGTATCCCTCTGGTATGTGCGTTTTTTGCATAATCGAATAATTTTTCTGGAGTACGATGTGCAGAAACAATATCTACTTCAACTTCGATATCAAAGCCCTGTAGTACTTCGATAGCATTTTCCATTACGGGCATATCACTGATACTACCCATTATAATTCCTACCTTGCTCATTGTTTATTTGTGTATTTTATAATTAATTATTTAATAAAAAAATCAGAAGAGGTGTTTCTATTAATAGAATTATGTTTTTTATCTAAAACCTCTATATACTAATTACTTGTATGGTATTTTTTACTTTTTCAGCTATTTTTCTGGCTTCGTCTATATTTTCATGAATTATAGTAACATGCCCCATTTTTCTAAAAGGTCTTGTTTGTTTTTTGCCATAGATATGAGGAGTTACACCTTTCATTTTTAGGATTAATTCGATGTCTTTATATACTACATCCCCAATGTATCCTTCTGCACCTGCTAGGTTTACCATAATACCACCTAATTTACTTTCTGTAGCTCCAAGTGGTAAATTTAGGATAGCTCTTATGTGTTGTTCAAATTGATTAGTGTAGCTGGCTTCAATACTATAATGACCACTATTATGAGGTCTGGGAGCAACTTCATTGACAAGGATATTACCATCCTGTGTTAGAAACATTTCTACTGCTAATATTCCAACATGCTCAAATGCCTTAGATACTTTTTCTGCAATCTCCATTGCTTTTTCTGCAACTTTGTCTTCTATTCTAGCAGGGCAGATAACATATTCTACCTGATTTGCTTCTGGGTGAAACTCCATTTCTACAACAGGGTATGTTTTAATTTCACCAGAAGGGCTACGGGCAACAATAACAGCTAACTCGTTTTTAAAATCAATCAAGCTCTCGGCAATGCATTCTGTATCTGGTAGTTTAGCTAAATCAGCACCCGATTTAATAATAGATACTCCTTTACCATCATATCCTCCTTGAGTACTTTTCCATACAAAAGGAATTTTTACTTTATTACTTGTAATTCCTTCGGTAAGATGAGCTTTATTAGAAAATCTAATAAACTCCGCAGTAGGAATGTTTTTTTCCTTGTAAAATAATTTTTGTCGCCCTTTATTTTGGATTTTCTCTAAAGTTTTTGAACTTGGGTATACTTTTTTTCCTTCTTTTTCTAGTTGGATTAAAGCTTTTAGGTTTACCGATTCAATTTCAAAAGTAAGGATATCTACTTTTTTTCCGAAATTATAGACAGTATCATAATCCATTAGGTTTCCTTGTTGAAAATAATCACAGGCTATTTTGCACGGCGCATCCTGACTAGGATCTAGAACGTGAGTTTTTATGTCATATTTTCGGGTTTCATACAACATCATTTTACCTAGTTGTCCTCCTCCTAATATTCCTAACTTAAAGTTTGACGAGAAAAAGTTTGTCATTTCTGGGGTTTCATTTTTATTTTAAGCAACAAAAATAATTTTTTCATAAAGAATATCCATACTAATTAAAGTAAATACTACTATTATGTTTATAGAGAGCAAAATAAAAAAAAGAATAATTTATAATTCATGTCTTTATAACCAATTTTATATAGAGGTTTGATTTCTATGTTTTAATTTTTTGTGACAGATTAGTTTTCTAAACCTTGTCTTAGAATAATTATATATAAAAGTATGTCACGTGGGTTTCCTAAGAGTTAATTCAGAAGTAAAAAAAGAGAAGGGTTTTATAGTCTAAATAATTGAAATTAATTAGGCTAATTTATATTGTAGTTTTTGTTTTTTTTAAAAATATCTTCGTTTTTCTATTTGCTAAAATTTACAATTTATTATGTTTGTTCTTAAGGATAAAAGGCTTGTAGAGTTTATGTTGTATCTATTTAATCTTGCTTGTTGCTAAATATAGGTTGATGATGTAATTCTTAGTTATGCTCATTTCTAATCACTATCTTTGCCGCTTTAAAATAAAAAAATCAAATTATATCAGGTATTGGATAGAATGATAAGACTACATGATTTACAGTTTATACCTTTTATTACAGAAGAAGAAATAGTTGCTTCGATAAATAGAGTATCTAGTAAATTAAATAATGATTTAGCAGATAAAAACCCTTTATTTATAGTGGTGTTGAATGGTGCATTTATGTTTGCATCAGAGGTTTTGAAGCGATTTAATTATGATTGTGAAGTGAGTTTTGTGAAATTAGCTTCATATCAAGGAACAGAAACTACTAATCAAATTAAGGAATTAGTTGGGTTAGAGAAAGAAGTATCAGGAAGATCTGTAGTAATTGTTGAGGATATTGTAGATACAGGAAATACTATAGAAGTATTAATAGAAATGTTAGTAGAAAAAGGATGCGAAGTATTTAAAATTGCTACATTATTCTATAAACCTGAAGCATATACAAAAAAATATAATATAGATTATATAGGGATTGAAATCCCTAATCGATTTATTGTTGGATATGGACTAGATTATAATGGATTAGGTCGTAATCTTACAGAAGTTTATCAATTAAAATCAAACAACATGACAAATTTGGTGCTATTTGGACCACCGGGAGCAGGAAAAGGAACACAAGCAGAAGTTTTAAAACAACAATACGATCTGGTACATATTTCTACAGGAGATGTGTTTCGATATAATATAAAAAATGCAACCGAGTTAGGGACTCTTGCAAAATCATATATTGATAAAGGACAATTGGTGCCAGATGAGGTTACTATTAATATGCTTAATGCCGAAGTGGATAAAAATCCCAATGCAAAAGGTTTTATTTTTGATGGATTTCCTAGAACTGAAGCTCAAGCGGATTCTTTATCCAAATTATTAAAAACAAAAGGAACAGAGGTTAGTGCCATGGTTGCTTTAGAAGTTGAAGATGAAGTTTTAGTGCAACGATTATTAGAAAGAGGAAAAACATCGGGTAGACCAGATGATGCAGATGAGAGTATAATTCGTAATCGTATTAAAGTATATTATACAGAAACCGCAATATTAAAAAATTACTATCAAAAGCAAGATAAATATTTTGGAATTGATGGGGTAGGTGCTATTAGTGAGATTACAGATAGATTAAGTAAAGTGATAGATGGTTTGAGTAGTTGATATGAAAAAAATAATGCTTGTTTTTGTAGCGCTAATCATATCTTGTTCAAGTAAGCCAGAGAAGATTCCATTAAACGAAATCTCTGAAGATCTTAAATGGGCAGCAGATGAGACAGCAAAAAATATTATAGAATTTTGTAATAATGAAAAAGCTCTGGATGAATTTAATTTGAGATCGAGTACAAAATCTAAATTACAAAAAGGAGCAGGAAAATATTTACTTACCTGTATTTTGTATTCTACCGAGGTTACAGATATTCAATTAGGAAACTTGTATAGAGTAAATAAATTAAAAGGAAATATAAAAAGGTTTAAATATAAATTAGATATAGCGAGTGTGAATTATGATATAATGGAGCTTCATCTAGATCTGAATTCTAATAAGTTTATAGCCAATTATACCATTCATGGAAAGCAAAAGGATGGAAAATGGGTTTCAGTACTAGATAAATTAGAATTAGAAGCACGTAAATTTATGAAAAACTTAAATTAAAATACAGATCAAGGATTTAATAGAATAGAATTATGACAGAAGGAAATTTTGTAGATTATGTAAAGTTGAATTTAACTTCTGGAAACGGAGGTAAAGGATCTGTACACTTGCATCGTGAGAAATTTATTACCAAAGGCGGCCCTGATGGAGGAGATGGTGGACGAGGAGGACACATTATTATTCGATCTAATCCTAATATGTGGACATTGTACCATTTGAAATTTAAACGTCATTTTAAAGCAGAACATGGTGGACACGGTAGTAAAAGTAGAAGTACAGGAGCCGATGGAGAGGATATTTATGTAGATGTGCCCTTGGGAACAGTTATTAGAGATACCGAAACTCAAAATATTATAAAAGAGATTACCGAAGAAGGACAAGAGTATATAATAGCCAAAGGAGGTATGGGTGGTAGAGGAAATTGGCACTTTAAAAGTTCGACCAATCAAACACCTCGATATGCACAGCCAGGGACTGAAGGACAAGAGTGTGATATTACTTTAGAACTAAAGATATTAGCAGATGTTGGATTAGTAGGCTTTCCTAATGCAGGAAAATCTACACTATTATCTGTGATAACCTCTGCAAAGCCAAAAATTGCAGATTATGAATTTACAACCCTAAAACCAAATTTAGGTATTGTAGAGTATAGAGATTTTCAAACCTTTGTAATGGCAGATATACCAGGTATTATAGAAGGTGCTGCAGAAGGAAAAGGGATAGGACATCGTTTTTTAAGACATATTGAGCGTAACTCTACATTGTTATTTTTAATTCCTGCGGATGCTCCCGATATTAACAAACAATATGAAATTCTTTTAGACGAGTTGCGTAGGTATAATCCAGATTTATTGGATAAAGAAAGACTTGTAGCTATATCTAAATGTGACATGCTGGACGAAGAATTGAAAGAAGAGTTAAAAATAGAGTTGGATCAAAAACTAAATGCTCCCTATATGTTTATTTCCTCAGTAGCGCAGCAAGGATTACAAGAGTTAAAAGATAAGCTTTGGCAGATGTTAAATGCTTAACTGTTAAAATATAATAATATTCTATATCCGTTAAATAGGTTTGAAAGAACGATAAATTAATTGTTTTTTTCAATTTGATATAGTTCTATCATCTTTTTAGCGGACATACTTTTTGGAATATTTTTCAAGATTAGATTCCGTAGTCTTTTTCCATATTTTAAATGAGCTATTTTTTCTATACTTCTGGATTGGGTAACTATAGTGTTGACCTTTTTACGTCTTTTTTTTTGAAACTTAGGGTAGGCATTTGAAATCTCACTCTCTTGAGCTATTAAGTGGGATAAATAATACGCATCTTCAATAGCTTGTGCACCACCTTGCCCTAGATCAGGAGTGGCGCAATGAGCTGCATCACCAATAAGGCATATGTTGTCTTTATACCAATATTTTAATGGTTGGATATCATTTATATCTCCTTTTATAATATTGCATTCATCTGTGTTTAAAATTAGTTTGCCTACTATTGGATGAAAAGGCGAAAACATATCTATAAGATATTTTTTTACATCTAAAAAAATACTATTACTGTTAGATTTACTAGTAATTACAGCAAACCAATATGTTTTTTTGCTTGCTATTCTAGAGATTCCAAAGCGTATTTGATTTCCCCACATTTCGATACCTTGATGTTTAAAACGATCTTCAATTTCGATATCTGCAACACCTCTCCAGCATGTTTGTCCAGAATATCTAATTATATTTGTTGGAAATAGTTGTTTTCTTACTTTAGAATGTATACCATCTGCGCCAATAAGATAATTAGTTTCGATTTGAGAAGTATCCTCAAATGTGATTTTAATTGTGTCATCTGTTAATTTTTCAAACGTGCGTAATGATTTTCCTAATTTAATCTTTTCATTAGGGATATTCTGCAAAAGAATTTCTTGAAGTTTTGCACGATGTATAGCAATAGTACAATACCCAAATTTATCTTTTATAAATTGTTGACAGGAATCAGACAATGGTTTTAGGTCATGTGTAGCTATAGTAATTCTATTTATAGAATTGCCATTACTTTGTATAGATTCAAGAATGCCTAGCCATTCTAGTATTTGCAAAGCATTTGGGGCAAGCCATATTCCTGCCCCAACTGTTTTGATAGAATTTGTTTTTTCAAATACCTGATAATCAATATTAAGTTTTTCTAAAGCTAAGGCTAATGACAATCCTCCTATACCAGCTCCAATAATTGAAATCATAAAATAGTGTATTTTTAAAGTTTATTTTGCCTGTAGTAATACATCAACCTCCAGATACTTCTCTTTGATTAAACCAAGTCCAAAAGCAGCAGCTGCAGCAGAAAATACCGAATAATCTAAAGGAGCTTTAATGCCAACAGTAATAGACATTGCTACTCCAAATATAAGAAGTAATACGCCGCTAATTTTAGCAGATAATGAGGTTTTAAACCCAATAACTAAAAGTATGGCAAGGATTACTTCGGCACAAGTAACTATAATACCAATAAAATTTGTAAAATAATCAGGAAACCAAGGGTTTAGTGTTTGGGTGTATGCTATAAAATTACTCCAGTTGCCCCAAGTAGATTGTTCTGTTGGCCACCAGCCAAGTCTGTCTGCAACCGCAGATATAAATCCAAGAGCAATACTTAGTCTTAAAAAAAGCTTAATATATAAAATCATTATTTGTATAAAATTTAGTTAATCTTGTGAAGGAATTGGTGTCATTAGAGTTGCTCGCCCTATTCTATTCCACGAATTAATACAACAAATAGCCATAATGATATCTGCTACTTTTTCTTCGCCAAAAATATGAATAGCTCTTTGATAAAGTGTATCATTCAATCCTTCTACAGAAATATTAGTAATAGCTTCGGTTATCTCAAGAATTAATTGCTCTTCCTCAGTAAAAAACGGAGATTCTTTCCAAAATGGTAGTGCATGAATACGATATTGTTTTTCTCCCTGTAGGATAGCATTTTTAATGTGCATTTGTACACAATAAGAACATCCATTAATCTGGGAAGCTCTTATTTCAATTAATAAAAACTCTAAATCAGATAAAGAACTTTTTTTTATATCGTTGTATAAGGATACTAATGGTTTGTATGCATTTGGATTGATTTCGCTAATATTTATTCGATCTGTTTTCATAATTTATTGTGTTTTTAAAGATTCACAACAAAATTCGAAAAATGAAATCACTAAAAAATTAATCTGGATTAAGAAATAAAACCAAAAGAACGAATTCTAGAAAAAGCATAACAGATACTAAGTTGGTAGATAAATTTTTTAGATGTTACACTATTTTTATAAAAGATCAGGAAGGGGGAGTTTGGTTTTATGTAATGAATTATAGAGTTTAGTATTTCATTAATTATTATTTAACTAAATATTACCAAAGCAAAACATCTATAGACCGTTTCTGAGTATATATAACATTGAAAAATATTCATAATGAGAATTAAAAATAATATATCCGTTCTTTTTTTATCAGGACTATTAGTTGTAACTGCTTGTAGCGAAACTAAAAAAGAAGGAAAAGAAATAAAGGGGAATGAAAAATTAATTGCAGAAAATATTATACAACCTCAAAAAATAGAAAAAAACAAACCTACGATAATAGAGTTTACTGCTATGGATAAAGGTTTTTCTATACTAGCTTCAGTTATAGAGGTAGCAGAGTTTTCTAAGGTTTTGAATACTGAAAATTCTTATACTATTTTCGCTCCGGTAAATATGGCATTTGATAAGTTACCCGAAGGTAAGGTAGAAGAATTATTAGAGTCTCGAAATAAAGAAAAATTACAATCTATATTAAATTATCATGTAATACCAGGTAAAATCACGAAAGAAGATATTACTGCAGCTGTAAAAGAGGGTAGAGGGAGCATGCAGTTAAAAACTCTGGGAGGATCTAAGTTAACTGTGTCTATGAAAAAGAATAGGATTTTCATTATTGATAAAATGGGTAATGGCGGCACATTGGTTACTACCGATGTAGAAGCTTCTAATGGTATAATCCATACTATTGATGCTGTAATGACGTCAGAAAAATAATACGTTTGCAAAGCGAATTTAATAGTGTTGATGTTTAAAAAAAAATAACAATCAAAGATTTAACGATATTTTCTTATCCCATTTATTATTCGTTTTTCAAATTGTTTGAGGGCTATTTTACGATAATTCTTTTTAGAGCGTAAGGTAACTATTTGATATAAGTTTAATAATTTTAATGCAGAGGTATCTTTATTACCCACTATCTCAATATCTACAAAAGAGGTTTTAAATTTGATTGTATCTTGGTGGCTTACCATTTTGTTATCCAAAATTAGAGACAAAGTATCTTGATTATTTTGATAGTGAAAAATATTTGTTTCGCTATTAAAATTAATTTTACCATGGCGTTTATTTAGTTTTTGAATTTCATATAATTGTATCATATTTAATCTTGATACTAGTTCTGTTTTCGAAAAATTAAAAACATACTCTTTATTTATGTCTACATATTTTCTGTTTTCACGAGGCGGCATAGAGGTAGCGATAAATGCGATAGAAGAACATATAATGACTGTTTTTGATAGAAATGGGCGTAGTTTTAGATGTCTTTTATTTTTTAATAATGAATAAGAAATAAAAATACTAGGCAATGCGATAAGATCTGTATAATCAACAGTTCTATAAAGAGGTAAACCTATTTGATTACATATATTGATCAGAGGTTGTGACCAAGTACTTTTCCAAAAAACAAAAAGAATTCCAATAAGGATATGGATAGTTTTTTTTTGTTCAATAAAAAATAAGCTTAAAAAAAAGGGAAAAGCAATAAGACCAGCAAAATCTGACAACTTTCCAGTAATAGTATTATGAAAGAAGGCTTTTAAAAACCAATCATTAAGGATAAGTACCCCCAGACTTATTAGGAAAATAGGATTTCCAATATTTTGAGATATTATTTTTTTTGATGTTATCATTTTTGTAATCCTCATAAAGTGTTTTTATTCTTGTTATTCAAAATAAATACTATCTTTTTCTAATTCCTGCGTTTCAGGTATATTATTGGTGTTTTTTTGTATATTAAGATCTTCATTTTTTTCTATTGGTGTAATATATTGGGGATAGTCCATAAAACTTTTTAGGTTAGGATCGTATAAAATTGCACTCCTGTAACTACCTCCATAAAACTCTAAAATAATACCATTATTTGGTGCTGGCTTTAAGGTGTTATCGTTTTGATATATTAAATCATTTTTTTTAAAGATTTTCATGATAGGAGAACCACCTCCATATGTTGCGGTGTATATAGTATTACATCTTTGATTATCATCTCTATGAAAAAAGTATAATGCATGGCTTCGTGTATCTTCACTTTCTAATATAATAGCAATATCTTTTTCTTTTTCGCTAGTAAAATTATCTATAACAAAAGTACTTTTAGCTCTGTCAGAAATAGAACTAAAACGCCATCTTTTATTTTTATGTAGTTGTTCTTGATAAAAAAAATCTACAATACAACTTTGAAACTTATATGGTATATCATTATAGTCATTTGTGGGGAATACTTCATAATAATTAAGATTATCAAAAGAAAAATACTCTAATATATCATTTGAGATGTATTTGTGAATAATCTCTTCTGCAAAAATATCATTTCTACCTTCGTAATTGCTTAATCTGTAGTAATATCCATATCCATCTGCCAATACCCAATTATTAAGCATTACATCAACTTTGGTTCCTAAAGGAAGCACTTTGTATTTTTCGAACTCTAATGTTTTTGGATTAATCACATATAATTGGATAGAACTCCTAACTACACATTCTGCGATTTTTGGTTCAATTTCTACTGGAAAAAAGAGATGTTTTTTATTATAAAAGTAAGAAATAATGCTACCTAAAAGAATTACTATGATTAGTAGGGTAATTATAATTTTATTTTTACGCTTTGGTTTAGTTTTTTTTCGCTCCATATATTTCTTAGGTTAAAATTTGAGATGAACAGATGTAATTTTTTTCAGATTATTTTTACGTGCTAAATGTTTACTTACTTTAGTTCCTGAAATTCTAAATTATTACCCAAACTTTTGTTTATTTTTTATGTAGATAAAGCAGACCAAAGTCATAAGGTGTCCATAAACATGCCTTTATGTTGCTCTTTTTTAATCCAGTGTTTACCCAAGTATTGCAGGTGTTAAAGCAAGTGTAGTTGCCTCTTGCTTCATAGAAATCATCATTTTTATAATATCCTAACCCAGCAAGTATTATTTTTTTGTTTTTAGAGTCTAATCTAAATGTATTTAAAATATACAGATTGATTTTTTTTAGCTGTTCTGGATCTATTTTTAAAGCAACCCAGTTTTTGTCTACTGATGAATATCTGGATACATGCAATAGTGTAGGAGTTTTAAGAAACAAAGCTTGAAATCCATTTACAAAAGTAAGATCTGCCCAAATAGGAGTCTCTATATAAAAATTTTTATCTCCCCAGCCAAAAGAGAAGTATTGTGCTTGAGAGGTATACTTTTGATCTTTTAAAATAGATGTGTTTAAATCGTTTTTAGCGATAATTATTTCTAAATGTATACCATTAGAATTTAAATAAATGGTGTGATTTTTTGTAGTATTATCTGTACCATTATTTATAGGGATATAAGTTAAAATTAAAGATATGATTATATAGATAATCGGAACCAGTACAATGATTCCGATATATTTAAATATCTTCTTGGTTAACCGCATACGTACTCTATATAATTAAAGCCCCACAGATATGTCTGTAAAATTTATTTGCAACATATTTGTGGGACTAAAATAATAAAAAGTAATTTATTTTTTTATTGAATGTTCACTCTAATTCCTTCAGAATGACTAGAAAACTCAGGAGCATACATACTTTGTATAGTGGTGATACCATTAGAAAAATCTCCTTTATTATTTACTCTTAGATCATATTCAAAAACAAATACTCCTTTTGGTAGGTAATCAAAGAAAAAGTTAGTAGATGCATCTTTAGTACTTTCATAATAGCCTAAATTATCTTGCCACTTATATTGTGAGATAACATTAACAGGTTCTAATCCGGATGCCCGCATATCTTTCATGTGTACAAACTCCATTGCACGATCAGATCTTAACTCTATGCGTACTCTAATTAAATCTCCTAATTCTAATTTAGTATCTTTAGTGATTTCAGTAATTCCTTCTCCAGTATCGGTGTTCTTTTTCAGGAATAACTTTTTCTTTAGAGATAAAGGGGTTTTTGCAGAAGTAATTTTGTCCAGATTTTCAAAATATTGCCAGTATAATGCTCCCCAGGCAATACCTTTTCCTTTCTTAGATATTTTAGCAGTTGCCATATTAGGTTGTATTTCATTACCACTCCAAGAGGTTTTAAAGTACCCTGTTCCTGCCTCTACTCTTACATCTTTCATTGTGCTTGGGTCAATTTTTTGATCCCCTAATACAATATCTACCATGTCGGTTATCGATAACCAGTCACTACCTTGTAATAATAATGCGTATACTGCATCAGAAGTAGCTTTGGTTGTCTTCCAGCGATTGGTTTGCTTGTTTTTCAGTAACCATATTTTTAAGTTATCTACTATTTTTGTTCGTTTTGGTTCTGTTTCTATTTCAGAAAAAACTTCAATCATAAGAGATTGAGTTTCTATAGGAGCCTGATACCAAAACCAACTTGCGGTATTTGATTTCCAATACATACCCAACTCTTCACTAGAAACACTTTTCTCATCTAAAGATCTAATTATTTTTGTTGCCGTAGTAGGATCTTCATTTCTATGCATAATTAAAGCAAGAAGGCCTTGGGAGTATAAACTCTGACTTAACCAATATTTTTTAGATTGCCCCAAATAATAGTTCCAAGCTTCATTAGTGCTTTTAGGTCTGTTGATATTGCTAAAAAAACTACGCATATACAAGTAATGAGTTTGGGTGTGGCTTAGATGGTTTTTATTGATATCTATCTTGTTTTTTAGACAGTATCTTTTTAATTCATCATATTCTTTTACAAATTCATTATCCAAAAAGCGAATAGCATTTTGTAGCATATTGGTTGTTCCTGAGTCAAATTGAGTAACCCCTAACTTTTTTAAATGTCCAAATCCAGTAGCAATATGTTGAGTTATAAATCTATTTTCGCGTCCGCCTTGAAACCAAGGAAACCCTCCAGATCCATATTGCATTTGCTCTAATTTGCGCAAAGCAGATTTTTGCTCACTATTCATTTTATTTAAATCAAATAATAGAGCAATTCTTTTCTTTTGTTCCGTTTCGCTTTGTGCATCTCTTAACCAAGGTGTTTCCTGAATTAAAAGAGATTTTAGTTCCTGATTTTTTTCAAGATTGCTTAATAATGCGTCACTAGATTTCCATTGATCAAAAACCTCTTGTATTCTTGGATTAGAGTTAGCAATGTAACTAGCTAATGTATTGGCGTAATATCTGGAGAAGGTTTGCTCTGCACACTCATATGGATATTCCATAAGATATGGCAATGCTTGTACTGCGTACCAAGCAGGATTAGAGGTCATCTCTAGAGTAAGTTTATGGTGCTTTAAGGTAGTCGAGTTGTTATCCTTTAATTTATCTAATGTAAATGTTTTTGTCTGGTCAGAACGAATCCACATCGGTAAGGTTTCGGTAACTAGCATTCTGTTGCTTAATACTGGTAGTACATTTTGTTCTCCATCAGAAAAATTACCTGCTTTAGCAATGATTTTATATTGAACTGTCTGTACGTCATCCGGAATTTCTAATACCCAAGATACATTTGTGTTTCCTTTAGCTTTAACACTAAAACCTAAACGGGCGTTATTGTTTTTAAGCTCAGTATCTATTGGTTTGTTGGTCAAAGCATCTAATAACTGTAATTCTATTATACCGTTAAGGTCTTTGGTCGCCAGATTAGATATTTTAGAGCTTAATACAATTTTATCTCCTTCTCTTAAAAACCTTGGAGGGTTGGGTAAGATCATTAATTCTTTTTGGGTAACCGTTTCTAGTGTTGTAGTTGCTGCATTTAAGGTTTTGGTATGCGCCAATAACTGCAATTTCCATTTGGTTAATGCTTCTGGAGCAGTAAAATTAAAGCTTATATTGCCCTCTACATCGGTAGTTAGCTGCGGAAAGAAAAATGCAGTTTCTTGTAGGTTTTTTCTGATTTTAATCCCTTCTAGAGATGGTTTTTTATCTTCAGAAGATATATCCTTGTTTTCTGTAGCACTTTCTGTATTTGACTTTTTCTTATCTAAAGAATCACTTTCAGCAACACTCTCTTCTAACTCCATATCATCAGAAACAGACTCCATTGCGGCAGATTTTTCCATCATTGGTGCAGGAGCTCCGCTAAGTCTCATGCTTTTGGCTCGACTTCCAAAATATTGTTGACCAAAGTAGAGTCCAAACCAATTTAATTGATCGTATCCTTGAGTGCCATAATAGTAATTCGGAGTATTAGGATTTTGTAATTTAAAATCTTGTATTCCAAAACTTTGCGATCCTTTTCTTTGGCTTTGTGAATAATAAGTAGGGTTGGTGATAGGGGTGAAATACCATTGGTGGGGTCTAAACTGATCTAAAGAAGCATCATACATACTGGCTAGTAGCTCTGCACTAACCTTATCTCCTTTTGGACCTTTGATGGTAAAACTCCAGGTTTCTTGTTGTCCTGGTAATAATTTGTCTCTAAATGTTTTGGTTTCTATACTAAGCTCTGTAGGCTCATACGGCACTGGAATTATGGATATCCCGCTTTGATACCCATTATAATTTAGGTAGCTGTAATTGATCGAGAAACCTCCTAAATCATCTTTTGTAACAGGAATTTTAATTGTTTTACTATCGTTAGAAAGATGTATAAGCTTTGTTTCGATAATACTATGGTTTTTTTCAATGTCTACTGTAATGGTAATATCTTTTGAAGCAGAACTAAATTTTATGACAGCTTCGTCTCCGATACTGTAAGAAGCTTTATTGGTAGTGATTTCAAATAATTGTTGGTCACTTATAATTTTATCTTCCTGACTGTACAAGGTAAAATATTGTATGTCTTTTACTTCTTGTCCAAATCGATCTTTGGTGTTTAATTCTACGACATATTTACCAGATCTCCATTCTTTAGTATTGTCTAGAGATAACTTTTGTACTCCTTTTTTATTCTCTTTGGTTGCAGCGGTATTAAAAGGTTTATCAAAAACCATTTCACCTTTGTCCCAAGTTCTATAATCGTGTTCATTTTTAAAAGCATCGTGGGGGAACAGTTTTTTAAACTCCTCTTCCTTAAAGCCTTCATAATCTGGTGCTTTCCAAGGGCGCACTCGCATAGGTTTTTCAGGAGCTTTTAGTTTAAAAATTTTAATGTTTCCTGTAGTTGAAACTGGTTCATTATTAAGGTTTATGGTGCTTACAGAAAAAGTATTGTCTTTATCTGTTTTGTCTATGTTGTTTTTAATTGTAACTGCAGTAGTTAACGCATGATATCCTACATTTACAATAGTTGTAGTGCTTCGTGTTTCGCCATTAATATCAATTACATCTGCGGTAACTTCATAATTAAATATGGGTAGATTTTCTTTAGATACACTTAGATCTGGTATTGCTACAAAGTTTATAGTGTATTCTCCTTTTTCATTAGTTTTAGTTTCGCCATGTGTTATTTCTTGAGGCTCTACGGTATGTTGTGGATACCAATAACACCATCTTGGATATTGCACTTTACGATGCACTCGATATACTACCTTAGCATCTGTAATTGCACTACCTGCGTAAGCAGTAGCAACTCCTGTAAGTTTTATGTTATCTTTTAATTTATAAGTTTCTGTTACAGGATTAAATGTAGTTTCAAACTTTGGACGTTTATACTCTTCAACAGAAAAAGAGGTAAGATTATAGTAGTCATTTGCTTCTATAGTATAGATTCCTGTTAATCCAGAATTTGGAAGTATGAACTCTCCATGAAAAGATCCATAATCGTTTGTTTTTAAATTTAGGGTTTTTACTTCTTGATCATTAACATCTTTTAGGGTAACGAAAGTAGAATGGTTTGGTAGTACCTTATGGTCTTTGTTATTGGTAGAAGACATTACAATGCCTTTAAAATAGACAGTTTGTCCAGGTCTGTAAATACTACGATCTGTAAATACAAAAGTGTTATGTTGGGTAGTGATATTGTTATTAGGTTTATACGATTGATTAAGATAATATCCATTAAAAATAGCTGTATCTTTTTCGTGAGAAACAGTAATGGTTACATCATAATAATGAGTGTTTACTACTAGGTGTGCCTCTCCTTTTTCGTCTGTAGTTATGGTTTTATCTAACTTATTACCGTATCCTCTGTCGTTATCTGTTTTGAGATGTATTTTAGCGTTGACAACAGGAGCTCCATTATTTCGATCCAAGACCTGAAAAAACAGCTTATCTGGTGTTTTATTTTCAATTAAAGCTAAGTTGGTAATTTGTGTATCACCATAAGAGAACATGCTTTTTGTAGAAAGATCATTAGTTGTAGTTGCCAAAATAAGATATGTACCTTGTTCTAATTCTGGTAATAATACTTCTGTGTTGTGATTTTGATAATCCTTTTCGTTACGGATTTCTGCTTTCCAGCTTTTAATTGTTTGTAGGGAATTTAAGAACTTGACTTGATCTTCCGTTTTATATAATTGATTTATACTTTTTAATTGTTTATCCGTTATTTTTAAAGCTTTAAAGTATAGTTTGTCAAGATTTTTGTAGGTAATTAATAGTCTTCCTGCTGTTTGTATAGGGATATATTTTTCAGTTTTAATCTCTAATACAGAGTGAACTATTTGGCTTTTTAAAGCTTTGCACTTGTTTGCACCTCTCGAATCTGGGAATTTCTTTATTGTAGCATCACATACTTCTACAGCTTCTTTTAATTTCCAACGATTTATTTTGTTTTCTTCAGGTATATATACAGAACCTTGTTGCTTATATAAGTTTGCGATTTCATAATCATACAATGCAGAAGCGCTTTGGGTTGCATGATTCTTTTTTTCAGATTGAAAAGAGGAAAGTAAAATAGCTTCTTTATCCGCAAACACAGCATTTTCATACACAAAATTTAGCCGTTCTATGTTTACTTCAATTAACGGATCAGGGGTTTTGTTTCTAGCATGAAATTTTATTAGGTTTTGAAATAATTTTAAAGCGTTAAATTGTAAGGATAATGAATCTTTAGAACTTATTTTTAAGGAAGAAAAGATATTGTAATCCTGTAAATATTCGCTTTCATCTATAGTAAAAGCATATGATGGTTTGGTTATGCCTGTTTCAGATGTTTTATAAAATTCTAAAGCATTGTGGGTTAGAAAATCGTATAATGTTGGCCTGTATTTTTTAGAATCTGACGCAGTATTTAAAATTTCATCAAATTGTTTAAGATCGGTTTGTTGTGCTAAAACTCCATTTTGAAGTGATTTTTGGTAGTATACATGTACTTCATTAAATAAGGTTTTTAGATCCCAAGTTCTAAAATCTTCTTGATCTACTTTTTCAGAAGTTTGAGTTCGATTATAAAATTTCCATCGGTTTTGTTGAAAATATTGCCAATAAAGATTAGCAAGAATACTCTCTAAGATGTTTCTTTTTGGAAACGTACTAGATTTTATTTCATTTTTTAAGTCTTTTATGATTAAAAGTTGTGCATTTTCCTCCAGAGTAAGCAAATATTTTGCTCTGTAAATTAAAGATTTAATTATTTGATTATTATTGGTCTCTTTTTGGGCTTTGTTGTATATAGATTCTACTATTTCTAAAGCAGATTTTGGTAACCCTTGTTGGTCAAAAGTTTCTACTTTTTTCCAATTACTTTGATAATCATTTTGACCTTTCATAACATATAGGTTTGATATGCAGATTATAATAAGAAGGAAATACTTTTTCATCATAATATATTATTAAGTTGTTACATAAACATAAACAAGGGTTGTGCCATTTTATTGGGTGCTGCCTTGTTAATTTGTAAATGACATTATAAAACTACGTATTTTGAAACAAGCTAAGCTAATTTTATTGCTGTAAATTTTAATGAATTACAAATTAAATTAAAGAGCTAAGAAATGGGGAAATAAATTTAAGTAAAAAGTTAAATGAGGGAAATGCTTGTTTTGTTTAGTAAAGTAGATAGTTTGTGGTTTTTTTGATAGAAATATTGATATATCTAATATTTTGAATGAGTAGGTAGCTCTTAAGACTTTTTTTGTTTCATTAGCTCATTGTTAATTGTATCTTTACTTTTCGATTTAAGAATTAATTATGCGAGTACATTTTATAGCTATTGGAGGTAGTGCAATGCATAACCTGGCGATAGCATTACATCAAAAAGGATATCAGGTTACAGGAAGTGATGATACTATTTTTGAGCCTTCAAAATCAAGATTAGAACGATATGGTTTGTTACCAGAACAATTTGGTTGGTTTCCTGAAAAAATCACATCTAACCTTGATGCTATTATTTTGGGAATGCATGCAAAAGAAGATAATCCAGAGCTTTTTGAAGCACAGAAGCTGGGATTAAAAATCTATTCATATCCAGAATTTTTATACGAGCAATCTAAGAATAAAACACGAGTAGTTATAGGGGGGTCACATGGTAAAACTACCATAACCTCTATGATCTTACACGTTTTGCATTATCATGATAAACAAGTAGATTATATGGTAGGTGCTCAATTAGAGGGGTTTGATACGATGGTGCATCTAACAGAGGAGAACGATTTTATAGTTTTAGAAGGAGATGAGTATTTGTCATCACCAATAGATCGAAGACCAAAATTTCATTTGTACCAACCTAATATTGCTTTAGTAAGCGGTATTGCTTGGGATCACATTAATGTTTTTCCTACGTTTGATAATTATATAGATCAATTTAGGGTTTTTATGAACTCTATAGTTAATGGAGGAGCATTAGTGTATAACGAAGAGGATGTTGAAGTTAAAAAAATAGCAGAATTAGCAGAAAACCCTATGCGTAAATTTCCATACAATACTCCACAATATAGAGTAGAGGAGGGGGAAACTTTATTAGATACTCCCGAAGGAGAAATGCCAATAGAAGTATTTGGAGCTCATAACTTAAATAACCTTGCTGGTGCCAAGTGGATTTGTCAACATATGGGTGTTGATGAAGATGATTTTTATGAAGCAATTGCTTCTTTTAAAGGAGCATCTAAACGATTAGAAAAAATAGCAGAAAGTAATAACGCTGTGGCATATAAAGATTTTGCGCACAGCCCTTCTAAAGTAAGTGCAACTACAAAAGCGGTAAAAGAGCAATATAAAAACAGAACTGTTATAGCCTGTTTAGAATTGCATACGTATAGTAGCTTAAATGCCGAATTTTTAAAAGAGTATAAAGGAGCATTAGATGCAGCTGATGAAGCAGTAGTGTTTTATTCTCCTCATGCAGTAAAAATTAAACAACTTAAAGAAGTTTCTGTAGATCAAATAGCTAAAGCTTTTGATCGAGAAGATTTAATTATTTATACCAATCCAAAAGATTTTAAAGATTATTTAAAACAAAAAGATTTTTCTAACTCTGCATTGTTGCTTATGAGTAGTGGTAATTATGGAGGTTTAGATTTTGATGAGGTTAAATCTATGATCAATCCCTCATTGAAGGTTTAATTTTCTGAAGTTTGTAATAAGGGTTCTTGTACAAACTATACATTAAACTGTTGTAAATGATGATCAAGGTGCTTGTATTGCATTTTTCCCCACTGTTCGTAGGTAAATTTTCCAAACATGGGGTGGGGTGCCCATTCTTTTCGATCCCTTTGATTAGAAAAATCATTTACAAGCTCTAAGAGAGATTCTTTTTCGGTATTGAAATTCTTAGAATCTACAACTTTTAGCTTTGAATGTGTAGGTAAGTTTTTTCTCCAAGGTTTATCACTATACATTGTTTTTTTGAAAAATAATTTAGCAAAAAAATTGGGTTTAAGTTTAATCTGTTCTTTTTGTAAAGCAATTTTTAAAGGAAATTGACAATGATAAAACATTTGGGATACGTCCATTTTCCCCCAGATAGGTATACTAGTATCGGATAATTTATGGATTCTATTTTCTATTTCATTTAATGTAATTTTATCAAAGAGAGATTTCATAAATATGTATATTAAATAATATATAAAAATAATGTTTTATATTAAAAAAGTAAAGGCTAATCATTTAGATTAGCCTTTACATATAAATAATATGTCGTATTTTTTTAACTTACTTCATCAAAGAACAAACTTAAAAACCCATCTAAATCTTCATTAGTTGCAATATCTTTTGGTGTACCTAAGTTGATCATTAAAGGTTGATCTTTAATAGTGCCTTGTAAAAAATATTGAAATGTAGTGCCCATTTGAAACTTATATCCTTTTAGTTGTGCACCAAAAGATGTAAATGTAACTTCTTTTTTGGAGGTATTACTTTCTGCAAATGCGGTTATAGTAGCATCAAAAACTGCAGTTAGCATATCATCATTATAATAATCCCATTTTATAGATGTACCGTTACAAGCTTGTAACTCATATTCAGATTGAGCTTGACATCCGTTAGGAACTTGTATGTTATTTCCTACTAAATTAAGAAACGAAATCTTTTTATCCTGCCCATAAAAACTCAGTGTTGCAAGAAGTAAAACGAAAGTAAAAATATTCTTCATAAATAGGTTAATTTGAAGTTGTTAAAATGTTCATTTTTTAATTAAGGGTGCCCAAATATAGTAAAACTTTCATTTTCAAACAAATATATGAGGTAAATAATGTGACTCAGGAAGTAAAGAGGTGTGGTTGTTTGTGTAATAATTGTAGAATAAGATATTGTAATAGAGATAAATAGTTTATACTTGAAGATGAAGTATTTATATGATTTTTATTTATATTTTAGTTAAATGAGTAAATTAAATTCATCATTTTCTATCAAGGAATGGAGTGAAAATGATCGTCCAAGAGAGAAATTAATCGCTAAGGGGAAGAATTCATTAACCGATGCAGAGCTAATAGCTATACTAATAGGGTCTGGAAACCGGCAAGAGAGCGCTGTAGCATTAAGTAAAAGGATTTTAGCTAGTGTAGATCATAAAATTAATGCCCTAGGCAAATTATCTATAAAGCAATTAACAACCTTTAAAGGTATTGGAGAAGCTAAAGCTATAACTATTGTTGCTGGTTTAGAGTTAGGTCGTAGAAGACGAGAAGAAGATGCACCTTTAGAACCAAAGATAATATGTAGTAAAGATATATTTAATATTTTACGACCCATTATAGGTGATCTTGAACATGAAGAGTTCTGGGTGTTATTTTTAAACAATGCAAATAAAGTAATTCAAAAAAAACAAATTAGTATAGGAGGAAAAACAGGTACGCTGGTAGATGCTAGAATTGTCTTTAGATTAGCTTTAGAATATGGAGCTACTGCTATAGCACTAGGACATAATCATCCTAGTGGAGCATTATATCCTAGTCAATCAGACAAAAAATTAACACATAAACTAAAAGAAGCAGGCCAGACATTAGATATACACCTGTTAGATCATTTGGTTATTACAGAAAAAAGCTATTTTAGCTTTGCAGATGAATCTATACTATAGAGATTCTAATTAGAGATTAAATTATGTTGCTAATTTATGTACAAAAAGTCACTCCTAGAGTCTCTTATATATTTAGACAAGTGTGTAAACGTATTTTAGGGTTAGATATTGATTTTACGTCTAAGATAGAATCTTTTATAGCCCACGATGGGCCAAAGTTTTCTTATGGAAAACATCCTTTAGGAAAAGAGCTTTATTTTCAAAGCGTTGAATTGCTGTTTGATCACGGTTTAAATGATGTAGATATTCAAGTGAGTAATTGGGAAGATACAAAATGCTTTTTTGAAGTCAAACACAGTCATTCAGCATTACCTTTTGATATTTTTGCAGCTAGTTTCTATTTGTTAACAAGATATGAAGAATATTTGCCTCATGTAAAAGATGGTTTAGGACGCTTTCCTGCTACAAAAAGTATTGCTTTTATAAATGATTTTTTAAAAGACCCAGTAGTGGATATATGGGCATATAAATTCAAAAAAAATCTTTTAATTAAATACCCAGATTTAGAATTTCAAAAAAAATCTTTTACCATCATACCTGTTGTTTCTGTAGGGCAGACATTTGCATATAAAAATAAAGGTATTTTAAGATCCATAGGAGGAGGGCTTATAGATATATGGAAATTGCAATTAGATATCCTCATAGATAGAATCAAGGTAATTGTTGGGGTAAAAAAAGATCCTTACGATATATTTGATTTCATAATTGAATTGCAAAAAAAGAAAAAAAGAAAATCTCGCATTTTATTTGGGCTTGGAGATTATTCAACATACGAAAAAAACATAGGGTATAACCACCCAGGACATCATATTGTTATTAAGCATATTGCAGATTATATAGAGGTAGGCCTAAAAGTGTCATACGATGCAATATCTGATATTTCAATTTTAAAAAAAGAAAAATTAAGAGCAGAGAATATTATTAATAGAAGGCTTAAATATGTAATGTGTACTTTTTTTAAAATAAAATTACCAGAGGCATATCGCAATTTTATAGAATTAGAGATAAAAGAAGATTATTCTATGGGCTATTCAGGCTATTCAGGTTTTCGTGCAGGGACTTGTTCACCTTTTATGTTTTATGATCTAGATTATGAAGTACAGACTCCTTTAGTAATTAATTCATTTTGTATTTGTAGTCAAGGCTACAACCAAGATGCTAATGAACCTTTGACAAGAGAGGAGATTGTTTCTTACATTAATAAGGTAAAAGAGGTAAACGGAGTATTTATCCCTGTTTTTAGTAACGTAGTGTTTAGTAATTTACAGAACCAACATTTCTGGAAATCAATTTTAGAATTTATTTGGACTATTGAAAATGAATAATACAATAAAGCATATTTTTTTTGATTTAGATCATACTCTTTGGGATTTTGATAAAAACTCATCCTTGGCATTTCAAATGATTTTTAAAAAATTTGAAATTAACATTGAAGTTCATGATTTTCTAAAAACTTATCAACCCATTAATATGAATTATTGGAAGTTGTATCGAGAAGAAAAAGTAAGCAAATTAGAACTTAGAAGAGGGCGTCTTACAGAAGCTTTTTCTAATTTAAATATCTTTTTTTCTTTAGAAATTATAGATGCAATGTCTGAAGATTATATTGATTTTTTACCTCTTAATAATCATCTTATAGAAGGAACCAAAGATTTATTAGAGTATCTTAACCCTAAATATAATTTACATATTATCACAAATGGTTTTAAAGAAGTGCAAAATAAAAAGTTATTTAATTCAGGAATACAACATTATTTTGATACAGTAACCGATAGTGAAGAAGCAGGGGTGAAAAAGCCAAACCCAGTTATTTTTAAACAAGCAATACAAAAATCTGGGGCACAACTAAATAGTAGCTTAATGATAGGGGATAATTATGAAGCAGATATAGTAGGGGCAGAATCAGTAGGGTTAAAAACTATTTGTTTTAATTATCATAAAGAAACATTACCATTAAGTAATATTCAAGTTTCTAAATTAAGTCAAATAAAAGACTATTTATGATTTTTTGAAGATAGAATAGTAGCAATAATACGATACTAAAGCTACTAAAAATATATGATATATGTTAATAAGATAAATCATATATTCGGTGATAATTTATGAAAATATAGAAACCTTGTCAAAGAAGAATAAGAATTTACAATTAAGTTTTAATGATAAAAAGTGATTATATGTTACGTATATTATTTATAGGAATAATAACGATCTCGGCATTGCGTGTAAATGCTCAAAGTGAAATTAATGATTTTAAATATGTGGTAGTTCCAGATAATTATACCTTTTTTAAAGGTAAAGATGTTTATCAGATAAATTCACTTACCAAATTTTTATTTAATAAATATGGTTTTGAAGCGTATATGAATGGTGATGATTATCCAGAAGATCTTAAAATAAACGGTTGTAAGGCATTACAAGCAGATGTAAAACGTAAATCTGGAGTTTTTGTAACTAAACTTACTGTAGAATTAAAAGATTGTAATGGTAGAATAGTATTCACTTCTTCAGAAGGGAGAAGTAGAGAAAAAGAGTTTAAACCAGCATATCACGAAGCTCTTAGGGAAGCGTTTAAAGATGTAGAAGGGCTTCATTATAACTATAATGGTAATAAAGAAAAATCTGTTAGAATAAAAGGTCAACAGGAGGAGGGTGTTGTTTCTGAAGAAATGCAAGCTGTAGCACTATCTTCCTCAATAGAAAGCACTATTTCTTACCTTTTTAATAATACAATTTTTGTGTTTAAAAAGCAGGAGTATGGGTTTGAGATATTCAAACATGAAGAGAAAGAAATGTTAGTGGGTAAAGCTTTTAAATCTAAAATAAGCAAAAGCTATATAGTACAAGCAGGAGATTTAAGTGGTAATGGCTATTTTGATGCGTATAGTAATTTTATATTAGAACGAATTAACCCAGTAACCAATAAAATAGTTACAGATACATTTGCTAGACAATAAAAAAACAAAGTATTTGTATATGTTTAAATATTTGAAACAAAGTAGAGAGAGGATAGATACTTTTGTTAATATTTATATTTATCTCCCCATCTGGATTTAAGAAATGTTCGAATAGATTGTTCTCGTTGGTTATCTCCTGGATTATATAATTTAGTTTCTGCAATTTCATCAGGAAGAAACTCTTGTTTTACAAAATTATCTTTATGATCGTGTGCATATTTATAATCCTCACCATATCCTAGTTCCTTCATTAGTTTGGTAGGAGCATTTCTTATGGGCAATGGCACAGATAAATCCCCAGTTTGTTTTACCAATTGTTGCGCTTTATTAATAGCCATATATGAAGCATTACTTTTAGGAGAAGAGGCAAGATAAATAGCACATTGGCTTAGTACGATTCTTGCTTCGGGATATCCAATAGTAGTAACAGCTTGAAAAGCGTTATTAGCTAAAATTAGGGCAGTAGGATTGGCATTTCCAATATCCTCAGATGCAGATATAATTAATCTTCTGGCGATAAATTTAAGATCTTCACCTCCTTCAATCATTCGTGCAAGCCAATACACCGAAGCATTAGGGTCACTTCCTCTAATAGATTTAATGAATGCCGAAATTATGTCGTAGTGTTGTTCTCCTGTTTTGTCATAACGAACCGTGTTTTGTTGCACAAGTTTTAATACCAGATCATTAGTGATTGTAATTGGGTCTTGATCTTGGCTAGAGACAATTAATTCAAAAATATTTAGTAGCTTACGAGCATCTCCACCACTAAGTTTAAGTAAAGATTCGGTCTCTTTTAGTTTTATTGTTTTGGTTTTTAAATACTCATCTTCTTGCATTGCTCTGTGTAGTAGAGCTTCTAATTCTTTTTTTCCAAAAGGATTAAGAGTGTATACCTGACAACGTGATAAAAGAGCTGGTATGACTTCAAAGCTAGGGTTTTCAGTTGTAGCTCCAATGAGTGTAACCCAGCCTTTCTCTACAGCACCTAATAAAGAATCTTGTTGTGATTTACTAAAACGATGAATTTCATCAATAAAAAGAATTGGATTTTTTGTTGTAAATAATCCTCCGCTTTGTTTTGCTTTGTCAATAACTTCTCGAACATCTTTTACGCCGCTATTTATTGCGCTAAGAGTATAAAAAGGTCTTTTAGACTCACTAGCAATAATATTAGCAAGGGTTGTTTTTCCTACTCCAGGAGGCCCCCAAAGTATTAAAGATGGAATAATTCCTTTTTTAATTTGTTGGGTTAAGGAACCGTCATCACCAATAAGGTGTTCTTGACTCAAGTATTCTTCGAGGGATTTTGGACGGATTCTTTCTGCTAGCGGTTTATTCATGAGTGTAAAAATACAAGCTTTTGTAGAATTTTAAGTGCAAAATTTTTAATTGTAAACAGAATAAAGGGGGATATGTTTTTTTTTGTTGATTCGATATTTATTAAGAGTATTTAGGTTTAAAGTAAGGTATGTCTGCCATTTTAGCCGAAAAGAGTATTTTGGAATTTTTTTTGCTATATCCTTGATATTATGCAAGAAAAAGATAAGTATTTTAAATTTAGCACAGGAGTAGTTGGATATCCTCTATTATTTGTTTTAGTTATTTGGATAGTTTTTTGGTTCGAGATTCGTTTTGGCTTTGATTTTAATCGTTTTGGAGTATATCCAAGGACAATTATAGGCTTAAGAGGGGTTTTGTTTTCTCCTTTTATCCATGCAGATATTAATCATTTATGGCATAATACCTTACCGTTATTGATTCTATCCGCTGCGCTGTTCTTTTTTTATCAGAAAAATGCTTGGAAAGTATTGATTGTCGGAATATTTTTAACAGGTATTCTAACGTGGTTTTTGGGTAGACCAGCAAATCATATAGGAGCTAGTGGTGTAATATATATGCTTTTTGGTTTTCTTTTTTTTAAAGGAATTATAACAAAACATCTTAGGTTAATAGCATTGTCTTTTATAGTAGTTTTTATTTATGGTAGTATGGTAATGTATGTTTTCCCGATAGACCCTAAAATATCTTGGGAAGGTCATTTGTCAGGCATAGTAACAGGGGCATTATTGGCTTTTACTATAAAAAAGGGGATAGCTCCTCCTATGTTATATTCTTGGCAATCCAAAGACTATAATCCAGAAGAAGATGAGTTTTTAAAACATTTTGATGAAAATGGTAATTTTATAGAAAATATTCAGCAAGAAGATTTGGAAGCAGAAGAAGGAATCAAAATTATTTATGAATATAAGGAAAAAGCCATGGATGATGATTCTAAGGAGAGTAATTAAGTATAAGTTTTTCTTATAGCCTTTGTCTAGTTACTTCATATAGAAACACCCCGCAGGCAACCGATACATTTAAGGAGGCAATATCTCCATACATAGGTAACTTTGCTTGATAATCCACCAATTTTAAAACAGATGTTGATATTCCTTTACCTTCACTACCCATGATTATTGCAGTTGGGATTGTTAAGTCAGTATCATAAATATTTGTTGTTGCTTTTTCAGTAGCTGCTACCACTTGAATTCCTGATCCCTGAAGATAAAACATCGCATCTTTTATATGATCAACCTTACAGATAGGCATTTTGAAAACAGCGCCAGCAGAGGTTTTGATTGTATCAGCATTAACAGGGGCACCACCTTTCTTTTGAATAATAATACCATCTACACCAGTACATGCTGCAGTTCTAATAATTGCTCCAAAATTTCTAACATCAGAAAGCTGATCTAAGATCAAAAATAAAGGAGTTTTTCCAGATTCTATTGTATTAATAACAAGATTTTCCAGATCATAAAAATCAATAGGAGATATATTTGCGACTGCTCCTTGATGATTTTTAGCCGTAAGTCTGTTTAGTTTTTCTATAGGGACATAGGTAAAAGTAATATTGTTTTCTCTTACAAGTTGCATTAACTCTTTAGCAATATCTCCTTGTAATCCTTTTTGGATAAAAAGTTTGTCAATAGTTTTTCCTGCTAAAATAGCTTCTATAATAGCTCTGATACCAAAAATTAAAGATTCATTTTTCATAGTTGCCAAAGATAGTTATAAAAATAGATCTCGATGAAATTTCATCGAGATCTATTTTTATAACTATAATTTTTTCATTAAACCTTAGATAAGAAAAGATTAGTTTTTTGAATTTAAGTTGTTTATGAAATTAAATAATTGAATCAAATCTTTTTCTTTTTTAAGGTTAATCTTTTGACCTTTTATAAAATTAGAAATACTAGAATGATCTTGCTCAGGGAAAAGCAGATATAATTTTTTGCTTTTTCTAGGAAGTTCTTTAGCTTCTTGAGAGTCTTCAGTAAGAATGTAATAAGAGATGAATGTAGAAAACTTAGCAGGGCTCGCTTTAGATAAAGAAGTAGAAGCTTCAACACCACGATCTCTGAATATTTTTTTTATTCTTTTATATAAAACATGAGCTTTAGAGGGGTTTGTAAGTGAAATTAAGTACCCATTCTCTGCAATTTTATTTATGGGTTTAAAAGAACCATAAATTAATTTTTGATCATTTATAACGCAGTTAATTAATGTGCTTTTAATTAGAGCGGCATATTCTTGATGTTTAGTGTTTTTTTTGATTTCAATTTCATCACTAAAAATATTATATCTCATGTATAGTTTTCCAATAGGATTAGTTTCATAATATACATCACCTCTGGTAAAATTTTCTGATAAATAAGGAGATCCTTTTATTTTATCTAGGGGTAGTCCATCTTTGTATCCTTTTTTTACCTTATTAAATAAATCATCCAGTTTAAGATTTCGACCTTGTTGATATGCTGGTGCTTCTGATAGCCCTTGCGCTACAACAGAATAATTTAGGATTAATGATACAATCAAAAGTATCCGAAATACATTAGTGTTTTTTGATAAAGAATTTAAGTATTTCATTTTAAAATAGTATTTGTGTTTTATTTCTAATTAAGTAATCTGTTTTAAAGGTTTTGTATGTTTAATACTAAAGTTTTGTTTTATAGCGCTGTGATTGATTTGCATAGCAGTAGCTATAGAAATCACGAACAAAGAATATACATCAGAAAATGAATACCTTTAGATGTGACATTTTATGGTTAAATAGGTATTATACGATTTACGAATAAAAATCTCACATATAATCGCATTCTTTTTCTACTATATTTTCTTCATAAAATGAAACAATAGCTATGACTATTCTTTAATTTGATTCATCAATCTAACGAAAAACCTTTGCAATTATTTATACGTAATTCTCATCCGTAAATTGTATTAGTAGCATTAGAGATTACTAAATTTGTAAAAAAAATCTCAGCAAACGATATGTTTGCTGAGATTTGATATTCATTAAAAACTAAAAATAGATATCTTTATTTTAGAAGATATATTTTAAGGTTTAGTTTTTCTTTGCAATAAGTTTATAATCACCCCAATCACCATCGCTATCAGCGTAAAGAAGATTTAATATAATTTTGCCAGTACAAGAGAAAAAGAAACTTGTATCAGTGTTTGTATTAATTGTTCCTAGTGAAAAACCATCAAAAGTATCAGCAACTACTTGTTTTTCTATATTAATGGTACCAAGATTTAAATTTATAGACATAGTAAAACTTCTTTCAGCAGTATATAAACCAGTTACTATTGCAGTATCATCAGTTGGACCAGGAATTACTTCAAAAGTAGTGTTTGCAGGTTCGTTTTCTACAAATCCATCACTTATAACGGTGTATGTCCCGTAGGGGTTATCAGAAGTGTCAAAAGGACATATTATAGAGGTCGTGTGGTTAAAACCTTGAAATTGACCAGAACCTCGAGAATCTCCATTTAAATTAGAAAAAGAAGCTGTCTGACCATTAGTACCTGTGGCAGTAGATTCAAATTTAAACTCATCCCCAGGAATAAGACTATCTGCATTTACACCTAAGGCATTAGCAACATCATTTCTAGTAATACTAAAATCAGCAGGAAAAGATGTGGCTTTTTTAACAGATACTACTTTGGATACTGCATCGTTAGATATATGTTTAACTCTCAAATCATATTCTGCGACATTATTTGCAGGAGCGGATATTGTAAATTTGTAACTTGTTTCTGGTTTTGTGAAATCAATTACAAGATTATTAGGATCTTTAGCAATAGTTACAAATGTAGCATCGTTACTACGTTCACTATCAATAAATAGTGGGTTTTTGTCTTCATCTTCGCAACTAGTAATTGCTAAAGATGCAAAAAGAACAAAGAATATTTTTATATATGTATTTTTCATATCTATTTTGTTTTTAGTCAATAAAGTTTGCAGGGTTAGTATCCCAAAACACTTGCGTAGAAATAGGTTTGCTATCTACGCTACTATTTCTATTAACAAGAGCGTCAGGATAAGGAAATGTCCTTATGTATACCCCAGGAGTAGCTAATAATGTAGGCTGTAAGTCTGGTTTCCCTGTTCTTCTATATGTGTTATATGCCTCTACACCATTTTGCCATAAAGCAAGGAAATATTGTTCTATGATAATGTCAAGTTTTGCGTCATCATCTAATCCTGGTGCATCATATTTTTCTAGTATTGCATCTTTATAAGTAGTAATGTCAGAAGCTGAAGGAACAAGAGATGAAGGTATTTCATCTGCAGGTAATTGTTGTCCAAAAGCTAATACTTTGGTAATTGATTGAGCAATACCAGCGTCTAGGTGTGCTCTCGCATCACCACTGTAACTAGTTGTTAAAGCAGCTTCTGCTAACATAAATTGGACGTAAGATGATAACATAATCATAGAACTACCCGCGCCTCTTAGACCTACATTTCTGTTACGAACATTAGCACCAGAATCATTATCAAAAGGACCTCCTACAGGATATACGCCAAATAGTGTTCTTAAAGCATCATCTGGTGGAAGACCATCATCATCTCCATGATCTCTACCCCAATAACCACTACCTACGCTATTACAATAGGTCTCTTCTGTAGAGTAGTGCGCAGGTCTGTCTTCACTAATACATGGTTTTTTCTGTTCATCTGCAGCAGTATAATCTGTTTCCTGTCTGTATATATAATAACGTCTTCTAGGATCATTTATATTTGCATCAGCTAAGTTTTTTTGATTTACTAAAGCATTCATGTACCAGTTACCTACATAATCTAACGGGCCATTATCAAAACTAATTCCAAATAAAGGGTGTCTGCTATCTGGATTAACGTCGGTAGTAGAATAGTTAAATTGAAAGTCATCCGCAGATGATTGAATGTAATTTCCTTCTGTTACAATTGCAGTTATTTTATTTCCTGCATTAGCATCTACTAGCCTAGTTTGTAGATATGACTTTAGGCGTAAAGTGTTAGCAAGTTTTATCCACTTACTTTCATCTCCTCCATAAAAGAAATCATTAGCTACATCTGCTGATTCTTCTTTATTAAAGTTTACAATAGCATCAATCAATAATTGCTCTATAGCGGTATAAATATCTTTTCCAGGTGTTAGGCCAGGGTTAGTGTTTTCTGAGCCTAAAAAAGCTTCCTCGTAAGGGAAATCACCAAAATAGTCTACTAAGGTCATCATTATATACGCTTCTGAAACTTGAGCAATGCCAAGATGGGTATACAAACCTTTTTCCTCAGCCAATGGAATTAGTGTTCGAATATCTATCATAACACCAGTATATGCATCTGCATACATACCATTTAAATCTGCAGGCGTATATGCATTTTGATAAGAAGTACCACCAGTCATAGCTATCATTCTGGTTACTTGCATGCCCAATTCATTTGCGCCATTAAAATTATCTGTATTGTCAGAATCAAAAAAGGCAGTAAGTCCTAATTGTATTCCAGATACAAATAAATCTTCAGATGCTTGATCAGGTTGTAATCTGCTAGGATTATCTAAAAGATCCAATTCGGTTGTCTCACAAGAGTTAGTTACTATTACGAGACCGATTAATACTAAAGGGATAGTAAAGTATTTAAATATCGTATTTGTTATATTATATTTTTTCATAGTTTTTTTATTAAAACGTTGCTTGAATACTAAACCCATATCTTCTAACACTAGGACCTGTAATGAAATCTATTCCTAATCCATTACCAACACCTGTACTTAAAGAGTTGGTGTCGAATCGAACATCTTCTGGGAAATTAAAAGCTTTATACCATAAATTATATCCAGATGCCTTGATTGAAACGCTTCCAAAAGGAGTGTTGTTTAAAAACTTAGAAGGCATTTTGTATCCAACTGCTAACTCATTAAGTCTAAGAGTTGAACCATCAAACATTTTAAACTCATTTGCACCAAAACCATAAGTGTCAAAACCTACATTAGCAGCAGTTACTTGGGTAGTATTAGGGTTTGTTGCGACAACTTGTCCATCGCTATTGAATTGTTGAACAACCCCTGGAAGTACATATAAAGCTTCTCTGTCAAGAGGATCATCTTTATCTACTACACCACGTCCAATAAGAGAAGCAGTAGTAGTAGAGTATATATCACCACCATGGCGGTATTGCCAATCCATATAAAAAGAGAATCCTTTATAGCTAAAACTAGAGTTAAGATTAGTTGTCCAATCTGGGTTTGGATCCCCTAATTCTTTAAGATCATTATCTATAATGTATGCTCCATCGTTATCAACAAGCCTGTTCCCATTAGCATCTCTAGCTACTGTACTACCTAAAATAACGCCATAAGGTCTTCCTTCTACAGCAAAGTTTGCTCCTTCTCCAATAACAAAATTAGTAAGAGCGATTCTATCAACACTATCATCAAGGTTTTTTACTTCATTTTCATCAGCATAGAAATTACCACTCAAATTCCATTTAAACCCATCAGCATCATTTGGTCTTATAATATCAATATTATAATCTATCTCAATACCTTTTGTTTGTAATTCTCCAGCATTTACTTGTTGTACATCAAACCCGGTTGCAGGGTCTAATGCTTGATCGGTCAATAAATCAGTAGTTTTTTTACTAAATACACTTATATTGAAATCTAAACGTTTGAAAAATTTTGTATCCATACCAAGCTCAAATTCACCAACTAGTTCAGGTTTTAAATCAGGGTTACCTAATCTGTCAGCAACAGAATTAGTTGGGATAGCAGCTCCATTTTCTGTCACAAAACCTCTAGGGTTAAGGTCTAGAACATTTCTGGTACTGTATGGGAAAGGGAATCCAGCAGAAGACCCATATCCGAAACGAAGTTTTAAGTAATTTAATGTATCCCCAGCTAAACCTTCAAATGCAGAAGTTGGCACAAATGAAATACTTGTAGCAGGATAGAATAAAGAATTATTTCCTCTTTCTAGAGTAGAAGACCAGTCGTTACGACCAGATACATTAAAATAAAGAAAGTCTTTATAACCTAAAGTCGAATCAAAGTACATTCCAATAGTATTCACAGTTTGTTTAAGTCCTATAGGAAGGTTGCTAAAACTGTTAAATGATGATTGACTTCCAAAATTAAAGTGTTCTAGAACTCCGAATGATAATTGTCCTACACTTTCTACACCTTCTCTTTCAAAACTCTCATATCTTGGGTTTAGTCCAAGGTTTACATTTAAATTAAGATTTTCAGATAAATCTTTATTAGCATTTAAAGATAATGTATGATCCCAAATAGTATTTACAACAGCAGTAGTTCTGTAAATCCCTAGTTGTTGCCCGTCAACCCCTCCTTTATTTTGTCCATATGTATTTGATTCTGTGTATTGATCAATACCTACACGATAAGAAAGACTTAGCCAATCTTTCATGTCATATTTTAATGCAACATTACCAAATATTCTACGAACCTCTTGTGTTGCTTTAGTGTTAGCAACAGTCCATCTTGGATTTTGTATATCATTTCCTGATCGGTAGTATACACTACGCCCATCTTGTGCTTGAAATGGTAATCCAAATAAATTAACACTCCTAGGGGTGTATAAAAGATCACCAAAGACTGATCCTCCATCAAAACTAGTACCTGATCCAAAACTAGGAGCAACAGGAGGAGATTTAAAATCTGTTAAAGCAAAATTAATAACTCCACTAACAGTTAATTTGTTTACTAATTTAGCGCTACCACCTAATCCTATATTATTTCTTCTTAATGTATTTCCAGGAGTTACACCTTCATCATTTAAATGAGTATAACTTAAATTAAATCGTCCTTTTTCGGATCCTCCCCCTATATTAATAGATGTGGTCGAAGTATATCCTGTTTTAAAAAAATCATCAACACTATTATATGGTTGGTATTTGTATGGAGTATCGATCTGATCTTCAACACCGATGTTAAGGGTTTGATCAGAAATATTTCCAAGAGGACCATTTACAAGTGTAGTTCCATCAGGAGCTATACCAATAAAATTTGGATTAGCAGACAAATCACCATTAAAAGAAGGTCCCCAGTTACTAAAGAAGAACCCGTAACTTTGATGAAAACCACCTCCATAATTATTTTGGTATTTGGGTAAAATAGCTTCAGAAGCAAAAATAGATTGAGTAAGAGTTACTTCAAATTTTTCTTTTGAAGATGCTGTTGCTCCATTTTTAGTAGTAATAAGAATAACACCGTTACTACCAGCTTGACCATATAAAGTTGTAGCACTTAATCCTTTTAATACGTTAACATTTTCAATTGAATTTGGATCTAAATCCAAAAATCTACTAGATTCTGTTACGTTGTCAAGGAAATTTGTTTGGGTGTTTGTTCCTCCATCAAAAGGAACACCATCTACAACGAAAAGAGGCTGGTTACTACCAGTTACAGAACTATACCCACGAATAATGATATTAGTTCCAGAACCAGATAATCCGTTGGTAGAAGTAATGTTTACTCCTGCGGCTTTACCAGATAAGATACGACCTAGATCGGCCTCTGCTTTCTGTTCAATTTTATCATTAGCAACAGTACTTACAGCATAACCAAGAGATTTTTTCTCTCTCCGGATACCTTGTGCTGTGACAATAACTTCTTCAAGTTGTGCTGCATCTTCTGATAATTGAACATTAATTCTATTGCTGTCTCCGACAACAATTTCTTTCGCGGCAAAACCTACGTAACTATAAGTTAACACAGAACCTCTATTTGCATTGATGGTGTAATTACCATCAAAATCGGTTTGTGTACCTGTAGCAGTGCCTTTTACAACGATATTTACTCCAGGTAAAGGAAGACCACTATTGTCTGTCACATTACCAGAGATCGTTTTTTCTTGTGCAAACGATAGTTGCACTACAAACGCTAGAATTAGCGTTAGAATTCCACTAAACTTTGTTCTCATTTTTATGATTTATTTGAATTAGCCAATGTCAAAAATCACAATAATATCTTTATTAAGCAATTTTTTTTCATAAAAAATTAACTATTCATTAATATTTTATGATAATAATAATTGATATATGTAAGTTTTGTGTGAATTAATTTTATTAATGTTAATAGTTTGTTTTTTAGGTAACTATTATTGAAGCCTGTCTTTATGATAAACTGGTTTTTTATTTTAATGGTTTATTTGTTAAAAAAAAGATTAAATATATAGGGTGTAGTTTGGTTTCTTAATATTTTGTTCTGTATCAGAACAAAGATGAAGTAGATGTTTTGTTTTAGATTGATAGTCTGTTTATTCTTTTTGAAAACATTATTATTGTTTTTGGAGGAGTAGGTATTCAGGTTTGTGTTTATTTTAGTGTAAATCATTATAGTTGATAAGGTTGTTGATGTAGAAGAGTGTTGTTTCTGAAAAACCATCTTTGTTTAATGTCTTTTACGTCAAATTAGTTATTAAGTACTTTTAGTTAAGCAACTAAATAGATGTAATTTTGATTCTGAAAAAATACTGTGGTAATGTTTGTAGGGTATTATTTGTGTTTCTGAAATTGTAAAGAGGTGTGCTGATTGTAGTTGTTAAAAGAAAAAGTCTTGTTCAGATTGGAGGTGTATTGAGGAAAGATTATAGTTAGTTAATAAATAGAGGGTGGTTTTGGTAACATAAATGCGCTTATGGAGTTTAAAGTTATAATCGTTCAGCTAAGATAGAATTAAGATGTAATTGAATAAAAAAGACGGATATGTTTTAAAATTAATCCCTTAAGATTTGATTTACTGAAAATTATTCCTACCTTTGCAGCCCTTTAAAAGGGATATTTGGAAAAATAATAAAAACAGTGTAAAGCAAATTATGCCAACAATTTCACAATTAGTAAGAAAAGGTAGAGCCAAAATAACTAAGAAGAGTAAATCGGCTGCTTTGGATTCGTGCCCGCAACGCCGCGGTGTTTGTACGCGTGTTTATACTACAACTCCTAAAAAACCAAATTCAGCTATGCGTAAAGTAGCTCGTGTTAGGTTAACAAACGGGAAAGAAGTAAACGCGTATATCGGTGGTGAAGGTCATAACCTCCAAGAGCACTCGATAGTATTAGTTAGAGGTGGAAGGGTAAAAGATTTACCAGGAGTTAGATATCATATTGTTCGTGGAGCTTTAGATACCGCAGGTGTCGAAGGAAGAACGCAACGTAGATCTAAGTATGGTGCAAAACGCCCTAAGAAGTAATTAAAAACTTTAAGAAGAAGACATGAGAAAAAGAAAGGCCAAAAAGAGACCAATTTTGCCAGATCCACGTTTTAATGATCAATTAGTGACTCGTTTCGTTAATATGATGATGTGGGATGGTAAAAAGTCAACTGCTTTTAAAATATTCTATGATGCTATAGATATTATAGATGAAAAGAAACAAAACGAAGAAAAAACTTCATTAGAAATGTGGAAAGATGCGTTATCTAACGTAATGCCTCACGTAGAGGTACGAAGCAGACGTGTTGGAGGAGCTACTTTTCAGATACCTAATCCAATCAGACCAGATCGTAAAATATCTACAGCTATGAAGTGGTTAATTCAGTTTTCTCGTAAAAGAAATGAGAAATCTATGGCTCAGAAACTAGCTGCAGAAATTATAGCTGCAGAGAAAGAAGAAGGAGCAGCTGTTAAGAAAAGAGTAGATACTCATAAGATGGCTGAAGCGAATAAAGCATTCTCACACTTTAGATTTTAATCCTTAAGAAATGGCTAGAGATTTAAAATATACTAGAAATATAGGAATTGCTGCTCATATTGATGCAGGAAAGACTACTACGACAGAGCGTATCCTTTATTATACAGGAGTAAGTCACAAGATTGGAGAAGTTCATGATGGTGCTGCGACTATGGATTGGATGGAGCAAGAACAAGAAAGAGGTATTACTATTACTTCTGCTGCTACAACATGTACTTGGAATTTCCCTTTAGAAAACGGACAGTCTGTTGATGAGACTAAGGGATATCATTTTAATATTATTGATACTCCAGGACACGTTGATTTTACTGTAGAAGTAAATCGATCTCTTCGAGTTTTAGATGGTCTTGTTTTCTTGTTTAGTGCAGTAGATGGTGTGGAACCACAATCTGAAACAAACTGGAGACTTGCAGATAATTATAAAGTTCCAAGAATTGGATTTGTAAATAAAATGGATCGTCAAGGATCTAATTTTATGGCAGTTTGTCAGCAAGTGAAAGATATGTTAGGTTCTAATGCAGTTCCTATTGTATTAAATATTGGTGATGAAGCAGATTTTAAAGGTATTGTTGACTTGGTTAAAAACCGTGCTATAGTATGGCATGATGATACTCAGGGAGCTACTTTTGATGTTGTTGATATTCCAGAGGATTTAAAAGAAGAAGCTAGAATTCTTCGTGGTAAGCTTATTGAAGAGGTTGCTGCTTATGATGAAGATCTTTTAGAGAAATATATGGAAGATGAAGATTCAATTACAGAAGAAGAAGTGCACGCTGCGCTTCGTGCTGCTGTAATGGATATGTCTATTATCCCTATGATCTGTGGGTCAGCATTTAAAAATAAAGGAGTTCAATTTCTATTAGATGCGGTATGTCGTTATTTACCTTCTCCAACAGATAAAGAAGGTATTGTAGGGATAAACCCAGATACAGATAAAGAAGAATTACGTAAACCTGATGCAAAAGAGCCTTTCGCTGCTTTAGCATTTAAGATAGCTACTGATCCTTTCGTGGGTCGTTTAGCATTTTTCCGTGCATATTCAGGTCGTTTAGATGCAGGTTCTTATATATTGAATAATCGTTCAGGTAAAAAAGAACGTATTTCTCGTATTTATCAGATGCATTCTAACAAACAAAATGCAATTGATTATATCGAGGCTGGAGATATTGGAGCTGCAGTAGGGTTTAAGGATATCAAGACCGGTGATACTATGTCTGATGAAAAACATCCTATTGTTTTAGAGTCTATGGATTTTCCTGATCCAGTAATAGGTATAGCAGTGGAGCCTAAAACAAAGGCAGATGTTGATAAGCTGGGTATGTCGTTAGCAAAATTAGCAGAAGAAGATCCTACATTTACAGTTAGAACTGATGAAGCTTCAGGACAGACAATTATTTCTGGAATGGGAGAACTTCATTTAGATATTATTGTAGATCGTTTAAGACGTGAATTCAAAGTTGAAGTAAATCAAGGTCAGCCGCAAGTAGAATATAAAGAAGCTATTACAGCTGCAGCAGATCACAGAGAGGTTTATAAGAAACAATCTGGTGGTCGTGGTAAATTCGCAGATATTGTGTTTACTATTGAGCCAGCTGATGAAGGTGTTGTTGGATTGCAGTTTGAGTCTATTATTAAAGGTGGTAACGTTCCTAAAGAATTTATCCCTTCAATTGAAAAAGGATTTAAAATGGCAATGGTAAATGGTCCATTAGCAGGATACGAAGTAGATTCTATGAAAGTGACATTGAAGGATGGATCTTATCATGATGTTGATTCAGATCAGTTGTCTTTCGAATTAGCTGCTAAATTAGGTTTTAAGAATTCAGCAAAAGCTGCTAAAGCCGTAATTATGGAGCCAATAATGAAGTTAGAGGTTATTACTCCAGAAGAAAACATGGGTGATATCGTAGGTGATCTTAACCGTCGTAGAGGGCAAGTGAGTGATATGGGGGACCGTGCAGGTGCAAAAACAGTAAAAGCGACTGTTCCGCTTTCTGAAATGTTTGGTTATGTAACAACATTAAGAACATTATCATCTGGTAGAGCAACATCTACAATGGAATTCTCTCACTATGCTGAAACCCCTTCTAATATTTCAGAAGAAGTTATTGCAGCAGCAAAAGGAGTTAACGCTTAATTATTACAGAAATGAGTCAAAAAATCAGAATAAAACTAAAATCTTACGATCACAACTTAGTAGATAAATCTGCAGAGAAAATCGTAAAGACGGTAAAGAGTACAGGAGCTGTAGTAACTGGGCCAATTCCTTTGCCAACACATAAAAAAATATTTACAGTACTTCGTTCACCACACGTAAACAAAAAATCTAGAGAGCAATTTCAATTGAGTTCTTATAAAAGACTTTTGGATATCTATAGTTCTTCTTCAAAAACGATTGATGCGTTAATGAAATTAGAGTTACCAAGTGGGGTGGAAGTAGAGATTAAGGTGTAATTTTGAATTTCTAGAATTCTTCTTAATAAAGATCGCTTAGCGATGTCAAAGCGAAAAATGTCCCAAGCTGCGCGCAAGGGAAAAACGATAAAAAACATTCAGGGTTGAAATGTTTTGACCCTGTTTTTTTGTTTGTTTATAAAAAATTAAAATAAGAATAGTAATAATTAATAATTAATAAATATGTCTGGGTTAATAGGAAAAAAGATCGGTATGACCAGCATCTTCGACGAAAATGGAAAGAACATTCCATGTACAGTTATCGAAGCTGGACCATGCGTGATTACCCAAGTCAGAACTGAAGAAGTTGATGGCTATGAGTCTATTCAGCTAGGTTTCGATGACAAAGCAGACAAAAATGCTACTAAAGCGGCCTTAGGTCATTTTAAAAAAGCAGGAACTGTTGCTAAACGTAAAGTTGTCGAATTCAAAGGTTTTGAAAAAGGGTACAAATTAGGAGATACAGTAACGGTAGAGCATTTTACTGAAGGAGAATTTGTTGATGTTTCAGCAACCTCTAAAGGTAAAGGTTTTCAAGGAGTGGTAAAGAGACATAACTTCGGTGGTGTAGGTCAAGCAACTCATGGTCAACATAACCGTTTAAGAGCTCCAGGTTCTATAGGTGCCGCATCATATCCTGCAAGAGTTTTTAAAGGAATGAAAATGGCAGGAAGAATGGGAGGAGATCAAGTAAAAATTGAAAACTTAAGGGTGTTAAAAGTGGTTCCTGAAAAGAATCTACTTGTTGTTAAAGGATGTGTTCCTGGGCATAAAAACACGTATGTAACGATTCAGAAGTAATGGAAGTAACGGTAATTGATATTAACGGGAAAGAAACAGGCAGAAAGGTAGACCTTTCTAAAGCTGTTTTTGGTATAGAACCAAATGATCATGCTGTGTACTTAGATGTGAAGCAATACTTGGCTAATCAACGCCAAGGTACTCATAAAGCTAAGGAACGTGCAGAGATTGCAGGTAGTACTAGAAAAATAAAGAAACAAAAAGGAACAGGTACGGCTAGAGCCGGAAGTATAAAGTCTCCTGTGTTTAAAGGTGGAGGTAGAATTTTTGGTCCAAGACCACGTAACTACTCTTTTAAATTAAACAAAAATTTAAAGAAACTTGCTCGTAAATCAGCATTGAGTATTAAGGCAAATGATAAAGCTATCACGGTAGTCGAAGACTTTACTTTTGATACAATAAAAACGAAAAATTTTATAGCAGTTTTAAAGTCTTTAGGACTTGAGAATAAAAAATCTTTGTTTGTGTTGCCTGAGTCAAATAAAAATGTATATTTGTCGTCACGCAATTTAAAAACCTCAGAAGTTATAACTTCTTCAGAATTAAGTACTTACAAAATACTTAATGTGAATAATTTAGTCATTCTAGAGAGTTCTTTGAAAGGAATTGAAACGAATTTAAGTAAATAGAAGCCATGAGTATCTTAATAAAACCTATTATTACAGAAAAGGCTACTGCGGATAGTGAAGTTTATAATCGCTATGGTTTTGTAGTAGACAAGAAAGCGAATAAGGTAGAGATCAAAAAAGCAGTAGAATCTGCTTATGGTGTATCTGTTACTAAAGTTCGTACAATAAACGTCCGCCCAGATCGTAGTACACGTTATACAAAAACGGGTATGGTTACTGGTAAAACAAGCGCTTATAAAAAGGCAATTGTACAGGTGGCGGAAGGTGAAGTAATTGATTTATATAGTAATCTTTAAGACTAAAAAATGTCAGTAAGAAAATTAAAACCAATTACCCCAGGTCAGCGTTTTAGAGTAGTTAATGGATTTGACGCCATTACTACTGATAAGCCGGAAAAAAGCCTATTGGCTCCGAAAAAAAGATCTGGAGGTAGAAACAGTCAAGGAAAAATGACTATGCGCTATAAAGGTGGTGGTCATAAAAGAAGGTATCGTATTATTGATTTTAAACGAGATAAGCAGGGTGTTCCTGCTACCGTTTCTACAATAGAATACGATCCAAACAGAACTGCATTTATAGCGTTGTTGAATTATCAAGATGGTGAAAAACGCTATGTTATCGCTCAAAATGGTCTTCAAGTAGGTCAGAACGTTGTTTCAGGAAATAATGTTGCTCCTGAAATAGGTAACGCAATGCCTCTTAGTGATATCCCTTTAGGAACCATCATTTCTTGTATAGAATTACGTCCAGGTCAAGGTGCTGTTATGGCACGTAGCGCAGGTTCATTTGCACAGCTAATGGCTAGAGATGGTAAATTTGCTACGGTTAAATTGCCTTCTGGAGAAGTAAGAATGATATTAGTTAATTGTGTAGCTACCATAGGAGCGGTGTCTAACAGTGATCATCAGTTGATCGTTGGAGGTAAAGCAGGTAGAACAAGATGGCTAGGTCGTCGTCCACGTACAAGACCAGTAGCAATGAACCCTGTTGATCACCCAATGGGTGGTGGAGAAGGTCGTTCTTCTGGAGGTCATCCTCGTTCTAGAAAAGGTCTTCCTGCAAAAGGTTACAGAACCCGTTCTAAGACGAAAGCGAGTAATAAATATATTGTAGAACGTAGAAAGAAATAATAAGATATGGCACGTTCATTAAAAAAAGGACCTTACGTTCACTATAAGTTAGAGAAAAAAGTAGCTGCAAATGTAGAAGCTAACAAAAAGTCTGTTATAAAGACTTGGTCTAGAGCATCTATGATTACTCCTGACTTCGTAGGGCAAACAATCGCAGTTCATAATGGTCGCCAATTTGTACCGGTATATGTTACCGAGAACATGGTAGGTCATAAATTAGGAGAATTTTCGCCAACACGTTCCTTTAGAGGACACGCAGGTGCTAAAAATAAAGGTAAAAAATAATTTAAGTCATGGGAGTTCGTAAAAGAGAAATGGCAGAAAGAATTAAGGAAGAAAAAAAGCAAATTGCTTTTGCAAAACTTAATAACTGCCCTACTTCACCTCGTAAGATGCGTTTAGTTGCAGATTTAGTACGTGGTGTAAAAGTTGAAAAAGCGCTTCAGATTCTTAGATTTAACCCTAAAGAAGCATCGCGTCGTCTGGAAAAACTATTGCTTTCTGCGATAGCAAACTGGCAAGCGAAAAACGAAGACGCTAGCATCGAAGATGCAGATCTTTTTGTAAAAGAGATTCGTGTAGATGGAGGAAGTATGTTGAAAAGACTTCGTCCTGCTCCACAGGGTCGCGCACACAGAATAAGAAAACGCTCTAATCACGTTACTATCGTGGTTGCAGCAAACAATAATACACAAAGCTAATATAAACTATGGGACAGAAGACAAATCCAATCGGAAATCGCCTAGGTATTATCAGAGGATGGGAGTCCAACTGGTACGGAGGCAATGACTACGGTGATAAACTTGCCGAAGACGATAAGATTAGAAAATATGTACACGCACGTTTATCTAAAGCTAGTGTATCAAGAGTAATTATTGAGCGTACTCTTAAACTTGTAACCGTTACTATCACTACTGCTAGACCTGGTATTATTATCGGAAAAGGCGGTCAAGAGGTAGACAAGTTAAAAGAAGAGCTTAAGAAAATTACCGAAAAGGAAGTTCAGATCAATATTTTTGAAATCAAAAGACCAGAGTTAGATGCGTTTTTGGTAGGGTCTAGTGTTGCAAGACAAATCGAAAACCGTATTTCATATCGTCGTGCTATTAAAATGGCTATTGCGGCTGCGATGAGAATGAATTCAGAAGGTATTAAAATTCAGATTTCAGGACGTTTGAATGGTGCAGAGATGGCACGTGCAGAGTCTTATAAAGAAGGTCGTATTCCTTTATCTACATTTAGAGCTGACATAGATTATGCTTTAGTTGAAGCACACACTACTTATGGTAGATTGGGTATCAAAGTATGGATCATGAAAGGTGAAGTGTATGGTAAAAGAGAGCTTTCTCCTTTGGTTGGTTTATCCAAAAAGCAAGGAAAAGGTGATAGCAACAAAGGTGGACGAAGTGGTAATAACAAATCACGTCGTAGAAAGTAATTTTTTAAAGTAAATTAACAATGTTACAGCCTAAAAGAACAAAATTCCGTAAACAACAAAAAGGACGTATGAAAGGTATTTCCCAAAGAGGACATACGCTTTCTAACGGAACTTTCGGAATAAAATCATTAGATTCAAGTTTTGTTACTGCCAGACAGATAGAAGCAGCTCGTATTTCTGCTACTCGTTATATGAAAAGAGAAGGATCTCTGTGGATTAAAATTTTCCCAGACAAGCCAATTACAAAGAAACCTCTTGAAGTACGTATGGGTAAAGGAAAAGGTGCTGTTGAGTATTGGGCAGCAGTAGTAAAACCAGGAAGAATATTATTTGAAATAAGTGGAGTGCCTTACGACGTAGCTAAAGAAGCTTTACGTCTGGCAGCACAAAAACTTCCTGTAAAAACTAAGTTTATCGTAGCTAGAGATTATCAAGCTTAATATTTGAGAGATTATGAAACAATCAGAAGTAAAAGAATTATCTACAGCTGAATTACAAGAGGAACTTGGTAAATCTCAAAAAGCGTATTCAGATTTAAGAATGGCTCACGCAATGTCTCCTTTAGAAAATCCTTTACAATTACGTAAAGTTAGAAGATCTATAGCGAGAATAGCTACAGAGCTAACAAAAAGAGAATTAAACGGTTAATTCTGCTGAAAGATGGAAAAAAGAAATTTAAGAAAAGAACGTATAGGTGTTGTTACTAGCAACAAAATGCAAAAATCAATTGTAGTTGCCGAAGTTAAAAAAGTAAAACACCCAATGTACGGAAAGTTCGTGTTAAAAACGAAAAAATACGTTGCACACGATGAGAAAAACGACTGCAATATTGGTGATACTGTAAAGATCATGGAAACAAGACCTATGAGTAAAACCAAGTGCTGGAGATTAGTAGAAGTAATTGAAAGAGCGAAGTAATTATGGTACAACAAGAGTCTAGATTAAAAGTAGCCGATAACACAGGAGGAAAAGAAGTTTTGGTAATCCGTGTTTTAGGTGGTACAGGAAGAAGATACGCCTCTGTAGGAGACAAGATAGTTGTCAGTGTTAAAGAAGCAACTCCAAATGGAAACATTAAAAAAGGAGCTGTTTCAACTGCAGTTGTAGTTCGTACTAAAAAAGAAGTGCGCAGACCAGATGGTTCTTATATCCGTTTTGACGATAATGCTTGTGTTCTATTGAACCCTGCAGGAGAAATGAGAGGAACTAGAGTATTTGGTCCTGTTGCAAGAGAACTTCGTGATAAGCAATTCATGAAGATTGTTTCACTAGCGCCAGAAGTGCTTTAAAACATTTGTAAAGATGACAAAGCTAAAAATAAAATCAGGAGATACAGTACGTGTAATCGCTGGAGACAATAAAGGTCAAGAGGGTGTGGTACAAAAAGTATTGAAGGACAAAAACAAGGCAGTTGTAGAAGGTGTTAATTTAGTTTCTAAACACCAGAAACCTAGTGCTACTAATCCACAAGGAGGAATAGTAAAACAAGAAGCACCTATTCATATCTCTAACTTATCGTTGTTAACCTTAAAAGGAGAGACAACTAGAGTAGGATATAGAGTAGAAGGAGATAAGAAAGTGAGATTTTCTAAAAAATCTAATGAAGTAATATAGTTATGGCTTATATCCCAAGATTAAAACAAGAGTATAAAGACAGAGTAGTGTCTGCTCTTACAGAAGAGTTTAGCTACAACAATATAATGCAAGTACCTAAACTAAAAAAAATAGTTGTTAGTAGAGGTGTTGGAGCAGCAGTAGCAGATAAAAAGCTAATTGATCACGCAGTAGATGAATTAACAACAATCACTGGTCAAAAAGCAATAGCGACTATGTCTAAAAAGGATATTGCTACTTTCAAATTACGTAAAGGAATGCCAATTGGGGCTAAAGTTACCTTACGTGGAGAAAGAATGTATGAATTCTTAGATCGTTTAATTACTTCAGCTTTACCACGTGTGAGAGATTTTGGAGGAATTAAAGCTACAGGTTTCGACGGGAGAGGTAATTACTCTTTAGGAATTACTGAGCAAATTATTTTTCCAGAGATTGATATTGATAAAGTAAATAAAATTTCAGGAATGAATATTACTTTTGAAACTTCAGCTAGCACAGATAAAGAAGCAAAATCATTGTTAACCCAACTAGGTTTACCTTTTAAAAAGAATTAATTATGGCTAAAGAATCAATGAAAGCCCGTGAGGTGAAGAGAGCAAAAACAGTAGCTAAATATGCTGAAAAACGTAAAGCTTTGAAAGAAGCTGGAGACTATGAAGCATTACAAAAGTTACCTAAAAATGCTTCTCCAGTTCGTAAGCATAATCGTTGTAAGTTAACAGGAAGACCAAAAGGATATATGCGTCAGTTTGGAATTTCTCGTGTAACATTCAGAGAGATGGCTAATCAAGGATTAATTCCAGGAGTAACAAAAGCTAGTTGGTAATAATATTTTAAAGGAGATAACAATGAATACAGATCCTATAGCAGATTATTTAACCAGAATTCGTAATGCAAATAGTGCTCAACATAGAGTTGTTGAGATACCAGCATCAAAGGTTAAAAAAGAAATCACTAAAATATTATTCGATCAAGGATATATTTTAAGTTATAAATTTGAAGATAATACAGTTCAAGGTACTATTAAGATAGCACTTAAATACGATAAGATTACAAAAGAACCTGTAATAAAACAATTACAGAGAATAAGTAAACCAGGTTTACGTAAATATTCAGGTTCTGATAATATTCCTAGAATTCTTAACGGATTAGGTGTTGCAATAGTTTCTACTTCTCACGGTGTTATGACTGGTAAACAGGCAAAACAAGAGAATGTAGGAGGAGAAGTACTTTGCTACGTTTATTAACAGTAAAAAAGACAAAAGAAATGTCAAGAATAGGAAAAAATCCAGTAACTATTCCGTCTGGTGTCACTGTTGAAGTGACAGGTAATATTGTTACTGTTAAAGGAAAATTAGGAGAACTTACTCAAGAAATTGACAGTATCAATGTAAAGATTGAGGATGGTCAAGTAATTCTAGAAAGACCTAGCGAAATCAAAGATCATAAAGCAAAGCATGGTTTGTACCGTTCTTTGATTAGTAATATGATACAAGGTGTTTCCGAAGGGTTTACTAAAGAGTTAGAATTAGTAGGAGTTGGTTATAGAGCTTCTAACCAAGGTCAAAAATTAGATTTGGCCTTAGGATTCTCTCACAATATAGTACTTGACTTAGCTCCAGAAGTTAAAGTTGAGACTATTTCAGAAAAAGGTAAGAACCCTATAGTGAAATTAACTTCATACGATAAGCAATTGGTAGGACAGGTAGCAGCTAAGATTAGAGGTTTCCGTAAGCCAGAGCCTTATAAAGGAAAAGGAGTTAAATTCGTAGGAGAACAATTAAGAAGAAAAGCAGGTAAATCTGCATAATGATTAACGTTATGGCATTCTCAAAAGATTTAAGAAGATTAAAGATAAGAAAGCGTATCCGCGGTAATGTAAGTGGAACAGAGCAACGTCCTAGATTATCTGTTTTTAGAAGTAATAAAGAAATCTATGCTCAAGTCATAGATGACGTATCTGGTAAAACAATCAGTGCAGCTTCTTCAAGAGATAAAGATATAGCTTCGGTAGCTGGAAATAAAATAGAAAAAGCAAGCTTGGTTGGAAAAGCACTTGCCGAAAAAGCAATGAAAGCTGGTATAGAAACAGTATCCTTTGATAGAGGAGGATATTTGTATCACGGTAGAGTAAAATCATTAGCAGACGGTGCTAGAGAAGCAGGACTTAAATTCTAAGAAATTATGTATCAAAAATATAAAAACGCAGAATTAGTAAAGCCAAGCGGACTTGAACTTAAAGATCGTTTAGTTGGTGTGCAACGTGTAACCAAAGTAACTAAGGGTGGTAGAGCATTTGGCTTTTCTGCAATAGTTGTTGTAGGTGACGAAAAAGGAGTTGTAGGTCACGGTTTAGGGAAATCTAAAGAAGTAGCAGAAGCTATTTCTAAGGCAGTAGAAGATGCAAAAAAGAATTTAGTTCGTATTCCATTACATAAAGGTACATTGCCTCATGAACAAAAAGGTAAGTACGGTGGAGCAAGAGTATTACTAATGCCTGCAGCGACGGGTACAGGAGTAATTGCTGGTGGTGCTATCCGTGCAGTATTAGAATCTGTTGGAGTACATGATGTACTTTCTAAAAACCAAGGATCGTCTAACCCACACAATGTGGTGAAAGCAACGTTTGATGCTTTGTTACAAATGCGTAGTGCGCAACAAGTAGCAGCTCAACGTGGTGTTTCACTTGAGAAAGTGTTTAAAGGATAAATTTAGGAACGATGGCAAAGATTAAAATTACTAAAGTAAAAAGTGCGATTAACCGTACTCAGAGACAAAAGAGAACTCTAGAGGCTCTAGGTCTTAAAAAGATCGGCCAGGTTGTGGAGCATGAAGATACTCCTAATATCCTTGGGATGGTAAATAAAGTTAAACATTTAGTTTCTATAGAAACAAAATAATAAAAGCACATGGATTTAAGTAACTTAAAACCTGCTGCAGGTTCGGTAAAAAACGATGGCAAGCGAGTAGGTCGTGGACAAGGTTCTGGTAAAGGAGGAACTTCTACTCGTGGACATAAAGGAGCAAAATCACGTTCTGGGTATTCTAAAAAGATAGGTTTTGAAGGAGGGCAAATGCCACTTCAAAGACGTGTCCCAAAATTTGGATTCAAGAACATCAACAGAAAAGAGTATCAGGGGATTAATTTAGACACACTACAAAAATTAGTAGATGATGGAAAAATTAAAGATACTGTAGATCTGGATTTGATTTTAGCTACACGTCTTGCGGGGAAAAATGATTTGGTTAAAATATTGGGAAGAGGTGAGTTGAAAGCTAAATTAAAAGTTTCAGCTCATAAATTTACAGCCACTGCAAAAGCTGCTATAGAAGCAGCAGGTGGTGAAGCAGTAACCTTATAATTGACAATTTCATGAAATTTATTGACACAATAAAAAACATTTGGAAAATCGAAGAACTAAAAAATAGAATCTTAGTTACTCTAGGATTACTTTTAGTATATCGATTTGGAGCACAAGTTGTACTTCCGGGAGTAGATGCTTCAGAATTAGCAAATCTGGGAACACAAACCCAAGATGGTTTGTTAGGATTGCTTAATGCATTTACAGGAGGAGCTTTTGCTAACGCTTCGGTATTTGCTTTAGGTATTATGCCATATATATCAGCTTCAATCGTAGTGCAATTAATGGGGATTGCTATTCCTTATTTACAAAAACTACAAAAAGAAGGAGAAAGTGGTAGAAAAAAGATTAATCAAATTACCCGTTGGCTAACTATTGCTATAACTTTGGTTCAAGGGCCTGGGTATATTTATAATTTGTTTGCAACATTACCACCAGAAGCCTTTGTGATACCTAATCAAACCGTTTTTGTTGTGTCTTCAGTTATCATTATATCTACTGGTTGTATTTTTTCAATGTGGTTAGGAGAAAGAATTACGGATAAAGGTATCGGTAACGGTATTTCTCTATTGATTATGGTTGGTATTATAGCAACATTACCACAATCGTTTGTTCAGAATTTTGCATCAAGAACATCTGGTGATAGTGGAGGAATGATTATGGTGCTTATAGAGTTGGTTATCTGGTTTGTTGTTATTTTGGCATCTGTGCTATTGGTAATGGCTGTTCGTCAGATACCTGTTCAATACGCTAGAAGAACAGCAGGAGGAGGCTACGAAAAAAATGTTTTCGGTTCTCGTCAGTATATACCATTAAAGCTTAATGCTTCTGGAGTAATGCCAATCATTTTTGCTCAAGCAATTATGTTTGTTCCTTCAGCAGTTGCAAGTCTTTCTGATTCTGAATTTTCTCAGGGTGTAAAAGCTGCATTTAGTGATATTTTTGGGCTATGGTATAACCTAGTATTTGCGCTATTAATTATTATCTTTACTTATTTTTATACTGCAATTACAGTCCCTACTAATAAGATGGCGGATGACTTAAAGCGAAGTGGTGGTTTTATTCCTGGTATTCGTCCAGGAAGTGAAACTTCTGAATATTTAGATAAGATTATGTCTCAAATTACTTTGCCAGGATCTATATTTTTAGCTTTAGTAGCAATATTTCCTGCAATAGCAGTTAAATTGTTAAACGTTCAACAAGGGTGGGCATTATTTTTTGGAGGTACCTCTTTACTTATTATGGTTGGGGTAGCTATAGATACAATGCAACAAATTAATTCATATTTATTGAATAGACATTATGATGGATTAATGAAAACTGGTAAAAATCGTAAAGCAGTAGCATAATGGCAAAACAACCTGCAATAGAGCAAGATGGTAGTATAATCGAAGCATTGTCTAACGCAATGTTTAGAGTGGAATTAGAAAATGGTCATGTAGTGACAGCTCATATCTCTGGTAAAATGCGAATGCATTATATTAAATTATTACCAGGTGATAAGGTTAAATTAGAAATGAGTCCTTATGATTTATCAAAGGCTCGTATTACATATAGATATTAATAGTGTATTAATATATTAGTTAATTAAGATTTTTTATGTACTTTTGCGGGCTGAAAAATCTTGTTACTGATTCCTTCCAAAATAATATATTAATATGTTTTGGGAATAAAAAACAAAGAGATGAAAGTTAGAGCATCAATAAAAAAGAGAAGTGCCGAGTGCAAGATTGTGCGTAGAAAAGGCCGACTTTACGTGATTAATAAAAAGAATCCTAGATTTAAACAAAGACAAGGGTAATTATGGCAAGAATTGCAGGGGTAGATATACCTAAACAAAAGCGAGGAGTTATAGCATTAACCTATATCTTCGGAATTGGTAGAAGTAGAGCTAAAGAGATTTTAGTAGCTGCCAAAGTAGATGAAAACATAAAAGTTTCTGATTGGGATGATGATCAAATTGGTCGTATTCGAGAGGCTGTTGGAGTCTATACCATAGAAGGAGAATTACGTTCTGAAGTACAGTTGAATATCAAGCGTCTTATGGATATAGGATGTTATAGAGGTATTCGCCACAGAGCTGGTTTACCACTTAGAGGGCAACGTACTAAAAATAATTCTAGAACACGTAAAGGAAGAAGAAAAACAGTTGCTAACAAGAAAAAAGCAACTAAATAATAAGTAGTATGGCAAAGTCAACTTCAAAAAAACGTAAAGTAATTGTTGAGTCTGTAGGAGAAGCACATGTAACTGCTTCTTTTAACAACATTATTATTTCGTTAACAAATAAAAAGGGAGACGTAATTTCTTGGTCTTCTGCTGGTAAAATGGGTTTTAGAGGTTCTAAAAAGAATACTCCATATGCTGCTCAATTAGCTGCAGAAGATGCTTCAAAAGTTGCTTTAGAAGCAGGGCTTAAGAAGGTTAAAGTATACGTAAAAGGTCCAGGGAATGGTAGAGAGTCAGCAATACGTTCTCTTCATAATGCAGGTATAGAAGTTTCAGAAATTATCGATGTTACTCCAATGCCACATAATGGATGTCGTCCTCCTAAAAGACGTCGAGTATAATTACTATCCCGAACTTTGTTGTTCGGGTTCTTTTTATATAATTAAATAAGTAAATCTAAAAGAGGAGTATCAATTATCGAAGGAAAGAGACCTTAATTCATAATTATCCTCTATAACTAAACAATCAATAATGGCAAGATATACTGGTCCAAAAACTAAAATCGCTCGTAAATTTGGCGAAGCAATTTTCGGAGATGATAAATCTTTCGAAAAAAGAAATTATCCTCCTGGGCAACATGGAAACAACAGAAGAAGAGGTAAAAAGAGTGAATATGCAATCCAATTAATGGAAAAGCAAAAAGCTAAGTATACTTATGGTGTTCTTGAACGTCAGTTCCGTAACATGTTTGAAAAAGCTACTCGTGCTCAGGGTATTACAGGTGAAGTTTTACTTCAGTTATGTGAATCTCGTTTAGATAATGTAGTGTTTAGAATGGGACTTTCAAATTCTAGAAGCGGCGCAAGACAATTAGTTTCTCACAGACATATTACTGTAAATGGGCAACAGGTTAATATTCCTTCTTATCAGTTAAAATCTGGTGATGTTGTTGGTGTGAGAGAAAAATCAAAATCATTAGAAGTAATCCAAAATTCATTAGCTAATAATAGTAAAGTGTACGAATGGATTACATTTAATAATGATACTAAGCAAGGTACTTTTGTGTCAGTTCCGGCAAGAATTCAAATTCCGGAAAACATTAACGAACAATTTATCGTCGAATTATACTCTAAGTAATAACTCTAAGAAGAAACAATAACATGGCAATATTAAATTTTCAGAAGCCCGATAAAGTTATCATGATCGACTCCACTGAGTTCGATGGTAAATTTGAATTTAGACCATTAGAACCAGGGTATGGATTAACAGTTGGTAATGCTTTACGAAGAGTTTTGCTGTCTTCTTTAGAAGGATTCGCTATAACTTCTCTTAGAATGGAAGGTGTAGATCACGAGTTCTCAACTATTTCTGGAGTTGTAGAAGATGTTACAGAAATTATTTTAAATCTTAAACAGGCACGTTTTAAGCGCCAAATAGAAGATATTGATAATGAATCTGTGACAATATCTATTTCTGGACAAGAGCAATTAACTGCTGGTGATTTTCAGAAATTTATTTCTGGTTTTCAGGTTTTAAATCCAGATTTAGTTATTTGTAATATGGATAAAAAAGTAGCACTTAACCTTGAAATTACCATAGAAAAAGGTAGAGGTTATGTTCCTGCTGAAGAAAACAAGAAAGCTAATGCTCCTATTGGAACTATTTTTACAGATTCAATATATACTCCAATTAAAAATGTAAAGTATAGCATAGAGAATTATCGTGTAGAGCAAAAAACAGATTACGAAAAATTAGTTTTTGAAATTGTAACTGATGGGTCTATACATCCTAAAGATGCATTAACTGAAGCTGCTAAAATATTAATTCATCACTTTATGTTGTTCTCTGATGAACGTATAACACTAGAGGCTGATGAGATTGCACAAACAGAAACTTATGATGAAGAATCTCTTCATATGAGACAGTTGTTAAAAACTAAATTGATCGACATGGATCTTTCTGTACGTGCATTAAATTGTTTGAAAGCAGCAGAAGTAGATACTTTAGGAGATTTGGTATCTTACAATAAAAATGACTTAATGAAGTTCCGTAACTTTGGTAAGAAATCTTTAACTGAACTTGAAGAATTAGTAAACGTTAAAGGACTTAACTTTGGTATGGATCTCTCTAAATATAAATTAGATAAAGACTAATCTATCATATTTTGCTCCCCAGAGAGGGTTGTAGCAAGATGATGATTAAAATTAAATGTCATGAGACACGGAAAAAAAGTAAATCATTTAGGAAGAAAAACAGCACATCGTAAAGCAATGCTTGCGAATATGGCTTGTTCCTTAATAGAGCATAAAAGAATAAACACTACAGTTGCAAAAGCAAAAGCACTTAAGCAATTTGTAGAGCCATTGGTAACAAAATCTAAAGAAGATACTACGCATAATCGTCGTATCGTATTTAGTAAGTTGCGTAATAAGTATGCGGTTACTGAATTGTTTAGAGATGTAGCTCCTAAAGTAGGAGATCGTCCTGGAGGGTATACAAGAATTATTAAACTTGGTAATCGTCTTGGAGATAATGCAGATATGGCAATGATTGAATTAGTGGATTATAACGAGCTTTATAATGCTGGTAAACCTGCTAAGAAAAAATCAAGAAGAAGAGGTGGTAAAGGAAATAAGTCAGAGTCGGCAGCAGCTCCTGTAGCTCCTGCTCCTGCAACAGAAACCCCTAGTTCTGAAGAAGAATAAATGAAAGATGCGAATCGCACATAATGTAAAAAGGATAAACGTTCGTCGTTTATCCTTTTTTTTTGAATAATTTTATAAAGTCTGATCTTTTAAACAATTAAAAACAAAGCGAGCATTGTAAGTTGCTAAAATGCTAATTTTGCAACTTGTGTTCGAATCTTAAAAAATAATTTTTATTTACAGATGAAATATCAATCTCGAAAAAAAGCAATTCTCTTATTAGCAGATGGAACCATTTTTCATGGTAAAGCAGTAGGGAGAGAAGGTAACGCCTTTGGTGAAGTATGTTTTAATACTGGTATGACTGGTTATCAGGAAATTTTTACAGATCCCTCTTATTATGGGCAATTAATGGTGGCTACTAATGTGCATATTGGTAATTACGGAACTAATGAAGAAGAAACGGAATCTGATTCAATTAAGATTTCAGGTTTGATTGTCAAAAATTTTAGTTATGAATATTCTAGAAGTTTAGCTGATAGTTCTTTACAAGACTTTTTGGAAAAACATAACCTTCTTGCAATTTCAGATGTAGATACTCGTGCATTAGTTAGTTATATAAGAGATAATGGAGCAATGAATGCTGTAATTTCTACAGAGGTAGATAATATAGAAGCTTTAAAAAAGGAATTAGAAGGTGTTCCTGCTATGAGCGGATTAGAATTAGCTTCTAAAGTGTCAACAGTAAAACCCTATTTTTATGGAGATCCTAATGCTATATATAAAATATCTGCACTAGATTTGGGAGTTAAACGAAATATACTTAGAAACTTAGCAAAAAGAGATGCGTATATAAAAGTATTTCCTTTTGATGCAACGTTTGAGGAGATGAATGATTGGAGGCCAGATGGGTTCTTTTTGTCAAATGGTCCTGGGGATCCAGAACCGTTATTTCAAGCAATTAATACAGCTAAAGAAATTTTAAATAATAACAAACCGCTTTTTGGTATCTGTTTAGGGCATCAAGTAATAGCATTAGCAAATGGAATTAGCACCTATAAAATGCATAATGGACACAGAGGAATAAATCACCCAGTTAAAAACTTGATAACTGGTAGTGGAGAAATAACTTCGCAGAACCACGGATTTGCAATAAATAAAGAAGAAGCTGAAAAAAACAAAGATGTTGAAATAACACATGTTCATCTTAATGATAATACAGTAGCGGGTATTAGGATGAAAAATAAGAATTGTTTCTCTGTACAATATCATCCTGAAGCTAGCCCTGGTCCAAATGATTCCTTGTATTTATTTGATCAGTTTATTGATAATATGAAAAAATAAAATTTGTCTATTTGATTAAAAGCTAGTTTATTTTAATAATATTTTGCTCTTTTGAGTAGGATTTAACTTCATTAGACAGGATTCCTCTAACGTTATAGTTAATAACTTCATCATTATATTGTGATTTGGAATGATAAATTAAAGTTTTTTGAAGTTATTAAAATTTACTGGTTTTGTATATTGCATCGAATTAGAATTATCCAACAAATAAATTTAAAACATGAGTGTAATTATTAATATTCACGCTAGACAAATCTTAGATTCAAGAGGTAACCCAACAGTAGAGGTAGACGTAATTACCGAAAATGGTATTTTAGGTAGAGCAGCTGTTCCTTCTGGAGCTTCTACAGGAGAACATGAAGCGGTAGAATTACGAGATGGGGGTTCGGCATATATGGGTAAAGGAGTTCTTAAAGCGATTGAAAATGTAAACACAATAATTGCTGAAGAATTATTGGGGTACTCTGTGTTTGATCAAAATTTATTAGATCAAACAATGATTGAGTTAGATGGTACTCCAAACAAATCAAAGTTAGGAGCTAATGCAATATTAGGAGTTTCGTTAGCGGTAGCAAAAGCAGCAGCAAGTGAGCTTAATATGCCATTGTATCGTTATATAGGAGGGGTTAGTGCAAATACTTTGCCTGTGCCAATGATGAATATTATAAATGGAGGATCACACAGCGATGCTCCAATAGCATTTCAGGAATTTATGGTAATGCCAGTAAAGGCTAAAAACTTTACGCATGCAATGCAAATGGGAACTGAGATTTTTCATAACCTTAAAAAAGTGCTACATGATCGTGGATTAAGTACAGCAGTAGGTGATGAGGGTGGTTTTGCTCCAAAATTAGATGGTACAGAAGATGCTTTAGATTCGATTGCTTTAGCAGTGGAAAAAGCAGGGTATAAGCTCGGAGATGAAATAATGGTAGCATTAGATTGTGCAGCAGCTGAGTTTTATGTAGATGGTAAATATGATTATACCAAATTTGAAGGAGATAAAGGAGTTGTTCGTAGTAGTCAAGAACAAGCGAATTATCTTGCAGAATTATCTTCAAAATACCCTATTATTTCAATAGAAGATGGTATGGATGAAAATGATTGGGAGGGTTGGAAATATCTTACAGATAAAATAGGAGATAAAGTTCAATTAGTAGGCGATGATTTATTTGTGACTAATGTAGAACGACTTTCTAAAGGAATCAAAAATGGTATTGCAAATTCAATATTAATTAAGGTAAATCAAATAGGAACCCTTACAGAGACTATAGCAGCGGTAAATATGGCACATAATGCAGGATATACTTCTGTAATGTCTCATAGATCTGGAGAAACAGAAGATAATACTATTGCAGATCTGGCAGTAGCTTTAAATACAGGGCAGATTAAAACAGGATCAGCTTCTCGTAGCGATAGAATGGCAAAATATAACCAATTACTTCGTATTGAAGAAGAACTAGGTACTGTTGCTTACTATCCCAAAAGAGATGCTTTTAAAATAAAATAAAAATATTTTTTTTATAAAAAGAGGGGAGATTTTTAAAAATCTCCCCTCTTTTATTTTATGTAATCTTGAAAATGTTTTGTAAGGTTAAAAATGATTTCATGATTAATAATATATTAACACTATATTTCGTAATTTAGCGATCCTACAATAACAGCAAAATTCTAAAATAATCACATGTCAAAAAAAGCTACGTTAGAAATCGACGGTAATAGATATGAGTTCCCAATTATAGAAGGAACAGAGAATGAACTAGGAATTGATATCAAGACACTTAGAGATGTAACCGGTGGTGTTACAACCATAGATCCTGGATATAAAAATACAGGAAGTTGTGAGAGTGGTATCACTTTTCTTGATGGAGAAAAAGGAATTCTAAGATATCGAGGATATTCTATAGAAGAATTAGCAGAAAAGGCAGATTTTTTAGAAGTTGCATATCTGCTAATATTTGGAGAACTTCCTACGGCAGCACAGCTAAATAAGTTTGATAAAGATATAAAAGAAGAATCTCATGTAGATGAAGATATGAAGAAAATCTTAGATGGTTTTCCTAAAAGCGCCCATCCAATGGGAGTTTTGTCTTCACTGACAAGCGCATTAATTGCTTTTAATCCAGGTTCTGTAGATGTCGCATCAGAAGAAGCTATGTATAATGCTATTGTGAAGATAATGGCAAAATTCCCTGTGTTAGCAGCATGGACAATGAGAAAGAGAAAAAGTCTCCCTTTAGATTATGGAGATAATTCATTAGGATATGTTGAAAATATACATAAAATGATGTTTTCAAGACCAAACAAAACTTATGAGCCTAACAGGATAGTTAACGATGCATTAGATAAATTACTAATCCTTCATGCAGATCACGAGCAAAACTGTTCTACTTCTACCGTTAGAATAGTAGGTTCCTCTCACGCTGGATTGTTTGCATCCTTATCAGCAGGTATATCTGCATTATGGGGACCTCTTCATGGAGGTGCCAACCAAGCGGTTATTGAAATGTTGGAAGCAATTAAAGCCGATGGAGGAGATACAGCAAAGTATATCAATAAAGCAAAAGATAAAGATGATCCTTTTCGATTAATGGGGTTTGGACACAGAGTATATAAGAATTTTGATCCAAGAGCTAAGATTATAAAAAAATCTGCTGAAGAAGTTTTAGGAAATTTAGGGATTGAAGACCCTGTTCTAGATATAGCCAAAGGTTTGGCTTCAGTAGCATTGGAAGATGACTATTTTGTGAAAAGAAAATTATATCCGAATGTTGATTTTTATTCAGGAATCATTTATAGATCTCTAGGAATTCCGACAGAAATGTTTACTGTAATGTTTGCCTTAGGTAGATTACCAGGTTGGATTGCGCAATGGAGAGAGATGCGACTTCGTAAAGAACCTATCGGTAGACCTAGACAGATATACGTTGGAGAAAATCTTAGATCTTTTGTAAAGGTAGAGGATAGATAGAAAAGTATATTTTTACACATAAAGCTTTACATTATTTTTTCATAAATCTGTAAAGCTTTTGTTGTTTTAGCTATTGTTCTTTTTTGGAATAATTTAAAAACAATAAAATAAATCATGAAAGAAATTAAATTAATTAAAAATAGATCTGATATCGGAGCAGGAACCAGAGGTTCTGATCTGGGGATTGATGCAATAGAAATAGCAGCTATTAATAGTAAAGATGATTATTTTAATCTTTATAAATATGAAAATGTAGAGACAGAAAATGAAACTATTTATGATAAAGTAAATAACTCTTTTGCTAAACGAATAGGAAGTGTAATTAATGTGTGTACCAGATTAAGTAGTAGCGTAGCAAAAAGTTTAGAAAGGAATGAATATCCAATTGTGTTATCTGGAGATCATTCTTCTGCATTAGGAACAATTAGCGGAATAAAAACAGCAAATCCTACCAAAACATTAGGCGTAGTTTGGATAGATGCACATGCCGATGTGCATTCTCCTTATACATCACCTTCAGGAAATATACATGGTATGCCGTTAGCAGCAGCACTTTTTGATGATAATCTTGATTGTAAAACAAATGAAGTATCAGAAGAGACGGCCAGACTATGGAGTAAAATGAAAAATATCGGTGTTGATGGTCAGAAAATTAAGCACGAACATATAATATATTTTGGAGTAAGAGATACAGAAGAGCCTGAAGAAAAAGTTATAGAAAAAAATAAGATTAAAAACTATACAGTAGAAGAAATACGCTATCGAGGTTATGAAAAGTGTTTAAAAGAAGCTGTTCAAAGATTAGAGGATTGTGATATTATATATATATCTTTTGATGTAGATAGTTTAGATTGTGATTTAATATCTAAAGGAACAGGTACTCCTGTTTCTAGAGGATTTGATATTAATGAAGCAATTTGTATTATCCAGGCGTTTGTAAAAACAAAAAAAACTGTTTGTTTTGAAGTCGTTGAAGTTAATCCTACTCTTGATAATAAAGGGAATAGAATGGCAGAAGCAGCCTTTGAAGTGCTAAAAGCAACAACAGATACAATTGTAGAAAAAATGATACATTAATTTATATTGGAAAATCAAGTCACAAATACCATAGTCATGATTCGTCCTGCACAGTTTAGGATGAACGAGGAAACTGCTGTAAATAATTACTATCAAAAAGATGCAGGAATAAAACCTGAAGAAGCCAATCTAAAAGCGCAACGAGAATTTGATCAATTTGTAAAAAATCTGAAAGAAGTAGGAGTTCGAGTTATTGTTATTGACGATAATCCTGATAATAATACTCCTGACTCTATTTTTCCAAACAACTGGATTTCTTTTCATCAAAATGGAAATGTAGGAATATATCCAATGTTTGCAGTTAATAGACGAAAAGAGCGTAATCCAGAAGTTTTAGATCGAATTGAAGAATCTGGTTTCGAAATAAAAAATATTATTGATTATACAGATGCAGAAGAAGCAGAGTTGTTCTTAGAGGGTACAGGTAGTCTTGTATTGGATAGAGTAAACAAAAAAGCATACTGTGCGTTATCTCCCAGAGCAAACGAGGATCTACTAATAGAATTTTGTGAAGATTTTGAATACACTCCTGTTATTTTTACGGCATATCAAACAGTAAACTCTAATAGATTACCAATATATCATACAAATGTTATGATGGGGATTGGAGAAACATTTGCAGTAGTGTGTTTAGATTGTATAGATGATAAAAAGGAACGAAAAAATATCATTAAACATTTAAAACAAGATAAAAAAGAAATTATTTCGATTACAGAAGATCAGGTAAATAACTTTGCTGGTAATATGCTTCAAGTTGTAGGTTTAGGAGACAAGCGTTATCTTGTGATGTCAACAGCAGCTTTTAACAGCCTTACTAAGGATCAAATAATCAAAATAGAAAAACATTGTGCTATTCTTCATAGTGATTTGGGTACTATTGAAAGATTAGGAGGAGGAAGTGCGCGCTGTATGATGGCAGAAGTTTTTCTTCCTTTATGTCCGTAACTTATATTTATAAAATTAGGGTTTAAAATACCGTATTATAATTACAAGTTATATATCTGAAACTAATTAAAATATGCTTTCTAAGAAAACTAAATACGGCCTAAAGGCACTTACATATATTGCAAGAAAAAAATGTGATCACCCTGTTTTAATATCAGAGATTGCAATTAGTGAGAATATTTCTCAAAAATTTTTAGAAAGTATCTTATTAACTTTAAGAAAAACAGGGTTTTTAGGTTCTAAAAAAGGAAAAGGAGGAGGGTATTACCTTATTAAAGACCCAAAAAATATTACGATGGCTTCTATAATAAGAGTTTTAGAAGGGCCAATTGCTATGGTACCGTGTGTGAGCCTTAATTTTTATGAGAAATGTGATGATTGCCCAGACGAAGATCAATGTGCAGTGCATAGCGTTATGATTGAGGTAAGAGATAGTACCTTAAAAGTGTTAGAAAATAAAACGCTGGCGGATTTTATCAAATAGATAACCATACTTATTGTAATTTTAAGAATGTGAAGTGTTTTAGTATTAATGGGTATTATTTTTTTAATCTTTTGTATTTATAAGGCCCTTTTATTTTTCCCCAAACTTGCTTTCCGTTATTGTCATATCCTTTTGTCCAAATAGAAATTTTATTTTTGCTAATTACAAAAGCACTTGTGATATAATCGATATAATCAATACTACTGGGACAAGATTTTTTTTTGATTTTTCCAGAGTATATTGTTGAAGTTTTTTTCTTAAAGTACATTTGGCATCCGTCTCTTATTATAATGCTATCTCTAGTCAATTTGTTGAAAAGTTTAGATTTTTCTTGAATTCCTTTATAATTTTCAGGATTAAGAATTGTATAACTTGTACTTACAAAAGTCGAAGCATTCATTCTTTTATAATTTATTATTCTTTGAATGTATACTAGATTATGGTTTTTAGCATTAGAAACTTCTGAATATAACCAATATCCAGGTTTGTTTTCCCAAATTCTTATGTTTTTTAAATTTAGATGTGTAAAACTAACATCATTTTCTGCTTGTTCTTCATTAGAAAACTCACCTGTTAAAAGCAATATTAACTTATGTAACTCAACATCTTTTATAGGTTTAGAGTCACATGATAAAAATAATGTAGGTAGAAAAATAATTAGTAAAAATTGCTTCATACAGGTTTTTATTAAATATAAGAAAAATAAAAAAAAGAGCGTAATTTATCGATGAAACTTAATACTTTGTCTGGATTAAATTAATTTATAGCAGCTATTTTTTTTATCATACCTGAAAAAATAAAGAAATGAAACGGAATCATAGAGTACCAATATAGTCTCCCCCAAATACCTTTAGGTCTAAAAGTAGCAGTTTGATGTAAGATATTGTTATTATCAATATTAAATTCTAGCCAAGCCTCTCCGGGGATTTTCATTTCAGCAAAAAGTAGTAGACGTTTATTTTTTTTATCAGCAATAAGAACTCTCCAAAAGTCCAAGGCGTCTCCAGAAAATATTTTATCTGGGTTAGTTCTTCCTCTTCGTAACCCAACTCCTCCAAAAAATTTATCTATATATCCTCTTATTTTCCATACCCAATTTCCATAATACCATCCATTTTCTCCTCCTATAGTCCAAATTTTTTCTACTGTTTTTTCAGTATTTTTTATTTTAGCTTTTTTGTAATCTTTAAAACATCCTCTTTTAGGAACAGAAATATGCTTTTGAATATTATTATCAAAACGACCACTAACCATTGAGTCTTTCCAACTAGAAACAACTTGGTTTTGTTCTATTTTTATAAACGCCAACTCTAAAGCTTTTACATAATTCATAGGAGTGATATCTAGCATTTCCTGAAGATGTTTGTTGTTAGCAATAACAGGGATTTTCATGCTGTCTACTAGATTTAGTGCCAGTTTATAAGAGGTAGATGTAACAAAATATAGCCAATAAGAAGATAATTTTGGAGTCATAACTGGGATGGTAAATATAAATAGTTTGATTTCTCTTACTTTAGCATATAGATATAGCATTTCTTTATAGCTAAGAATATCGGGACCACTTATGTCAAAAGATTGATTATAGCATTTTTTGTTTCCTAGAACCCTTGTCATAAAAATTAGAACATCTCTAATAGCAATTGGTTGCGTTTTGGTATTAACCCATTTTGGGGTAATCATTATAGGAAGTTTCTCACATAAATCACGTATAATTTCAAAAGAGGAGCTTCCAGAGCCTACTATAATGCCTGATCTTAAAACGGTAAGGTTATATTTACCTTTATATAATATTTCTTCTACGTTTTTACGAGACCATAGATGTTTAGATAAGTTTTTCTCATTTACAATACCACTTAAATAAATTACTTGCTGAACTGTAGTTTTCTCTAAATGTTTAATGAAATTGAGAGCAGATATTTGTTCTTTTTTATCAAAATCTGTTGTTGAGGAACTCATGGAGTGTATAAGGTAATAAGCAGCATCAATATTTATAGGTAAAATAGATAGATCAGGCTCTTTTAGAAAATCAATTTCTATGACAGTAATTTTTTCTTTAATTTCTTGATCTATCGATAGTCTTTTTTTATCTCTTACACAACATAGTACGTCATGTCCAAGATCTAATAATAATGGTAATATTCGCATTCCTATATACCCATTAGTCCCTGTAAGTAGTATTCGCATTTTTCTTTATAAGGTACAAAGAATTAGGGATAGGGTAAACTATTTTTAAAAATTGTATAATCGCTGTTTTATATTATTTTTTTGGACGCAAAAAAATGAATTGATATAGAAACGCATAGGAGACTCTGTAATTTCTACTATCTTTGCAACCTAATTTTTTATAAAATGAGTTTACAAAAAAAGATTTCTGGTAAAGTAAAAGAAGCGATATTACAATTGTATGATGCTAGTCTAGAGTCTGTAGAACTACAAGCAACACGAAAAGAATTTGAAGGAGACATAACAGTGGTCGTGTTCCCAATGCTTCGTGTAGTAAAGGGAAACCCCTTACAAATAGGAGAAACTATTGGTAAGTACTTAGTAGAAAATGTAAAAGAAGTAAAAGATTATAATGTTGTTAAAGGTTTCCTTAATTTAGTGATCTCAGATTTATATTATCTTGATTTTTTTGCAATAATAAAAGAAGATAAACAGTACGGGTTTGTTACTCCAGAGGTAAAAGGAGAAGCTTTAATGGTAGAGTACTCTTCACCCAATACTAACAAGCCATTACATTTAGGTCATGTTAGAAATAATCTTTTAGGATACTCTGTAGCAGAGATAATAAAAGCTAGTGGCAAAAAAGTGTATAAAACTCAAATTATTAATGATAGAGGTATCCATATTTGTAAATCCATGTTAGCATGGCAAAGATATGGTAATCAAGAAACACCAGAATCTACTGGGCTTAAAGGAGATAAACTAGTAGGTAATTATTATGTAAAATTTGATCAAGTATATAAAGAACAAATAGAGCATTTAATTACAAAAGAAGGCAAAACAGAAGAAGAAGCTAAAAAAGAAGCGCCTTTTATATTAGAGGCTCAGGAGATGCTTCGTAAATGGGAAGCAGGAGATGAAGAGGTTGTACAATTATGGAAAATGATGAATGGATGGGTGTATGAAGGCTTTGATCAAACATATAAAGCTTTAGGAGTTAGTTTTGATAGTTATTATTATGAAAGTAACACTTATTTGTTGGGTAAAGATAATATCGAAGAAGGACTTGCTAATGGTGTTTTTTATAAAAAAGAAGATGGATCTGTTTGGTGTGATTTAAATGATGAAAAGTTAGATGATAAACTAGTATTAAGAAGCGATGGTACTTCTGTATATATGACACAAGATATAGGTACAGCAATACAGCGTATTAAGGATAACCCCGATGTAGGAGGGATGATTTATACTGTTGGTAATGAGCAAGATCATCATTTTAATGTGCTGTTTGCCATATTAAAAAAGTTAGGCTATGATTGGGCAGAGCAATTATACCATTTAAGCTATGGGATGGTAGATTTGCCCAGTGGTAAAATGAAAAGTAGAGAAGGTACCGTAGTAGATGCAGATGAACTTATCGCAGAGATGACATCTACAGCAGGAGATATATCTAAAGACTTAGGGAAATTGGAAGGGTATACAGAAGAAGAGAAAAATGAAGTTTATAATATTATAGGTCTTGGGGCTTTGAAATATTTTATATTAAAAGTAGACCCTAAAAAGCGTATTCTTTTTGATCCTAAAGAATCTGTAGATTTTCAAGGCAATACAGGTCCGTTTATACAATATACCTATGCTAGAATTCAAGCGATTTTACGTAAAGCAGATCTTGATTATAACGAAAGTATTACAGATATAAAATTACACGAAAAGGAAAGAGATCTTATTAAACAATTAGAATATTATCCAGAGGTTATCCAAAATGCAGCAAGTGAACTTAGTCCTGCTATAATAGCTAATTACACTTATGATTTGGTAAAGAGTTATAATTCATTTTTTCAGAATGTATCTATATTTGGGGCAGATACAGATAAAGAAAAAATATTTAGAGTACAACTTTCTGGCTTAGTAGGAAATACAATAAAATCCGCCTTTGGTCTTTTGGGGATTAATGTGCCTGATAGAATGTAAAATCGATATTTTTATATTGTTTTTTGTTTAAAAACAGAAGAAGATCGATTTTTTGTTCCTTTTATCTATTAATTAGGATAAGCATCAAGTAAAATTACAATAATAACAGATTTGTTTTTATTTTAGTAATATGTATTGTAATATATCACGGGCAACATATCAAGATTTACCATTAATGCAACATTTGTTTTATCAAACGGTGATAACTTATGGGGCGCAATTGTTTACAAAATCGGAAATAAAAAACCACTCCCAACTAGCTCTTGATAAATCGTATTGGCAAGAAAAATTTGAAAATGATTTTATCTATAATGCCAAATTAAACGGGGAGATTGTAGGCTCTTTTTCAATGGATAAAAAAGGGAATATTGAATATCTTTTTGTCCATATGAATTATCATGGGCAAGGAATAGCAAGTGATTTATATTCCGAAATTGAAAAAATAGCAAGGAACACTAACATTAAAATGCTTACTACTCAAGTAAATAAAACAACTCAATCTTTTTTTGAGAAAAAAGGATTTAAAATTATTAAGAACTCAGTAAAAGTGGTAGGAGGAGAGGAGATCATAAGTTATAGTGGAGTTAAAAGTATTATTTATTAATTGTATTCTATTTGTTTAAGATATTCCCGATAGAAAACCCTAATAGCTTATCATTTTTATTGAATAAGAAAGTATTAACCTGAGTTCGACGTAAGGATTTAACAGAAAAGAGTCAATTGTTCAGATTTTTGTGTTTCAAATTTGATACTTGGTTTCTTTTCTTGAAAGGAGTATGCTATTAGACTAGCCACTAAATTAGTGATGAAATTTCCAAAACTTCTGTGTCTGGAATGTTCAGCTTGAGCGATGTTTTTAAGTTGATCATTGATAGTTTCTATAACTGATCTTTTGCGAAGCAATATTTTATCTCTTAGTGTCATTAATACATTTTTCATATTGTTTCTAATACCTGTTACTAGGTGTAAGCCTTGATCAAAGAGTAAGTTGGCTAACTCTTTGGAAATATATCCTTTATCC
>NZ_AUML01000009.1 GCF_000430665.1 Aquimarina muelleri DSM 19832 | reverse complement strand
TCGTAATCGTGGTTAACATTGGGGTTTCGCCATTAGTAGCAAAAACCTCTCTATACTCTACTATGGCAGCATCATTAAATTTATATCTTTTTAAAGGTGGATTATCAAAAGAGTTAAAGTAAAATACCACCTCTCCTTCGCTTAAATAATAAAAATCTTCATTTTTTTTATTATGTACCGATGGCATTTGCATAAAGTACAAAAACACCTCCTCGTTATAGCCTGTTATAAAAGTACATTCTATTAATCCACCCAATACCATAGGGGCAGGTTTTCCTTTTTTGTCTATAAGTGTTTGGTAGAGCATGGTACAGTTTTGTAACTCTCGTACCTGACCAAAAATGGTAAGTTTAGCTAGTATGCCCATTGTAGGTATGTATCTTGTTATTATCGAATTATTTTAGTGTAAATTCAGCTAACAAAATAGGTTTTGGGAACACAAAATAACGCAAAATAATCTGGATCTTTTTGGCTGCGTAACAAGTTTATGATTTTTCCATAACCATTGGTTTTATTAGCGTTTTTAGGTATACTATTGAACATTAATCGGAGTCGATTTGATCTAATAACTCTAATAACCGTAAACGATCCGTTACGGGGTTCTTGCTTTTTGGGGGATGTTTTTTCAAAAAATCAAGGGCTATAGCTTCCAGATGTGATTCTGCAAAGGTTATTTGTAAGTTATCCCTATTATATTCCATTAATTTTAATTGCCAAGGCGTGATAAAATATAGATACTCGCCACCCAAAAAGTTGGGCAATAAGGTTTTGATTTTATAAACTTTCATATACTGGCAATGGTCATGCAGATAACAATATCCATAGCGATCTGCTGCACTGATATTTGTTTTTATGGAGATATTTTCTATCTGCTTTTTAATCTCTTCGTACTGGATAGGGCTTTTAAAATCCCTAAGCATAGTTTCGATTTTAAGCAGGATATCATATACCTCAATTTTATCCATGCCGTTTACTTGTTTAAACAGGTTTTGGATGATTTTATCTTTGTGTGTTATCATTTTTGGTGGTTAATAGTTGTTATTTTATTCGCAAACTCATTTTCAGATTTCAGACACCAAACTTCCCTCGCTTTTCACATTTCCAACTTTTATTCTTTAGTCCCCAACCCTTCCTAAAAAGAGAAGAGTTTTTACAAGATTCACAAACTCACCCCAAACTCTCGTATACTTTTATTTTTTGCACAAAACCCAAAAGTAAACTCTCCTGCTTCTGCATATACATAACTTTGCTCAGCTATATCATACGCTACAGGCGCATTTAGTTTTTTCATAAGCTGTATGGTTCTATACAATTTAGTTTTAGAAATCCCCATTCGGGATGCAAACTCATCTGGGCCACCTGTAGCCCGCATTCTAATAAATTGATCCATACGTTCTATAATCTGTATTTGTCTTATCATGATATCCATACGATGTGTATTTTATTTTTTAATTATTGTTGACTACACCTCTCTAGGAGAGCACAATACAGCGATGGGTTTACGTTTGTTATCTGCATATTCTTTATCCCTTTCCCTACTTTTGGATTTACTGTTTTATGGCATACCCCACTTAGCAAGTACCCCTACCCACTTATATAAGTACCCCCACCCACTTACGAAGTACCCCGGGGTACTACAACTGTTAAAGCTTGCGGTAACTTTGTCAGTTTACCCACTTCATTACTGGGGGTGGGGTACTTCAGAACCGGGGGTTCTATGTAACTTTGTCAGTTCACCCACTTGGGATTGCGAGTGTACCCACTTCATTACTGAGTCATTGGGGTAACTTTGCTATCGATAGGGCAAATTTTGAGGTACCGCTTGTAATTTTTGATATCTACCTCCTCTTTTTTGGGATACAGCCTGCAAAAAAGGATAGTGCGCCTGTGTTTTTTGCTCCTTACATAGCAAATTTTGCCTGTTACTCTGGTGTATTAGATTCTTCCTTCTCTTCTACAGGAGTGGCATTGATACTTTGTGTAAAACGGGTTCTTAATAGTTCGTAGGCACTTTGTGCGCCTTCCATCGGCATTTTACGGGCTGCATCGGCAAGGCTATAAACTGATAATGCTACACGGTACACCTCGCTACCCGCTATAGTCTGCGTATCTTTTAATTGCCGTAGCAGGATATCCAGTTCTAAAATAACAGGGTCTAATTGCTCAAAAAGGGTAAGGTCTTTACGGGCTTCTTCGGCAGTTAATGCATCTGGTATCCATTTTGGTTTGCCTTCTAAAATATGGATGCTGTCTTCGGCAAAAATCTTGTTAGAGCTATTGATCTTTGGTAAGTTTTTACGCTCTTTTGGCGTTAGGTTTTGTAAAAAATCCAATTCTTGTTTTAAGGTGGTAAGACTGGTTTGGATCGTAGTTACCTCTTCGGTTGTTAATACTTTACTGATTCTGTTGTATTCGCTCATTATTATATGTATTTAATTGTTTTTCTGTTTCTATTTCTAGCTGTTGGTTGTTAGGTTTTAGCTTCATACTTCTCTCCTTCTAAAAGACGCAGAGATGCAAGGTTGAAAGACTACAATACTCACGGACTTAACTTAATACTTCACTGCTAAAAAAGGGAGCCTAAAGCACAAAGTCTACTTTGATTATCGACTCCCCACACAAACTCAATTAACTTTTTTTCAAATTTTGGATTTCAAACTTCACTCTTCTTACATCTGGCTTCTGACCCATTCCGACTACCTATTCACTAACTAATGAACTCACTATAAATTTTTTACCTCTTATTCGATCCTTTTAAGTATTTCGTATGTGATAATTACCTCAACATCTACAATTTTTACTCGGGGTTTACCAATCCCAATGCTATTTCTACAATTTTTACAGCTGCCTTGGTTCGTATAGCAACTTTTATACATACTACTTCTTTTTGATCCGTATCCAGATGTATATAAGGTGTAAACATTATGCTTTTGGTTTTATTGGAGGTACACTTCGAGAGCCTCAGTGTACTACTTTTTATAGATGTGCCCTGAGGTTCTCGAAGGACACTAGGTGCTGCTTTCTATTTATGTACACAATGCCTCAGCGTACTTGTTAAGGGCGATGCCCTGAGGCTCTCGAAGGGCTTTATGGCGCATTACAGATCTATTTTTTGGGTTAAGCAATACTATATTTCGTGCTTTATAGATAAGCTGTACGGCTTTTTCTTGAGGGATGCCTTTTTCGTATAATTTGTTGATCCAGCTATATACTAATAGCTCATAAGGATACTGATGTGCCAGATTGTACATAAAAATATCGGTTTTAAGGTGTAACATTTTTAATACATACAACATAAACTTATGTTTGTGGTGATACTCTAAATACTCCATCGTTGGTTAATTTTGTGGAGTCAAATATAACGGAGAGATTTACGTTGTTGCAAGGGGATTATGGAGTGATTTATAAATAAACAAATGTCAATTTATAAATAACGCTTTATACTTTTATCATAAAAATCTAAAAACGAATACTTTAAAAAAAATAATTTTAATTTACCACATCTTTTATAAAGATACCATTACAAAAAGTGTTTTAATTTTATAAATAAAAGTAGAGTGACAAAAAAACAATTACTTGATACATCTTTTTTATTTGTTGGATTATTGTTTTTTACAATAATCAAAGCAAATTTTCCCTCTACGATAAAATCTAATTTTCAAATTATAGAAAGTGATTCTTTAAAAGAAAAAGCCTATAAATATCTTAAAAAAGGCTATTATAAAAGTGGTAATAATTTTACTCTTGCTGGTATATATGCAAATGCATATATAAAAAGAGCTAAAAAAAATACAAATAATATTGAAATAGCCAATGGTTATTATCTTTTGTCACAAATTTCTACTGAAAAAAGAGCATTAGAATTAGCAGACAGTATATTATTATATGGCAACAAAAGCAATAATAAAGAATTATTAATCAAGGGTAATATTCAAAAAGGTATCAATTATTATTACTTGGCAAACTATGATGAAGCATTATCCATGTTTTTAGAGGCACAAAAAATTGCTGTTAAAGAAAAAAACGAATTTCAGCAAATTGTTGTACGACATAACATAGGTAATCTAAAAAATGTTACTAATCAAAGAAAAGAAGCTCTCGAGATATTCAGAGACAATATCAAATATTTTAATACAAAAGAAAAAAAAGAAGGTTACGAACAGGAAAGACAATATTTGAAATCATTATTCAGATTAGCCAATATTTATAATGTACTTAAAAAATTAGATTCTGCTGAGATTATTAATAAAATAGGAATTAAAGAATCTCTTAAATCTGAGAATAAATATATGTATCCAATGTTTCTAGCTTGTTATGGCTCCACAATGCAACTATCTGGCAGAAAAGAAAAAGCATTAGATAGTCTTAAAAAAAGTGCTCGATTAATAAATAATAGAAAAGCCAGACTAGCATCTATATATTTAATTATTTCTAAAATATATCGTGAAAAAGGTAATTATAATGAATACGAAAACTACCTTCTTAAAATTGACTCCATATATACGAACCATCCTGAAATTATTAAAGAAACTAAAATATCGTATGAAGCTTTAGTTAACTTCTATAGAGGAAACAAAAATCTTGAGAAGCAATTATCTTTTATGAACAAACTAATTGAGGTTGATAGCGTTCTTGATATAAAATTTCAGAATGTAAATAAAGATATAGCTAGAAACTATGAGGGTAAAAACTTAATATCTGAAAAAGAAAGCATAATTAAAAAGTTAGATAGACGAAAGAACAAATATTTATATCTAAATCTTATTTTAATAACAGTTGTATTATTCGCTATTCTAATAATTTATCGATTTTATAAAAAGAAGAGAGTTTATCAAGCTCGTTTTAAAGAATTAATTAAAGATCAATCAAATTTTAAAAACAATACTAAAAATAAAGCCAGAAGCACTGTACAAGGGTCTATTCCTAAAGAAATAGAAACAAGCATTTTACAAGGATTAAATATATTTGAAGAAGAATTCAAATTCTTAGATAAAAACATATCTTTAAAACAAACAGCAACTCTTTTAGGAACCAATACTTCTTATCTTTCTTTTGTCATAAACTCATCTAAAAAGAAAAATTTTTCAAAATACATAAGTGATTTAAGGATACAGTATAGTATTAAAAAATTAACCGAAGACAAAAAATTTAGATTATACTCTATTAAAGCCATTGCAAATGAGGTTGGTTTTAAATCACAAGAAGCATTTTCTAAAGCGTTTTATAAAAAAACAGGCATATATCCATCTCATTTTATAAATAATCTAAAAAACATGAAAAATAAAAAACTTACTTAGTATTAGCATTTTAATGTTGTTAATTTATGAATAAAGAATTGTTAATTTATAAACGTAGATCAATAGACTGATAAAAAGAAGTATCATCAATATCCTTATACTAATTTTGAATTAAGAAATCTTTCAGAATTAATTTTATCCTGTATCTACTATCTTTTGTCATATTCTTATCTCTTTTGCAAAATGATATGAAGCCTTTAAAAAAAAACGAGTTGATGGAAAAGTATCATAATGTCGTTATAGATGACCCTTATAGATACACTGAAAATCCCGACGATAGTCTAGTAATAAGTTGGTTAAAACAAAATAATAAGGTAACTGATTATTATTTTGAAAAAATTGGATCAACAAAAAAGAATCTTAATAAAGTTTTACAATCCTATGAAAAAAAAGATTCTGATATATCTTCAACTGTAATTACCACTAATGATCTATATTTTTATCTTAAAACGAATCCCAAAGAGAATTATTCAAAATTATTTTACAAAGAAGAGAAAAACGGAAAAGAAATTCTGGTCTTTGATCCAAAATCATATAAAGTTAATGATAGTATTAAATATACTATTAATCATATTAGCCCATGTTGGACAGGAGAAAAGATTGCTTTAGGAATTACTGAAAATGATAAGGAATTTTCTAATATCATAGTTATAGATGTAAAATCTAGAGTAATAATATTTGAAACCGATAAAAAGTCATGGCCAGGTGCTCTAGGAGGTGTTAAATGGAATGCGGGCTGTAATGGTATATATTATACTCATGTTCCGGTAACCGATAAAAACAAGAAAGGTTATTTATTTAATACTGAAGCTACTTATTTTGATATTGAAAATACCGAAGAAAAAACAGTGCTTTTTTCAAAATCAAACAATCCTTCTATATCTTTTAAAGAAGAAGATTTTCCTCTTTTATATTTTGATTATCAAGAAAATAAACATCTCATAGGAACAGTTGCAGGTGTTACAAAATATAGAGATGCTTATGTAGCATCTCTGAAAATGATATCAAAAAATAAAAATGACTGGAAACCTTTGTTTAAAGTTTCTGATAAGGTAAAGCGATTTTTTCTTTTAAAAGATGAACTGATATATTTAACGGCTAAAGATGCATCAAATTTTAAAATATGCAAAACTCCAATCCATAAGCCAGATTTTACAAATCCTGATATATTAGTACCCGAATACACCGAAGAAATAATAACAAGTTTTGCAATTACTACAGATGGTATATACTTTGTAAAAGTTAAAAATGGTGTAGAAGCCAAGCTAATGTTTCTTGATAATACTGGGGTTTTAAAACAAATTGATCTTCCTGTAAAAGCAGGCAGTATTAGCCTACAAACTAAGAGTCCAACAAAAAGTGATTTATGGATAACAATAGAAGGATGGGCAAATAACTCTACAAAATACTTTTATAATATAGAATCAAAATCTTTTACATTAGAACAAGAAATATCTGAATTAAAGCAAAATAATGTAATTGTTGAGGAAATTTTGGTACAATCTCATGACGGAAAAGAAATACCCCTATCTCTGATATATAAAAAAGGTTTTAAAAAAGATGGAAGCTGTCCTCTATTTATTACAGCTTATGGAGCCTATGGAAGAAGTATAAATCCTAAATCAACAGTTTTAATATCTAATTGGATCGATGAAGGAGGAGCATATGCAGTAGCTCACGTTCGTGGTGGTGGGGAAAAAGGCTATGAATGGCATATGGATGGACAAAAATTAAACAAAGCAAATAGTTGGAAGGACTTAATTAGTTGTGTGAAATATCTTCAAAAACAGGGTTATACAAAACCAAAAAAAACAGTTGCTTGGGGTGCAAGCGCGGGAGGAATTACTGTTGGTAGAGCTGTTTTAGAAGAACCTAGCTTGTTTTCTGCTACGATCATTACTTCGGGAATTCTTAATACATTAAGATCAGAATTTGCTCCAAATGGCAAAAACAATGTAAAAGAATTTGGATCCATTAAAAACCCAGAAGAGTTTAAATCCCTTTTTGCAATGGACAGTTATCATAATTTAGAAAAGAACACTTCTTATCCAGCATTTTTAGTTACTACAGGTTTTAATGACGTAAGGGTTGCGTCTTGGCAATCTACTAAGTTTATTGCTCGTTTAAAAGAATATAGTATTTCGAATAAACCTATACTATTCGCAGTAGATTTTGAATCTGGGCATGGTAGAGAAAATTCTAAAAGAAAAACACTAACAAAAATAGCAAGAAGAATAGCTTTTGCTCTTTCTCAAACTGGTCACCCAGATTATCAGCCTAAATAATAATTGCTTTTAAATCACTAATCCTTTTGCTATTTATATTTATGGAATAGCAAAAAGAATACAAATTATGAAAAAACTATTTCTTTTTTTGCTCTTCATCAGTTTCTTATTGGGGTATACGCAAGAAAATAAAAACCAATTGCTCCCTAGAGCATTTAATGGAGTTGTAAAAAAACAAAAGCTAAAGGAAGAAGAGCTTAAAAGCTGGCATTATAAAGATATTATCGAGGATACTATCCCTGGTATAAGTTTAGATAAAGCTTATGATAAGATTTTACGAGGAAAAAAAGGAGATACAGTTATTGTAGCTGTAATCGATACAGAGGTAGATATATATCATGAAGATTTAAAAAAGCAGTTTTGGATCAATACGAAGGAAGTTCCTAATAATGGACAAGATGATGATCATAATGGGTATATTGATGATATACATGGTTGGAATTTTTTAGGAAATCAAAAAGGAGAAAATATAATTTATACTAGTTATGAATCTGTACGATTAATAAAAAAGTTTAAACCAATATTTGAAAACAAAACGATAGATACCAGTTTGGTAAGTCAACAAGAAAATTATAAAATCTATCAAGAAGCAAAGAGGAGGTTAAAGGAAAACATAGAATCAAAACAACAACAGCTTAAAACAATACAAAAGTATCAACAAGATATAAAAGATGCTATAAATGGTTTAAAACATTATTTTGCTACTGGAAGTATAACAAAAGAGAATCTTTTAGAATTTAAGACGGAAGATACAATAGCAGAGAAGCAGGCAAAAAAAATAATTGATTATATAAATAGAGGAATTACAGAAGAATCTCTTTTAGGATTTATAGAACAGAACAATGGGGCTTTAGAATTGAGTGCAAATTTGGATTATCAAGAAAGAAAAATTACTGGTGATAACCCTAATGAGATTAAAGATATAGCCTATGGAAATAATAATGTTTCTGGAAATCTAGATAAACTATATCATGGGACAATTGTAACTGGTGTCATTGCAGCCAAAAGAGATAATAATAAAGGAATTGATGGTGTTATTAATGAAGTAAAAATTATGACACTATGTGTCTCTGCCAATGGAGATGAATTGGATAAAGATATAGCATTAGCAATTAGATACGCTGTGGATAACGGTGCAAAAATAATCAACATGAGTTCTGGTAAGCTATTATCTATGAATCGACATTGGGTTAGCGAAGCCATAAAATATGCTGCTAAAAAAGATGTGCTCTTTATAACATCAGCGGGTAATAATGCCCTTCTTCTAGATGAAAAAGAAAATAACTATTATCCAAATGACAATGATAGTAATGAAAAGGAAATAAGTAATAACTTTATGATGGTAGGAGCGAACTCATACACATTAGATAAGAAACTAAGATACTATTTAACTAATTATGGGAAGAATAATGTAGATTTATTTGCCCCTGGATATAAAGTATATACTACATTACCCAATAATAAATATAGATATAGTCAGGGAACATCTATTGCCACACCAATAGTATCTGGGGTAGCAGCTTTATTAATGTCTCATTATCCAGATTTAAAAGCTTCTCAAATAAAAGAGATACTCATGAAATCTGGAGTTTCATATAATATTGATGTAGAGATGTTCCAAAAAGATGACTCTAAAAAAATGATTCCCTTTTCTGAACTCTCCAAATCTGGCAAAGTAGTCAACGCTTATAATGCATTAGTATTGGCAGAACAGATATCTAAAAGCAAAAAATAATGAATAAGGATAGGGTATAATACAATTTTTAAAGCACTTTTTTCACTCTTTTAGTAGTCCTTTTTATAGCCTCTTTATTTTTATATTCTATCCATTTTTGCCCTTGGATTTTTCGCATAAAATTATCTACACGCCTTAATACAAAAACATTATACATAGCTTTTACAAATCTAATTTTGCTTTTAGTAACAGAACGAATACTCATAGAAAACCCAGGGCTTAGATAGGTCATTTGATGCCAGTATCCTTCGGGCATATATAACATTTCGCCATGTTTTAAATTGGTTATATATCCTTTTGCATTTTGTAATGCTGGCCATTTATCAAAATCTGGATTTGCATAATCGATCTCCTGATGAGATAATAAAGAGTGTGGTAATTTGTATACATATTTAGTTTGCGAAGGAGGAAATAGTATGCATTGTTTTTCGCCATGAAAATGAAAATGAAGTATATTAGCATAATCTATATCATAGTGCATAAACACTTTAGAACCTGTGCCTCCAAAAAAAAGAAATGGTAATTTCTTCATTAATTTTAAGCCAATATCTGGGTAGCTAAAATCCTTTTGAAGCTGAGGAACTTCTTTTAACAAATTATATAAAAAAATACGATAATTTGTAGGCCCACTATGTAGTAAATTAATGTAGTCACTCATTTTCATACTAGTATGCGCTTCATTAAATTTGTGGTGAGATGAAATAGGTCTGTCATCGTATAAAGGCACGATGTTTTCGCCTGCCAACGTATTTATATAATTAAGATCCCATTTCTTATATGCTGGCCAATCTTCGATTAGTCTTTCGACCACAACTGGTTTTTGTAAATGAACATACTCCTTAAGAAATTTTTCTTTGGTAATTGTATTTACCCTTGGTATTTGCTCTAAGTTTAATTTCACTTATGTATAAAATGAGCTAAAAATTAAGTTATTATTTGCCAAAAATATGCCATCGATTTATAGTACTACCAGATCTAAACAAACAGCATCCTAATTGTAAATCTAAAATTAATGTCGTTTAGTTGTCAGTCAGAGCTTGTTAAAAACATTAGAAAACGTAAATTTAAAATCACTTCGACAAACTGAATATGAACAAGGAATTTAAATATATCTGTTAACTAAACAATATTGAATCTAACATCGTTAATACACTTTTAAAAGATACATCCTTTTGTATACTAGTCTCTAAAAAAACAATGTGGCATATACTATTTGCCTGCTGCTACTTCTTTTCCTTTTTGTTTTGCAGTTTCATTTTTTTCGATAGTATGGTCTGGTCTCGACCATTTAGGTTTTTCTCCCAAAGGTTCGTATTTAGAATCTTTTGCTTCTATTGTTTCTGGCTGTGCTTTTTTAACAAATGGTTTTTGTGGGTTAAGCCCTAGCATTTTAAACATTTCCATATCCTCACTTACATCAGGATTAGGGGTGGTTAGTAGTTTGTCTCCTGCAAAAATTGAATTAGCTCCTGCAAAGAAACACATTGCTTGTCCTTCTCTACTCATTTCAGTTCTTCCTGCCGATAGTCTTACCTGAGTTTTTGGCATAATGATTCTTGTAGTAGCTACCATTCGTATCATATCCCATATTACTACAGGCTTTTCATCTTCCATTGGTGTTCCTTCTACAGCAACCAATGCATTAATCGGCACTGATTCTGGTTGTGGATTTAGCTTAGATAATGCGACAAGCATTCCTGCGCGATCTTCCACCTCTTCCCCCATACCAATAATCCCACCACTACATACGGTAACATTAGTTTTACGAACATTATCAATCGTTTGTAAACGATCTTCATATCCTCTGGTAGAAATCACTTCTTTATAATATTCCTCAGAGGTATCTAAATTATGATTGTATGCATACAAACCTGCTTCTGCAAGTCGTTGTGCTTGATTTTCGGTTATCATACCTAAGGTACAACATACCTCCATATCCAACTTATTTATGGTACGAACCATCTCTAATACGTTTTCAAACTCTGGTCCGTCTTTAACATTACGCCATGCAGCACCCATACACACTCTAGAGCTACCTGATGACTTTGCTCTAAGAGCCTGTGCTTTTACCTGCTGCACGCTCATAAGATCATTGCCTTCAATATCGGTATGATATCTTGCTGCTTGCGGGCAATATCCGCAATCCTCTGGACACCCTCCTGTTTTAATAGATAAAAGAGTAGATACCTGTACTGTATTTGGGTCATGGTACTCCCTGTGAATGGTAGCTGCTTTATACAGCAAATCCATTAATGGTAAGTTATAAATGTCAAGAATTTCTTGTTTTGTCCAATTGTGTTTAATAACGCTCATATATCATCTAAATCTAAAAAAATCAAATGTAATAAAATCTGGTATGGTAGCCATTAAAGTGCTAAACTAAAATAGTAAAGTTTATTTTTTTATACTTAAAAACTGTTCAAATAGTTTAAAAAATTTCTCTGGTTCTTCTAAATATGGATTGTGACCACTTTTTTCGAACATTACAAACTCTGCTTGTGGCATATAGGTTTTATATTGTATTGCAAACTCTGGTGTAGAGACGCCATCATATCTACCAGCAATTACTAATGTTGGTGACTTCACTTCTTTTAGCTTCCTTCTAAAATCTGTATCTCCCATATCTCCTGTAACATGAAAATCTCCATCTCGACCTACAATATTATAATATACATCTAGATTCCATGAGCGTTTTACATTTTTGGGCACAGGTTGATTTAATTCTGTATTATGATAGTATATATATTTGGTTGGAAAATCACCATATACTTTTAAAAACTCAGGATCAGAAGACACATAACCTACTGCTCTTAAAGAATCCACAGCTTTCCATTTTTCAGGAAAATGTGTCTTGGCATAGTGGTTATAGCTATCGCAATTTGCCTGCCACATTAATCCACTATGAAACCCATTAATCAAAACCATTTTTTCTGTATACTGTGGGTATTTTATAGCATAGGCTTGTGCTACTACGGTTCCGTAAGAATGTCCTACAAGTGTCCACTTTGGCAACTCTAATGCTTTTCTTATCCCTTCTAGTGTTTCTACATCCCCTTGTATAGAGTATTCTTTTTTATCCTTAGCATCTTCAGACAAACCTCTGCCCAATCCATCAAAAAACACTACTTGCGCAGAAGTATGATATTTCCCAAAGTTACCTTGTAGATAATCGTGCGAGTTCCCTGGGCCTCCTGCAATAAATACGATTGGGTTTCCTTTACCTTTAGTTTCTACATTAATTTGATACCCATTAATATTTATAAATTTAGGTTCAAATTGATCATGAATGGTGGTTTCTTGTGCTTTAACCTGAATAGCTAAAACAAAGCTTATAAAAAGAAAAGTGATTTGTGTTTTCATTTATTTACTTCTTTTTCAATTATATTTATTTCACAATATTTAAGGAAGTTCTAATAATATACTTACCGCATTGCCTCCAAAACCAACAGCGTTAACTATGATTTTATGCAACTGTTTAGGGGTTATTTTATTCTTTATAAAGGGTACGGGAATAAATTCTTGATGCTGCATCATCAATATTGCTAATTCTAAACTTAAAATTCCGCTAGCCCCAAAAGTATGCCCTATTTTCCATTTATTAGTGGTTAAAGCTGGTAATGTATCTTTAAAAACGGCTTTAATGGCATTATATTCTGCCATATCTCCTTTTACTGTTCCTGGTGCATGCATTACAATAACGTCTATATCCTCTATCGGGGTTGTTCCCAAAGCCATTTTCATTGATTTCTGAAAACAATCTGCATCTGTAGATATCGATATATTATGTTGTAAAGGTTCTGTAGCATATCCTATACCTTTTATTAAAGCTATGGCATTATCTTTTACTTCTTTTTCCAGACAAACAACGGCAGCTCCTTCTCCCAAAAACATAGAATTCTTCTTTTTATCTAAATTCATTGCCTGACAAGGGTAAGCAGATTCTGCATCCAAAGCATATATTTTTAACGCTTTCATTTGTGCAATAGTAAAAGGGGTTAATGGTGCTTCGCTCCCCCCTACCAAAAATTGTTCTGCTAAGCCCGACTGTAACCAGGCAACCCCATTAAGGATTGCATGTAATGCCGTAGAGCAGGTTATAGAATGGCTTATTTCTGGCCCGTTGGTTTGTAAATCATGTGCTATCCAAGAGGATATATTACCAAGCGTTGTAGTAGGAGAACTTAATGTAGAAGACTTACCTGTTTTTAGAAATTCCTGATGGTATTTTTCAAAAAGACTTGTTGCTCCTCTGGAGGAACCTATATTAATTCCAAAATTACTTTGTTTATCCCACCCTGCATTTACTACTGCTTGCCTTGCAGCATAGATCCCAAAAAGAACGGAATCATCTAAGTTTTTATAATGATCTGTTTCTTGCCTTAATTCTTCGATTATTTGTTTTGCTTCTTCAGAAAGGAAAGCTACAAGTGCTTTCTCTCCATCAAAATTTTTAGTAGAAATACGATGGGATGGATCTCTGTAGGCATTCCAGATATCTTTAGAAAAAAATCCTAAAGGAGATATGGAAGAAATCCCCGTTATAGATACTATTTGTTGCAATTTATAAGTTTTGGCAAATGTACAGGTTTGTTCTATCTTGTTCAATAGTTATTATACTTTTTACTGTATTTTAGAGCATAATTAAGTAACAAAATATAGATTTTAGATACTTATACTTACAACAATATACATGTTATGGAAGATCATATACCACAGAAAAGTTGGTTTGCCAGAAACTGGGGATGGGCAGTTCCTGTTGGTGGTTGCTTAACTATCATTATTTTATTTTTTATTTTTTTAGGTTCTTTGATATTTGGAGTAAGCGAATTAATCTCCGAATCTGTTCCTTATCAAGATGCTATTAAAAAGGTAAACGAAGATGAGTATGTTATAAATATTCTAGGAGAACCTATAGAAACGGATGGTATGATGAATGGCAGTTTATCTTATGAAAACAACCAAGGATCGGCAGATATATCGATACCAATTAAGGGTCCTAAAGGGGGAGCAGAACTATACTTAGTAGGTACTAAAGAAAATGACCAATGGACCTATACAGAAATGTATGTGATTATTGAAGAAACCGATGAGCAAATTGATTTATTAGGATATCAACAAGATGAATACAACGAAAACCCATAATTATTTAATCGTTTTTGGAACACCATTGCTTCTGATTTTATCTGTGATTTTAATCTCTAGAGATCTCTTGTTTGAAACAAATAGCAATGCCTTATCTATTGGGATAACATTAGATCTGCTTTTTACTATCCCTTTTTTTTATTTTTTATTGATTAGAAAGAAAAACATACCAAAAACTACTGTAATTCCTTTTTTTGTTTTAGGGATATGGGTAGCTTCCTATAGTATTCCTAAAGAACATCAGTTTTTGCTTAACTGGATTAAAACCTGGGTGTTTCCTCTTGTAGAAATTGGAGTGGTTATTTTTGTCTTTCACAAAGTTAGACAAACCTTAAAACAATATAAAGCTACCACAAAAGACAAGCAGGATTTTTTTACTGCTTTGAAACAAACCTGCTTTGATATTTTACCAAAAAGAATAGCTACATTTCTTGCTATGGAACTTGCTGTTTTTTATTATGGGTTTATAGTCTGGAAAAAAAGAGTTCTAAAAGAAAACGAATTCTCCTACCATAAAAACAGTGGCACCATTTCTTTATTAGTAGCTTTTATTTTTATTATAGGAGTCGAAACCTATGTAATTCATATTCTCCTACTAAAATGGAGTACTATTGCTGCTTGGGTTGCAAGTGTTTTAAGTATGTATTCTAGTCTCCAGATCTTTGGCTTTTTGAAATCTATTCTAAAAAGACCCATATGTATTGAAAAGCAGCAGATACAACTTCGTTATGGTATCCTTAGTGAAACAACCATAAATATTAATGAAATTGAATCTATTGAAATTACTACTAAAGATTTAGAGTTTAACACCGAAACTCGAAAATTATCCCCACTTGGGGAGTTAGAAAGTCATAATATCTTAATTACTTTAAAAACCGAGAACACACTTTTTGGGCTGTACGGAACCCAAAAAAAGTATAAAAAAATAGCTTTTTATATAGATCAAAAAGAGAAGTTTAAAACTACTCTTGAAACATTATGCTTATAAAATCAAATCTGATCTAACAGCTCTACAATGGTATCATAAATTTTTTCTAACTGCTGTTGTGTTATCACATAAGGGGGTAAAATATACACCGTACTCCCCAATGGTCTTAGTGCTACCCCGTTTTTCATAAAATGATCAAAGATCTCATACCTTTTTTCGCCATAACGATCCATTTGGATATCCAGATCTAATGCATATATTACTCCTTGTTGCCGGGTGGTCTTTACTTTTGGATGATTGTTTATTTTAGCATCAAAATTTTTATGAGACATGGTTATCCTTTGTATGTCATTTTGAATTTCTTCGGTATGCAATAGCTCTATTGCGCCTAAAGCTACAGAGCATGCTATAGGATTGGCAGAGTAGGTATGGGCATGAAAAAAAGCTTTACCTACAGAATCATCTAAAAAGGCATCATAAATATTTTGTGTACAACTGGTCACTGCCATTGGTACAAAACCAGCTGTTAAGGCCTTAGACATGGATATAATATCTGGTTTGGTTTTTATATAATCGGATGCAAAAGTTCTTCCTGTTTTTCCAAAACCCGTCATTACCTCATCTGCGATGGTAATAACATTATTTTTCTTACAAACACTAAGGATTTGATCCAAATACATAGCCTTATACATATGCATTGCATTGGCTCCTTGTACCAGAGGCTCATAAATAAAAGCAGCCACTTTATGAGTATTAATATACTCTTGTAATTGCTGTAGAACAGAGTCTATATTTTCAGAATTTGGAGTAGGTATTCGTTTTACATCTATAAAAAAATCTTCGAAAGGCCCATTATAAACCGATAATCCAGAGGCTGACATGGCTCCAAATGTATCTCCATGAAAACCATCCTCAAAAGCAATAATGGTATTGCGTTTTTCGCCTTTATTAAAATGATATTGTAATGCCATTTTAATCCCTACTTCATTTGCTGTAGAGCCATTATCCGAGAAAAAAATCTTTTCTTGATTATCTGGTAAAATTTTAATTAACTCTTCTGATAATCTAATTGCGGGTTCATGCGTAAAACCAGCAAATACGATCTGATCTAACTGTTGCATTTGATGCTGCACCTGCTCTAGAATATAATCATTACAATGCCCATACATTGCTGTGTACCAAGAGGCAATCCCATCTATATATTCTGTACCATCCTCTCCAAATAACAAAGCTCCTTTTGCTTTTATAATTGGTAATGCATCTGGATGAACTTTATGTTGTGTAAGTGGATGCCAAAGGTGTTTTTTATCTCTTTCTTTTAAAGTCATCTGTACTGTGTTTACGCAAAAGCGAAAATCTTATTATTTTTTTTATATTTTCCTAAAGTCAAAAAATAAAATTAGAGGTTTTCTAATTTTTCTTTAAAAAATTCTGCATATTCTGCTACTACAACTTTATCAAAATAAGGCTCCTGATCTATTCTGCCCAGTATAGAAACACCTGTCATTTTTTTGATAATATCCTCAGTAGTTTTATTTTCTTCTCCATTAAAAATCACAGAAACATTATATCCTTGTTCTTTCAAAATTTTAATGGTCATTAGGGTATGGTTGATACTTCCTAAATAATGCCTGGAAACCACAATTACTTTATAATCGGATTGTATAAGATCTAAAATAGTATCCTTATCATTTAAAGGAACTAATATACCTCCTGCTCCTTCAATAACGATATTATTATCTACTTTAGGAATATTTATTTTATCTGTTTGTATAGTAACATTATCAATTTCTGCAGCAGCATGCGGACTCATAGGTGTATGTAAAGCATAGCTGTTGTCATGAAATTTTGATTTTGGATTAGACACCAATTCCTGTACCTTATGTGTGTCTGAATATTCTAAATCCCCTGCTTGTACTGGTTTAAAATAATCTGCTTGCAACGCTTCTACTACGATTGCCGAAGCTATAGTTTTACCAACATCGGTGCCTATACCTGTTACAAATATTTTTTTACTCATCTATATTAAATTCTTTTTTACAATCTTGACACCGGTACTTCATTTTTTGATACATCGGCAATAAAAATAAAATAAAACCAAAGAGAAAAAAAAGCAACCCTTTAAAACTATCTATGGTGGAAGCAAGAATTATTTTTTCTCCATTACATTCTGGACAATGAATTGGATTTCCTTCATCGTTCATAGAATACTCATGTATACTTTGTATAATTTGAAGTGCTTGTTCCTCATCTTCTGTTCTTACCTTCAATTTTACACCACCTATGGCATTACTTACCAAAGGGTCTGTATCAATGGTATGCATATCTGTAGTAAAAACCTCTATCCCTTCTGATTCTAATCTTCCTTTTACAATCAGTGCTTCTGCAGAATACTGAAAAACCGCAACTGTTTTAAATGTTTCCTTCATGCCTATACAAAAGTAGTAAGTAGTTCTAAGACTTCAGAGATTTCTTCTTTAGAATTGTACGAATGTAAACAAAAACGCAGCCTTTCTTTACCTTTTGCAACGGTTGGGGATAAAATTGGTTTTATATCAAATCCTTTCTTTTGTATATGGAATGCTACTTTTTTTACATTTTCATTGCTAGGGATAATGCAACAGTGTATTGCCGAATTACTTTGTATAAATTTTGTTTTTAGATTAATAGATTCTAATTTTTGATTAAAAAAAGTAATGTTTTCTTTCAGTTTTTTGATTTGGGAGGTTATTTGAAGTTCCTGATATGCTACCAGTATAGTTGCCAGAGAATGTGGCGGTAAGCCTGTGGTATATATAAAACTTCTGGCAAAATTAATCAGATATTTTTTTAATTCTTCATTCCCAAAAATTACTGCTCCATGGCATCCCATTGCTTTACCAAAGGTATGGATTCTGGCAAAAATCATGTCTTCAAGACCTAATTCTTGTAATAACCCCTCGCCTTGTTCTCCATAAACTCCTGTCGCATGCGCCTCGTCTATAACCAGATTGCAATTATGATCTCTACAAATTGCTACAAGACTCTGCAAATCTGCGACATCTCCATCCATAGAAAAAACAGATTCTGTTACTATATATATTTCTAAAAACTCATTTTTACCTGCTTTATCAAACTTAACGAATTGAAGTTTTTTTTGCAGATCACTCCAATCATTATGTTTAAATTTATAAGAGGTAGCAGTACTCATTTTAATACCATCCCGAATCGAAGCATGTATTAGCTCGTCATACAAAATAATATCTCCTCGCTGCGGAACAGAAGAAAAAAATCCAACATTAGCATCATATCCCGAATTAAACAATAATGCTGCTTCTGCATTATGAAATTTTGCCAACTCTTTTTCTACTTCTACATACAAATCATAATTACCAGAAAGTAAACGGGACCCTGTGGCTCCATTTTTATAAATTCCTTTTGTATCTAAAAGTTTATGCGCTTTATCAAAAATATTTCTTTCGGTTGCAAAACCAAGATAATCATTAGAATAAAGATCTATTCTTTTTTTATCTATAGAGAGTGTACGAAGCGAATTACTGCCATCTCTATCCTCAAGTTTTTTCTGAAGTTTTTCTGGTAATTTCATAATATGGAATCAAAAATAAAACAATTGCTACTTAAATAATGTTACTTTTTTAAGTAATCGATACACTATATACATATCTGATAATTTTATGTGGGTATAATACTTATATTTGATTTTATCAATCCGTTCATAAATCAATCATAATGATAATCTATCTAAAACTATTAGTTTAACCGATAATGATTATCCTATAAACCGGATTAGAAAATCCTAAGTAAAATAAAATTAAAAAAGATGAAATTAGCACAAATATTAATTACCATACTATTTGTTCAATCAGGCTTCGCACAATTCAAAAATCAATACTCTGTATCTTTTGATAATGCAGTTCATCATGAAGCAAAAATAGAGGCTATATTTTCTAATTTAAAGACCGATACTATTTCTTTACGAATGAGTAGAACATCCCCAGGAAGGTATGCAATACATGATTTTGCAAAAAACGTATACGATGTCGTTGTAACCGATGGACATGGTAATGAAATTGAAGTTGTTCGTCCTAATCCTCATCAATGGGATATTTCTGGCCACGATGGTACCATAAAAATTTCTTATACCTTATTTGCAGATCGAGGAGACGGAACTTATTCTCAAATCGATGAAACCCATGCTCACCTTAATATTCCTGCTACTTTTATATATGCTCCATCCCTTAAAAAAAGATCTATAGAAGTAGTTTTTAATGTTAGAAAGGATCTTAACTGGAAAATAGCTACGCAACTTATTCCTGAAGGCAACAACACATTTACTGCTCCTAATTTACAGTATTTTATGGACAGCCCTGTAGAGATTAGCAACCACTCTACAAGATCATTTAAGGTTACCTCTGAAGGGGAAGAATATACTATACAACTTGCAATACATCATCTTGGCACCGAACAAGAAGTAGATACGTATTTTGAAAAAATAAAAAAAATTGTAGTACAAGAAAAAGAAGTATTTGGAGAATATCCAAAATTTGATAATGGGACATATACTTTTTTAGCCTGTTATATGCCTCAGGTATCCCGTGATGGTATGGAACACAGAAATTCGACTATCCTTACTAGTACCAATAGCCTTGCTGATGGCGGAATGAAAAAAAACATAGGCACTGTTTCTCATGAGTTTTTTCATGCATGGAATGTAGAGCGTATTCGACCTAAAACATTAGAACCTTTTGATTTTGAAAAAGCAAATATGTCTGGAGAATTATGGTTTGCAGAAGGGTTTACAAGCTATTACACTAAACTAATTTTATGCAGAGCGGGACTAATTAGTCCTGAGGAATATATAAATGGACTAACAGAAACCTATAACTATGTATGGAACTCTCCTGCAAGAGCTTATTTTAACCCTACTGAAATGAGTTATCAAGCTCCTTTTGTAGATGCTGCAACATCTGTAGATCCTGTTAATCGAGAAAATACATTTATTTCTTATTACTCGTATGGTAGTATGCTTGGTTTGGCTCTTGACCTATCTTTAAGAAATTATAAAAATTCTCTAAATCTTGACGATTACATGAAAATGATCTGGAAAAAATATGGTAAGCAAGAAATACCATACACTCATAACAACCTGTTTACTGCATTACAAGAATATGCAGGGGATACATTTGCTAATGATTTTTTTGACAAATACATTAACCATAGCGAAATACCAGATTACAAAACTTTATTTGCTGATTTTGGAATTTTGATGGATAATGATCCTAAAAAAGCATACTACGGCGCTCTTATTGAGTTTGATGAAAACAATAATGCTGTTATTTCTAATTATCCTCAAAAAGAAGGACCGGCATACAATGCAGGTTTAGACAAAGGAGATATTATTTTAACTATAAATGGAAATCCTTATAAGAATCCAGAAGAATTTTTAAATCTTATGACAAAAATTACTTTAGATAAAAAAACACCTATTACTTATCTAAGACTAGGAAAAAAAATCACTACCCAAATTATTTTTACGGCAGATCCAAATATTGAAATAATAGCGCAACAAAATCCTGATAAAAAGGTATTAGAAAAACGTAAAAAATGGTTACAAGCAAAATGATGAATCTTATCTACACCCTAACTACTTGTGATGAAGAATTAGAGCAAATAATAAAACTTCAACAAAATAATTTACCTTCTTTTATTTCTAAAAAAGAAAAAGAAGCAGAAGGTTTTGTTACGGTAACACATGACTTATCTATTCTAAGAAAAATGAATAGTAAACAGCCTCATATCGTTGCAAAGGATAAGGATAAAGTTGTTGGTTACGCTCTATCTATGCTAAAAGATTTTAAGGATGATATTGAAATTCTTAAACCTATGTTTGCTATGATTGACAATCATTTGGACCTTTCTTCTTCTTATGTTGTAATGGGACAAGTATGTATAGACAAAGTGTATCGCAGGCAAGGGATTTTTAGAGGTTTATATCAAGCTATGAAAAATGAGTTGGAAAAAAAATATGATTTCTTAATCACCGAAGTAGCATCTAATAACATACGTTCTTTACAAGCCCACCAAGCCATAGGTTTTAAGACATTAATCACATACCAATCAAATAATATACAATGGCATCTTATTTATTGGGATTGGCAATAATATTAGATGTTGATGTTCTGGCATTCTCTAAATCATATCCAAAATCTTTTCCTTTTTGTATCCTGGGAACACCACTGGTCATCCATTTAGGTGCTGATTTTCCTTTAAGATAATAATCAAAAAACTGCATCATACGAATAGATAGGTCTTGTTTGTTTTTTACTTTTTTTAAATTATGAGCTTCATCATTATACACCAAAAGCCAGACTGGTTTTTGTAATCTTCGCATCCCCATAAACATCTCTATTCCCTGATAATATGGCACTGCACCATCATTATCATTGTGCATAATAAGTAGTGGCGTTTCTATTTTAGGAATACCAAAAAGCGGTGAATTTTCTATATAAAGATCAAAACCATCCCATAAATTTTTACCTAGTCTACTTTGTGTTCTTTCATATTGAAAAGCTCTGCTTAGACCAGATTTCCATCGAATACCTCCATAAGCAGAAGTCATATTACTTACGGGAGCACCAGCCATTGCTGCTTTAAATTTATTAGTAACTGTTACCAAATATGCCACTTGGTACCCACCCCAACTTTGCCCTTGTATTCCTATATTATCGCTATCAATATACCCAGACTCCTCTAAAGCCTCTACTCCAGAAACAATACAATTATATGCACTAGCCCCTGGTTTACCCTCATCATACACTATATCTGGCACAAACATAACATAACCATTGCTTACCAAATATGAAGGATTTACAATAGAAGCACTTGGACTTGGAATATGATAATCTCTATAACTATCAGACCTTTTTTCATAAAAATACGTAATCAAAGGGTATTTTTTTGAAGGGTCAAAGTCTTCTGGTTTATAAACAATCCCTTCTAGTTTTCTGCCATCATTTGTCTGCCATGTAAACAACTCTGCAGTTCCCCATTTAAAATGTGTTTGATGTGGATTTATATGAGTTATCTTATTTGTGTTTTTAAATGTATTAGTAGTAACATAAAGGTCAGGAAATGTGGTAAAATTTTGTTTTCTGTAGGTGAAGACATTAGCCTCTTTTGCTTTTTTATAAGAACTTATACGAAACTCAGAGGGTTTTATTTTCTCGATAAGTTCTCCTTTTTTAAGAGTATATAATCCAGAAACCTTGCTTGTATTATCAAAACTTGTAATCAATAATTCTTTATTAATATAAGCTGCTTGAGTTTTCTGTTCAGGATCCAGCATTTCTGTTCTATAGGTTATATTTTCTTTTCTTCCATTTTGGGTTAAGTTCATTGGTTTGTCTTTGCCCGACAAAGAAATCTTCCAAACATCAAACTTATCAAATATTAACACCTCTTGATTTATATCAAAACCTCCAAAACCATAAGGAGAAGGTAATGAAGGATGATCATCATCTTCATCATAAAAAGGTACGTCGAGATCTTTTGTTAGATTGGTTTTTTCATTAGTAGATAAGTTTATAGAAAACCAATTCTTTTGTTTCATATCATAATGTAATACAAATTGCCCATCCGGAGAGAGTATAGGTTTCAATCCTTTATTTTTGAGAATTAGTTTTTTGTTTCCTGTATAGGTATCAATTCTATAATAATCTTTTGTCCATGGATAATCCCAAGAACGTTTTGTATCATAAGGTGAGGTAACAGAACCCAGTATAAATTGGTGTTCTTTAGTCTTGTCTAAATTAAGATCTTCAATCGTTTGATCCTGAATGTGGATATATTTTTTGGATGTAGTATCGTAATAAGATACAAATGCTTTTTTATTAAGTTCTTCAAACTTTGATTTTTGCTCTGGTTGAATCAATTTATCCTGCCAGTTCCATACATCTACTTGGGGGATTTCATCCTCCAGCATTGTAGTATCTTTTAAATAAACAACTTTTGGCTTAGAGTAAAAGTATAATCTATTACCATTATCTGAAAAAAAAGGGTGTTTGTCTTTACTTAATTCCCAATTTTCTCTAAGATTGTTTCCTGAAAAATCTACAAGCTTTTGCTTTATCTCATTTTTATAATAGTATAGTTCGAATTTTAGAGAATCTAATGCTGTTGAATCTGCGGCTGATAAATACGCAAATTCACTGCCATCTCTATCTATTGCTAGTTTATCATAAATGTATTTTGTGGTATCGATAACTGTTTTTTTTGCAGACAACAAATTATATGCATATACCCCAATATCCTTTTGTTTCTCTTTTTTATTTTTTAATGAGAAATAAAAGATCTGACCTTTTTCTGGCAAAATAAAATCTTTTATCTGGTGTATGGTATCTTTTTGTTTGGTTTTTAAATTATATATCAAAGCATAATTTTGCTTATATATCATAGGAATATCTCTGTTTAAAGTATCTTTTTTACCTTGTTTATCCTCTGTTTTTCTTTTTTGTTTTTCTTTGACTTCTTTAAACTTTTCTACGATCAACCACCCTTCTTGTTTTTTGGGCATTTGGTATCTTTTCACTCTATAAATAGAATCATAGATTTTATTATTTTTTACATCATAAACAAATAGCATATCTTTTGTCCTATCCTCTTTTTTTACTTCCTTCCTCTTTTCTTTTCTTATTAACTGATAGCTTGGTCTTTTTTTAAAAACCACATAATTCTCATTTAAAGATATGGAAGTTTCATACCCGTTAGGATATATAAATTTTTCTTTGTTTTGGGTATTATATATTTCTATATACCCATCTCCTCTTTTTGTATTAGTTTCTATGGTGGTTACCACCAATTTTCCTTTTTCTGATATTTTTACATCTGTAATATTTTTCCATAAATCATAATCGGTATGTGTCAAAGTTTTTTTCTGTGAAGAAAGCAAAGAAGTAACTAAAAGAAAGACAAAAGTAATCAGCCTTGGGGTCATAATTAAGGTTTTAATATTAGAGTGCTTTTATATCCTATGGAAAAATATAAAACCTTTTTACTAAAAAAGGAGAGGTTAACATAATTTTATCTAAAAATCAATTATTTATACAATCAATAACCTCGGAGAATTAAACTCCATAATTCAGGTTAAAAGATCTGTTTTATTGCAACAAAACAATCTAAGTAATAATATAAATATTAACCCTTAGCCTCTTTTGTTATTTATAACCAACAAATCACTTACTTCTAAGCATCTTAAACTCTTATTCGGGTTATTTTCAAACTCTTAAAAAACACATTGTTATCTTTATGTTATGGTCTATGAAAATTATTAGGCTCAATATTCCCATACCTTTATATTATCATTAGGGTTAGCTTACCAGGTCTTTTTTAGCATTAATATTCTATAATTTCGAAAAATAAATTGTTAATCAGATTTATTATGAAAACCACAAAGAGGTTTATTTTTTCGATATTAGGAGTAGCTATTATTTTTACTGCTATTTATGTATATCATGTTCATTTTAATTATAGATTTCTAGAAGTAACTGAAAATAAGGTTTATAGATCTGCTGCTATACCTCCTGAAAAAATTCATAATTATATCGAGAAACACGGTATCAAAACAGTTATTGATCTTAGGGTAGGGAAAGTTAGTGATCCTCTAAACCCTAGTTTATCTTCGGATATCACAAAAGAAAAAATAGCTGTAGAAAAAATAAAAGGCACAAAACATATTAATATTCCTTCACAACAAATACCTAGCGAAGAAAACCTTAAAGAATTTTTTAAAGTACTCGATCAGGATATTTCTTACCCTATATTAATCCATTGCCATCATGGCACCGGAAGAGCTGTTCTATACAGTGCCCTATATCGAATTGAGTACGAAGGCTTCTCTAATGAAGAAGCACGATTAAAAACAAGAGTTCCTGTCTTTTTAAGTCCTTTTGATCATGGCACACCAAAAGGAGAATGGTTAAAGGTTTATAAATCAAATAAGGATGATGAGTTTGTTGCTACTACTGCAATCAAAAATGAAGAAACCAAAAGTGAAGAAATCAAAAAATAAAATCAAAAAACACATTTATCCTTATGAAAATTTTGGTTACAGGTGCTGCAGGATTTATTGGATTTCATACCGTTAAAAAACTACTACTATTAGGTCATGAGGTTTTGGGTTTTGATAATATTAATAATTATTACGATACTTCCTTAAAATACGATAGGTTAGATGAGGTAGGCATAACTCGTAAAAAAGTAATCGATAATGAATACGTAAATTCGTCTACACACAAAGCTTTCCGTTTTATAAAGATGGACTTAACACAAAAGGCTGCCATTATGGATTTATTTCGTTATGAACGCTTTGACACTGTGATTCATTTAGCCGCTCAGGCTGGTGTGCGATACAGTATCGAAAATCCAGATGCATATATTAAAAGTAATATAGATGGTTTTTTTAATATTTTAGAAGCTTGCAGACATTACCCAGTAAAACATCTTACTTACGCCTCCAGTTCTTCGGTTTATGGAAACAATAAAACAATCCCTTTTTCGGTAGAACACAACGTAGACAAGCCCATAAGTTTATATGCAGCAACCAAAAAGAGTAACGAATTAATGGCACATACATATAGCCATCTTTTTAAAATTCCTACTACCGGGCTTCGCTTTTTTACAGTATATGGTCCTTGGGGAAGACCTGATATGGCTCCATCTTTATTTACCGATGCCATTATTAATAACAAACCTTTACATATTTTTAATAATGGAGATATGCAAAGAGATTTTACTTACATAGATGATATTGTAGAAGGTATCTTAAAAGTAAATAAAAACCCTCCGAAACCAAAAAGCCCTGAAATAGCTCCTTATCTATTGCATAATATTGGAAATAGTAATCCTGTAAAATTAATGGATTTTATTAATTGTATAGAGAAAAATGCAGGAGCTGTTGCAAAAAAAATATTTTTACCTATGCAGCCCGGAGATGTTAGCAAAACATACGCAGATATATCTAGTATAGCCACTGCTGTTGGGTACACCCCAAAAACAAATATAGAAACTGGAGTTAAGCATTTTGTGAACTGGTATATTTCTTATAAGATTAAAAACAAAAATGAGATTAAAGAAATTATTTAATACTATCTCTCAATATTATATCGTCTATTCTGAATTTGCAGATATAAGCTAATTTCTATCAATCTAAAAATACAACATTTAATAATTGATTTGGTCTAAAAAAGCCGTCAAATGGAGTGATTTTTCATAGAAAAAATGAAGAAAAGTTATACTTCGGCAAGCTCAGAAAAGCTCTCGCAAATAGGCTTTTATACCATCTATCATTTGAATTTACTGGAATAAAATGGATAAATTTAGATACAACATTTTATGGTTAAATTGGTATTACACGATTTACGGATGAGAATTGCGTATAAATAATTGCAAAGGTTTTTCGCTAGATTGATGAATCAAATTAAAGAATAGCCATAGCTATTGTTTCATTTTATGAAGAAAATATAGTAGAAAAAGAATACGATTATATGCGAGATTTTTATTCGTAAATCGTATTACATCCTTTTTAACCTATTACCCAAACAGGTGTTCTGCCACATCTTCGATTTTAGTAACTAATTGGATTTTGATCTGCGCATTTTGTAGCGATATTTTATTGTATTTAGAGACAAATATGGTAGAAAAACCTAGTTTTTCTGCTTCTTGTATTCGTTGTTCTACCTTGTTTACTGGGCGTATTTCTCCTGCCAATCCAACCTCTGCGGCAAAGCAATAATCTTTTGGTACAGGGATATCTTCATTAGAGGATAAAATAGCTGCAACTACTGCCAAATCAATAGCAGGATCGTCTACAGATATTCCTCCTGTAACATTTAAAAACACATCTTTTGCTCCTAGCCTAAAACCAGCTCGCTTTTCTAAAACGGCAAGGATCATATTAAGACGTTTTAGGTTGTAACCAGTAGCACTACGTTGTGGAGTGCCATAAACTGCGGTGCTTACCAAGGCTTGTATCTCTATCATAAGCGGTCGCATACCTTCTACCGTAGATGCTATAACGGTACCACTTAATTCTTCATCGTTTTTAGAGATCAGGATTTCACTAGGATTATTTACTTCTCGTAAACCACTACCTTGCATTTCATAAATACCCAACTCTGATGTAGATCCAAAACGATTTTTTAATGCACGTAAAATTCGATACACATGATTACGATCTCCTTCAAACTGTAATACAGTATCTACCATATGTTCTAAAATCTTTGGACCAGCAATATTACCATCTTTTGTGATATGTCCAATTAACAAAACAGGAGTTGCGGTTTCTTTAGCAAATTTAATAAGCTCTGTAGTACATTCCCGAATCTGAGAAATGCTACCAGCGCTACTTTCTATATAATCACTATGTAAGGTTTGTATAGAATCTATAATAACAATATCTGGTTGTATTTCTTCAATCTGCCTAAAAATGTTTTGTGTTTTGGTTTCTGTTAAAATCAGGCAATTATCTGTTTTAGAATGTATTCGTTCTGCTCGCATTTTTATTTGCTGCTGACTTTCTTCTCCAGAAACATATAATGTTTTATAAGGTAGTTTAAGACTTATTTGTAATAAAAGGGTACTTTTTCCTATTCCTGGCTCTCCTCCTAACAAAGTTAAAGAACCTGGTACTAGCCCACCTCCTAATACTCTGTTTAGTTCTGCATCGTCTGTGTTATAACGAGCTTCCTGACTGGTGTTAATTTCTGAAATTCGTAAAGGCTTGGCTACCTTATTTGTTTTTGGACTAGAAGTAGCGTTTTTCCAGTCACTTTTTTCTGCTTTTTGAACTACCTCTTCGGCAATAGTATTCCATTCTTTACAGGATGTACATTGTCCTTGCCATTTAGCATATTGTGCACCACAATTTTGACAGAAAAATACAGTTTTGGTTTTAGCCATAGAAGATTGATAAGAGTGTAAAAATACTATTATTTTAATAATACCATAAACAAAAATGAACTCTTAAAACAAGCATCAAATATTTTTGTTCGAATTAAAAAAATCAATCTTCTTAATCGAAAATATAGTAACTTTATATAGTGTTCAGAGACCTCTCTCTGAATATTTTTTATTAACCAATAAAATTATACCATTATGAAAATTCTAAAATTAACTGGAGTAAAACTAATTAATAAAATTGCTCAAAAAGAAATTAACGGAGGTTCTCCCAATTCTGCCTGTTGTAGTTTGGATAAGACTAAGTGCATGGTAGAATGTATAAACGCTGGAAACAACTCTGGAGTGTGTTACTTGCGATGCATGAGCTGCTGCTAATGAATATAAATAATTCCTGAGACAGAGTTTTGAAGAGTTCTTTAGATTAAAATCCTAGGAAGCTTGTCAATATATATTGACAAGCTTCCTTTTTAGGTCTTAAAAACTGATTTACTTTTACCAGCCAAAATCTTCTTTAATCTTATTTACTTTATCCAGCATATAATCTTTGGTTAAAAAAGCAACTTCAGCTAACTGAAAACCACTTTCATAAGCTCTCATTGCTTTTTTAGGCTCTCCTGTTTGTTCATAAAACATACCTAGATAATAATATCCTAACATTAGATCAGAATGTTCTTTGATAGCTAGTTTACCTAAAGGCTCTAATTCTGCCCAGTTTTCATTTTTTTCAATAGCAGTAGAGACTGCAATAAAATCGTTGATTCTTATTTTACGTTTTATACCATATAATTTTTCAGTAGTTCTGTATATATCTACTAGGTACTCATAAGGAGAAGTTTCTAATGGAAGAATAACCTCTTTATATGTTTTCTTACTAATAGGACGATACATCTCGAATATGTTTTCTAAAGCATGAGGTATTGCTTTTCCTACTAAGGTATAATGTGAAGATTCTTCAAAATTATCAAAGAAATAGTTCATTTCAGGATTTTCGATTGCAGATAATTTTTCGTCCAAAGCAATAAGATCATTTTTAATATTATCAGCATCATTGGTTGCGGTGGCCAAATAATACCAAATATCAGAAGATCCTGCAAGTTTACTTTCAATACGTTCTCCCATTGGTGGTGCCAATTCTGGGCTAAGGCTTATATACCCTTGAAAAATTGGATTGTCTTTAAACAAAAAATAATTTATAAAATTGGCGGTATAGTCGTGTCCTACAATAATTTTTAATTGTGCAGTACGATAGGTTTGATCCAGATAAGGAATAAGCTCCTGACCAATAAATTCAAAAAACTCTGCTCCTTTAAGTTCTGGTAAAAACTCTGCAGTATCATATTGGCAATCTTCTTGTCTGGTTTTACGTTGGTTAAGACCTACCACTATAGATTCTGGCATATCTTCCCAATAGGAGAAATAATCTACATTACCAGCAACAGGTTCGAATAAATAATCCCCGTCTAAAACAATAATTAGAGGGTATATCTTATCTTCATTTTTTTTATAATTACGAGGGAGCTGTATTTTTAACTCTCTATTTTGATCTAATTTGATGGATCTAAAAGATTCATAGATTGCTTGACTATAACCAGAAAAGGTAAAAAGACAAGCTATAATAAGAGTTACACTTTTTTTCATAAGTAATTAAGATTAAGATTAAGCAAGGGACAATATATAAATTATTTCCTTATTTTTCTCTGTTTAAAATAGGAAGAAATAAAAAGGATAACGCTCCTATAATTATATTTATTGCGGTTTGAGACCCCCATAATATCCAGCCTAAAGCTTCTCCTGCAGGTTTTTCTATACCGAAAAGCAGTAAAATTGCAGCTATTGCTATAGGGAAAGCCCCAATTCCTCCATTAGTGGTAGACATCGCAAAAGATCCTGCAACAAAAGTAGCAAGTATTGGTCCAATGGGTAAAGATGCTGTTTCAGGAACCGTAAATTTAATTACATAAAACATACAAATATACAATCCCCAAATAAGAAAGGTATAAAAAATAAAAGCTTTTCGTTGTTTAATTTTTGAAATACTTTTTACTCCTTCTAAAAGACCATCACCAAAATTTCTAAGTTTTATAAGGATAGGGTTTGTTGAGGTTTTTATAGCTCTTAGAAATATAATCCCACAAATTAATAGTCCTATTAATATAGCCAGTGAAATAAATGGACTTGCAATTTTTTCTTGCAAATAAGATAGCAACAGTTCTGATTGAAAAAGTAAAGTTATAGCAATAATCAGTAATAACATAAGCAAATCGATAACTCTTTCAGAGATTATGGTTCCGAATGCTTTTTTAAAAGGAATGTTTTCATACGTAGATATAGTGCCCCCTCTAAGTATTTCTCCAGATCTAGGAATCCCCAGATTAGCAAGATACCCTATCATAACAGCCATAAAGCTATTGGATAATTTAACAGAATACCCTAATGGTGCTAATAAAAATTTCCAGCGATATGCTCTGGCAAGATGAGAAATAACACCTAACGTAATAGATAATAGAATCCATTTAGGATCTGCTTGCATGATATATTGAAATGTCTTTTGTCTTTCTTGGGGAGTGGCAGACGAGATCGAATACCATATTAAAAAAACTCCCACTATTAATGGGAGTATTATTTTAAGAAATTTTATGAGTTTAGGATTCACTATTTATTTTAATAGATTATTTTCTTCGTTAGGAAAAAGAAGTCTTGGTTTAAAATCTTTAGCCTCTTCGATATCCATCATAGCATAAGTGATTAGTATTAGAACATCTCCTTTTGCTACTTTTCTGGCTGCCGCACCATTAAGTGTAATTTCTCCACTATTTCTAGGGCCTGGTATTGCGTATGTCTCTAAGCGTTCTCCGTTATTGTTGTTTACAATCTGGACTTTTTCTCCTTCAACAATATTGGCGGCATCCATTAGATCTTGATCAATAGTAATACTGCCAATGTAATTAAGATCAGCACCAGTTACTTTAACGCGATGAATTTTTGATTTTACTACGTGTACAAACATATTACAAAGTTAGTTATTTTTAATTTAGGGCAATGTTATCAATAAGTCTTATTTCTCCTGCAAATACAGCTATAAAAGCTCTGTATTTTGTGCCTTTTTGTTTTCGTTTAATGGATTTTAGATCTGACACCTTGGCGATTTCAAAATATTCTAGCTTTAACTCGTCGTGATTTTTAAACTGACCTAATACCCAGTTATTTAAAGTAAAAGCACTTTTTGTGCCAAAGTCTTTTTTAACTTGTTGTAAAACGGAATAAATAAATGGAGAAGCTTCGAGTTGTTTTGTATTAAGTCTTTTGTTTCTAGAACTTAGAGCTAAGCCATTTTCTTCTCGATAGATAGGACAGCCAATAATTTGCACTGTCATTTTTTCAATTTCAACTAACTTTTTAACAATCTGAAGCTGTTGAAAATCTTTTTCTCCAAAATATGCTTTATCTGGATTAACGATCGTAAAGAAATGTTTTAACACAGTACCAACACCATCAAAATGTCCTGCTCTAAATTTACCCTCCATTTCATGTTCTAACCCATTAAAATTGTATTTAGTAGATAACATTTTATCTCCATATATCTCCTTGGGCGTAGGCGCAAAAACAATTATATTTTTGGATAAACCAGATAAAAGCTCAATGTCAGAATCTAAAGTACGAGGATAATTAACCAAATCTGCATCGTTATTAAACTGAGTGGGATTTACAAAAATGCTAACTATCACATAGTCATTTTCTTTTAAAGCTTTCTCTACCAAAGCAAGATGTCCACGGTGAAGAGCTCCCATAGTAGGAACAAAACCAATGGTTTTCTTATTTTTTTTAATAGATGCAACATCTACTAATATATCTAGTCTTTTTTCGTGTACCTGCATTGACATATAAACTTATAAGGCGTGCAAAAATAAGATATTACTGGCAGACTGCATAAATTTTCGTAATTTTGCAAAATTAATTCCAAAAGGAGGACGATAAAAGTATCGATTATATGAAAGATAAGAGGATATTGTACGTATCATCAGAAGTAATACCTTACTTGCCAGAGACTGAAATTTCATCTATGTCTTTTGAGGCGCCAAGAATGGTAAATAGCAAAGGAGGGCAAATAAGAATTTTTATGCCAAGATATGGGAATATCAATGAAAGAAGGCACCAATTACATGAGGTTATCCGGCTTTCAGGTATGAACCTGGTAATAAATGATTTAGATATGCCCTTGATTATCAAGGTGGCTTCTATTCCTAAAGAGAGGATGCAAGTATATTTTATAGATAATGAAGATTATTTTAAACGAAAAGCAACTTTAACAGATGAAGAAGGGAAACTGTTTCCTGATAATGATGAGCGAGCGATCTTTTTTGCTAAGGGAGTTATTGAAACGGTAAAAAAATTAAACTGGTCACCAGATGTCATACATGTGCATGGATGGCTAGCCTCTCTTTTACCATTATATCTAAAACATTATTATGCTAATGAACCTCTTTTTGGCCATAGCAAAATTGTAACCTCTGTGTATAATAGTGGTTTTGATGGAGCATTAGATAAGAATATGATGGCAAAAGTAAAGTTTGATGGTATAGGAGAAGAAAAGATTAGTGATTTGGCTAAACCTACATATAGCAACCTTATGAAAGTTGCTGTAGATAATTCTGATGCTGTAATTGTAGGCTCAGAAGAAATTCCCGCAGAACTTGTAGAGCATTTAAAGACTATCAACCAACCTGTTTTAGAATATAAAAAACCAGATGAATTTGCCGAAGCTTATGAAGCCTTCTATAAAACGGAAGTATTAGTATAAGCGTAACGATGAAAATTATTTATGAAATTAATAAACATTTTTACTAAAATAACAACTATAGTAGTTGTTATTTCTACTTTTTTATCCTGTGATAATGACTTTAATTCTGTTGGTAGTGAAATTATAGGAGATGTTAATTTTGAAGACAGCCAATATAGTTCGATACCTATAGCGTATAGCAGGAGGTTAGAGAGGGTTCAAACGAGTAGATTAGTTCGTGAAATAGGCTCTAATAATCAATTAGTTAATCACGCTAATTTGCTTGGAGTTTATGAGGATCCTGCTTATGGACAATCAATATATAGCATATTATCACAAGTGCGATTAGCAACGGATAACCCTAATTTTGGAGAAAATCCCGTACTAGATAGTGTGGTTCTTAACTTGCCTTATTTTAGTAAAGAAATAAACACGTCGACTAGTAATAATGTAACTATAAAAACATATAAGTTAGATTCCGTTTATGGCAGTAGACCATTTAAGTTATCGATATATCAATCCAACTATTTTTTAAGAGATTTTGATCCAGAAACAAATGATAGACAGTTGTACTACTCAGATGATGCTGTAACTAAATTTGGTTCAGAAATAGAGAAACTCAATTTATATACCAATGAGTCTTTTGTGCCATCTCCTTCAGAAATAACTTTGCTTGGTCCTGATGGCCCAGATGAGGACACGAATCAAGATGTTACTAAGTCACCCCCAGCATTAAGAATTAAATTTTCTGATGCTGTTAAAAATAGTTTTAAAGAACAATTTTTGGATAAGCAAGGTAGTTCTGAATTAAGTAATTCAAACAACTTCTTTAATTATTTTAGAGGAATCTATTTTAAGGCAGAAGCATCTGGAGCTTTAGGAAACATGGTTCTTTTTGATATGAGTAAAGGAAGAATAACATTACATTACACTTCTGGAGCAGGAACACCTGTAGTAAGAGAACAAAAAACCTTACAATTATCTTTTACTAATAATATTGTTAACTCTATAAAAACAGATATTAAGCCAAGTATTGAAAATGAATTGAAGATAGATGTGCAGGATTCGATTAAAGGAAATGATAATTTATATATAAAAGGAGGAGATGGAGCATATGCTGTAATTGATTTATTTAAAGGAAATGTTCTTAATGAAAATGGAGAGCTAGAAAAGGAACTTAGTTATTTAAGAAGAAAAAATTGGTTGATCAATGATGCAGTTCTTACATTTTATGTTAATCAAAGTGCATTGACATCAGGAGGAGCGACAGAACCAGAAAGAATATATGTATTTAATAAAGAAACAGGCTCTGTTCTTGCAGATTATGCGTCTGATGTAGGTTTTCAATTAAAGAACGAGGAAGAGCCAGTAAACTCTATTCTTAGTCATTTAGGCAGAATTAAAAGAGGCTCTGATGATAAAGGAGAGTACTATAAGATTAGGCTTACTAGGCATATTATTGATCTTTTAGGAGACGAAGAAGTAGATAATATTAGCTTAGGAGTGTCCGTATCTCAAAATGTAAATGCAACAATAAACGCAGTTGGCGTAGTTAAAAATAAAAACAATACCCCTAAAGATGAGATTATACCCTCCTCATCAATAATTTCACATGAAGGAACTATCCTCTACGGAAATGGAGAAAATGTTCCTGAAGAGAAACGTTTAAAACTTGATATTTTTTATACAGCGTCTAAAAAAAACTAACAATATTTTAAAAAACTTAAATCATGTGCGGAATTGTAGGGTACATTGGGCATAGAGAAGCCTATCCAATTGTATTAAAAGGGTTAAAAAGATTAGAGTATAGAGGGTATGATTCTGCAGGGATTGCCCTTTTTGATGGTAAGGATATTAAATTATCTAAAACAAAAGGCAAAGTAGCAGATCTTGAAGAAAGATTAATAAAAGAAATTCCTACAAAAGGAACTATCGGTATAGGACATACCAGATGGGCTACTCATGGAGTTCCTAATGATGTAAACTCCCATCCACATTATTCTAATTCTGGAGATCTTGTTATAATTCATAATGGGATTATTGAAAACTATGAATCTCTTAAAAAAGAATTATCGAATAGAGGATATACATTTACTTCGGATACAGATACAGAAGTATTAGTAAATCTGATAGAGGATGTAAAAACTAAAGAAAACGTAAAGCTTGGTAAAGCTGTTCAGATTGCATTAAACCAAACAGTAGGAGCTTATGCAATAGCAGTTTTTGACAAACAAAAACCAGATGAAATTGTTGTAGCAAGATTAGGTAGTCCACTTGCAATTGGTGTAGGAGAGGATGAGTTTTTTATAGCATCTGATGCTTCTCCTTTTATAGAGTATACCAATAATGCCATTTATTTGGAAGATGGCGAAATGGCCATTGTAAGCAGAAGAAAAGGGGTTAAAGTACGAAATATCAAAGATGATAAGCTAGTTGAACCATATTTGCAAGAACTACAAATTAACCTTGAACAAATAGAAAAAGGAGGTTATGATCACTTTATGCTTAAAGAAATTTATGAGCAACCTAATGCTATTAGCGATACCTATAGAGGAAGAATGCGAGTGGCAGAAGGAATCATAAAAATGGCAGGGATTGATGATAATCTAGCAAAACTTTTAAATGCAAAGCGTATCATTATTATAGCTTGTGGTACATCTTGGCATGCTGGTTTGGTAGCAGAATATATTTTTGAAGAATTAGTTCGTATACCAGTAGAGGTAGAATATGCTTCGGAATTTAGATATAGAAACCCTGTAATTCATCAAGATGATGTAGTTATTGCAATATCACAAAGTGGAGAAACTGCCGATACTATGGCAGCTATTAAGTTAGCTAAAGAAAGTGGAGCTTTTGTTTTTGGTGTATGTAATGTTGTAGGATCTTCGATTTCTAGAGAAACTCATGCAGGAGCATACACGCATGCAGGACCAGAAATAGGAGTTGCTTCGACTAAAGCATTTACTACGCAGATTACAGTTCTATCTTTGATTGCATTAAAATTAGCAGAACGAAAAGGAACAATTTCTAATAGTGATTTCCATTATTATTTACAAGAGTTAGAAAGAATACCAGAAAAGGTAAAACAAGCATTAGAGTCTAACGATCATATTAAGTTTATTGCCGACACCTATAAAGGAGCAAAAAATGCTTTGTATTTAGGTAGAGGTTTCAATTTTCCTGTTGCATTAGAAGGAGCTTTAAAGTTAAAAGAGATATCGTATATTCATGCAGAAGGGTATCCGGCAGCAGAAATGAAACATGGGCCAATTGCTTTGATAGATGAACAAATGCCTGTGGTTGTAATAGCAACCAAAAAAGGTCATTACGATAAAGTAGTAAGTAATATTCAGGAAATTAAATCCAGAAAAGGAAAAATTATAGCAATTGTTACAGAAGGAGATGAAACGGTTAAAAATCTTGCAGATCATGTAATTGAGGTGCCAGAAACAGAAGAGTTTTTAACTCCCCTTCTTACAACAATACCATTGCAATTACTGTCTTATCATATAGCCGTAATGTTAGGTAAAAACGTAGATCAACCAAGAAACCTTGCAAAATCAGTAACAGTAGAGTAATTTTTTCTACTTGTGTAAATTCAAGTTTTTGTATACAAAATAGATAAAACCTGTTTGAAGAAATTTTCAGACAGGTTTTTTTTATTTCTCTTATACTATTTCAAAATTAAAATGATATTGTCATTTATAATGAGATAACATCTTCCAGTATAACGATCTTTATTTTTTAGATTTAATGATGTTTCCTTCGTTATTAAAAATAACTTTTGTGCAGTCTCCTTCGCCGTCTGAAGTAAATATAATTGTTCTTCCTCCTGTTATAAATTTTAGGTCAGCTTTACTTAAACTTGTACCCAAATTTGAAATTTATTTAGATTAATTAGTTCAACTATCGACAAGTTCCAAGAATACAGAAATGTTATCCGATAATTTAGATACATAGAACTCATATTAGGATACTTCATTTCATATCAAATACTAGTTTCAAAAAACTATATAATTATCATATTTTTCTGTGTGAAATAAGTATAGATTTAACGTTTTTGCTATAGCAATGGTAAAAAAACGTATCTTGTTATTATAATAATTTAAAATTTTGGGGCATGAAAAAAATTACATTAGTGATTTTGCTAATGGCAAGCTGCTTTGTTGCTACAGCACAAACAACAATTAGCGGTAAGGTAATAGATGATAATAATCAACCTATACCAGGAGCTAATATTACTTTAAAAAATTCCTCTTCGGGAACAGTAACGGATTTTGATGGTTTTTTTTCTTTAACTGTTCAGGAATCTCCTCCTTTTGCTATAGAAGTTAGTAGCGTAGGGTTTGAATCTTCACTTACAGATATAACTTCACAAATCAGTGATTTAATTATTGTATTAAAAGAAGGAACAGAATTGGATGAAGTTGTTATTTCTGCATCTAGAACTCCCGAACGTATTTTCGAGTCTCCTGTAAGTGTAGAACGTTTTGGGATTAAAGAAATAAAAAGCACTCCTTCGGTAGATTTTTATGGAGGATTAGAAGATTTAAAAGGGGTAGATGTTAACACTAATAGCTTAACTTTTAAATCTGTTAACACCAGAGGGTTTGCTACATTTGCAAATACAAGATTCGTTCAACTGGTAGATGGAATGGATAATACTGCTCCTGCTCTTAATTTTGTTTTAGGGAATTTATTAGGAATGACAGAATTGGATGTCAATAGTGTAGAATTATTACCAGGGGCATCTTCTGCCTTATATGGAGCAAATGCTTTTAATGGAATTTTGTTTATGACAAGCAAAAACCCATTTGATCATTCAGGTATAAGTGCATATTTTAAAGGTGGTATTACTTCTCAAGAAGCCGCTGGAGACAATGAGTTTTATGATTACGGAATAAGAATGGCGCATAAATTTTCAGATAAGTTTGCTGCAAAAGCCAATTTCTCTTACCTAAGAGGTACAGATTGGTTTGCATCTAATAGAATTAATGTTCTAAACGCAAATACAGATAGGTCAGATCCTAATTATGATGGGCTAAATGTATATGGAGATGAGGTTAGTGCCAATATTAGAGGAGTTGGAGTGGCTTTAGTGAATTTAGGGGTTCTGCCCGCAGGAGCAGAAAATCTATTGCCAAATCAAAGTGTTAGTAGAACAGGATATGATGAGCAGGATTTAAATGAGTATAGAGCGGAAAGTATAAAATTTGATGCGGCAATGCACTATAGACCTTTTGCAGATGATTTTGAAATTATTTATAACGGAAAAATAGGAAAAGGAACAACTATTTATCAAGGTGCAAACCGATATTCAATCCGTAATTTTTTCTTGCAACAACATAAATTAGAATTTAAAAACAACAACTTTTTTATAAGAGGATACTTAACAGATGAAGACGCAGGAGATTCATACGATACAAGATTTACAGGTATAAATATCAATAGAAAATGGAAAGATGATCAAGCTTGGTTTGGTCAATATGCAGGAGCATTTGTACAAGCAACCTTAGCGGGGCAGTTGCCAGAACAAGCACATCTTCTTGCAAGACAAACTGCGGATACAGGTAGATTATTGCCAGGCACACCTGAGTTTGAGCAGGTCTTTAATCAGGTTACCAGCGACCCTAATTTGGCTACAGGATCAAAATTTCAGGATGAAACTCAACTACGACATGTAGATGCTAACTATAATTTCGCACATATAACAAAGGATTTTGCAGATATACAGGTAGGAGGATCATTTAGAGAATACAAACTAAATTCTTCGGGTACAATTTTTACTGATTTTGATGGCCCCATTCAATACGCAGAATATGGGATATATACTCAAGTTCAAAAAAAAATGATGGATGACAGGTTGAAATTAACTGGATCTGTTCGTTATGATAAATCAGAATTATTTGATGGTAATTTTTCTCCTAGATTATCTGTTGGATATACACTTGGTGCAGAAAGAAATCATAATATTCGTGCTTCTGTACAAACAGGGTTTAGAAATCCTACTACACAGGATTTGTATATAGGATTAAATGTAGGAAGAGCAATCTTAGTGGGTTCTGCAGAGGATAATCTAGATAGAGATATTAGAACATTTGATGTAAGTGGAAATGGGCAAAATCTTATAGGTTCTAGTTCGGTTGCTATTACAGGTAGAGATGCTTATGAAAATTCATTTTCGGTAAATTCTGTACGAAATGGGATTCCAGAAGCATCAGATGTAGCTATAGTAAAACCAGAAAAAATTACTGCCTTTGAACTAGGATATCGTAGCAAAATAAGCAGATTTGTTATTGATTTAAGTGGATATTACAACCAATATAAAGATTTTATATCTACAGAAAGTGTATTAGTACCTTTATATGGTAAGGTAGGGGATGGAACATTGTCTTTACTGGCTTTACAAAATGATGATGTCGAGGTATATCAGGCGTATACTAACTCAGATGTAGATATAAAATCTTTTGGAGGCACTATAGGAGTAAATACTAAAATCCTTGGAGATTTTGATTTAGGAGTTAATTATACGTACTCGAAACAAGATTTTGATAAAAAGAAAGACCCAGATTTTAGAGCTGAATTTAATACTCCAGAGCATAAAGTAAAAGCTACTTTTGGACATACAGATTTGTTTAAAAATTTTGGTTTTAATACAAGTTATAGATGGAGTGACAGTTATCTTTGGGAAGCATCATTTGGAGATGGAGATATACCTTCTTTTTCTGTTATTGATGCACAAATAAATTATAAAATTCCAAAATTAAAAACTACCCTTAAAGTTGGAGGAACCAACCTTGGGGGAGACGAGTATTTTACAGCTTTTGGAACAGGGTTTATAGGATCTCAGTATTATATAGGTTTATCTATAAATAATTTATAAATATAAGTTGAGGAGCAAAAGGAATGAGACTTAATCCGTTGTTGAGATTTTCATTCCTGGAAGTTTCCTTTAAAGCAAAAATTTTTCAGAGACATATCTTGTATTCTGTGATACCAAAATTGAGAGAGGAAATGGATAGAAGTAATAAATACTACTACTGAAATAGTACCAATACTAAGCAATATAAATAAATATATAAGAAACTATTGCTGCAACATTTTGGTGTAACACACATACCAAATTATATTCTTTACTACTATGATAAATAATTATGTCTATTCCAAAAACAGATGTATAGTGTGAATCAATAACCTCGGAGAAAGCTACGAGGTATGCTTCCAAAAATATATTTTGTTTTCGAGGCAAGTCTCGGAGAATTAAACTCCGAAATGTGGATTAAAAGCCAATGCCTCGTCTCAGAAAAAAGTATATTTTTTGATTTAAAACAAAAGAGAATACATCCTTTCAAAAAACAAAAGAAAATGAGTTATTTTTTTCATTTTAAAAGACTATATTTGCAGCCTGAAAAAAGCTAGTATTCAGTACTGTTGAGTTCTTAGTTTTTTTTAATATAATTAATACTAAACATTAAATAGTTATATAATGTCTAAAGTTACAGGTAAAGTATCTCAAATTGTAGGTCCGGTTATCGATGTAGAATTCGTAGCTGGTACTGAATTACCAAGAATTTATGATTCGTTAGAAATTAACAAAACAGACGGTAGTAAGCTAGTGTTAGAGGTTCAATCTCACATAGGGGAAGATACTGTACGTACTATTGCAATGGATTCCAGTGATGGATTAAGCAGGGGTGTTGAGGTTGTTTCAACAGGAGCTCCAATCCAGATGCCAATAGGAGGAGATGTATATGGACGTCTATTTAATGTAATTGGAGATGCAATTGATGGTCTTGGGGATCTTCCGAAAGCAGGAAAAGATGGTCTTCCTATTCACCGTCAAGCACCTAAATTTGAAGATTTATCAACTTCTACAGAAGTTTTATTTACAGGTATTAAAGTAATTGATCTTATTGAACCTTATGCAAAGGGTGGTAAGATAGGTTTATTTGGAGGAGCTGGAGTTGGTAAAACAGTACTGATCCAGGAGTTGATTAATAATATAGCAAAAGGACATGGTGGTCTTTCTGTATTTGCAGGAGTTGGAGAAAGAACACGTGAAGGAAATGATCTTCTTAGAGAGATGTTAGAGTCTGGTATTATCAAATATGGTGATGACTTTATGCATTCTATGGAAAATGGAGGATGGGATCTTTCTAAAGTAGACAAAGAAGTAATGAAGGGTTCTAAAGCTACCTTTGTGTTTGGACAGATGAATGAGCCACCAGGAGCACGTGCACGTGTAGCGCTTTCTGGTCTTACTATAGCTGAGTATTTCCGTGATGGAGCTGGAGCCGGAGATGGACAAGGAAAAGATGTACTTTTCTTTGTAGATAATATTTTCCGTTTTACACAAGCAGGTTCTGAGGTGTCAGCACTTTTAGGACGTATGCCATCAGCCGTAGGATACCAACCTACTCTAGCATCAGAAATGGGAGTAATGCAAGAACGTATTACATCTACCAAAACAGGATCGATAACTTCGGTACAAGCAGTTTATGTACCTGCGGATGACCTTACCGATCCAGCACCGGCAACTACCTTTGCTCACTTAGATGCAACTACAGTATTGTCTCGTAAAATTGCTGAACTTGGTATTTATCCAGCGGTAGATCCATTAGATTCTACTTCTAGAATTCTTTCGGCAGATATCTTAGGAGATGAGCATTATAACTGTGCACAACGAGTAAAAGAATTATTACAACGGTATAAAGAATTACAAGATATTATCGCAATCCTTGGTATGGAAGAATTATCTGAAGAAGATAAATTAGCGGTAGGAAGAGCTCGTCGTGTACAACGTTTCTTATCTCAACCATTCCACGTAGCAGAACAGTTTACTGGTATACCAGGATGTTTGGTAGATATTAAAGATACCATTAAAGCTTTTACAATGATTATGGATGGAGAGTTAGATCACCTTCCAGAAGCTGCGTTTAACCTTAAAGGTACTATCGAAGAAGCTATCGAAGCTGGTGAGAAAATGTTAGCAGAAGCATAAAATAGTAGCGAGAAGTTAGTAATTGAGAAAGAAGATTAGTTTCTCTCTTATTTATTACCTAAGTACTAATTGCTCAATACTTAATACTTTAAAAATATGTATTTAGAAATAGTAACTCCAGAAGCCGTATTATTTACCGGAGAAGTAACTTCAGTTGCAGTGCCAGGAGTAAATGGAGAGTTCCAGATGTTAGATAACCATGCACCTATAATTTCTTTATTAGGAAAAGGAAATATCAAAATATACGGAGATATGAATCTAGAGGAAGAAGTAAACAATAAATTTACTAAAGGTGAAAATGGATCGACACTACTTTCTATTTCTTCAGGAACTATTGAAATGAAAGATAATAAAGTAATTATTCTAGCAGACTAAGTTTTCTAAATAATTATCATTAAAAACCCTTGTTAATGGCCATTAACAAGGGTTTTTTTTGGTATAAATTTTGGCTAGGTATAATTATTTTTAACCCCTTATCAATTTCCAGAGTATAGACTATACCATTGCCCCCATTTTATGCAGTAGAAAACCTACTACATCTTATACGATTTACGGATGAGAATTGCGTATAAGTAATTGCAAAGGTTTTTCGCTAGATTGATGAATCAAATTAAAGAATAGTCATAGCCTATTGTTTCATTTTATGAAGAAAATATAGTAGAAAAAGAATGCGATTATATGCGAGATTTTTATTCATAAATCGTATTATAGCATCTTCAAGCTTCATTACGAAGTTCTACTGCACAAAGCGAGTTAAACTGGTAATATAATTTGTGTTTATACATTTTAATTCTGGTTTTTTGACATGAAAAATAAAACCAAATAGAGAAATAAAAGCTGTAATAATAGAAAATAAAACACCTATAGTAACTGCTGTAGTACTATTAAATATAAACAGAGAAGATGCCTGATAAAAAATCATTTCTCTTACTCCAATACCAGAAAAGGAGAAAACCGATAAAACCGAAGAAATTAAAAACACAATAACATAAGTAATATATTGATCTGTTTCTACGGGAGAAATACTCTTAACAATAAATACAAGGCAAATACATTGTAATAATTGTATACAAACAGATAATAGTAATGTTTTTGGATATACAGATAAAAAGGAAGGAAACATTTGTTTAGTAAAGAGGTAAGACCCCAATACCCCAAGTATTAAAACAAAAGGAGCCGCCCAAATTAGATTTAGTTTTATAACTAAAGGAACACATGCTAATAGGATAATAAGTAGAATACCAATAGCAGTTAACCCTATAAATCTATCTAATAAAACAGCAGCAGATAGTTTTTTTATAGACCATTTAAATTTTTTGTTTAGGATATATACCTTATACGCATCACCCCCTATTCCTCCAGGAATAAAAAAATTATAAAACATTCCTATTAGATATAGAATATAATTACTTCTAGCAGATAGATAAAAATGTACTGCTTTAAAAAGAACTAATAATCTTTTGGCAGAAATCCATTGTGATAAAATAAAGCAAAGTATAGCAAGGCTAAGATATAAAGTGTTTGATTTTTTAATAGTACTCCATACCTCATCAAATGGGATTTTAGTAAAAATAATATATAGTAGTAAAACGGTTACCCCAATTTTAAAAAACGTGGAGAGCAGTTTTTTTTTCTTTGTTTTCAAAAGTGGTGATTTTTCTTATATTATAAGGTGTTTTATTTTGAGATTCATAATAGGTTCTCATTAAAAGATCGGTGACGATCCCAATAGTAAAAAATTGAATTCCTACTAATATCAATAAAATACCTAGTAGCAGTAAAGGCCTTGTTCCTATATCATTACCCATTAGTTTAACTATAATAAGGTATATATTGATTAACATTCCTGTCCCAAAAAACAACATTCCTATATTGCCGAATAAATATAACGGTTTTTGTAGGTACTTACGTTGAAAAAGAATAAGCAAAAGATCATTCATTACTTTAAAAGTTCTCCCTAATCCATATTTAGATACTCCAAATTTTCTGGGATGATGCCTTACAGGAACCTCAGTAATAAGTGCGCCATCTATGTGGGCGTTTAATGCAATAAATCGATGCATTTCGCCATAAAGTGGAATCCCTTTTGCTGTTTCTGCAGTCATTACTTTTAAAGCACATCCGGCATCTGTAATATGAAATTTGGTTGCTTTTCTAATAATATAATTTGCTATTTTTGAAGGTAGTGTTCTAACAAAATTATCTTTTCTTTTTTGTCGTATTCCTGTTACTAGATCCCACTCTTCGCGAATCGCTATTTCTAACATTCTAGGAATATCAGACGGATCATTTTGCATATCCCCATCTAAGGTAACAATATAATTTCCTCTTGCATATTCTATTCCGGCAGCCAAAGCAGAACTTTGTCCATAATTTCTTTTAAGCTCAATAAGAGCTACATTCGGATTTTTTAACGCTTTAATTTCTTGTCTTGTATTATCTGTAGAAAAGTCGTCTACATATATTATTTCATATTTATAATCGTGTAATGCTTTTTCAATAGCCTCTGTTAATAAGCTGGTGTTTCCTTGCTCGTTATATACTGGAATTACTATGGATAAAAATGGAGAAATACGCATACTGTACCTTGTATTAATTTGCAAAAATAGAAGTAACACATCAATTTAATATTTGGTAATTGATAACAAATTGATAAGGAATACTTCTAGGATTATAAAATTGTTAAGAGCCGATTTTCAAACACTTTATATGCTATTCTTAAATTACTTTTGGTCGAATTGCAAGAATTTTTTAAATCCTATATGAATACCATTTTATTAAAAAGAGATTATATACTATTATATGTATTATTAGCCATTGTTTATGTTTCAGGAATGTGGATTCCGTTAATGGAGAACGACTCTGCACAACATGCAACTATGGCAATGCGAATGTATCTTGAAAATGATTTTATTAATATCTACAAAGGAGGAAATGATTATTTAGATAAACCCCATATGCATTTTTGGCTAGCAGCATTATCCTTTAAGGTTTTTGGGATATCACAATGGGCGTATCGAGTTCCAGCACTTTTGTTTACTATTTTAGGAGCATATTCATGCAATCGATTAGCAAAAGAGTTTTATGGCAACAAGGCAGCGCACATAGCATCTTTAGTATTTTTATCTGGACAGGCAATTTTTTTGTCTAATCACGATGTACGAACAGATGCAGTTCTTACCGGGGCAACTATTTTTGGCATTTGGCAGTTTGTATTATATATAAACAATAAGAAACTATTACATTCCATACTGGGTGCTATTGGTGTAGCGATAGCTTTTTCTACAAAAGGACAATTAGGCGTTTTTATTTCTGGGGTTTGTATACTAAGCTATTTAGCATATAATAGAAAATGGAGGGTGTTATGGTCTTGGAAAATAGGTGCCGCTTTTTTTGCCTTTTTGATTTCGATCTCTCCCGTTTTATATGCATATTATATTCAGTTTGATTTACATCCAGAAAAAGTCATCCATGGGCAATCTAATGTTTCGGGAATATGGTTTATTTTATGGGATCAAAGCTTTAATAGGCTTACAGCAAGTGGATTTGAGAAAACAAGTTCGGATTATTTTTTTTTCTTCCATACCTTATTATGGGCATTTTTACCTTGGTCACTAATAACATATATGGCGCTTTTTGCAAAATTAAAACTCGTATTTATAACAAGATTTAGGTATATAAAAGGAGTTGAAATTCTAACATCTATTGGATTTTTGTTAGTAATGATTGTTATTAGTTTTTCAAAATTTAAATTACCACACTATCTTAATAGTTTATTGCCTGTGATATCGGTATTGGTTGCTGGATATATGGTGCAATTATTTGAAATAGGTAAGAAAAATATAGCAAAAATTATTCTTGGTATACAATACTTTGTTTTAACATCCGGAAGCATACTGGTTCTGTTTTTGATCTTTTGGGGTTTTACTATGCCCGATATCGGTATTATTTTATGTTATCTGTTTTTAATTACCGGATTGTGTTATGTTGTTACAAAACAGATGAATGTGTATAGAAAATTAGTATTGATTTCTGTTTATTTTATGGTGTTGATTAATTTTTGTTTAAACACACAATTTTACCCAAAACTATTGTTGTATCAAGCAGGAAACAATGCTGCCAATATTATTAAAACCGAAAATATTAATCCAGAGAGCGTTTTTATACTTGCAGGAAAACCAAGTTGGTCTTTAGATTTTTATACCAATAGAATTACACCAGTTGTTACTATTAATGAGATTACTAAAACACTAAAAAATGGAGATTGGTTATTTTTATATGATTATCAATTAAAAGATATCCCAGAAGACACCATTTCTTGGAGTGAAAAATATGAGATCAATCACTTTAGAATTACAAGAGTATCAGCATCTTTTATTAACCCAAATACAAGAGATGGGGTTTTAGAAAAAGCCTTTCTTTTAAAATACCTTCCAAAATAATAGAAAGTAAATCAATACCCTCGGACAATTAAACTCCACAATGTGGATTAACCACATTGCCTAAATATTATCTATTATACTATCTATTGTTACTGAAGAAAGAAGCGCCTTAAACCTATTTATGCAGTAGAAAATCCATTACATCTTGTAGCGTTACTGCAAATACAGATGCTTTGCTTCGTTTAGCGATGCGATGCTAAAATCAAGAAAACGACTGTATTTTATGGCATCTTCAAGATTTATTACGAAATTCTACTGCATAATTCTGGTTTACCTACGGTGCAGGATTTGGATTATTTTCATGTACTGCTTCTATCTCTTTTATAATAGCATCAGAAAGAGTTATATCTATACTACCAATGTTTTCTTTTAGCTGTTTTATAGATGTTGCTCCTATTATAGTACTGGTTACAAAAGGTTGTTGATTTACAAATGCCAATGCCATTTGTGCTAAACTAATTCCATGATTTTTGGCTATTTGGTTATATGCTCGGGTAGCTTCAAATGATTTTTCATTATGATATCTAGAAAACTGAGGAAATAAGGTTACCCTTGCATTTTTTGGAGTTTCGTCCAGATATTTTCCTGTAAGTTGTCCAAACCCAAGAGGAGAATATGGTAGATGCCCTATGTTTTCGCGATGTAAAACCTCGGTAAGTCCAACCTCATCTTTTCGATTTAATAAACTATATGGATTTTGAACGGTAATCATTTTTGGCATTCCATTTCGAGCTTCTTCAGCATATCGCATAACTCCATAAGGGGTTTCGTTAGAGAGCCCTATATGTCTTATTTTTCCTGCTTTTATAAAATCTTGTAAATACCCCAGTACTTCCTTAAAGTTATCGTTCCACCGTTCTTCTTCGTCATGCACATATCCTCTTACTCCAAAAAAGTTGGTGTTTCTTTCTGGCCAATGTAACTGGTATAAATCGATATAATCGGTTTGCAGGCGTTTTAAACTTTTATCTATAGCATCCGTAAATTCATCTTTGGTAAAACCACCTGTACGAATATGTTCTACAAAATCTCTTGGTCCTACAATCTTAGTAGCAATAACTAATTCTTTTCGTTTACCAGTTTTATGCAGCCAGGAGCCAATAATTTTTTCGGTGCTACCTTGTGTATCTTTATTTGCGGGTACCGAATACAGCTCTGCTGTATCTATAAAATTAATCCCTTGATCGATAGCATAATCTAATTGTTCATGTCCTTCTGCTTCTGTATTTTGCTCTCCCCAAGTCATACTACCCAAACATATTTTACTAACTTTTATATCGGTATCAGGTAATGTAGTATATTTCATTTTTCTCTTTTCTTTACGTTAATATCCAATTGAAGTGGAATATCTAATTTGAAGTATTGCTATTTTATTTTCAAAAGTAGAAACTATCGAAGTAAACTATTGCAAAAATTATCATAATACTACAAGAAGCAAAATAAATACTCCTCTGTTTTATTTGTTTTTACACCATTTCTGAATTGAAATTATCTGTGGAATATCTCTACAATTTACATCGAAAAATCAACAGTCTAAAAATATCTAGAAATTGACATATGATTTCAATATGCTATATATAAATCACTTAGAAGCACGATATAACTGTCTATATATTCTGGAATGATAATTTCTATAGTAGTAGTATCTGAATAAATAACTTAATTAATATACTATGAAAAAGATACCTGTTCTTTTAGCTATATGCGCTATATCGTTATCCTCTACAATTACATCTGCACAACAAGCAGAAGAAGTTTTGCCTATCACAAAAACAGAAGCCACTACCAACCAAGAAGATTATGAAGAATTTCCTACAGATAAACTTTCTGAAATTATTAAAGCTGCTGTAGAAAAAGATTTTCCGGGGGCAACTATTTCTGAAGCTTATACCGACAAAACTGGTAATTATAAATTGGTTTTGACAATGGATAACAGTACAAAAACGGCATACACCAACTCTAGAGGAGAATGGTTTACTCCTAAAAAATAAACATATCCATTATCACATGTTTTTTTCATTACACTTATAACCTAAAAAAAAGAGCTTCTACTTAAAGAAGCTCTTTTTGATCAAAACGAACAGGACTACCCCATTGCCCCATTCGTTTCTTTTCAACTAACTAACCTAAAATTATTTCCTCCAACATCCATCCTATAAATTTTAGAGAATCTATGTAAATTTTACTCTATTTGCACCTACTACAATTTTATCTTATCCCTTTACTTTATTTGAAATTCCTTTTTTCTAAAGTCATGCATTAGAGCAAAGTGTGCATATATTCATTGGTTTACTCAAAAGTAACAATCAAACCTTTTTTATAAAATATCGAATGAGGGAACGGTTATTTTGAATTAGGGAAACCTTGTTTTGACAGAGAATTGCTCAATCTAACGGTTTTTTATTTCAATTTCTTATACCCAACTAAGGTAGTAATGATTGTCAAGGTTCTTCGAAAGGTCACCGAAGTACTTCTAGCCCATCCAGAGGTAGTTCGAAGTACCTTGGAGCGGGCTCTAACCCCAAAATATATCGCTTTTACCCCTTCTGGTAAGCCCTTTAGCCCAAAAATTATCCCTTATAAGGGTCTGTTTATGGGCCAAAGGGGGGCACAATGACCCTTCGAAGCGATAAATTATCGGCTCGAACCACCTCTGGGTGGGCTTTACCCCATACCTGCAAGGGGGTACCCCCTTGCAGGTATGGGGTAAAAGAACTAAAATGTTATGTTTTTCAAAATTCAAGACACTGGTATTGAGCACGCTATCAACCCTAATTTGTCATCTTATATCTGCTTTTATTTGATTTTTATATGTACCATTAACATCCCTCTAAATCTCTCTTCAAAGGGAGGCTTTTACTCCTTCCTTTGAAGGAAGGTTGGGATGGATATATTTTTAAATCTAAGATGACAAAGTAGGATTAATCGCGAGTTCGATTAATATTTGGATGTACCCTAAAGACCGTCAAGGAGTGATTTTCGAGGCAAGACTAGGAAAATCAAATTCCACAATGTGGAAAATTAAATGGGATTAGTAGAAACAAAAAAAGCGCTCCTCGCGCTACTTTTAGGATACGGGTAATATTTCTATTACTTTGCCGTATACATTTTTGGTCCAGCCATTAAGGCGACCACGGTTATTACCTATAAGGAGTCCTCGTTTTACATTTTTTCCTTTTACTAAATGCGTAAAACAGTTTCCTCTTACTTTACAAAAAACAATATCTCCTGCTTCACAATCTTCCCAATTTACTGGTTCTAAAAGTACAGGTTGTTTTGATTTCAAAATAGGTAACATCGAATTACCAGGTTCTTTAGAGACGATAGTCTCGCCATTCAATAGCTTTTGAATTTTCCAATTCATCATATATAGTTTTAAAATTAAACATAAATTCAAAAACTATGGAGTATGGTTTGTTTTTACAAAGAACTGGTACAAAAGTAGGTATTTAACTTGAATTAGTATAATTATCTGTTTTTTAATCGTTGCCTGTACTGCCATCCAACAAAAACAAGAATACTTAAAATGCCCAATCCAAGGATCCAGTATACAAGCGTATTATCTGCAAAATGCATGGGGTCTGGATTTCCTACCAGATAAAACCCTCCCCAATAAAAAGGATAGGTACGGTTTATATTTGCTGTGGTAAGGTATTGTAATTTGGCTTGCTGTAATGCTTTTCCTTTATTCATACCCGCTTTAAGGTTGGTATAAAAATACTGCATAATCTCTGGAGTAGTTTTATCCGATACCTCCCAGCTGGTTAGTAGCAAGCTTTTGGTGCCTGCATATTGAAAAGCTGTACCCAAACTCATTATACCTTCGCCTTTAGCGATTTTGCCTGTTCCTGTATTACATGCACTAAGTACTGCTAATTCTGCTGGTATATCCAAAGCAAACAGCTCATGGCTATACAGGTTATTATCCTCTAGGGTGTCTTTGGTTTTGGTAAAAAACAGCTTTGAGTTTTCAGGATGTTCGTTATCTACCTCGCCATGTAGGGCAAGGTGTATGATCGCATATCTATCTGCATTTTTTTTAAAATTAGCTTCTATGGCATTGGATCCAAAATAATACTCCCCATCGATAATATTAGATATTGCTTTGATCTCTTTACGAGTGCCCGGCAGATCTGCTCCTGTATTTCTAAGAGCTGCCAGACGCATGGTTTGCGCCTGCGTTATTTGTGTACTATCTGAAAAAGAAAAGGCAAGGCACTCTGGATTTGTTTTTGTTTGTAGATCGTTTTTAAAATCCTGAAACAACAGATTTGCAGAATTGGCGTATGTAATTGCATACTCCCGCAGCATATACGATAAAAGCGCGGGGTTATTAGAATCATCCTTTTTTGTTAGTAACAGATCAAAATTAAGATGCCATAAAGAGGCATCGGGGATAATGATAAGGTTATCGCCTACTAATGTATTAGCAACAGGTGCTATAAGAGTAGTATATAACAGGTGTGCCTGTTTTTTATACGTTGCTACGTCTTTAGAGATAACACTAGCACGAAGTGCTTCTACTTTATCGGTAAGTTGCGGGGTAACCAGCTCGTGTACTGCCATATCATTTTTGGATATGGTAAATGCATAGGTAGTACTATCTGCTGTAAAAAACTCTAACAAAGTTGTGTTGTCCTCTAATTGTTTCTGGATCTGCTTAACACTTACAATATTGTTTTGATATTTAAGCTGGTAGTATTTAGGATAGTTTTTTTCTAAGATTTTGGTTACAGAATCTTGCTTTCTGTTAATGTCAAACAGCTTGTTTTCGTATTCTTGTATTTTAGAAGTGTCTTGATTTGTATTGGATTGCTCTTTACTAATGTTGGATTGATAAAAAGCACGATCTACTCTTAGGCTTTTTTCTAATTCTACGAGGTCTGCTGGCAATCCTGTATAGTTTTTGGCATTAGAATCGTTTAACAAATCTATAAGCGTATTGGCTTTACTTTTTTCGGCGTAATAAAACGCTTGTTCTAGTGCTTTTTGATTTTCCTTGTGTTTATAGAGTAATATTTGTGCTTCTATCGCTCCTTGATATACTTCTTTTGCTATGTTACCAAAGGAAATTTTATCTTGATAGTCCTGAAAAGATTGTCTAATATGATTAATAATTGTATCTGCTTGCTCATAAATAGAAAGACTTTGATCCAGATCGGATATGTTTTTGGTTTTTAAATATCGGGATTGGAATGTTTTGGCTTTTCCTTGTAAGGTTTCTAATAACTGATTTACATTATAATATCGATTGGGATCAAAAACACTTTTAGGGTTTATACGTTCCTCTTTTTTGGTGTTCGCTAATATGGCCTTATCAAAATAAACAATTGCTTCTTGAAAATTTTCTAGTTTGGTATAAACGGTTCCTATTTGATTTAAGGATTCAACAGCTATAAGGTTTTGCTCTCCATATAAATATTCTAATATTTTTAAGCTTTTTTTTGCATTTACCAGTGCTTCTTCATAATTATCTTGCTTTAAGTAAAGTATTGAAAGACTTAAATATGATTTTGAATGCTCTGAATTCTCATCTTTAAAAACTTTCTTATATATATTTAATGCATTCGTATAATATGCTAATGATTTTTCATAATCTTTTTTGTCCATATAACTACTACCTATGTTTATGTACAAATCTCCAATATCTACATGATTTTCCCCATAATTATATTTGCTTATTTCCAACGCTTTTTGATAATAGTCTAAAGCAATATCTTTTTCTTCTTTTTTGTCATAAATAAAACCTATATTCCAATAACTTAAACCCAGACTGGGATGATTTTTATTCACTATTTTTAATCCAATATTTAAGCCCTTTTGATGATATAATAAAGCGTTACTATATTCTCCCTTATTGGTTAAGACAAGCCCAATGTTTATATAAGAAACAAATAATGGATATAAACTTTCGTGCTTTTGAAAAATAGATAATGCTTTTTGATAATAACTTAAAGAATTATCATATTGTTTTAAATCATTAAAATAACTAGCTAAACCAACATAACTATAGCCTACTAAAATATGATTACTTCCCTTGTTTTTAATTGTTATATCTAAATTTTTTTGATAAAAATTTAGGGCTTGAGAATGTTTTTCTAAATTACTACTAGTATTAGCAAGATTATAATAATCAATTCCAACTCTTGTATGTTCTTCTCCAAAAAGTTTAATATTGATATCTAAAGATTTTTGATGAAAACTGATCGCTTTTTCATATTCAGAAATAGCATTATACAATATCCCTAGATTACTATATGTTACAGCGATACCTTTATCGTCTACAGGAAACATTTTTTGTTTTATTGCAAGAGATTTTTGATGGTATATAAGAGAGGTTTTTAAATCGGATTTTTCATAATATGTTGATCCCATATTACTATTTGCAATAGCCGCTTCTATATTATTTTTCGCCAAATACGTAGTACTAATCTCTAAAGCTTTTTTAGCGTTGGTTAAGGATTCTTCCAACTTCCTACTTCTCCATTGGTTTTCTGAAATCTGATTATAACAACTTGCCACCCTTTCCCAAGCTTTTGCCTTTTTATATATAGGTAATGCTTTTTGATAATATGTAATAGCATCATTTAACTTTCTATCTGCAAATAAAGAATCTGCTTTTTGATAGTATTGGTATGCTAATAACGTATCCTTTGCTGTTTGTGCATTGATAGTATGTAAGGAGGTTATAAAAAAAACAACGACTAAACAAAAAGTATTAAAAAATGAGAATATAGGTTTCATAAGAGATATATAAGTACTAACAAAGAAACTAAAAAAGAGCAACAGATTTCTTACCAGATTAAAAATAATTCTGTTTTCATCCTTAGTGCTTCGACAGGCTCAGGCAATGTCATTACGTTAAGCTGTATCTTTTTGAGGAATCAATAACCTCGGAGCAAGCTCACGAGGTATGCTTCTGGGAAATATATTTTGTTTTCGAGGCAAGCCTCGGAGAATTAAACTCCACAATGTGGATTAAACATCTGTAAAAGCAAAATACCTCTTTATTTCCATTATGGATTCCAGCCTACGCTGGAATGACAAGCAGAAAGCATTGTGTTTTGGTTATTTTGTCATTAACCTTTCGACTACGCTCAGGAAAAACCAAAGGCAGGAACCCACTATTAACAAACTTTAAATCAATAATTTAAACTCTTAATTTAATGACATTGAGCTTACTCCGAGATTATTGATTTAAACATAAATTCAAAAACTATGGAGTATACCCTCTACCAAAGAACGTGTGCAACACGTGGTAAACGTATATATTTTATCAAAACTTAAGCTATACTTGGATTGGAGTAGCAGGAGAGGTTGTGCTTTTCGCCAATATATGGATATAACATCGCCTGTGACCTCAAATTTACTGGAGTATAGAAACAGTTCGTGTTATGGCTTATTCACTTTTTTGGCGATACCACATTTTCTACGGACAGTTCTTTCGGCGAGGGCTGCGGCATTTCTGGCCTGATCCTCAGAGCCTCCATCCTTAATAACCTCATTATATATGGTTTTGTTTTCTATAAGGCCCTTTAGGACACAGGTAAACCCTGGGCTGTCTTTACCACTGAAAGGCTCCTTTTTTTTGGGTTTTGCAATCAACTCCCCAAACAAACGATCTTTTAATACGTTATCTTTTTGAACCTCTACTACCAATGCATATAGGGTATTTTGATCTTCTGGATCCATATCATTCACCTTATCCATAGCATTAGAATATTCATCATTGGTAAAATTAAAATATTCATAGATGTCAAAGTAGTTATTTTCTTCTTTTTCATCCTCCTGCACCTCTTCTTCACTCTGTATTTCTTCTTCATTTGGATAGCCTTCTTCGCTTTCTTGGCTTACTCCTTTGATCACAGATACTAGTAACATTATAAAAATGGGTAGCCTCTTCATTTGTTCTATAGTTTTAAATTAATTGGGTATAATAAACGTTTGGGAACGTCCTTTTGTTACCTGTTTTCCTTATTTTTAAACTTTTATGTAAAAATAGTTTGTTTTTTTACTAGATGCATAATTAAGGATTTTATTTTTGTTTACTAAATTCGTGGCATGCTTTTTGGTTTTTATGAAATAAATTGCCTAATTTGAGTCGATTTTTAAGGTTATTTTAACAATAAAAAGCATTTTGTCTCGTTAAATAACCGGTGTAATTAACCTATAAACTTATAATACATTAAACACCCAAACATTATGAAAAAATTATTTCTACTACTATTTATGCTAGGCGCAGGATTAACTTCTCAAGCTCAAGAAGACTGGAGAGTACTTACTACAGTTTTTGATCAAGTATATTCATTAGCTACAGATCTTGGCGAACAAACTGATAAAGTTGTCGCAGCTGGTAATGTAATTTCTGTAATTACTGGCAAAGGAACTATATCTGTACAAAAAAAATTAGACACATCTAAACCTAAGGATTTAAATCATTACCAATATCTTTTGTTAACTACAGCTGGAAAAAGTATCTTATTAGATAAAATGAATGCTGAACGTGTAATTGAAACTTTTCAAGCTAAACTCCTAAAACTAAAAAATTCTTTGGCAGAAAATCAAGATGCTGATGTAGAAAATATATTGAAAGATTTGTTTAACTAAAACAAATCTTTACATACAAAAACAGCGACCCAAATAGGTCGCTGTTTTTATATGTATAGGTTTTTAAGTCTACTATATATCATTCAACAATTTGGTAATTTCATCCAGTTTTGGAGTTAGGATTACCTCTATACGCCTGTTTTTACTTTTACCATCGGTAGTCTCATTAGACGCTACAGGGGCAAACTCCCCTCTACCTGCTGCAGTAAGACTTTGTGGGTCTATATCTTTATTTTGTAACAAAATGTTTACAATTGCCGTAGCCCGTTTGGTAGACAGATCCCAGTTGCCTGCTATTTGTGTGTTACCAATATAAGGATCATCATCGGTGTGCCCTTCTATCAACACCGCTATATCGGGGTTTTCTGCCAATACCTCTCCTAATTGCTGTACTGCTTTTTTTCCTTGTGTCCCTACTGCCCAACTACCAGACTCAAACAGTAATTTGTTTTCCATAGAGATATATACTTTACCATTACGTTCTTCTACCGTTAGTCCTTTTCCTTCAAAATTGCGCAGGGCTTTGGATATCGCGGTTTTTAATGCTTGCATTTTGGCATCTTTTGCTGCAATTAGTCCTTCTAACTCGTTAACTCGCTTAGAGCGTGCTGCTATTTCTTTTTCTAACGCATCCAAACGGTTACGCTCTGTGGCAAGGGCTCTTTCTTTTTCTTCTAACCTTGCCAGCAGCTCTCTATTTTTTTTGCTATTGGCGGCGATGGCATTAGAGCTATTTTTTTCTAAAGCGTCATAGGAGTCTTTTAGGTTTTCATAATTAGCCAAAGTAGCATTATAGTTTCCTTGCAGATCGTCTCTTTCTGCTTTTAGCTTTTGATATTCAGCATCTAATTGCTCCAGTGCTTTTTTATCTGCTTCACTGGTTCTTTCTAAACCTGCTAACTGATCTTTAGTTTTGCGATTTTCGCGTTTAAGACGAGCATATTTACTTTCTAATTCTTTATATACTTTGGTACTTACACAAGAGGTCATTAACGCTCCTACAAGTATCATACATAGAATTTTTTTAATCATTTTTTATTAATTTATGGGGTTGTTTTTACTATAAAAATAAAGAAGCTTAATATCTACTTTACTACCTATTTTTGTTTATTAAAATTACACCTCTAACTCGACAACAATAGGGCAGTGATCACTATGTTTAGCTTCTGATAAAATAACGGCTCTTTTTAACTTATCTTGTAATGGCGTAGATACCATACCATAATCTAATCGCCAGCCTTTATTATTTGCTCTGGCATTTGCTCTGTAGCTCCACCAGGAATATTGGTCTGGTTCTGTATTAAAATGTCGAAACGAATCGATAAAACCACTATCCATAAAGTTTCCTATCCATTCTCGCTCTACTGGTAAAAACCCAGATACGTTTTTGTTACGCACCGGATCGTGTATATCTATTGCCTGATGACAAATATTATAATCTCCTAATATAACAAGGTTAGGTCGTTCTTTTTTCAGATCGTTTATATAGGTCTGAAAATCTGCCATGTATTGCAACTTATGTTCTAAGCGATCTATATTGGTACCACTTGGCAAGTAAAGACTCATTATAGATACGCCATTAAAATCTGCCCGCAAGTTACGCCCTTCAAAATCCATATATTCTATCCCGGTACCATACTCTACATGATCGGGTTCTTTTTTAGACAGAATAGCGACACCACTATATCCTTTTTTTTGGGCACTATACCAATAATTATAAGCGTATCCTGCCTCTGCAAACATATCCAGATCTAATTGTTCTTTATTGGCTTTTATTTCCTGAAGACAGATTACGTCTGGATCTGCTTGTTGTAACCATTCTAAAAAACCTTTGTTTATTGCTGCTCGGATTCCGTTTACGTTGTATGAAGCGATTTTCATGGAAGTATTCGATTTTAATTTTTAGTAAAAATAAAACTTATGAAAGAAAATGAATACTATATCGATATTTTTTAATCTGCTAAATCCTGTTCTATTCTAATTATTTTTTAGGATCTTTATAATTCTAGTCTATAGATAATACCACAAATCATGAAGAATATGCTTAAAATAGCTTGTGCACTACTGCTGCTTAGTACTTATAATTGTGCTCCTTCAAAAGGAGGGAAAGATACTGCTAATACTAGTAACTCTCCTGTTATCGCTAAAAACGAAAATGCTACAGATATGCAAGAAAAAGGGTTTGCAAAAGGAACTATACTTGTTAATAAATCCAAAGATTGTCCTTATATCCTAAATGTAGAAGCGTATAAAGACAATCTTGATCCTATTAATATTAATGAGTTTTTTAAAACCGAAATCCCTGAACAAGTTTGGATAAAATTTGCCAGCCTTAGAATGCCAAGCAGATGCAATGATGCTCGCCCCGTTTCGATTTCAGAAATTCATAAAAGAAAGGAATAAATTACTCTACTACAAACTTAGCAGAGTATCCTTTTTTCTTTTCCCCATATCTAACAAAGTAAACTCCTGTTTTTGCATAAGACATATCTATACTATATGCAAATCTGTCATTAGCATCTTTTTGAACCAGATTAGAAGCAATTATTTGCCCTAGTACATTAAAAATATATACGCGTAATTCTTTTTCTAATCCAGTATCTTGCTTAGTGATCAAAAACTGGTTGTCTGAATTATTAACCACAAACACCTCTGTACTTGCCTTTTTACTCTCTCCTATAGTCACCGCATAATCATGAGTTGTACCTTGTTGCATAGAGCCACAGGGCTCATTTAAAGGCGCACCATTATTTGTATCGACATCTCCTGCACGAATTCTAAGAATATGCTTTCCTAAAGGAATTTCTTTAGTAAGAGAAAGTATAATATCTTGATTTGTATTTGCTTTTTTTACAATTATATTATCTAATAGTAGTTCTGATTCTTCAAAAACTGTATTATCATTACTATCGATCCATAAAGAAAAACGTTCTGCCCCATCTGCATTTGCAAATCCTGTTTGTATGGTTAGCACATATGCTCCAACAGAACGATTTAACTTAATATTGAAATCTATATCTTTAGTAAAATCTTCGTACCCAGTGTTACAAATAATAGGTGCATTCGTAACATTAGATAATTGAAAATAAGTAATCCCATCTCCAAATTGATTACAATCTGAAGTTGGTCTGCAAAATACTCTTTCTATCGTTGTTGTAATAACATCATTAGATGTATCCTGATCGCCTCGTAATTCTGTTCCTGTTCTAAATTCAAAGCTGCCAATCCCTGTTACATCTGCGTCTACAGTAAAAGTATAATTTACAGACTCTTGTGATGGTACAGTTCCTGAAAATACTTCACTTATAGTATCTCCATTGTTCAAAATATAAAATACAGGAATATTGGACTGAGATTCACTACCGTAATTAAAAATAGTTACAGTTACCTGCTCTGGAGCAGTCGAAACCCCACTATCTGATGTTGGTGTAACCAGTTCTGATACTCCTACATCTACAGGAAATAAATTTCTTAATTTTTTGGTAGTACAATCATTTTCTGGCGTAACATCACCAGTCAAATTTGTCTGCACTTCGATAGTATGTGTGATTTTTTCACTAAGATCTGCTGTTGCTACAAAAGAGAAAGAAGCTGTTTGTCCTGGATTAAGAGGCCCTGCAAACAACTCATTAATCGCTATAGCTCCATTAACAGAATAACTAACTGGAATATCACTTTGGGTAGTAGTTCCAAAATTTTTAATAGTTACCGTAATTGTTTCTGCTGTACTAAATTTAGCATCTCCTATTGGGGTATCCATACGTACTACTCCTACATCTGTTGTAACAACTTCTGCTACTTTAAAAACTCCTACTACATTTCTAGCATTCTCTGCTACAGGTTCAAAGTATTCTGCAATATGCCAAAAAGTTTGGTCATCCAAAGGGTCTACCGTAAGATGTGCATAATCCCCATAACGTTCTCCTCCATTAACCTGAGCTCCAGTTCCTTCTTTAATCGTTTGCTCTGAAATAGTCATTGTTCCAAGAGGATCTTCTGCAAATCTGCCTGTATATCGAATAGAAACAAAGCTATCTGCTGTTGCTCCGTTTGCTATAGTACCCATTGTGGTATATGCCATACCTATATTACCAAAAATATCCATAGCCATACTACCACACCACGCACTTTTACCATCTGGAGAGGTATAAGTTCCTTCTTGAAAAACAGTCCAAGGTTGCCCATCCCCATTTTGGCGTAACTCATACCATCGTATCCCTGATATATTATCTGCTACTGGGTCTATATCTATTGCAAAATTAAGCACTACAGAGTTATACCCGCAAAACCTTCTGTAATTAGTAGCATACATAACTGCTCCTTGTAGCACATCTATATCTTGACCAGTACCACCTGGTTGTGGAATATTACTAAACGATCCTCCATCAAACACAGAGTCAAATGGTGTAACTGCTATATTTTCTGCCTCTATAATGGTTGATTGACGAGGAGCTGACCAATTAACATCTATTTTCCAGAATTTTAATGCATCTTGGTTTACATCCTCCCACTCATCATCCTGAAAATAAACTACTCTTGCATCTCCATCAGGAGGCAATTCGTTTCCTAAGGCATTAAAAGCAGCTGTACTATAAAAACCACCTGTATTTCCTCCTGGAAGAGGAAAACCAATCATTTTAGCACTTTCGTCGCCTATCAGCATTTTATCTCTTTCCATTACATACACTACCTCATTATCTCCTATTGCATTTTGATTTTTATTGGTAGTCACATAATATCCATCTGACCAGATAGAAAACTTTGGATAATCTGGAAAAGCATCTGTGTTAAATCTATAGGTATACCATTTATCATTTACTGGATCTGAACCCTGACAAACTGCTACCAAAAAGCCATCTGGAGTATTTGAAAATTGTGTTATCACAAAACGATCTGCAAAATGATCATAAAAGACAATAGGATCTCCTAAAATTTCGCCTGAAAAAATATTAGATAATGAGGAAGAAGCAACTTCTGTATTTCCATTTCTATCATGTATAGCAAAGGCAGAGTTTCTTGCACTAACATAGTGATTAGGCCCTATAGCCCCTGTAGGATCTGTGGGTGATCGAGAGCTAGAAGTAGCATCAAATGTAAGAGATGGTGCTTTTCCTGCTCTTATATTTTGATTATTTTTTTGACGTACAAGCAATGGATCTGTACCTCTGGGAAATCCTTTACCAGGAACAATTTTATTAGCGTCTGATCTTCTTGGATTAATATCTCCTTTTCTTGGCTGTGCAGGCATTAATTTTCTTTTTGCCAGTGGTTGCACTTCTTTCATATAGGTAGCGGTAGTAACCTTACTCGCTTTCATTATTTTTTTTTCTTGTGAAAAAACTATTGTCACAAAAAACAGAAAGGAAACAACTATAATTTTCTTAAATAACATAGGTGATAATTTTAATACCTGATTTTTTTTATTACGTCTAAAATACGACTTAACTTCAGAATATGATAATTACAAAACATTTTATCCCAAGTTATTACTAAAAAAAAGCTTTCTTTTAAAAGAAAGCTTTTTTTAGTTTGAAAATTATTTTAACCAATACTCTACATCGGTTTTTTCTGCAATAATGTTTTTTAGATCTGCAATGGGCACTCGTTTCTGTTCCATGGTATCTCTATCTCTAATAGTAACTGTATTATCTTTTATAGTATCGTGATCTACAGTAATACAAAATGGAGTACCATTAGCATCTTGCCTTCTGTATCGGCGACCTATTGCATCTTTTTCGTCGTAGATAACATTAAATTTCCATTTTAGATCTTCTACAATTTTATCTGCAATCTCTGGTAAGCCATCTTTTTTAACCAATGGAAGTATTGCTGCTTTTACTGGCGCAACAACTGCTGGTAATTTTAATACTACTCTACTAGTACCATCTTCTAATTCTTCTTCTTGTAAAGCTGTAGCCAATACTGCTAAAAACATTCTATCTAATCCTACCGAAGTTTCTACTACGTAAGGAACATAACTTTCTTTAAGTTCTGGATCAAAAAATTGTAGTTTTTTACCAGAATGCTTTTCATGTGCTTTAAGATCAAAATCTGTTCTAGAGTGTATCCCTTCTAACTCTTTAAATCCAAACGGAAAGTTAAATTCTATATCGGCTGCTGCATTTGCATAATGTGCCAATTTATCGTGATCATGAAAACGATAGTTTTCTTTACCTAGACCTAAAGATAAATGCCAGTTTAATCTAGTTTCTTTCCAGTACTCGTACCATTTCATTTCTTCTCCTGGGCGAACAAAAAACTGCATTTCCATTTGTTCAAATTCTCGCATTCTAAAAATAAATTGTCTTGCTACAATTTCATTTCTAAATGCTTTTCCAGTTTGTGCTATACCAAATGGTATTTTCATACGACCAGTTTTCTGCACGTTTAAAAAGTTTACAAAAATACCTTGTGCTGTCTCTGGTCTTAAAAATAGGTCTGTAGCAGATTCTGCAGATGCTCCTAATTTGGTACCAAACATCAAATTAAATTGACGCACTTCTGTCCAGTTTTTGGATCCAGTTTCTGGATCTGCAATTCCTAACTCTTCAATCAATGCTTTTACATCTGCAAGGTCTTCGTTTTCTAAAGACTTTGCCATACGTTGTATTATTTCTTCCTTTTGTGAAAGATATTTTACAACTCTTGGGTTTGTGGTTATAAATTGTGCTTCATCAAAATCATCTCCAAAACGTTTTTTGGCTTTACCGATTTCTTTTTGTGCTTTTTGATATAGTTTTTCGGCATAATCCTCAATAAGCACGTCTGCTCTATATCTTTTTTTAGAATCTTTGTTATCAATAAGAGGATCATTAAAAGCATCAACATGCCCAGAAGCTTTCCAGGTTGTAGGGTGCATAAATATTGCGGTATCAAGCCCTACAATATTTTGGTGCATATTCACCATACTTTTCCACCAATATTCTCTTATATTTTTTTTAAGTTCTACACCATTTTGCCCGTAATCATATACAGCGCTAAGTCCGTCATAAATCTCACTAGAACCAAAAATATACCCATACTCTTTAGCATGGGAAATCACCTTTTTAAATTTATCTTCTTGTTGTGCCATTCCGCAAAAATAACTGAATTAAAATAAATTGAAAATGAATTTATAGAATTAATGTTCTTTAAAAGTAATTTCTGATAAAAGCATAAAAAAACCGTCATATTTTTTTTATAAAACATGACGGTTTTTTACTTTTCTACAAATACTATTTCAATTCAAATTGTGTATTTGAAATCATTCTTGGTCCAGAGAAAAGGTTTACTACATAGTTCCCTTTAACAAGTTCTCCTTCTGCCGCATCTACTAATACACAAACGTCTAAAGCTTCATTTTCATAAAACACTTTATTACGACCACTATAAGTAAGTACTGCATCATCAAAATTTACAGATATTTTATCCCCAATAAGATTGTTTTCTGGGTTAATAACCTGTACAAAAAGTTCTTTATCTCCTTTTTCTGTTAACTTATTAGGAGAAAGCGTAAAACAAACTCTTACTTTTTCTGCTCTGCTAGCTTTAGAAGCATCTGTTATTTTACCGTTGTTACGAACTCTTACTCCTTCTGCTTTTATATTAGCAGCAGTAAGAGCAGCTCCTCTTTCAACGATTTCAGCCAACTTGCTGTTTTGCGTTTGTAAAGAGTCTGATAAGATAATTCTTTGATTAAGAGCTACAGAAGTACTATCTAAATCTGTTGTCAATTGAGTGTTTGCTACTGTTAAACTATCGGCTAGTTTAAATAATCTTTCACGTTCTTTTTTAAGTTTACCAACTTCTCTTCTGTAGCGAGAGATTAATGCTAAGTTAGCATCATTGTCTTTTACACTATCTAATAAGACTACAATCCTTTCTTTTGCTTTAAGCAAATGGTCGTCCATTACTTCATTAAGAGCAATAGCATTGTCATACTTTGTAATTAATTCTCCTAATTCGCTTTCAATAAGATCTTTTTCTTGTTGCAAAATTGCTTTATTTTGCTTCTCTTCGTTATAAAACTTATACGTAAATATCCCTAAAATAAGCAAAAGCGCTGCTAAAACACCAATTAGAATCTTAAGGGTCAAGTTATTGTTTTGAGTTGTCATAATTAAAATTTATAATTTTTGATGGTTATTTTAATGGCTAAATATAATAATTAATGTTAATCTCCTTATCAAAATGCTAAAAGACTTAGCTTATTTGTTCTTTCCTATATGTTGTGGAGCATGTGACAGCCCATTATATAAAAACGAAAAATTGCTTTGCACTTCTTGCAGACATCAACTCCCATTAGGGAATTTTCATAACGTAAACGCAAAAAAAATTGAAAAAGTATTTTATGGTCGTGTCAAAATTGAAAATGCCACTTCTCTTTTTATTTTTTACAAAGATAGCTTAGTTCAAAACTTATTACACAATTTAAAATATAGAGGACAAGAAGAAATAGGGATTGAATTAGGAAAATGGCTAGGACAAGAACTACAACAATCTACTAAATACCAAGACATTGACATAGTAATTCCTGTTCCTTTACACAAAAGAAGAATGCGACAACGAGGGTATAATCAAGTAGAAAAATTTGGAATTGAAATTGCTAAAACACTGAATGCCGAGTACATAAATTGTGTATTGAAAAAAATTTCCTATAATAAAAAACAATCTAAACATAAACTAAAGAATAGATGGAGAAATACTGTTGAAACATTTGGAACACAAAAAGAGTCTTTACTTATAAATAAACACATTCTTTTGGTTGACGATATTGTAACTACTGGTGCAACTATAGAGTCTTGTGTGAATGTATTAAAACATATACCTGGCATTAAAATAAGCATTGCAACAATGGCAATAACAGAATAATATATATGTTAGAGACAAAAGATAATGCTATATTAAGATCTAGAATTCTGTTATAAACTAAATATTACTTCTGTTTTAATATGGTTTCTAAATAGAGTTTCATTATGTTTTTTGTTTTTTAAATATAGTTGTTTCTTTGTGTCTTAAAAATTATCCTGGAGATTATGAGTAAAAGAATAAATACGATACTCCTTATTTTAACTTTATTGGTAATGGTTATTAGCTGTGCCAAAAAGGGTTCGATATCTGGTGGTCCTAAAGATGAAAAACCTCCGGTTTTTATAAAAGCTTTGCCTCCTAATTTTTCTACAAATTTCAACAAAAATGAAATCCGTATATATTTTGATGAATATATTAAATTAAAAGATCCTCAGAAACAAATCATTGTTTCTCCACCCATGGATCCTAAACCAACTATTACCCCTCTTGGAGGTGCAAGTAAATATATAAAAATAGAATTTCTGGATACTTTGCTTCCTAATACAACCTATAGTATAAATTTTGGAGAAAGCGTAGTAGACAATAACGAAGGAAATGCTAATCCGTTTTTTAGATACGTGTTCTCTACAGGAGATTTTTTGGATTCTCTAAGTATAAAAGGCACTGTAGGAGATGCTACTCAAAAAAAACCAGATTCTTACATTACAGTCGCGCTATATGAAATCGACGAAGAATACTCTGACTCATTAGTATACAAAACTGTCCCCCGATATATTACCAACACTTTAGACAGTATCGCTTTTAGCCTACACAATCTAAAGGAAGGAAAATTTAAATTAATTGCCCTAAAAGATGTTTCTAATAATTATTTATACGAACCAAAACAGGATAAAATAGGATTTTACGAAGAGATTATTACTCTTCCTGAAGATACTGCTAAAGTTTTTAACCTTACTCTATTTAAAGAAACTCTTGAATTTAAAGCATTAAACCCAAAACAAGTTTCAAAAAACAAGTTCCTGTTTTCTTATGAAGGAATACGCGACAGCATGAAAGTAGCATTATTAAGTAATACTCCTGAAACTTTTGAAACAAGAATATTTCCAGATAAAGAAAAAGACACATTACACTATTGGTTTAAACCATTTTTTAAAGCAGATTCTTTACTATTTGAGGTTAGTAATTCTACAAATTACAAAGATACCCTAATCGCTAGGTTTAAAGATCAGTACAAAGATTCTCTTCTGATTAACTCTACTGGAGGATCTATTCTTGCGCCTAATAAAAATTTTATTTTTTCTGCAAATACTCCTTTGGATAGTATTAATGAAAAACTAATTTCTCTAACCGATAAAGACACTTTAGATATTCCTTTTTCTATAGTATTAGACACCTATAAAAACGAAGCAGAACTTACTTTCGAAAAAACAGAAAATAACGCGTATCAATTGCAGTTTCTGCCAGAAGCGATTAAAGATTTTATAGGAAATGTTAATGACACTATAAACATTAATTTTAGAACAAAAAAAGTAGCCGACTATGGCACTATTTTCTTGACCCTTCAAAATGTAGAAAACTACCCTGTTCTGGTTCAAGTTACTAATGAAAAAGAAGAAGTAATCTCAGAAAAAATAGTTCGAACCCAAGAAACTCTAGTTTTTGATTATCTCGACCCTAACAAATACTATGTAAGAGTAATTTTTGATAGTAATGACAACGGAAAATGGGACACAGGTAGTTTCTTAAAAGGAGTACAACCTGAAGAGATTCGTTATCTTGCTGAACCCATTGATGTGCGAGCAAACTGGGAAATAAAACAAACTTTTATTCTAGATTAACTGAAAAGCATCTCTATCCTCTAAAAAAGATAATTTTTGTCTATTACTTTTGATATGGAACTTATCTAAAGTGGCGTATATAATAGTTTCTTTTTCTACAGGAGATTCTTTTAAAATGGTGTTTCCTAAAACATCATAAATATTAGAATGCCCATTGTATTCAAACCCTTTACCATCTAATCCTATACGATTTACTCCTATACAATAACTCATGTTTTCTATCGCTCTAGCCTTTAGCAATGCATCCCAAGCATTAATACGAGGTTTTGGCCAACTAGCTACGTATAACAGCATATCATAGCCCGAAGTATTTCTTGCCCAAACAGGAAATCTAAGATCATAGCAAATTAAAAGTTTAATTTTCCAACCCTTAAAATCCACAATTACCTCCCTCTGTCCTGCTGTAAACACTTCTTGTTCTTTGGCTAAGGTAAACAGCTGATGCTTATCATAGATCTCACAAGTACCATTGGGGAGCATAAAAACCAAACGGTTATAAAAATTTTCTTTTTCTTTTATAATAACACTTCCTGTAATTGCACAATCTGTTTCTTTAGCCATTTTTCTCATCCAATCAACAGTATCTCCAGTCATTGTTTCTGCCATTTCATTAACATTCATAGTAAAACCTGTTGTAAACATTTCTGGCAAAATGATCAAATCTATTTTTTGAGTAATTGAATTTATTTTTTGAGTAAAAGCGGCACGATTCTGCACTGGATTTTCCCAAGCCAAGTGAGATTGAATTAATGCTATTTCTAAAGTTTCTTTCATCTATAATTATTCTATATTATATCCATTTAATCATCTTTACTATTGATCTTTAAAAATACTAAAATCTAATCTCTAAAAAATATTTTTTTTAATTAGTTAAATCCTGTTGTTAATTAGATATCCATATTTTAAATCATCTCTAGCTTAATTTATATATCTTGAATGTTCTTTTCAACAAAAAGTTAAAAGTTGATGTTCTTCTAACAATTATTTTATATCGTAATTCAAATTACGTCTTCTTTTTTATAGAAAATCCTTATTTTCGCAAGCTTAATAGAAAGAACGACAAAATGAGCACGAAGTTTCCTGAGTACAAAGGACTTGACTTACCTAAATTAGCTAATGAAATACTAGATTTCTGGCAACAGAATAATATATTCGAAAAAAGTATTAGTGAACGGGATGGAGCAGAACCATTTGTGTTTTTTGAAGGACCTCCTTCAGCAAATGGACTACCTGGTATTCACCATGTAATGGCTCGTGCAATTAAAGATATTTTTTGCCGCTATAAAACTCAAAAAGGATATCAAGTACAACGTAAAGCAGGATGGGACACCCATGGGCTTCCTGTAGAACTTGGTGTAGAAAAAGAATTAGGAATTACCAAAGAAGACATTGGTAAAAAAATTACTGTAGAGGAGTATAACGAAGCTTGTAAAAAAGCCGTAATGCGCTATACAGATATCTGGAACGATCTGACTCAAAAAATAGGATATTGGGTAGATATGGAAGATCCATACATTACCTACAAATCTAAATACATGGAGAGTGTATGGTGGCTACTTTCTCAAATTTATAAGAAAGGGTTATTGTACAAAGGATATACCATACAACCATATTCCCCTAAGGCTGGTACTGGATTAAGCTCACACGAACTTAACCAACCCGGAACCTATCAGGATGTTACAGACACTACTGTTGTAGCTCAGTTTAAAACCATAAAAGATACGTTACCATCTTTTTTACAAGATATAGATGGAGATATTTATCTTTTAGCATGGACCACCACTCCTTGGACATTACCATCGAATACCGCATTAACTGTAGGTTCAAAAATTGATTATGTTGTTGTAAAAACAGTTAACCAATATACTTTTGAGCCCATCTATGTTATTCTTGCTAAAAATTTAGTAGGAAAACAGTTTACTGGTAAATTTAGTACTGTTGAAACTGAAGAAGAAGTAAACTCCTTTAAAGAAGGAGACAAAAAGATACCATACCTTGTTTTAAAAGAATGTAAAGGAACAGACCTTGTAGACATTCGTTACGAGCAACTTATCGATTATGTACAACCATATCATAATCCCGAAAATGCATTTAGGGTAATTGCTGGTGATTTTGTTACTACAGAAGACGGAACCGGTATTGTACATACCTCTCCTACTTTTGGTGCAGATGATGCTTTGGTAGCTAAACAAGCTACCCCAGAAGTACCTGCCATGTTAGTAATGGATGAAAATGATAACCTGGTACCAACTGTAGATTTACAAGGAAGGTTTATCCAGCAAATGGGAGATCTTGGTGGTAAATATGTAAAAAATGAATACTATAATGAAGGAGAAGCTCCTGAGAAATCGGTAGATGTAGAAATTGCGATACAGCTTAAGACAGAAAACAAAGCTTTTAAAGTTGAAAAATATGTGCACAGTTATCCAAATTGCTGGCGTACAGACAAACCAATTTTATACTACCCCTTAGATTCATGGTTTATAAAAGTTACCGATTTTAAAGATCGAATGCACGAACTTAATCTTGGTATTAACTGGAAACCTAAAGCTACAGGAGAAGGTAGGTTTGGTAATTGGCTGGCAAATGCAAATGATTGGAATTTATCTCGTTCTCGCTTTTGGGGAATTCCATTACCAATATGGAGGACAGAAGATGGCAAAGAAGAACTTATTATAGGTTCTATAGAAGAATTAAAATCTGAAATGACAAAAGCTATAAAAGCTGGGGTTCTAGAAGCAGATATATTTGCAGATTTTAATATAGGAGATATGAGTGAAGAAAACTATGATAAAATAGATCTTCATAAAAACGTAGTAGATCAAATTACTCTGGTTTCTGCATCAGGAAAACCTATGAAAAGGGAAAGTGATTTGATTGATGTATGGTTTGACTCTGGATCCATGCCTTATGCACAATGGCATTATCCTTTTGAAAATAAAGAAAAAGTTGAAGGTGGAGAAAGAAAAGCCGACTTTATAGCCGAAGGAGTAGATCAAACTCGTGGATGGTTTTATACCTTACATGCTATTGCAACCATGATATTTGATGATGTTGCTTACAAAAATGTAGTATCTAATGGTCTGGTATTAGATAAAAATGGGCAAAAAATGTCTAAGCGATTAGGAAATGCTGTAGATCCATTTGAAACCCTAAAAGAGTTTGGACCAGATGCTACTCGATGGTACATGATAAGCAATGCAAACCCTTGGGACAATTTAAAATTTGATTCTGAAGGAATTGCTGAAGTTCGTCGTAAATTTTTTGGCACACTATACAATACATATTCGTTCTTTACTCTTTATGCTAATATTGATAATTTTACTTACAGCGAAGCAGATATTACATTAGCAGAACGCCCAGAAATTGATCGTTGGATATTAAGCGAACTACATACATTAATTAAAAATGTAGATTCTTTTTATAAAGATTACGAACCCACAAAAGCAGCAAGAGCAATCTCAGATTTTGTGCAGGAAAACCTAAGTAATTGGTTTGTTCGCTTAAGCAGAAGAAGATTTTGGAAAGGAGATTATCAACAAGATAAAATCTCTGCTTATCAAACATTATACACTTGTATGCTCACCGTTTCTAAACTTGGAGCGCCAATAGCCCCATTTTTTATGGATCGATTATACAAAGATCTAATAGCAGGAACAAAAAAAGAAGCTTTTGAAAGTGTTCATCTGGCAAGTTTTCCAGAATATAATGAGAATTTTGTAGATAGATTATTGGAGCATAAGATGCAAAAAGCACAAACTATCTCCTCCTTAACCCTTTCTTTAAGACAAAAAGAAAAAATAAAAGTTCGCCAACCACTGCAACGTATCATGATCCCTGTACTGAACGATGCAGAAAAAAATGAAATCAATGATATAGCTGACCTTATAAAAAGCGAAGTAAATGTCAAAGAAATAGAACTTATTGACGATGCTTCTGGAATATTAGTAAAACAAATTAAGCCTAATTTTAAAACATTAGGCCCTCGTTTTGGAAAAGACATGAAGCTGATTGCTAATAGTATACGTTCTTTTAATCAAGAAGAAATCAAAATTCTTGATCAAACTGGGCGTTTTGATGTAAAAATTAATGATAAAATTATTACATTAGGTACCGATGATGTAGAGATAAGTTCGCAAGATATAGAAGGATGGTTAGTAGCAAATTCTGGTGCTTTAACAGTAGCATTAGATGTAACTATAAGTCCAGAGCTTAAAAAAGAAGGTATTGCCAGAGAACTTGTAAATCGCATTCAAAATATTCGTAAAGATAGTGGCTTGGAAGTAACTGATAAAATACAAATTGTATTTCAGGAAAATGTAACTATACGAGAAGCTATTGCTACGAATGAGGATTATATTAAAAATGAAACCTTAACCGAGACAATTGAATTTGTAGCAAATGTAATAAATGGTACAGAAATTGCGTTTGACGACATTGCAACCCAATTGATAATTAAAAAACATTAAAGAAGTATGGCAGACGATATCAAAGTAAGGTACAGCGACGCTGATTTAGCAATGTTCAAGGCAATAATCCTTGACAAAGTAGAAAAAGCTAAAAAAGATTTGGATTTGCTAAGAAGTGCTTACAAAAATGATGGGAATAATGGTACGGATGATACCTCACCGACATTTAAGGCATTCGAAGAAGGTAGTGAAACAATGTCTAAAGAAGCTAATACACAGCTTGCAATTAGACAAGAAAAATTTGTGCGTGATTTAAAAAACGCTCTACTAAGAATTGAAAATAAAACCTATGGTATTTGCCGTGTTACTGGAAAATTAATCAATCCAGAACGTTTAAAACTAGTTCCGCATGCTACATTAAGTATTGAAGCAAAAAATATGCAGGGATAAATTCTAATAAAATAATACACACTAAGCCTCACAAGTACAAAACTTGTGAGGCTTTTTATCTTATAGCAAAATATAAATAACCTGTGATTTAAAAAAAATAGGTTTTTAGCACTGAAATGCTAATTTTCGATACAAAATTCTTAGCAGAATTTCACTCCTTTATATTTGTTTACAAAGAATTAGTAAAATCCATAACCTCGGAAAATTAAACTCCACAAGATGGATTAAAAACGGACACATTTCAGATGAATCGAACTCAGATTATTAGTAGTAGAAACTAACCAAAAACTTAAGATATTGTAAATATAACAAGGTTTACCTTTTGAAAAATTCATGCTGTTTATCTGTTATTTTAAACCAAATTAAAGTCTATTTATATTGTAAGAATTTTGAATTTGAGTTTCACTAATAAAACACTATTTTTGTCCGTCGCTTTTAGTATCCAAGCAAACTAATGTATCTATGTCTATAAAGAAATCTATTCTGGTTATAATTTTAGTGTTACTGATTGATCAAATCTCTAAAGTTTATATCAAAACTCATTTTACCATCCACGATAATGTAGAAGTTTTTGATTGGTTTAGAATTATATTCGTAGAGAACAAAGGAATGGCTTGGGGGTTTGAGCTTCCTGGAAATTATGGAAAACTAATCCTTACTCTGTTTAGATTGGTTGCAATTACAGGTATCGGCTATTGGCTTTATGATTCTGTACGCAAAAATAGCGCCCCAATACTTACATTTTGTATAGCGTTAATTTTTGCAGGTGCATTCGGAAATATCATTGATTCTATTTTTTATGGTCTTCTATTTAGTGAAAGTACAGCTATAGAGGTTGCAACATTTTTACCTGAAGGAGGAGGATATGAAGGAGTTTTTTATGGTAAAGTTGTAGATATGATCCAGTTTACTTTTTATGATGATATTTTACCAGAGTGGATCCCTTTTTGGGGTGGTGAACATTTTTCTTTCTTCGACCCTGTATTTAATATTGCTGATTCTGCAATAAGTGTAGGTGTGTTTCTACTTATTATTTTTAACAAAAAAGCTTTTCCTAAACAATAACCCCAGCTTAATACCATTTACAATTTGAATTTACCGTAATAAAATGTTCTTTTTTCGCCTCAAGTAAACTCAAACTACAAATGGTATAACTTTAAAAATTGGTTGCTAATTATTACCCTCCGTTCCGATTACTATTTGCATGTCTTAAATTGGCGCATTTCAAATTAATTTGAAAACTGTAAGCCTATTTTAACCCATTTTATGCAGTAGAAAATCTATTACATCTTGTAGCTGCTACAAATCCAGATGCGATGCTAAACTCAAGAAAATGACTGTATTTATGGCTTCTTCAAGCTTCATTACGAAGTTCTACTGCATGAAATGGGTTTAATACGATTTACGAATAAAAATCTCGACAAATCCTGTCTTGAATCTGCCGAAAGGCTTGAGATGACATGGAGAAAATTATACTTCGGCAAGCTCAGCAGGGCTATCTAGAATAGATTTTTAGTACTGAAATCTATTTTCGAGACCTTCAAAAAAAATCTACAAGTAAGTTCTTATAGCGGATTAAAACGCACAGTTTTTAAGGGTGTAATGCAAAAATCAAGACGTATATCTATATCGTTTACATCCTTGATTTCGGCTTCAGCTTCAAAAAATGAAAGTCCTATTTTAAGAGTTTCAGAACCGCATTTTGCTAAAAATTTATCATAAAACCCTTTACCATACCCCACTCTATTTCCTTTAGTATCAAAAGCTAATAATGGAACAAAAACCACCTCTATTTTATCTTCCTGGATTTCGATTCCATCTACTGGTTCTGGAATTCCCCATTCATTTTTTTTCAACACTGTTGTGTCTAAAAGTAAAAAATGAGCTAATGTATTATCCTCAAAATTACTTTTAGATATAATTACATTCTTATCCTTTCCTTGAAGTATGTTTAATATATACTCTGTATTAATTTCTTTATGCTGATCTATTGATAAAAAAACATGATAAAATGATTTTTCCCAAATTGGTAATTTTAGTAATTGATTAGCTATATCAATACTTAAATCCTCAATTTGCGTATCACTTAAGTCTGATCTTAAAGCTTTATATTTAGCTCTTAATTGTTTTTTATTCATTAACTAGTTCTTTGGTTATATGAAAAATAGCATCTCCTTGATATACAATTGGCGCTTCATTTAGATTAATCACATATCCATCATTAGTAGATTTAACTACATGTCTAAGTTTACCATACGGATCTGTGATTGTTGCCAAAATCTCTCCTTTTACTACATGCTTACTTATAGGTATCTTTATATGTAGTAAACCACTGTATTTTGCACGTACCCAAAAACTGTTTTTAATTATTATGCTATCTGAAGCTCTTATTGGTACTTCAAACTTTGTATCCAACATTTCTAAATGATGTAATATACGCATTGTACCTTTCACTCCTTCTATAGCAATTTCCTTACTACTGTTTTGAGACTTCCCTCCTTCAAACAATAATATGTCTTTTCCTTTTTTAGCACAGGCAGCACGATAAGAACCATCTAGATTTTTAGATAAAAGAGTAAAAGGGGCATTAAATTTTTTTGCCATCTCTACCAATCTTTCATTTTTGGGGTCCACTCTAATATGCGGCGCATTAAATCTGCTGGCGCCTCCTGTATGAAAATCCAAACAAAAATCTGCTACTGGCAAAATTTCGTTAACAAACTGATACGCAAAACGGCTTGCTAAAGATCCTTTTTTGGTTCCAGGAAAAACTCTGTTTAAATCTCTTCCATCTGGAAAAAAACGATCCATGTTTAAAAAACCAAAAACATTAAGTACAGGAATACATATAATGCTTCCTTTGACAGGTTTATTGATTTTTTTTGCAATAATTTGCCTTACCACTTCGACTCCATTAATCTCATCTCCATGAATCCCCGCAGTAATAAGCACTATAGGGCCTGGCACCTTTGATCTTTCGATAATAATAGGTATTTCTACTTTGGTAGATGTATACAGCTTAGCAATATTAAAATTTATTGTTGTACTGGTTCCTGGCAATACCTCTTTACCAAGAATATTAAGTATGTTTTCTACTTTTCTCTTTGCCATATAGTTTATATGCTTCTTTCTATATAACGAATAATACTTTTTGCTATATCTTTTCCTGTTGCCGTTTGGATGCCTTCTAAGCCAGGAGATGAATTTACTTCGAGAATCAATGGCCCTCTTGCACTTTGCAACATATCTACTCCTGCAACCCCTAATTTTAAAGCTTTAACTGCTTTTATTGCAGCATTCTCCTCTTCATCAGTCAAGGCAATAATAGATGCGCTCCCTCCTCTATGCAAGTTTGATCGAAATTCTCCTTCCCTTCCTTGTCTTTTCATAGCTCCTATGACCTGTCCATCAACTACCAACACTCTAACATCTGCTCCTTTAGCTTCTTTCACAAACTCTTGAACGATTACTCTTGCCTGTAAACCATTAAATGCCTCCAGTACAGACTCTGCCGCTGTTTTTGTTTCTGCCAATACAACTCCTAGCCCTTGTGTTCCTTCTAAAAGCTTGATAATTAATGGAGCTCCCCCTACATGAGAAATAACCTCAGAAACATCTTTAGAATAATTAGTAAACACTGTTTTTGGCAATCCTAGACCTGCTTTAGATAATATTTGTAAGCTTCTTAATTTATCCCTAGATTGCACTAAAGCCTGTGATTGGACTGTGGTAAAGACATTCATCATTTCAAATTGTCTAACCACAGCAGTACCATAAAAAGTTATAGAAGAACCAATTCTTGGAATTACCGCATCTACATGCTCTAACTTTTTACCTCGATAATAAATTTCGGGTTTTTTCTTTTCAATTACGATATCACAACTAAGTGGATCAATTACTTGTACATTATGTCGCCGTTTTACTGCTGCCTGAACAAGTGCATCCGTAGAAAACAAACTCGCACTTCGCGACAATATTTTTATATTCATGATGATTTTTGGTTATAAGACTAATTTTATAGTTGTGAATCCACTAAAAATTTTCTGCTTAAAAATTTATGATCCGAGTATATTAGATTACAAATTCTCTTATAAAGAGATAGTGTGGGATTTATAAGATAGTGTTTTATAAAAAAAATAGTTTTCTTTTTAATAGTATTCTTAATTTTTATATTGATTCTTACCACTATATTCTATAATTATTAAATATAAATATTTTACTATTATATCTTTTATATACAACATCAAAAAAGAGGTAATATAACAATTGGTTAACTTACCTTATATTAAAATTATAAACAATCCAAATATATAGCTCTTTGTTTTATTGCTCTTTTTTACTTTCTTTTTTCAAAAAAATAAATTCCTATAAAGGCTACTAAAGTAATAAAAATCAATTAGCATTATAACACATCCATTCTTTTTAATAAAAAACAGCTTTTTAATATGGATTTAACAAAATTTAACCTCTTAATATTTGCCTTTCAATTAAGGTAAACTCTTAACTTTACCATCATAATATGCAAGAAGCAACTTTAGACATACAGATTAAAACATTGCCCACCAGTCCTGGCGTATACCAATATTATGACAAGGAAGATAAATTACTTTATGTAGGGAAAGCAAAAAATTTAAAGAAAAGAGTAACTTCTTATTTTACAAAAAATCATGATAGTTATAGAATAAATGTTCTTGTAAAAAAAATTAAAAATATACGTCATATTGTTGTTGAAACAGAGACCGATGCCCTGCTTCTTGAAAACAATTTAATTAAAAAACACCAACCTCGTTTTAATGTAATGCTTAAAGACGATAAAACGTATCCATGGATCTGCATTAAAAAAGAACGTTTTTCTAGAGTATTCCTTACCCGAAACCTTATTAAAGATGGATCAGAATACTTTGGCCCTTATACCTCTGTAAGAACAGTACATATTCTCTTAGATCTTATCAAAGGACTATATCCTCTTAGAACATGTTCTTATGATCTATCTCAGGAAAAAATAAATAATGACAAATATAAGGTGTGCCTAGAATACCATTTAGGAAATTGTAAAGGGCCCTGCGAAGATTTGCAGGATGAAAAAGAATATACTCAAAACCTGGAAGCTATTCGACAAATTGTAAAAGGCAATTTCAAAGATTCTCTAAATCGTTTTAGAGATCAAATGACTGCTCATGCTGAAAAAATGGAGTTTGAAGATGCGCAACGAATTAAAGAAAAGATACAAATACTTGAAAATTATCAAGCAAAATCAACGGTAGTCAATCCTAAAATAAGTAATGTAGATGTTTTTTCTATTATATCAGATGAGTCTTATGGATACATTAATTTCCTTCAATTATCATATGGTTCAATTATTAGATCCCATACTACAGAAATCAAAAAAAAGCTAGAAGAATCTGACAAAGAGCTTTTAGAACTTGCTATTATCGAGCTTCGACAACGTTTTGATTGTACCTCCAAAGAAATATATGTGCCTTTTAAAGTAGCCGTTGGTGAAAATCTAAAAATTACTGTTCCACAATTAGGAGATAAAAAAAAGATCTTAGATTTATCGATAAGAAACGCTAAATACTACAGACAAGAACGTTTTAAGCAAATCAAAATTATTGATCCCGATCGACATACAAATCGATTGATGGCACAAATGAAAAAAGACTTAAGGTTACCTGAAGAACCTAGACATATTGAGTGTTTTGACAATTCTAATATCCAAGGAACCAATCCAGTTGCTGCATGTGTGGTTTTTAAAAATGGAAAACCAAGCAAAAAAGAATATAGAAAATTTAATATCAAAACTGTAGAAGGAGCCAATGATTTTGCTTCGATGGAAGAGGTTGTGTACCGCAGATACAAACGTTTAACCGAAGAAGAACAACCACTGCCACAACTCGTAATTGTAGACGGAGGAAAAGGACAACTCTCTTCTGGATTAAAGGCTTTGGATGAATTAGGATTAAGGGGTAAAATAACTATTATAGGTATTGCAAAACGGTTGGAAGAAATTTATTATCCAGGAGACTCCATACCTTTATATCTCGATAAAAAATCAGAATCCCTAAAAGTCATACAGCATCTACGTAATGAAGCACATAGATTTGGAATAACTTTTCATAGACAAAAAAGGAGTAAAGCTGCTTTAGATACAGAATTAGATACAATACCAGGAATAGGAGAAAAAACAGTAATAGAGTTATTAAAACACTTTAGATCTGTAAAAAGAATAAGTGAGGTTTCTAAGCAAGAATTAGCCGAAGTAATTGGCGATTCTAGAGCAACCAAAGTATATAATTATTATCTTTCTAAAAAAGAATAAAAGTGGTCATTCACAATATCTCAAGATTATTTCTAAGCCTCATAACATGTATAGTATTACTTATTCCAAATATAATTTGGTCACAAGAAAAAGAAATTCATGAAGAAAAAATTCATGATGTATCCTCTATAAAAGACATAAAAGTAGGCTTGGTATTGAGTGGTGGTGGAGCAAAAGGGCTTGCACATATTGGTGCTTTAAAAATAATAGAAGAATCTGGGGTACGTATTGATTATATCGGAGGCACAAGTATGGGAGCAATAGTAGGAGCCCTTTATGCATCTGGATACAATGCCGCAGAATTAGATTCTATATTCAAAGCCGTCGATTTTAACGCTTTTATACAAGATGAATTACCAAGAGCCGCAAAAACTTTTTATGAACGAGAAGATTCAGAAAAATACGTGGTAAGCCTACCTTTTGATAAATTTAAAATTGACTTGCCCAAAGGGTTATCTAAAGGGCAAAATTTTTATAACCAATTTTCAAGATTTACAGCTCATGTAAACGATATAGAAGATTTTAACGACTTGCCGATTCCTTTTTTTTGTATGTCTACAAATATTGAAACAGGAAAACAAGTTCTTTTAGACAAAGGATATTTACCAGAAGCAGTTGCAGCAAGTGGTGCTTTGCCTTCTGTTTTTAACCCTGTCGAATTAAATAATATTTTAATGACCGATGGAGGTGTAGCCAACAACTACCCCATAAAAGAAATTAGAGAAAAAGGAGCTGAAATAGTAATAGGAATTGATGTGCAAGATAGCTTGATGTCTAAAGAACAATTAAACTCTGTAACTAATATCATGCTACAAATTAGCAATTTTAAGACCTATGATGCTATGAGAGCTAAAATTTCTGAAACAGACCTATATATCAAACCTTCGATAGCAGATTTTTCAGTACTATCCTTTGATCAAATCGACAAAATCATTGCTAACGGAGAAAAAGCAGCTTTTGCAAAGTATGAGGATTTAAAAAAAATTGCAATGCAACAAAAATCAAATCCAAAAAAAAATACTATTCCTAAAAGCTCAAAAAGCATACTCGTGAATAGCTTAGTTATTTTAGGAAACGAAAGATATACAAGAGCATATATTAAAGGAAAATTAAAACTAAAAACACCTAGCATTACAACTTATGAAAAATTAAATGAAGGAGTCAATAATTTATCCGCTACAGGAAATTTTGATCGCGTAAATCATAGATTAATAGACACAAAACAAGGTAAAGAACTTATTCTTAACGTAAAAGAAAGTGAAAGCAAAATGTTATTACGATTTGCACTTCATTATGATGATCTATACCAAACAGCTGCTTTAGTAAATGTAACTCGAAAAAGTTTGTTTGTAGATAACGATGTGCTTTCTGCTGATATCGTTCTGGGAGACAACATAAGATATAACTTGGATTATTATGTAGATAAAGGTTTTTATTGGAGTACTGGATTAAAAGCTAGCTATACTAAATTTAATAAAGCAATTGATTTCGATTTTATCGGAAGATTTAGAGAAATACCCGATTTAAATATAAACACCATAGATATAGAATACAGTAACCTTAATGCTCAAGCTTATGCAGAAACATTATTACAACAAAATTTCTCTGTTGGTTTAGGAGCAGAATACAAACGTCTTAGCATTATTTCTGAAACATTTGGGGAAGATGAAAATCAAATTCCAAGAACTATATTTGATGATAGTGATTACTGGAGTGCCTTTGGATATATTAAATTAGATACCTACGATAATAAATATTTTCCTAAAAACGGATTTTTATTCGAAGGAGACATACATACTTATCTTTTTTCGACTGATTTTACTAATAATTTTAATGAATTTTCTATTGCCAAAGCAGAATTTGGATATGCTACACCATTATTTGGTAATCTTGCAATGAATATCAGCTTAGAAGCAGGTACAAAAATTGGTGATGCTTCTCTAAACTCCCTTGATTTTCTTTTGGGAGGTTTTGGAGCAAAAACAATTAACAATTTTATTCCTTTTTATGGATACGATTTTTTAGCCATCACAGGGCAAAGCTTTGCTAAAAGCTTAATATCGTTAGACTATGAAATGTTTAAAAATAATCATATAAACCTATCTGCTAACTTTGCCAATGTAGGCAATAAATTGTTTAGCACAGGCAAATGGCTTGAAAGTGCAGAGTTTTCTGGATATGCCCTTGGTTATGGTTTAGAAACTTTTGCAGGACCGATACAAGTCAAATATTCTTTTTCTCCAGAACTAGATGAAAGTAACTGGTTTTTCAGTATAGGTTTTTGGTTTTAAAACAAGTATATCCTTAAAAGAAGAGAAAAATTTACGACATTTGTAATGCTATCAACTTGTTCTGGCAGGATTTACTATTATTACATTACTTTATTAAACGAAAACACTGAATAAGATAAAATTGTTATGTATTTGTCTTATAAAAAAAAGTAGTTAATACCTTAAATTTACAACAACATGCCCTTTTATCACTCTCTAGGAAAAATACCACCCAAGCGCCATACCATCTTTAAAAAACCAGATGGCAACCTATATTACGAACAATTATTTGGCACAATAGGTTTTGACGGGATGTCTACGAATCTATATCACTGTCATAGACCAACACAGGTAAAAGAAATTAAAGGGAGCTATAATATAGCTCCAAAATTAGCTATTAAAAACAATATTAAATCATATAGACTCCATGGCTTTAAAGTATCTCCAGAAAAAGATTACTTACAAAGTCGAAAAAATATATTGACTAATAGTGATGTTAGCATTATTTTATCTGCACCTCAAGAATCTACGTCGGATTACTTTTATAAAAATACCGATGCAGATGAGCTAATTTTTGTGCATCGAGGCAGTGGAAAATTCCGAAGTCATCTAGGTAATCTCGACTTTAAATACGGAGACTATATACTTATTCCTAGAGGAACTATTTATAAACTCGATTTTGACACTACAGATAATCGATTTTTTATTGTAGAATCAAGAAGACCTATTTATACTCCAAAAAGATATCGCAATTGGTTTGGTCAATTATTAGAACATTCTCCATATTGCGAAAGAGATCTTAGAGCACCATATGAGTTAGAAACCAATGATAAAAAAGGAGATTTTTTAATCAAAGTAAAGAAACAGGATGAAATTTTTGACATGATCTATGCCACACATCCTTTTGATGTAGTTGGGTATGATGGATTTAATTTTCCTTATGCATTTTCTATACATGATTTTGAGCCTATCACTGGCAGAATACACCAGCCACCTCCTGTCCATCAAACTTTTGAAACAGATGCTTTTGTAGTATGCTCTTTTGTTCCTAGATTATATGACTATCATCCAGATAGCATTCCCGCTCCATATAATCATAGTAATATTGATAGTGACGAAGTATTGTATTATGTAGATGGAGATTTTATGAGCAGAAATGACATTGATTCAGGCCATATTTCTTTACATCCTGCAGGTATCCCACATGGGCCACATCCAGGAGCAGTAGAACGAAGCATTGGTAAAACCAAAACAGATGAATTAGCTGTTATGGTAGACACCTTTAAGCCACTTATGATTACCGATGAAGCTATGAAGATAGCAGATGAAGAATATCATAAATCTTGGTTGGAATGATAAACGTAAAATATTTTAACTAAAAATATTTATTATGCTAAATTATAGAAAAGATATTACTGCACACTTAAGAGCTATGTGGTAAGTTGTATTGAATCTAATTATTCATAACAAAATCTATCGCATTTTTTTAATCAACGATCTCAGAACAAACTCTGAGGTATGTTTTCAAAAACACATTTTGTTTTCGAGAAAATCCTCGAACAATTAAAAACCCTCTGTGAGGGATTAAACCATTAAAAACAAAATAATATGTCCACTAATATACCACCTCAAAACTTAGAAAAAATCATTCCTGAAGCAGAAGATTTTTTGCCTCTTTTAGGAACAGATTATGTAGAACTTTATGTAGGTAACGCAAAACAAGCCGCCTATTACTACCAAACAGCCTGGGGTTTCCAAATAGTAGCTTATGCCGGTCTAGAAACAGGACGTAAGGATAGTGTGTCTTATGTAATGCAACAAGATAAGATACGATTGGTTCTTACCTCTCCTTTACAACCCGATGGGGATATTAATGATCATATAAATGCCCATGGAGATGGTGTAAAAGTAATAGCCCTTTGGGTAGATGATGCTACTAAAAGCTATGAAGAAACTATTAAACGAGGTGCTAAATCTTATTTAGAACCTAAGGTTGAAAAAGACAAAAATGGTAGCGTTATTTTTTCAGGAATTCACACTTATGGAGAAACTGTTCACATATTTGTAGAAAGAAAAAATTATAACGGTTCTTTTTTACCTGGATATATGCCAGTAAACAAACCATACAAAACAGAGCCTACTGGTTTAAAATTTATAGATCATATGGTCGGTAATGTCGGTTGGAACGAAATGAACAAATGGTGTGAGTTCTATGCCAAAGTAATGGGATTTGCCCAATTAGTATCTTTTGATGATAAAGATATCTCTACAGAATATACTGCCTTAATGAGTAAGGTGATGAGTAATGGCAACGGGCGAATCAAATTCCCCATCAATGAACCCGCAGAAGGACGAAAAAAATCTCAAATCGAAGAATATATAGATTTCTATAACGGAGCAGGAGTACAACATATGGCTTTGGCTACAGATAATATTATAGAAACTGTTTCAATACTTCAAAATCGAGGAATAGAATTTCTTACCGTACCTGCCAGTTATTATGAAACTGTTTTGGATCGAGTAGGTGAAATAGATGAAGACCTTGCTCCCCTTAAAGAATTAGGTATTCTAATTGATCGTGATGACGAAGGCTATTTACTTCAGATTTTTACAAAGCCTATTCTAGACAGGCCAACCATGTTTTTCGAAATCATACAACGCAAAGGAGCGCAATCCTTTGGAAAAGGTAATTTTAAAGCCTTGTTTGAAGCTATCGAAAGAGAACAGCAACAAAGAGGCACTCTATAAATACCTTATTTTTTACTCTTTCTTGTTTGTCAATTATAATAATTGACAAACAAGAAATCTGTATTTATTTAAAAAAACATAAGATTTTCTGTAAAATAAATTACTTAATAACGGTATACAACAGGTAATCTCTTTCCAAAAAAAATATTAAAATGAAATTAGCAACAATAAAAAACGACACCCGAGACGGACAATTAGTAGTAGTAAATAGAGATTTAACCAAAGCTATAAGAGTTTCTGAGGTTTCTAAAACATTACAAGAAGCAATAGATAATTGGGATACTATCGCTCCTAAGCTAGAAAAAATCTATCAACAATTACAAAACGGAACAGCATCCAACACTTTTGATTTTGATCCTACACAGGCAATGGCTGCAATTCCAAGAGCATATCATTGGGCAGATGGTAGTGCTTATGTAACTCATGTTGAGTTAGTAAGAAAAGCCAGAAATGCAGAATTACCAGAGACGTTTTGGACAGATCCATTAATATATATGGGAGCTTCAGATGCATTTATTGGTGCAAATGATGACATTAAAATCGAAAATGAAGATTGGGGAATAGATTTTGAGTCTGAAGTAGCAGTAATCACAGACGATGTTCCCGCAGGAGTAAGTGTAAAAAATGCCCAAAAACACATCAAACTTATAGCAATTATTAATGATGTTTCTTTAAGAAATCTAATCCCTAACGAGCTATCTAAACAATTTGGGTTTTATCAATCAAAACCTTGGACTTCATTTGCACCTGTAGTAGTTACCCCAGACGAACTTGGTAACTCCTGGAGTGATACCAAAGTACATTTACCATTAATATCTACATTAAATTCTAAAATCATAGGCTCTCCTAATGCTGGAATTGATATGACATTTAATTTCGCACAATTAATTGCTCATGCAGCCAAAACAAGATCCCTAATGGCGGGATCCATAATAGGATCTGGCACCGTAGCAAACCAAGGTAGCCCTAATGGGTCTAGTTGCTTAGCAGAAGTTCGTTGTTTAGAAATCATAAAAAATGGTAAAGCCTCTACTCCTTTTATGAGTTTTGGAGATCGTATCGAAATCGAAATGAAAAATGAAACAGGTAATTCTATTTTTGGAAAAATAGATCAAACAGTAAAATCATACAAACCTATGTCCTAAATAACAAAAATCTCTCTTTACTTAAATTACATTTTTCTCAAAATTTGAGAAAAATGTAATTTTTAAAGCAATCAATATAATTTTTTGTTAAAATCAATAATAAAAAAACGTTTTCGTTTGATAATTATGCAAAAAAAGTTCACATTTGCAAATGTAGGTGGAGTGGTTACTACCTATATCTAAAACAATAATTATTCTCATAATTTAAGTTTTTAGTTGGTTAATAAAAGTAAAAAAGAGAGCTGTGGTGGCTCTCTTTTTGTTTATATTTTTAGATTTGATAACAATATTCATTTTTATCTCTTCACATTAAATAGTACTTTTGGAATGGATATTGTAATTACATAATTAATTATATGTATGTTAAATTATAATAATGCCCTAAACTATGAAAAAGTATATCCTAATATTACTTTTAGTAATAAGTTCAATTTCTGCTATAGCACAAGAAAACCATAAAGCATTTGATTCTGGCGAATGGTTTAGATTCAGGATTCACTACGGATTATTTACCGCAAGTTATGCTACACTTGAAATTAAAGATGAAAAACTTAATGGAGTTCCTGTACATCATATAGTTGGTATAGGTAAGTCCTCTGGCTTTTTAAGTGTCTTTTTTAAAGTAGAAGATTATTACGAAACTTATATCGATAAAAACCTGGTCAAACCATACCGATTTATTCGAAAAATAAATGAAGGAGGACATACTAAAGACATAGAAATCAACTTTAATCATCAAAAAAATGAAGCTTTAGTATTTAACAAAAAACATAATACCAAAAAATATTTCTCTATAAAACCAGGTGTGCAAGACATGATGTCCTCATTTTATTACTTGAGAAATAAGATCAATACATCCTCCTTAAAAAAAGGAGATGAACAATATGTAAATATGTTTTTTGATAACGAAAATTATCCTTTTAAGTTAAAATTCTTGGGTAGAGAAATTATTAAAACAAAAATGGGTAAAATTGCTTGTTTAAAATTTAGACCATACGTTCAGGCAGATAGGGTTTTTAAAGAAGAAGAAAGTATGACCGTATGGATAAGTGATGATGATAATCGTATGCCAGTAAGAATAAAAGCAGATATATTAGTAGGTTCTATAAAAGCAGATTTAGACGCCTTTAAAGGGCTTAAGCATCCATTTAAAATTGTAGTAGATTAATGAATGATATTATAAAACCTGAGATTGCTGAAAAGATAAAGCAACTAGAAAAAAAATTTCAAAATTCTGGCCAGGATCTAGGGTCATATCTAGATGGATTACTTCATGATAGATATTTAACCTATTGGGATTATATTCATTTAGATACTTTGTTAAGTTTACAAATACCAAAAACACATTTTCCTGACGAAGAAATATTTATTACCTATCATCAAATTACAGAACTCTATTTTAAATTAATTATCCACGAACTAAAACAAATTGTGGATGATAAATTACAAACTGCAGAATTTTTTACTACAAAGATCCATAGAATAAATCGCTATTTTAAAGTACTCATAAATTCTTTTGATGTTATGATTAAAGGGATGGATAAAGAACAGTTTCTTAAATACAGAATGTCTCTCCTACCTGCTAGTGGTTTTCAATCTGTACAATTTAGACTAATCGAAATTTATTCTACTCCACTAGCTAATCTTGTAAATACTAAAGAAAGAGAACTGTTTTCAGAAAATAAGTCTCTAGAAGATATCTTTGAACATTTATACTGGAAATCTGGCGCTACCGATAAAGAAACTGGAGAAAAAACACTCACTCTAAAACAGTTTGAATACCGATACACTCCAAGAATGATGCGTATTGCTCATCAAGTAAAAAGTAGTACTATTTATCATAAATACCTTGAACTACCAGAAAAAGAGCAAAATAATGTGCACCTTATCGAAGCATTACGTACTTTTGACACTAATGTGAATATTAATTGGTTATTAATGCACATGGGTGCCGCCTTTAGGTATCTCAATAAAGAGAAAGGAGAAGTTTTGGCTACAGGAGGAACAAATTGGAAAAAATTCTTACCTCCCAGTTTTCAAAAAATACAATTTTTTCCTACACTTTGGAGTGTGGAAGAAAAAGAAAACTGGGGCCAGCAATGGGTTACCCATCAATTTAATACCACAAAATAAAACAGTCGTCAGTTGAAGCAATTTGGTCACCTACTACTTATAATGGTAGTATTATTTTCATGTAATACAGAAAAAAAAGAAAAAAAAACTATAGTTCCCGAAATTACTAAGGCAAAAAAAAAACCTCCTGTAATAAAAGAATTTGGTTATATCCTAGATGATTTCAATGTTGTAAAAGACACCATAGAACCAGGGGATAGCTTTGGTGAAATCCTAGATACTCATGGGATAAGCAGAGCAAAAGTTTTTCAAATTACTAATGCCATTAAAGATACATTTAACGTCGCCAGAATCCAAGCAGGAAAACCCTATATGCTTCTTAAAACCAAAGACACTACACAAAAAGCCCAAGTGTTTGTATATCAAAATAATAAAATAGAATATACCGTAATTGATTTTAGAGATAGTATTATTGCCAAAAAAAGAAAAAAACCTATAAAACTCGTAGAAAAAACTGCCTCTGGAACTATAAATAGTAGTTTGATGCAAACATTTGACGATATGGATCTTAATTTTTTGGTTGCCTATAATATGGCAGATATTTATGCTTGGACTATAGATTTTACAAGATTACAGGCGGGAGATAGATTTAAAGTAGTATATACCGAAAAATTTATTGACGATACCATTCCTGCTGGAGTTGATAAAATCAAAGCATCCTATTTTGAACATAGAGGTAAACCAATTTATGCCTTTAGATTTATGAATGATTCGATTCATAAAGTATTCGATTATTTTGATGACCAGGCAAATAATTTACGGAGAGCATTCCTTACTGCTCCAGTAAAATTTAGTAGAATTTCTTCTCGCTATAACCTTAAACGTAGAATAAAATATTATGGCAATAAAGTAAGACCGCATAGAGGAACCGATTTTGCCGCTCCTATTGGCACCCCTATATTAGCAACTTCAGATGGAATTGTAACCAAATCCGAACGCAAAGGTGGTAATGGTAAATATGTAAAAATAAGACATAATGCTACCTATGACACACAATACCTGCATATGAGCAGACAAGCAGTAAAAGTAGGTCAATTTGTTAAACAAGGAGATGTTATAGGATACATAGGTATGACCGGTAATACTGGAGGCCCTCATGTCTGTTATAGATTCTGGAAAAATGGTAAAGAAGTAGACCCATTTAGAGAAGATCTTCCTGCGTCAAAACCATTAGCCGATAGTCTTAGACCAGCATTTTACAAACATATTGAACCTTTAAAAGTAGAGTTAGACAACATTATTTTTAAACCAAAAGAAATTTTATAATCCATTATGACTTTACCAACTATTAACCCTACCACCACAAAATCTTGGGAAGCACTAAAAACACATTATCAAAAAATAAAAAACACCCATCTCAAAGATTTTTTTAAACAAGACCCTAGTCGCGCGCAAGATTTTTCGATTATATGGAAAGATTTTTATGTAGATTATTCCAAAAACAGAATAGACTCTACTACCAAAAAGCTACTAGTAGATCTTGCCAAAGAAGTAAAACTTGATGAAGCCATACAGCTTTATTTTAATGGAAGTATTGTTAATGAAACCGAAGGCCGGGCGGTTATGCATACCGCACTTAGAGCCCCTTCTACCAATTCTATAAAAATTGATGGTAAAAATGTAGTTCCAGAAATCACTGAAGTAAAAGAAAAAATAAAAACCTTTAGCAATCAAATCATTTTGGGGGATCGCAAAGGATATACCAATAAACCTTTTACCGATATTGTAAATATCGGTATTGGAGGCTCCGATCTTGGTCCTGCAATGATCACCGAGTCCTTAGCTTTTTACAAAAACCATCTTAACATACATTTTATCTCTAATGTAGATGGGGATCATGTACATCAAAATCTAAAAAAACTAAACCCAGAAACCACTTTATTTGTAGTAGTATCCAAAACTTTTTCTACACAAGAAACTTTATCTAATGCTACTACAGCAAGAAACTGGTTTACCAAAAATGCTCCAAAAGATGCTGTCAGCAAACACTTTGTAGCCGTATCGAGCAACATCCCTAATGTCACCAACTTTGGAATAACTCAAGAAAATATCTTTCCTCTATGGGATTGGGTAGGCGGTCGCTTTTCTTTATGGAGTGCGGTTGGATTATCCATAAGTCTATCGGTAGGTTTTGAAAATTTTGAATCCCTATTACAAGGAGCTTATGAAATGGATGAACATTTTAAGAACACTCCTTTTGAAGAAAACATTCCTGTATTACTAGCGATGTTAAGTATATGGTATAACAACTTTTTTAATATAGAAAGTGAAGCTATAATACCGTACTCCCAATACTTACATAGGCTACCAGCATATCTACAACAAGGTATTATGGAAAGTAACGGAAAGAGCGTAGATCGTAATGGAAAACCTATCTCTTATCAAACAGGAACTATTATCTGGGGAGAACCCGGAACAAATGCACAACATGCTTTTTTTCAATTAATTCACCAAGGCACTAAACTAATTCCTTCAGAATTTATAGGTTTTAAAAACTCTTTATTTGAAGATCAAGAACATCAAGATAAGTTAATGGCTAATTTTTTTGCACAAACAGAAGCCTTGATGTATGGTAAAACAGAAAAAGAAGTCGTAGGCGATTTAGTATCCAAAAACTTATCTCCAGAAAAATTAAAACAATTAATCCCATTTAAAGTTTTTACAGGCAACAAACCCACTACTACCATTTTAATCGACACCCTTACTCCTAAAAATCTAGGAGCATTAATATCGATGTATGAACAGCGTATTTTTGTACAAGGAATAGTATGGAACATCTTTAGCTATGATCAATGGGGAGTAGAACTAGGTAAGCAATTAGCTACTTCTATATTATCTGAAATCAGCAGTAAAAAAATTGGAAGTCACGACTCTTCGACCAATGCACTTTTAGAAAGATATATGAAAAAAAGTAATAGATAATTTTTATGATATACTCTTTCTATATCTAGTTAATACTACTGAGTAAAATAAATCTAAGAACTCGATAGTTAACAAAGGATATTGTATATAAGGAGGCTGTCATTAATACCCTTTACAACACATAAGGAAGATTAATCAAAACCCTCTAACTCCCTTTTTTTATAATTGTTGCAAAAATTCATCAAATATTAGTTAATATTTTTTTGAACGATAACTTTTTACTACTTTTAATTTGCTAAAAGCCAACATTATATGCGCAAAAATCAACTCGAAAACCTTAATAAAAATCCGTTAAAAACTTAACATTAAGATAAACTATGCGCGCATAAAGATTCGTTTTTTTGCAAAGAGTATTCATCTTATAAATTAGCATAAAACTGGGTACGATCTAAACAATTTTTGAAGTACGTAGTATTATGTTATTTTTTATTAAAAGTTAAAAAACAAACAATTAAACAACACTCATGAAAAAGATTACATTTTTATTAGTTGTAATCCTTATGGCAATCGTTGGGGAGACGTTTGCACAGGGGGTAGTAACAGGAACGGTATTTGACGCCGAATCAAATGCTCCACTACCAGGAGCAAATATTTTAGAAGCAAGAACTTCTAATGGAACTACAGCAGACTTTGATGGAAAATTTTCTATTAAAGTAAACAATCCAACAGGAACAATTAATATTTCTTATGTAGGGTTTAAGTCTAAAAACATCACTTTTGATGTAACTAACGGAAATCAGGATCTTGGAACTATTAGTTTAGACCTTGACAATTCTTTAGAAGAAATTGTGATTGTAGGATCTGGCATAGTTGATTTAGCAGAAGACAGAAAAACACCAATTGCAGTTTCTACCATCAAAGCTTCTGAAATTCAAGAAAAAACCGGGAATTTTGATCTTCCTGAAATTCTAAAATCTACACCATCTGTTCAAAACATAAAAGGAGGAGGATTTGGTGACGGAAGTATGTTTTTAAGAGGTTTTGATCAAACAAATACTGCTTTCTTATTGAACGGTCAACCTATAAATGGAATGGAAGATGGTAAAATGTATTGGTCTAACTGGTCTGGAGTTCTAGATGTAGCAAATGCTGTACAGGTTCAGCGTGGATTAGGATCTTCTAAATTAGCTATTTCATCAGTAGGAGGTACTGTGAACATTGTTACTAAGACTATTGATAATAAAGAAGGAGGATTTATACAGCAAATGGTAGGTAATGATAACTATACTAAATCTACAGCATATTACTCAACTGGAGTTAATGAAAAAGGATGGTCTTTTTCTGCTTTATTTGGTCACTGGCAAGGAGATGGTTATGTTGACTTTACTTCGGGACAAGGGCAAACTTACTTTTTTTCGGTAGGATATCAACCAAATGAAAATCATTCTATTAACTTTCTTCTTACTGGAGCTCCTCAATGGCATGCTTCAGCTGGTAGAGGCAGCATAGCTGAATTTTTAGAAAATGGCAGAAAATATAATTCATGGAATTTCAATGCTGCTGGAAGTCCAAATAAAATTGAAGGAGGACTATATCCAGGTGGTAGAAATATATATCACAAACCTGTTTCAAACTTAGCTTGGGATTGGACTATAGATGAACAATCTTCTTTATCTACAGTACTATATGGTTCATTAGGGAGAGGAGCATTTGCTTCTGCTATAACAGATCGTGATACAGGGGAACTTCAATATGCTAGAGGTTCTTATAACAATCACAACTGGTATGGTGTTATATCTAATTATAATAGACAATTAAGTGATAATCTTGAATTTAATTTTGGTGCAGATGTAAGAACTTATAATGGTATCCACTTTAGAGGGGTAACTGAATTCATCGGGGTTCAATCTGTCGATGCAAACAGCGAACTCTTAGGTGAGTATTCTCTAACAAATTCTTATGGAGGTATTAACCCTTGGAATATGGTATTTAACCCAAATAAAGATAATAACCAACGTTTTGGATATAACTATGAAGAGATAATAACCTATTATGGTACATTTGGGCAATTAGAATATTCGAAAGATTCATTCTCTGCTTTTTTTCAAGGATCTATATCTAATCAGGATCATCAAGTAACAGACTCTTTTAACTATGAAAAAGAAACAAAATCCGATAAAGTATCTAATATAGGGTATAATATAAAAGGAGGTGCGGCCTATATAATATCTGATGCCCATAAAGTATTTGCTAATGCAGGATATTATTCTCGTCAACCATTTCATGATGATTTATTTGATAATATTAGAGAATCTGTAAATTTAATAAACCCTGCTGTTGACAACCAGACTATTACTGGACTTGAGGTAGGATATCAATTTAAAGGAGAAAAAATCTCTGCAAACTTAAATGCTTATCACACAATCTGGGATAACAGAACCGTATTAGATAACAACGGTGAAGATCAAGAAACCACGGAATATGAGTCTTACCAAACTCAAGGTGTAAAACAAATACATAAAGGCGTTGAATTAGAGGTACTGACAAGTCCTTTTGAAAACCTTCGATTAAATGGATTCATTTCTATAGGAGATTGGGTATATGATGGAAATGCGAGTCAAAGAACTTTTGATGGAAATGGAACTGAAAAAGGAGAAAAAGAAGAAATTAAAATTGATGGCTTTAAAGTTGGAGGAGCAGCTCAGGTTACTGCTGGAATCTCTTCAAAATACATAATAGCCCCAAGATTTGTAATAGATGCCAATTGGAATTGGTACAATGATCTATATTCTCAAGGATCTTTAACTAAAAAATCATTAGCATTACCTTCATATAACACTGTTGACACTGGCTTGTCATACAAAGTTTTAGTTGGAAAGGAAGATAAAAATTCCATACAATTTCGTTTTAATTTAAATAATGTATTTGATGAAGTATATTTAGAATCTGTTTTTGGTAATGAAGAAGCTTCTTCAAATATCGAAGAGAATTATAAAGGTGTTAATACTTCAAACAATGGTCGTTTTGGTTATGGTCGGACTTGGAATGTAAGTTTACGTTACAACTTCTAAGATATAAAAATTATATTTAAAAAAAAACCTCGTTCGATAATCGAACGAGGTTTTTTGCTTTTATACCCCTTTGGATATCACTTATCTACCACTAATCTAGAAGAATTATATCCTATATAAAATGTAGGGTGAGAGGATTTAAATCGTTTCATTAACCTATCCAGTCTTTTTAAGATTTGTGTTATTTCTTTAAATTGATCGTCCAAGCTTAAGGTAGCTACTTTAGAAGCTATTTGAAAAGCTCTTGGTTTTTGTCTTTTTTCCAGAAAATTATTTGCCAAGATTTTTACATCTTCGATCTCTTCTTGTGTCGCTCCATACTCTTGCATTGCTGGCAAAGTATCTTCAGAAAGTTGAATCATAGCAAGCACTTTGGTTTCGAAGTCTTCGTTAGGTAACTTAAAATAATCGGAAGCGGTATTACTGGATCGGGATAGTAACTCTGCGTTTTCGGTATCTTCGGCATACGATTGGATTGCATCATCGATAATATCCATTTTATCTGCAATTGTTTTTTTAATTTCACGCTGTGAACTTCCTATAAATACCTGAGCTTCATTTTGATCTTTGGCCGTTTCTTTGATTTCAGAAATAAGCTGTGCTAATCTATTTTTGGTTTCTCCAAAAACAGGAATAGTGTTCCATATAGCTGTATGCAAATTTAGATGGTTATCGGTTGCTTGAGCCATTTCTAACCGATTGATTTGTGTCTGTTTCATAAATAAAGTAAATTTTAAAAGTTATTATTTTATGTTTAACAGCACAATATTAAAATATATTAGTTTCATTTTTCGGAACTTTGTGTTTTTACCCCATCTTTTTTACATTTTTTTTAAACGTTTCGGTATATTTTCTGATACTTAAACCTTATATCTTAGGACTCTGAGGTTATTTCTTGACTCTCCGAAGAAGTTTCTCAGGACTCCGACCTTATTTCCTAACACACCGAGGATGTTTCCTAGCTCTCCTGTAATATTTCCTGATACTCCGAGCATGTTTCCTGGCTCTCCTGTAAGGTTTCCTAACACTCCGAGTATGTTTCTTCGCCCTCTGGGGTTGTTTCTCAGTACTTCGAGCTTGTTTCCTTTGCTTTTTATTTATCCCCCTACCCCCAATTGCTACTTAAAAAAATAGCATTTTTATACTTTAATTTCTAATCCTCATTATTCTTTTTTAACCAAAAGAAATAAACTACTTCAAAATCGTTTGAGGCTTTACTTTTTAAGCATTTATATTTTTTCTAAAAAAACAGCAATTATTTTGTAAGCATTACTATAGTATAACGACAGTAAGAAAACCAACTTTGACATATATATCTAACACAAAATTAACAACATGAAAAACGTATTTCAATGGGTTCTTATCCTTGCACTGTGCATAGGATGCAAAAAGGATTCCAAACAAAAAGACAAAGACTATGTTCCGGTTTCTATTGGAACTAAATCAGAGACAACATCAGAAATCGACAAAAAAGCTCGGAAAACCTTTGGAGCATTGCCCAAGATAGCCGAAAATAAAAACAATCCCATTTTTCATGAAAAAGTAGTTCTTGGTAAAAAATTGTATTATGAAAAAAGACTCTCTAAGGACAATACACAAAGTTGTAATACCTGTCATAATTTAAAAACGTATGGGGTAGACAACCTATCTTTTTCGATAGGTAATGATGGTAAGCCAGGAGGACGCAACTCTCCTACAACTCTTAATGCTGCACTACATATATCCCAATTTTGGGATGGACGCGAACCCGATGTAGAAGCACAGGCAGGAGGCCCAATCTTAAACCCTATAGAAATGGCAATGCCCAGCGAAAAAGTAGTGGTAGATCGAATATCTAAAATTGACGAATACATCGAGCTTTTTGGCAAAGCGTTCCCCAAGGAAAAACAACCTATAACCTATAAAAATATAGAAAAAGCCATTGGCGCTTTTGAGCGAAAACTAATTACCCCATCTAAATTTGATACTTATATAGCAGGCGAAAATTCTGCATTAAATAAATACGAAAAACAAGGTATGGAAACCTTTATAAGTGTTGGCTGTACCACTTGTCATTCTGGAGCATTATTAGGAGGGGATATGTACCAAAAATTTGGACTTACCGTAAATTATTGGGATCACACAAAAAGCAAAAATATTGATAATGGTAAATTTGATCTTACCAAAAATGAAGCAGATAAATATGTATTTAAAGTTCCATCATTACGTAATATTGAAAAAACCGCACCTTACTTTCATGATGGTAGTGTCCAAAATCTTAGAAAAGCCATTGCTATTATGGGAGAGACGCAATTAAACCAAAAATTGAGTTCACAACAAGTAAATGAGATTCATTTGTTTTTACAAACCTTAACAGGAGAAGTCCCACAAGAAGCACTAGAGTAAGAAGCATCTGTTTATAGTTTTAGTCCAATAAAAGATCTTTTTGTTTTGTGAGAAATACATAATAATCATAATTCTTTGTTTTTTTAAAAACGAGGTTTTTTTATGCATTATATGTACCTTTGAATAAACTAAACACCTCATTATGTACGAAGCTATTCAAATCGTTCACTCTTATTGGGCTTATCTTGTTGTTCTTGTTGTTACCTTAGCTACAATCAATGCACTTATTGGGTTCTTTACCAAAAAAGAATATGGCCCAAAAGATTTTAGAATTTCTTTATTTGCGCTTATTGTAACGCATATTCAACTTTTAATAGGTATTATTATTTTCTTTGTATCCCCCCTTGTTGTCTGGTTCTCAGGAACTCATAAAGTAGGCGAAATCATGAAAGATGCTACTCTACGATTATATAATGTAGAGCATCCTATGGTAATGATTTTAACTATTGTTTTTATCACTATGGGATATTCTAAACACAAGAAAAAGCTTACCTCTACACCAAAATTTAAAATATTAGCTATTTTTTATACTATTGCATGGATTCTTATGCTATCCAGAATTCCTTGGGCAAATTGGTTTTAAAATAGTAACATATATCTTGAAATCAAGTATAACATTAAACCCTTCAGAACGCTCAAAATTGTGATTTGTGAAGGGTTTTTTAGGCTTTCGAAACAAATTACCCCATTCCATAAGCAGTTAAAATTAAACTTCTGCCTTCTGCATAATCTCTATGCTCACACAAATAAATACCTTGCCAAACTCCCATATTTAATCTCCCATTCGTAATTGGTATAAGAACCGAAGCTCCTAGTAATGAAGCTTTAATATGAGCTGGCATATCATCAGGCCCTTCGTAGGTATGTTTATAATAAGGTGCTCCCTCAGGAACCATGATATTCATATGGCTTTCAAAATCCTCACGTACTGTAGCATCTGCATTTTCGTTTATAGTAATACTGGCAGAAGTGTGTTTAATAAACACCTGTAATTGGCCTATTTTAATATCTTTGATTTCAGTAATTTCTGTAACTACCTGTTTGGTTATAAGGTGAAATCCCCTTGGATAAGGAGAGAATTGGATCTCTTTCTGAAAAAATTTCATTTCCTATTTTTATTTTTTAAATTATCGTATTTCTTATTCCCTTAGAATCTGTACCGTTTATTATTGCAAGATTTCCAAATTTAAGTGAGTATAAAATACATATTGATAAATATATCTATCTTAAAAACAAAAAAACATACTACTTCACAAATTGTATTAGGCTTAAAAACCTATTCAAATTGTAGAATTTTCAATAAAAGATAATATTTTATAAGTTTTTGCTAATTTAATACAAATTTCACAGTGCCACCATATTCTATTTATGGTAACTACATACCTTTGCATCTTATAAATTATAAATCAATATGGATTTAGCTAAGATTAAAATGGTTGCTACAGATATGGACGGCACACTTCTTAATAGTAAAGGAGAAGTAAGTCAACATTTCTTTGAACTCTTTGAAGAATTACGTAGCCTTGGGGTAACTTTTGTTGCTGCTAGCGGTAGACAATATTATAGTATTATCAATAAGCTAAAACCTATTAAAGATGATATTTATGTTATTGCAGAAAATGGTGCATTAACTATGCGACAAGATAATGAATTGCAAACTACAGAGATTGATCGCCAAACGTATCTGGAATTATTAGAGATTATTAAAACTCTAAAAGGCTCACAAGTTGTTTTATGTGGGCGAAAATGCGGGTACGTCGATAACCATGAACAAAGTTTTATAGATATGTTTAGCGAGTTTTATGATCGCTATCAAATAGTTGAAAATCTTGCAGATATCACCGATGATCAATACCTTAAAATTGCTATTTGTAATCAAAAAGGAGCAGAAGAATATCTGTATCCAGCTTTTAAACATCTCGAAAATAGTTTAAAAGTAAAGGTGTCTGGAGAGATTTGGCTAGATCTTTCTCACAATCTTGCCAATAAAGGTTATGCATTACAACAACTACAAGAAAGTTATAATATATCCCCAGAAGAAACTATGGTATTTGGAGATTATAATAATGATATAGAGATGATGACCAGAGCTACATACAGTTTTGCAATGGAAAATGCACATCCCAATGTTAAAGCTATTGCCAACTACACTACAAAAAGTAATAATGAAAATGGGGTAGAATATATGTTAGAAAAAATGATTCTAGCCAAAAAAGCTTTGATTAATATATAAATTATTTTTAATCAAAAAACTGCATATTAACATATACTAATATGCGGTTTTATCCATTTTTTCTTCCCATTGTTTAAAGACTGCAACAGCTTCTTCGCGCATTAACCCAATAAAATTGATTTGTCGGTTATCTATTCCTTTATCTAATTCATCATAAATAAACTGATCGTCAAAATCAATAGCCGCTGCATCTTCTTTTGTACAACCATAAAACACTTTTTGGGGTCTTGCCCAATAAATTGCACCAAGGCACATCGGGCAAGGTTCGCACGAAGTATAAATGATGCAATCCTCTAACTGAAATGTTTTTAATTTTCTACACGCTTCTCGTATAGCAACCACTTCGGCATGAGCAGTAGGATCATTGGTAGAGGTAACACTATTACATCCCTCTGCTATTATTTGATCATCCTTTACAACTACAGCTCCAAAAGGGCCTCCTGTATTAGAATTCATTCCTTGTTCGGCTACCGCAATAGCTCTACCCATAAAATATTTATCTCTTTCTGTCATGTATCTTTAGTTTGGATAAAAACCAATTCCTATTTTTAAGGATTTTGTATATGCTTATAGTAATCCCTATCCTGATTTATTGCAAGACCACATAATGTTCTTGCAAAAATATATTTTGATTTTTGAATGTAACCTTTATGAAATTATAATTCCAATACAGATTAAAAACGATCTACTACGGTGTGTATTTATAGTTTAATCGTTAAGCTTAAGGACTGCCATAAATGCTTCTTGAGGGATTTCTACGTTACCTACTTGACGCATACGTTTTTTTCCTTTTTTCTGCTTTTCTAATAATTTACGCTTACGAGAAATATCTCCTCCATAACATTTTGCCGTTACATCCTTACGCAGGGCTTTTACCGTTTCACGAGCAATAAACTTAGCTCCGATCGCTGCTTGTATAGGGATATCAAATTGTTGACGAGGGATTAATTCTTTTAACTTTTCGCATATCTTTTTACCAATATCATAGGCATTGTCTTTATGTAATAATGCAGATAATGCATCTACAATATTACCATTAAGCAAGATATCTACTTTTACCAATTTAGAAGCTCTAAGACCAATAGGAGAATAATCAAAAGAGGCATACCCCTTGGACACAGTTTTTAAACGATCATAAAAATCAAAAACAATCTCTGCCAATGGCATATCAAAAGTTAATTCTACTCGCTCTGTAGTTAAATAGGTTTGATTGGTAATCTCTCCCCGTTTTTCGATACACAACGACATTACAGAACCCACAAAATCAGATTTGGTAATAATAGAAGCTTTAATATAAGGTTCCTCGACACGATTCATCGAAGATGGATCTGGTAAATCTGATGGATTATTAACAATAATTATATCGTCTGGATCTTTATTAGTAAAGGCATGATAGGATACGTTAGGTACCGTAGTGATAACGGTCATATTAAATTCGCGTTCCAGACGTTCCTGAATAATCTCCATGTGTAACATTCCTAAAAACCCACATCTAAAACCAAAACCTAAGGCTGCAGAACTTTCTGGTACAAATACCAGAGATGCATCATTAAGTTGTAGTTTTTCCATAGAACTACGAAGTTCTTCATAATCTTCGGTATCCACAGGATATATACCCGCAAACACCATAGGTTTTACATCCTCAAAACCAGCAATTGCATTTTTTGTAGGAGTTTTAGCATCGGTAATAGTATCTCCTACTTTTACCTCACGAGCATCTTTAATACCTGTAATAAGATACCCTACATCTCCAGTTTTGATAACCTGTTTAGGAACCTGATTTAGTTTTAAAGTTCCAACCTCATCTGCAAAATAGTTCTTCCCTGTAGCAACAAATTTTATCTGTTGTCCTTTTTTAATTTCTCCGTTTACTACTCTAAAATAAGTTTCTACTCCTCTAAAAGGGTTGTATACCGAATCAAAAATCAATGCTTGTAATGGTTCGTCTTCTACTCCTTTTGGCGCAGGAATTCGTTCGATAACTGCAGTTAATATTTCTTCGATCCCAATACCTGTCTTGGCACTGGCAGGAATTACATCTTCTGGATCACACCCTAATAGATCTACAATATCATCGGTTACCTCTTCTGGATTTGCACTAGGTAAATCTACTTTATTAAGTACTGGTATAATCTCCAGATCATTCTCTAATGCCAGATATAAATTAGAAATGGTTTGTGCTTGTATACTTTGTGCAGCATCTACAATAAGCAAAGCTCCTTCACAAGCTGCGATAGATCGGGAAACCTCGTAAGAAAAATCCACATGACCAGGAGTATCAATAAGGTTTAAAATATATTTTTCACCTTTATACATATACTCCATCTGTATCGCATGACTTTTGATAGTAATACCTCGCTCCCGTTCCAGATCCATACTATCCAAAAGTTGTGCTTGTGCTTCGCGAGCAGTTACAGAACCTGTAAAATCCAATAATCGATCTGCCAACGTACTTTTACCGTGGTCGATATGTGCTATAATGCAAAAATTTCTAATGTTTTTCATGTATGGTTTCTCTTGTCTTATATACCATCTACTCTACATAATCGTTTCGTTTGGTATGCTAATCCTAATTTAAGTACCTGTTTAAAGGTAATTCATCTTTTTTCAAAATAATTAAGGGCATGACCTTACATTGCATTACAGGTCGGGCTATACGCGCTACATGGTAGCTTGCTTCTATCCCTCACGCAGTATTCACGCTCTTAATGACTTGCAAATATAATCGATTTTAGAAGGTTTATACTATCTCCTACTATATTTTTAGACCTCACAGGTCTTGAAGACCTGTGAGGTCTGAAAGAATTTGTACTTTTGCCAAAAAAACAAATCCCGTGGCCAAAATAGGAGACATAGATGTAGGAGAATTCCCTTTGTTGCTAGCACCAATGGAGGATGTAAGCGACCCACCTTTTCGCGCATTATGCAAAGAGCAAGGTGCTGATGTGGTATACACCGAATTTATATCCAGCGAAGGGCTGATTCGAGATGCGGCAAAAAGTGTAATGAAACTGGATATTTATGAAAAAGAACGTCCTGTGGGAATTCAGATTTTTGGTGCCAATCTAGATTCGATGTTAAAATCTGTAGAGATTGTAGAAGCTTCTGGACCAGATATTATTGACATTAATTTTGGATGCCCTGTAAAAAAAGTGGTCAGTAAAGGTGCTGGAGCGGGGATACTTAAAGACATAGATCTTATGGTATCGCTTACCAAAGCGATGGTAGAACACACTAAATTACCAATAACGGTAAAGACCCGATTGGGATGGGATCATGATTCTATAAAAATTATAGAAGTAGCAGAACGATTACAAGATGTAGGAGCCAAAGCAATCGCCATACATGGTCGAACCAGAGCGCAGATGTATAAAGGTAATGCGGATTGGCGGCCTATTGCCGATGTAAAAAATAACCCTAGAATGCATATTCCTGTATTTGGCAATGGTGATGTGGATACTCCAGAACGCGCTATGGAAATGAGGGATCAATATGGCTTAGATGGTGCTATGATCGGTAGGGCAAGCATTGGTTATCCTTGGTTTTTTAAAGAAGTTAAACACTACTTTAAGACAGGCGAGCACTTATCTCCTCCGACCATAGAGGAGCGTGTTTCTGCAGCACGCAGACATTTGCAAATGGCAATAGACTGGAAAGGAGAAAAACTAGGTGTTTTTGAAACCCGAAGACATTATACTAATTACTTTAAAGGGATTCCGCATTTTAAAGAGCATCGAACCAAGATGGTAACCAGCGATTTACCTGAAGATGTATTTGCTGCTTTTGATGAAGTAGAATCTACGTTTAAAGGATTCGAATTTGTATAGAAACATTGCTCTTTCAGTTTCCTTTCCCTAAGCACTTTACTATTCTGCCCTTCGAGTTACCTCAGGGCACTATTGGTTTTTGTCATTCCAGCGTAGGCTGGAATCTATTGTTAATAATCCTAACGCTAAATGGATTCCAGCCTACGCTGGAATGACAAAAAATTGAATGTATTGTACTAAAAAGTAATAAAGAATACACAGTCATTGTCATTCCGTTGAAGAATGGAATCTATTTTAGGAGACAAAATGTAAAACCAGAAAATGTAACATAATAAAGTTAAATGTTTACTTGCCCTTCGAGTTACCTCAGAGCACTATTTACACTAAGCCTTTCGGCAAAATCAGAATAAGCTTGGCGAGGGAGCAACGTATCGAGGAGTAAAAACGGATAGCCCGTCCGAACACCCAAATACATATATCAATATTAACTAACCAGTTTTTGATTAATCCTACTAGATGCTAATAATGAAGCTATAAAACCGATTACAGTAATTGTAAAAAATACAACAATAAAACTCATAACGGTTATGCGAGTTGGGTATGGCAGTGATGGAGTGATCATTAATAGCCCAAATTGTTGCTGCAACACAATGAGTATTAATCCTAAAAGTAATCCTAGTAAAGTTCCTAAAACAGTCATAAGAGAACCTTGAAACAAAAATATTTTTCTAATACTTACCAAAGATGCTCCAACATTGTATAATGTTTTTACATTACTTCTTTTATCAATAATCATCATTATAATAGCTCCCGCAACATTAAACAATGCAATAACGGCGATCAAGGTGATTACCAGGTAGGAAACCAAATTTTCGGTATTTAGCATCTTATACAACGTATCATTAAGCTGCATCCTGTTTTTTATAATCACTTTAGTATCCAGTATGGATTGTAAATTTTGCCTAACCTCCTCTTCATTTGCTTGCGGAGACAATTTAAGTTCAATATGGGTTACTTTATTCTCTGACAACTCCAGCAACTTACGAACCATACCTATAGTAGCAAAAATATATTTTTTATCCAGCTCCTCGTTTACACTATAAATACCAATGGTTACTGCTTTTTCTGAACTAAATGCTTTAGATGGATCACTAGGGATACCTTTTCCGGGTTTAGGAACGTAGATGCTAAGCAAATTGGTATAGGTTTGCTCTGGCACCATACTAAGTTCTCTACTAATACTATTACCTGCAACTATCTGAAAATCGTTATTGGTCAACCACTCTCCATACATTATAATACTATCGGTATAGATAACCTTAGGGTAATTAACATCTACTCCTTTTATAAATGTAGTTTTTTGTTTATTTCGATAGTCTAAAAAGACACGTTCTTCTACAATTTCAGAAAAATGGGCAACACCATCTAACTTAGTAAGTTTTTCTTTTTGGGTTTTGGTAAACGTAAATGTTTTTCCACTTTCTGGAAAAATCTTTAGATCGGGATCAAAATAGGTAGAAAACTGAAGACTAAAATCTTTAAGCCCTGCAAATCCCGAAAGTACCAAAAACAAAGCCATTGAACCTATTACCACTCCTGTAGCTGCAATAATGGTAATGATATTAATGGCATTACTGCTACCAGGTGAAAATAAATATCGCTTTGCGATGTAGTACGAAAAATTCACTTCTTTTTACGTCTTTCCAGAAGTTCGGGATTATTTATAGGATCGTCTTTACCTTTTACTGCTTCTTCTATATTAGAAATATACTCTAAAGAATCGTCTATAAAATACGATAGCTCTGGCATACGGCGCAACTGGTGCTTGGTGCGCTGTGCTACTTTGTGTTTTATTTGTGATTTTACCGCATTTACTTCTTTTAATACCTTTTCACCTTCCTGATGCGGAAAAATACTCATATACACTTTTGCTATAGATAGGTCCGTTGTTACAGTTACTTTGGTTACAGAAACCAATATCCCTTGCACTCCTGCTTCTCGCAACGCAATTTGTATTACATCTGCTACATCTTGTTGCAATACTCCTGCAATTTTTTTCTGTCTGTTTGTTTCCATAGCACAAAAATACATATTAAAATCATTAAGACATAGAGCGGTTTTGTTTTTAAAAACTTAGATTATATCATTTGTTGTTTGAATTTTGTCGTAAGCACTCGAAATGGGATAGATTAAGGCCTTTCAAAAAAGATAATAAATTAAAGCATTTGTTGTTTCATAGGATTTTTTAGCTAAAGCTTTAAAAAAGAATTTATTTATCGGTACTTAAAATAAATGAAAAATGTTAAATATTCGCTAAAATCATTAAAAAGCATAGGGTAACCGTAAGTGTAATACGTTATATACGTACAAATATACTTAAAGTAAAAAACACAAGTTTGTAGAAATAACAATACAATTGAAACTGCCATGATTAGTATAAGTTGAGTTTGTGTAAATACAATTATGTTTCAATTTAGACTCCTGAGATTAGTTACCTCGGGAGTTGTTTTTTTTATAAAATATAGGCTATGTAATGAGTTCATACTGGGTTTAGAGATATAAAAAAATGTTTTTATGCAGTTTTGTGCTACCAACAAGAATAATTGTACTTTTATTGGATACGTTATAAACAGTAAAAATGAATCCTATCAAGAAAATAGAACACTTAGGCATTGCTGTAAAAGATATAGAGCAAGCAAATAAACTATATGAAAAACTTTTGGGAGTACCCCCATATAAACAAGAGGCTGTAGAAAGCGAAGCCGTACTTACTTCTTTTTTTAAAGTAGGCGACAGTAAGATAGAGTTATTGGCAAGCACCAATGAGGATGGCCCTATCGGAAAATTTATAGCAAAAAAAGGAGAAGGTATACATCATATTGCTTTTGATGTAGAAAATATCGAAATAGAATTGGATCGATTAGAAAAAGAAGGCTTTCAATTAATCAACAAAACTCCTAAATCTGGTGCCGATAACAAATTAGTTGCCTTTTTACACCCAAAAAGCACCAATGGGGTTTTGATAGAATTATGTCAGGAAAAACCTGTAAATCAAGGAGAAAACTAAAGCATCTACAGGATTTTACTTACCGGTATAAAAAAGATATTCAAAATTATATAAAAAATGTTTGGCGTGTTTATATCAAATGTTTAAATTTGCGCTCGTTTTAGGTCCCATAGCTCAGCTGGTTAGAGCACCTGACTCATAATCAGGGGGTCCATGGTTCGAGCCCATGTGGGACCACAAGTAACTATAAGCCTTACAGAGATGTAAGGCTTTTTTAATGCGCATACGATTTGCATACATTCGTTCTCAATATTGCAAGCTAATTACGGATCAAGCCCAAAAGTTGTGGGATTTAGCACTTAAGCAAAAATAGTTGATAGCCTAAATAAGAAGAAACCTACGTTTCTTACACCTCTAAACTGGGCTCTGAAGGCTTTAATAGACCCTATTAAAAACTACACCAACTTAATATCCTCTTTAAACAACATATGTATATATTCTGCATGCACCTCTACATGATGCTTATCTTCTATACAATGAAAAAGCAGATGAATTAAACCATAATCTCCCAGACTATCCCTATACTCATGCTTTGCTTTGTTTTTTACCCATAAAATAAAACAGCATAAATGACCTATCTCCCCCAATTTTTGAGAATCTTTTAAACATTCTCTGAATTTTTTTAAAGACATACACGCATATTCATCATACTTTTTTTTACAAAAATTATAATCAAAAGTATGCTTATACGATTGTAGTTTTCTATTTTGTATTTCATAATTAACACCACTCATATCATAAGAATCATTTACATTAGGTATTTATATTACCATAGTCATACGCTTTTTTTAGATTATTTCAGGTTTTACAAAACACATGCCAAGAGTCTAAAAAATAAACCTAATAAAAAGCAAAAAGACTTAAATTTTTGATAAATCAACAAATAGACATATGGAAATATTCCATTGTAAAAATACAAAATTTGGAATAATTCCAACTATATTTAAAGAATTTATGCTCTTGTTTTTTTCAAAACAACTCACCTTACCTACCATGTCACATTATCAAAAACATATACAATCAACTAAAAAACAGATATTTAAAAACTACAAAAACACAATATCTGTTAATAAAACATAATAAGTTTATTTTTAGATATCAAATTTGACTCTTACATTTACTTTAATCTTTGATATAAGTATAGTATGTTTTTTGGGGAAAGAACCACTGTTATAAAAAAGAGAAAACAAATCAAAATATAAAACCATGCAGTACAAAGTAATTGATGCAAAAAGCCAATATTTTGGCAAAGTATTGGATTTCGAATCCTGCGCTACTTTAAGTGATTTAGGAGGAGTTCTTTTAAAAATAGAAACAAACAGAGTTTCACTTTTTAAATTTAATGAAGTAGAATTAGTATAACTACCGATCTACTTTTTTATGCTAATTCTGTAATTCGCTTTACATATTTACCGATTACATCAAACTCTAAATTAATCACTGTTCCTTCCTTAAAAGTATTAAAATTAGTATATGCATAAGTAAAAGGAATGATCGCTACACTAAACGAATCTTTTTTAGAATTAACCACTGTTAAACTAACTCCGTTTACTGTTATAGATCCCTTTTCGATAGTAATATTATACAACGTAGGGTCATAACTAAAAGTAAAATACCAACTACCGTCAGCCTCGCTGATAGCAGTACATATCGCAGTCTGATCCACATGCCCTTGCACAATATGTCCATCCAGACGATCCCCTAATTTCATACCTCTTTCTAGATTTACAACTGTACCAGTAGTAAGAGCACTAAGATTTGTTTTATCTAAAGTTTCTTTAATAGCTGTTACAGTATAGGTATCCCCATGTATAGACACCACTGTTAAACAAACTCCATTATGTGCTACACTTTGATCAATCTTTAATTCTGAAGTAAAATTAGCACGTATAGTTATATCCAGATTTCCTTTATTAGTAACTAAAGAAGTAACTGTTCCTAATTCTTCGATGATTCCTGTAAACATAAATGCAAATTATTTAGTTAAATTTGTAGCCATAACCTTTGAGGTCTGATTTTAGATTTCAAAAATATGGATAAAGTAGTTTATATAATGAAGAAAGAAGAAAAAATAAGATTAGGAATTTCTATTGGAGACCTAAATGGCATAGGAAGCGAAGTAGTGCTTAAGACTTTTGAAGATTCGCGAATGTTAGATTTCTGTACTCCGGTAATTTTTGCCTCAGTAAAAATTCTTTCTTTTTTAAAAAAACATTACAAAAGCACTACAAACCTTCATGGCATAGATAAGACTTCTCAGATTTTGGACGGTAAAGTAAATGTTCTTAATGTGTGGAAAGAAGCTGTAAATATTAATTTTGGACAAGAAGATGAAAAAATAGGAAGCTATGCAATCAAATCTCTTACCGCTGCGACTCAAGCTCTAAAAAACAACGAAATTGATGTATTGGTAACCGCTCCTATTAATAAGCACAGCATCCAATCCGAAGAATTTAAATTTCCTGGACACACAGATTATCTTAACCAGGAACTAGAAGGAAACAGCTTAATGTTTATGATCACAGAAGACCTAAAGGTAGGCTTACTTACCGATCATGTTGCTGTAAAAGATATTGCAGATACTATAACTCCAGAATTAATAGAACAAAAAATAAACACCATTTACCAAGCACTTAAACAAGACTTTGCTATATCAAAACCAAAAATAGCCATACTAGGCATTAACCCACATAGCGGGGACAATGGAGTTATTGGCAAAGAGGATGAAGAAATTCTAAAACCAACCATTCGAAAAATTAATGAATCTGGTAAATTAGTATATGGCCCATATGCAGCAGATAGCTTTTTTGGATCCAATAACTATAAGTCTTTTGATGCCATAGTTGCTTCGTATCACGATCAAGGACTAATCCCTTTTAAGACACTCTCTTTTGGCAAAGGAGTAAACTATACTGCTGGATTAAACAAGGTAAGAACATCTCCAGATCATGGTACTGCTTTTGAAATCGCAGGTAAAAATCAAGCTGATAACAGTTCTTTTAAAGAGGCAGTTTTTGCCGCATTAAAAATCTACAAAAACAGACAAGAATACCTCGAATTAACTAAAAACCCCTTGAAAAGACAACCCAGAAAAGTACAAAATAAAGGTGCAAGAGAGTAAATTATAGACGCTCATTAATATGTATAAACAAGGTATAGAACAGGGTTACTTTTCTCTTTAAATATAAAAATACCTACAACACATAAGCATTCAAAAATAAACAGACAAACTAAATAACTAACAATCTGATATAATTTTGTTTACAAAAATACTTTCGTAACAAAATTTTATTATCTTTGCACCCGCCTTTATCAAATCGATAGGCCCTTGAAACTGATGATGAAATGAAACAACTTAAAGAGTATACTATTCCTTTTGTTGGGCTGAAGCAAGGATTACACCAGTTTGAGTTTCAAATTGAGAATACGTTCTTTGAACATTTTGAGTACGACGAATTTAATGCATCTGCAATAAATGTTGCTCTGGAGTTTAACAAAAAAACAACGATGTTAGAACTTCAGTTTACAGCAACAGGAACTGTAAATGTAAACTGTGACCTTACTAATGAACCCTTTGACTTGCCTATTAAAAATGAAATTTTTTTAGTAGTAAAGTTTGGAGAAGAATATAATGATGAAAACGAGGAGCTACTTATACTTCCTTATGGAGAATATGAAATAAACGTTCAACAATATATCTATGAACTTATTGTTTTGGCTATACCATCCAAAAGAGTTCATCCAGGGGTAAAAAACGGTACATTACAATCCGACATACTTGAAAAACTAGAAGAATTAAGTCCAAAAGAAAAAACAATAGTAGACGAAGATGAGGAAACAGATCCTCGTTGGGATAAATTAAAAAACTTATTAAACGATAAATAATAGCTAAGCAATGGCACATCCTAAGAGAAAAATATCGAAAACCAGAAGAGATAAAAGAAGAACACACTATAAAGCTACCGTTCCTCAAATAGCTACTGACCCTACTACAGGAGAAGCGCATTTATATCACAGAGCACACTGGCACGAAGGTAAATTATATTACCGTGGACAGATCGTTATCGATAATACTGAAGAAGAAGTAGCTTAAAGATACTGTTAAAATCTTAAAGAAAGCTCTCACAAATGTGAGAGTTTTTTTGTTTTTAGTTGAATATGTGTCAAAATCCAGTTATTTTGCGCCATATTTGTGTAGAATTTAGTAATTTCAACGAATTTTTCAGCGCATTTTTGCGCTATAGTTTGCGAAACTAAAACTAAGATATGAGTAAAATCACAGCCGCTATTACAGCTGTAGGCGCATACGTGCCAGATTATGTGTTAACTAATGATATATTAGCAACTATGGTTGACACTAACGACGAATGGATAACCAGTCGTACAGGTATTAAAGAACGTAGAATACTAAAAGATAAGGATAAGGGAACTTCTTACTTAGGTATCAAGGCGGCAGAAGATCTAATTGCTAAAAGGAATCTTGACCCTAAAGAGATAGATTTAGTGATTTTTGCTACCGCTACACCAGATCTTCCCGTTGCGGCAACCGCGGCATACACTGCTTCTAAAATAGGTGCCGTTAATGCATTTTCTTATGATCTGCAAGCAGCCTGTTCCAGTTTTTTATATGGAATGTCTACTGCAGCCAGCTATATAGAATCCGGAAGATATAAAAAAGTATTAGTAATAGGAGCAGATAAAATGTCTTCTATTATAGATTATACCGATCGTACAACTTGTATCATTTTTGGTGATGGAGGTGGCGCAGCCCTTTTTGAACCCAACTATGAAGGCCTCGGACTACAAGACGAATACCTGCGTACCGATGGTATTGGAAGAGAATTTTTAAAAATCGAAGCAGGAGGTTCTTTATTACCTCCTACAGAAGAAACTGTTGCTAAACAACTTCATTTTGTTAGACAAGACGGAAAAACCGTGTTTAAATATGCCGTTTCTAATATGGCTGACGCCAGCACCAAAATATTAGAACGTAATAATCTAACCGGTAACGACGTAAATTGGCTTATTGCGCATCAAGCAAATAAACGGATTATTGACGCTACTGCAAAAAGAATGGAACTAGATGACAACAAAGTCCTTATGAACATTCAACGATATGGTAATACTACCTCTGCCACTTTACCACTATTGTTACATGATTATGAAAAACAGCTTAAAAAAGGAGATAATATAGTATTTGCTTCATTTGGTGGAGGCTTTACTTGGGGTTCTATTTATTTTAAATGGGCCTATAATTCCTAAACAACTAAACACACAATACCCAAACATTATGGATTTAAAAGAAATTCAAAATTTAATTAAATTCGTAGCCAAATCAGGCGCCAGCGAAGTAAAGTTAGAAATGGATGATATTAAAATCACCATTAAAACCGCATCAGACGAAAGTAAAGAAACAACATTTGTACAACAAATACCTGTAGGTAATGCAATTGCACCTCAACCGGTAGCTACTCCTGTACAAACAGCTTCTAGTACGCCTCCAGTGACAGAAAGTGTACCTGATGAAAACTCAAAATACATCACTATTAAGTCTCCTATTATAGGAACCTTATATAGAAAACCATCCCCAGATAAACCGACATTTGTTGAAGTCGGTGACTCTATAAAAGAAGGAGATGTACTTTGTATTATTGAAGCAATGAAACTTTTTAATGAAATCGAAAGTGAAGTTTCTGGTAAAATTGTAAAAGTATTAGTGGATGATTCTTCTCCAGTAGAATTTGATCAGCCTCTATTCTTAGTAGACCCATCGTAGTTAAACCCAAAAATTCAAAAATTCAAAATCCAACATACGCAAAAACTGGAATTTGTTTTTTTTGAATATTGTAATTTCTAAGAAGTTATGTTTAAAAAAATTCTAATTGCAAATAGAGGGGAGATTGCTTTGCGAGTAATCAGAACCTGCAAAGAAATGGGAATTAAATCCGTTGCGGTCTACTCTACAGCAGATGCAGAAAGTTTACATGTACGCTTTGCAGATGAAGCGGTATGCATCGGACCTGCTCCCAGCAGTGAATCTTACCTTAAAATGTCTAACATTATAGCCGCAGCAGAAATCACCAATGCAGATGCTATACATCCTGGATATGGTTTCCTTTCTGAAAACGCTAAGTTCTCCAAAATTTGTGAAGAACATGAGATCAAATTCATTGGAGCAAGCGCCGAAATGATTGATAAAATGGGAGATAAAGCCTCTGCAAAAGCTACCATGAAAGCTGCAGGAGTGCCAACAATCCCAGGTAGTGAAGGAATTCTGGAATCTTTTGAAGAAACAGAAAAGCTAGCTAAAGAAATGGGATACCCCGTAATGCTAAAAGCTACAGCTGGTGGTGGTGGAAAAGGAATGCGAGCTGTTTGGAAAAAAGAAGACCTAAGAAAAGCATGGGACAGTGCTCGCCAAGAAGCCGCAGCTGCTTTTGGAAATGACGGTATGTACATGGAAAAACTTATCGAAGAGCCTCGCCATATCGAAATACAAATTGTTGGAGACAGCAATGGTAGAGCATGCCATTTATCAGAAAGAGATTGTTCTATACAACGAAGACACCAAAAACTTACTGAAGAAACCCCTTCTCCATTCATGACAGATGAATTACGTGAAAAAATGGGTGCCGCAGCAGTAAAAGCAGCAGAATATATTAAATACGAAGGTGCTGGTACCGTAGAATTTTTGGTAGATAAACACCGTAATTTCTACTTTATGGAAATGAATACCCGTATTCAAGTAGAACACCCTATCACAGAACAAGTAGTGGATTATGACTTGATCAGAGAGCAAATTTTAGTCGCTGCAGGAGTGCCAATTTCAGGCAAAAACTATTTCCCGCAATTACACTCTATAGAATGTAGAATCAATGCTGAAGATCCTCACAAAGATTTTCGACCATCCCCTGGTAAAATCACCAATTTACATGTTCCAGGAGGTCATGGTGTTCGAGTAGATACTCATGTATACAGCGGATATAGTATCCCTCCTAATTATGATTCTATGATAGCTAAACTTATTACCACTGCGCAAACACGTGAAGAGGCAATTAACAAAATGAAAAGAGCATTAGATGAATTTGTAGTAGAAGGAATAAAAACTACCGTTCCGTTTCATAGACAACTTATGGATCATCCAGACTATGTAGCAGGTAATTATACTACTAAATTTATGGAAGATTTTGAAATGAAAACAGAACTATAATAAACAAAATCTTTTAAAATTAATAAAAACACCCTCCCTGAAAACAGGGAGGGTGTTTTCACGTAAAATAGTGTGAGAATTACCATTTTTTTGCAGCATTTTTGTATACCATATTGATTTTTGAACAAATAATTATGCTAAAAAAATATACAGCAAAATTTTTAATACTACTAACCCTCTTATCTCTTACCTCTTGTTTTGAGATCCTTGAAGAAGTAAATCTCAATAAAGATGGATCAGGAGATTTTACTCTTACCGTAAACTTAAGTCAGAGTAAATCAAAAATCACTTCTATTATGCTATTAGATAGTGTAAGTGGACATAAAATACCATCAAAAAAAGAGGTTCAAAAAGGAATGAACGATGTAGTAACCTATTTGCAAAAAACTGAAGGGATATACAATATTAGTAAAAAAGAAGATTATGAAAACTACGTGTTTTCTGTGCGTTGCTCTTTTAAAGATATTACAAGTATTAATAAACTAACTAAAGAAGTTTTAAGTAAGCAGAAAGTAAAAATCGAATCTTACAACTCTTATCAATATAACACCTCAAAAGAAATATTTACAAAGAGTTATACCTATGATCCAGAAATATTAAAGCAATATAATAAGCTGAACTTAGATAGTAAAAAAGTATTCGAAAATGCTTTATATACCAGTATTTATAGATTTTATAAAGAAATCCTATCGGTTTCCAATACAAAAGTAAAAATCTCTAAATCAAAAAAAGCAGCAATGCTTAAAATCAACATAATCGATTTATTAAAAGGAACTTCTAGTAGCAACACCAAAATTCAATTAGCAAAATAATTACTTTATAATGAATAAACTATATCTACTAACAACTAGTATATTACTAAGTATAACACCCCTAAATGCGCAAGATTTAGCAAATAAGATACCTAAAGAAGTAAACGCTGTAGTTTCTATAAAAGGTGGAAATCTTACCGAGCTTTTTTCTATACAAGATTTTGGAAAAACGGTTTTTGGAAAAAAAATAGAAAAAGAACTTTCAAGAAAAGAAAAATCAAAAACCCTTTTAGAATCAGGCATTGATATTGCTTCTACTGGGTATTATTTTTATGAAGCAACAGATAGCATACAATATCATTGCGCATTAGTTCCTATAAAAAACAGCAATCAATTTGAATCCCTATTTAGTAGACCTGAAAAAATAACAACAATCAAAGGTCAAAAAGCTTTTTATAAAAAGTATGACAAAACATCTATAATGGTTTGGAATGATAAAATGATGCTTTTTATTAATGGTAAAGTATCCAAATCTTATTTTTCTAACAATAAAGTAAGAAAACAATATGACTTACCTATAATAGAAAACGAAAACCATTTACATAAATATGGGTACTATGATATTTTTGAAAGCAGATCTCAAGAAAAAGATATTACTTTTCAATATCTCACAGATAAAATAGATCAGATTTTTAATACTCCTCTGCCCAGTAAAGAATCTATACTTTCAAATCGAGATTACCTAAAAGCGCAAAATAAAAATGCAGAAATTTCTATTTGGGTTTCTGATATCATGAAAGTATATTCTAATATATTAAAAGAATCTAATATACATCGTTATTCAGCATTATTATTAAATGGTATCTATTCCGGAAAATACGGAAACCAAGATATTTCTGGACATATGTTTTTAGAAGAAAAAGAAATAAAAGCCAACATTACTTATCATATGGATAAAGAAATGGGAGGTAGAATGAAAAAAATCTATAGCAATTCTTTAAACAAAAAGTTTCTTAATTATATTAATGAAGAGGAGATATTAGGGTATGCTTCGTATGTAATAAATACAGAAGAATTCTTAACAGAATATCCTAAAATGATACAAAATACTCTTGGAGATCTTTATAAAACCGAAACAGATATTTTGGCAGACCTATTATCTATAGTATTAGATGAAAAAGCTATCGGTAAAGTAATTAAAGGAGATGCATTATTTTTAATGTATGACCTAAATGATAAAGAAGTTGCCTACAAAACGTATGAGTATGATGAGGAATATAATTATAAAGAAATAGAAAAAACCAGAACCGAAACCATTCCTGATTTTTTATTACTATTGTCTTCTGGCGATACAGATCTAATTAAAAAAATATTTGACTATGGACAAGAAAAAGGAATAGTTTCTCTTGAAAATGGGGTATATCGTATTAAGTATAAAACACTACCAACAGAAATCTATGTTAACATTAATCAAGAGATAATAACAATAGGTAACAATAAAGAAAGAGTTATTAAAAATAATACTATAAATAAAAAAGTATCTAAAAAACATAAACAAATTTTACAAAACAGTAGTAGTAGCATTTTTATAAATACACAAGAAATAGTTAAAGTAGCCAAAGCTTATAATAGTCGTAAAAAAACAGAGAGAAAATTAGAATACCTATTTAATAATGTAGAAGATATCCAATTAACAACCTCCAAAGTTAAAAATAATAAAATGTCTATCGATTTAAAAATGGAGTTGCCTACTGGGCATAAAAATGGATTACAATATCTTATTACTCTTTTAGAAGAGATGAATAAATAACCTAAATGAAAAAATATAAACTTGGCATTATAACAACACTACTAATAGTATTAGTAGTGTTGCTTGTTTTATATACTAGTTGGCAAAATAAATCCTATAAAGATGCAGTACATACAGATGCAACTACTATCATAAAAATAAATCTGGTTGCATTAGGAAAAACAATAGCATGGGATTATCTGGGAAATTGGAAATATTATTCCTCAAAAGATATAGATTCTATAAAAAGTACCCATAAAAAAGAAAACGGAATCAATATTCCTGCCAACCTGTTTTTATACACTGTACCAAAAGCTTCGAATACAGTGTTTTGCACGTTACAAATTTCAGACTCTACGCAAGCTATATCCTATCTAAGCAAAGAATTAGGGTTATCTCAAGATATAAAAGAAGAAAAGTTTTATCATAGAACTAATAAAAAAGGTACAATTTCTTTAGCCCAGCTAGATCAAACTATTATTCTTGCTTTTTCTTATAAAAAAGAAGGTACATCAAAAGTTTTTGAAGATCTTTTGGTAGACAAAAAATATATGATGCCAACTCATGATTTATTACAGAAAGCAAAAAAAGAAGAACATCACTTAAGCATTCTAGAAAAGAAAAACAGTATTCTTTCTCTGGATAGTAAAGATGGGAAAATAGAATTTACAAGTAAGATTAAAAACTCTTCATATATTCATATTAAAGAAACGCAAGAAGTACCTTCTTTTTCAAAAAAATCCAGTATTCAAATGTATATTGCTGGAGATATTAAAGATAATGTCTACTTACAAAATAAATTAGAAAACATACTTAGGTGGGACACAACTCCTCTATTCAAAAATTATAATGGTCTTCTATCTTTTCAGTTAAAAGGACATACTCTACAAAAAGATAGTATAATAACATACGAGTATACCGATGATTTTGAGAAAGTACCAGTAGTATCTATAAAAGAAAAAAAAGTGCCTAAAATGATGTTTTCTTTTAAAACAGATAGCACTAATAGTATAGAGTCCTTTCTAAAAAACAAAGGAATTATTAGTGAGAATCGATTTGTAAAACAAATGCCATTATACCAATACTATGCAAAACAAAAAGCAAATGAATTTAAGATAAGTACCTCAAAAGATTTTATGGCATCTTTTCAGAAAACAGAAATATCTACTACCTTTTTTAGAATTCTGATTTTAATAGATCCATTACTGAAAGAAAATCATTTTCCTATCATTAATCCATATATCTCTTCTATGACCAGTATAGATATAAAAGCAAAAAAAGTAGCAGCACAGTCTATAGATTTAAAAGGAATTATTACTTTTAAAGAGAATACTATAAACGCTCTCACACAGATATTAAAAAAATAAATGCTAAGCTATTGGGAACACAAAACTTGGTTATCTAATATAGATTTTACTATTATTGGTAGTGGAATTGTAGGGCTTAGCTGTGCCTTAAAATTACGACATAAATATCCTGTTGCTAAAATCCTTATTCTGGAGAGGGGTATGTTGCCTAATGGTTCCAGTACCAAAAATGCAGGATTTGCTTGTTTTGGAAGTCTTTCTGAAATCTTAGATGACTTGAGTACACATCAGGAAGAAGAAGTGTTAGAACTTGTAAAGAAAAGGCATCATGGGCTTCAATTACTACGAAAACATGTAGGAGACCAAACTATAGATTATTTTCAACATGGCGGATATGAACTTTTTACCAAAAATGATAATATATTATACCAATACTGTCTTTCTAAAATAGAAGAAGTTAATCATCTATTACAACCAATTTTTAACGATACTGTTTTTAGCGCACACAAAAACTCTTTTAATTTCAAAAACATTCAACCCCAATATATCGTTAACTCATCTGAAGGTCAAATCGATACAGGAAAAATGATGGAAGCTTTATTAAAAAAAGCACAAGTTTCTAATATTAAAATTCTAAACAACTGCAATGTAAAAGAGTATCAGGATACAAATACGAATGTTGAAATAAAAACGGATACTTTTACGTTTTACACAAACAAAGTATTCATTGCAACCAATGGTTTTGCTTCGCAATTAGGAATTAAAAAGGTACGACCAGCCAGAGCACAGGTTTTGATCACACAACCAATTAAAGATTTACATATTAAAGGAACATTTCATTTAGATAAAGGATATTATTATTTTAGAAATATCGATAATAGAATTTTATTTGGCGGAGGCAGAAATCTGGATTTTAAAGCAGAAGAAACCGCAGAATTAGGACAAACAGAATTAGTTCAAAAAAAATTAGAAGAAATCCTGCGAACCGTAATTTTACCCAAAACAGATTTTGAAATTAGCCAACGCTGGAGTGGAATTATGGGTGTTGGGAATCAAAAAAAATCTATCGTTAAGCAAATCTCCCAAAATGTATTTTGTGGTGTGCGCCAAGGTGGAATGGGAATTGCAATTGGTAGTTTGGTTGGTACAGAATTAGCAGACCTTTTATAAACCTCTTAATCCTATACTTTGAAAAAATACTTTCGTTTTATATTTAAAAGTTGTCTCGCTTTTATTTTGTTAAGTATCCTTTGGGTATTATTTTATAAATATACTAATGTATCTGTAACCCCTATGATGGTAATTCGAAAATTACAATCCAAAAACGAATACGTTATTAAACATCAATGGGTTCCACTATCCAAAATATCCAAAGCATTGCAACTGGCAGTAATTTGTAGCGAAGATCAAAGATTTATAAGCCATCATGGTTTTGACAAAAAAGCAATCGAAAAAGCAATGGCAGAACACAAATTAGGAAAACGGTTAAGAGGTGCCAGCACGATATCGCAACAAACAGCCAAAAATATATTTTTATGGCCACAACGAAGTTGGATTAGAAAAGGGTTAGAAACTTATTTTACATTTTTGATCGAAACTTTTTGGAGCAAAAAACGCATCCTCGAAGTATATTTAAACAGTATAGAAATGGGAGATAGAATTTATGGAGCCGAAGCAGCAGCCAAGTTCTGGTTCAACACCTCGGCTAATGCATTAAACAAAGATGAAGCTGCTGCAATAGCTGCAATTTTACCTAACCCTATACGATTTTTAGCAAATCCACCCTCTGGATATATACAAAAAAGAAAAGAATGGATTAAGACGCAAATGCGTAACTATGGTACTTTAGTGCTAAAAAAAGAATAGGAATGAAAATAGCTGCTTTTAAAGACATAAACACAATCATAACCATCTTACATTCTTCGTTTTTAACAGAAACCTTTCCTAATTCTATAAACTTTGTTGTAAAGCAAGATAAAAATAGATCCAAAAGGATACGTCATTTGATGCAATATCAATGTAAAATGGCTTTAAAATTTGGGAAAGTATTTATTAGTGATGATCAGGAAAGTTGTGTGTTGTTTTTACATCCTGAAAAGAAAAAAATAACGCTAAAAACAATTCTTTGGGATATTAATCTAGTAATTAATTGCATTGGTATTAAAAATGTTTATAAAGTAATCCTAAGAGAAAAAATTCTAAAGAAAAATCACCCAAAAATACCTTTTTTACACTTATGGATCATGGGTACCATACCAAAATCTAAAGGAAAAGGCATTGGTACTAAATTGCTAAAAGAAGTATTGGAGTATTATGGCAAAACAAAACCTATATATCTAGAAACCACCACAGAAAGCAATATGCATTTCTATAAAAAACTTGGTTTTAAAGTATTTAACGAAACATACGCTTTGGAGTATCCCTTGTATTTTCTTTTAAGATCTTAGATATACTACAAACTATTAAATCATAAACCCATAATGAATCCAAAACAGATAAAAGAAGAATTACTAAACCAATGTCAGGAATATGTAAATGAAAGATTGCAAAGGATTCAAAATACTATTTCTGATATTCAGGAATCTTTAACTTCTGAAACCAAAAGTACCGCAGGGGATAAACATGAAACAGGGCGGGCTATGTTACAACTAGAACGCGAAAAAGCAGGAAAACAACTAGCCGAAGTGCAAAAACTACAAGAAGTTTTGTCGAAACTTACTCTATCTCACAAAGAGCATATATGTTTAGGCAGCTTGATTGTTACCACACAAAACAATTATTTTATAAGTATTTCTGTTGGACAACTAATCGTTAGTAGGACTTCTTATTTTGCAATAGCTCCAAACTCTCCGATCGGAAACCTTCTTTTAGGCAAAGCTGCTGGAGATAAGATCCACTTTAGAGATAATACCATAGAAATCAAAACAATCTATTAATATCAGAAAATATAATAATTATATATTTGCTACTTTCAAAAACTTAAAAATTAAGTTGAAAAACAAAAATTGGACTATAAATTTAAAAATTATCCTTAATGAAAAAATTAAATCTATTGTTTACAACTGTATTTCTAGTGAGTACGTTTTTGTTATCCTGTAGTAGTGACGATAACGGTAACTCCGGAGAGTCAGAAAACAATCAAATCTCTATAGAACAAATTACAAATGGTGTTACTATTGCTGGTGCAAAACTAGAAACAGGAACACCTCCCAGCCCTACTGGTTTGCTAAACTTTGAAATAAGTAAAACAGAACAAGATGGTTTCTTAAACAATGGTTTCAATATTTCGTTTGCATCTACTGGTCAAATTAAAGGAGCTTACATTCAATTTAAGGATGTAAATGGTAATAATTCTAACGGCTATTATGATGTCCCAAAGGAGGCTTTTGGTAATTCTGATGGAGTAAAAATTTCTTCCATTAATGGGAAAAAGAAAGTTTCTTTAAGAACAAAAATTAATGGAGAAGGAGATCTTCAAATTAACGTAGATTTTAAAGAATCTGTTCCTGTTGGAAAATTTTGTTATGCAATTTGTATTTATGATGCTAATGGTAACATAAGTCAAGTAGAAGAAGTATGTGTACAAGTTAATTCCTGGGGAGGTAACTCTGCAATTGTAGGCGAGTGGATTTTTGACAGAGAAGAGCCTGCTGATATAGAAAATGGAGCTACTACCACTATCGAATGTGAAAATGGAAACACTCTTACAGATGTTGCTTATAATATGGAAGAAAAAGACGAATGGGTTTTCGTTTTAAATGAAGATGGCACTTACTATGAGACCTACGATGAAAAAGGAAAAAGATTGGATGCACAAGCCTCTTCTCTTAATTGTACAGCAGTGTATACAGAAACATATGAATATAAAGATAAATACTCGGGTAACTGGTCTTATGATAATGAAAAAAAGACTATAACCGTAGTAGATTTTAAATATGAGGATTTAATAAATGCAGCAGAAAGTGAAGAATATCCTGACGGATCTGTTTATTTTGAAGCAGCAAAAATCGAAATAATTGCAGGAGAGCTGGTTATTACAGATAGTTATAATGATGGTAATATAACGGTAACAGAAAAAATTATCTTTAAAAGAAAATAATTTTAAGCACCTCTTTTGTAGAGATAAATGCGATTTTAGAAATTCTAAAATCGCATTTTTTTTATCAAATTCTTTTAGGAGTAGCATACAAAAATGATTTTAAGTAAATTGCGAACACATAAATCAGTAGTCTCATGCAGAAGTTTTTTATACTAACCCTAATGGGGATGTTTCTTTTTTCGTGTAAACCATATCAGAACACCAAGATTAGAAAAAATCAAATCACCTACGAGGATTTTAGAGCAGATCAAAGATTATATCCTACCGATGATGGTTTAATAAAATATATAGATAAAGGAAAAGGCCCTGTTATTGTACTACTACATGGGGTACCAACTTCTGGATGGTTATATCGCAAAATGATAGACCCTTTGGTTGCAAATGGATATCGTGTTATCATACCAGATATGCTGGGTTATGGCTCTAGTGATTCTCCTGAAGGTTTTGAAATTTATAATGCAGAAAATCATGCTAAACGCCTTTTGCTACTTATGGAAGCATTAGGTATAGAAAAATGGTCGCATGTAATGCATGATGCCGGTGGTTTATGGACATGGGAACTTATGAAACAAGCTCCTGAAAAGATTGAAAAATTGATTGTACTTAATACCATCATTTATGATGCAGGATTTTATCCTCCTGTACGCATGAAACCAGGAGGGCTAGCAAAAACAGCAATGTGGGGCTATAGAAATGGAGTTACAACCAATACACTTTTAAAAAACCTATTTAATCAAGGTCTTAAAGAAAATACTCTAAATTCGCTGGATATTGAAGGTTACAAAACACCAATGTTAGAAGGTAAAACAGATGCTATGTACTATTTTTATAGTCAAACATGCAACGAGCTACCAGATTACTCTTCTGTTTTTGAAAACATTACCGTTCCTGTTACTGTTATTTGGGGAATACATGACACCATGCTACAGTGGCCACCCCAACAAACCAGAGCAACTAATGCATTAAAAGTAAATGGAGAAGATATCCATTTTATAGACGAAAAGCATTTTTTACAAGAAACAAAAGCAAAAGAAATTTCGTATAAGATTATAGATTTTTTAAATAAAGAAAATTAATTCTTATTATTTATAGAATCTTAAACGATAAAATTATATTTAATTAAGGCACAAATTTCGTGTCCAATACTTTAACTCAACCCTATAAATAGTACCATTAATTAATTCTCGTATTTGATATAATTCTTGTCTATTTACTGCAAGATCTATTTTATCTGAAGGAGTTCGTAATAGCAAAGATCTGCAATGTTGTGGATTTTCACATTGACTACAACAACTAGAATTAATTGTAGCACTACAAGAATCTGAAAAATCCTTAAGCTCAGGTAAAGAAAGTAAAAATCCAATATCTCTAAATACCAATTGTATTTTGGGTGTAGAAATACATTCGTCTCTTTTCCAAAAAAAAGAAATACCTAAATCGTTACTGTAAATTTTATTTATAGCGCTCATCCTGAATTCATATTTAATTCAAAAATAATAACTATTTATAATAAATCTAAATAAAAATAAGTTAATTTATATCTTTCAACTTTAATTGAAGAGACACTTCTCCGTTCCACTCATTCTCATCAATCGTATATACTGCTTTAAAAAATTGCTCTTTAGCAATTAAATTATACTTTTCTCCAAGATTAAAACCAATACATCCTATTGTCTTTCCATTTTTCTCAACTCTACATTTCAAATGTTTTTCGTCTGCACCTACACATTTTGCATACCCTGTATCTTTTAGTTCTTTGGTTATAAAAACAGGAGTCATATTACCTGGTCCATAAGGTCCAAATTGCTTAAGAATACGGTAAAATTTTGGGGTTATTTGCTCTAATTCTATTTGCATATCTACAGATATTTCGGGAACCAAGAGTTTCTTATCTATCGTAGAAGAAACAACTTCTTCAAACTTTTGTTTAAAGGATTCATATTGCTCTTCTAATAATGTAAGGCCCGCAGCATATTTGTGTCCACCAAATTGTTCGATATGATCCGAGCAAGCATCTAATGCATTATACACATCAAATCCTTTTACAGATCTGGCTGAAGCAGCTAATTTTTCTCCACTTTTAGTAAAAACCAAAGTTGGTCGGTAATACGTTTCGGTTAATCTGGATGCTACAATACCTATTACACCTTTATGCCAGTTTTCTTCATATACTACTGTAGTATTTTTACCTTCTTCTCTATTACTTTGTATTTGTGTTAGCGCTTCTTCTGTAATTTTTTTATCAGCATCTTTTCTTTCACTATTATAAAGTTCAATTTCTGCAGCATATTGCAATGCTGTTTCCATGTTCTCTTCTGTCAATAAATTAACAGCATGCAATCCATGTTTCATTCTTCCTGCCGCATTAATTCTGGGAGCAATTATAAATACCACATCGGTTATCGTTAAGCTTTCTTTATTTACATTAGATATCATTGCCTTAAAACCAATTCGAGGATTTGTATTAATAACTTGTAATCCATAATACGCAAGAACACGATTTTCTCCTGTTACAGGCACTATATCTGCGCCTATTGCAGTAGCTACCAAATCCAAATATGGCACTAAATCTTTTATCGTTTGTCCTTGACCAACAGCTAATGCCTGAATTAATTTAAACCCTACTCCACAACCGCATAACTCTTTATATGGATAGTCACAATCTTCGCGTTTAGGATCTAAAACGGCAACTGCATCTGGTAATTGATCTCCTGGTCTATGGTGGTCACAAATAATAAAATCAATCCCTTTTGACTTGGCATACGCCACTTTTTCTATAGCTTTAATACCACAATCCAAAGCAATAATCAAAGATATATCATTATCATGGGCATAATCAATCCCTTTATAAGATACTCCATAACCTTCATCATATCGATCAGGAATGTAGGTAGCAATCTGTGTATATAATGTCTTTAAATAGGAAGATACCAATGCTACCGATGTAGTACCATCTACATCATAATCCCCATATACCATGATGTTTTCTCCTTGAGTAATTGCTTTTTCAATTCTGGAAACAGCAAAATCCATATCTTTCATCAAAAACGGATCATGTAAATCCTCGAAGGATGGTCTAAAGAATTTTTTAGCCTGATCAAAAGTTTCTATTCCTCTTTGTACTAATAAGGAAGCTATTATAATGTCTACATTAAGCGCTTGGGATAACTTTTTAATAATAGAAGCATCTGGCTTAGGTTGTAGTGTCCATCTCATTCGTGTAGTAAATTCTAATATTTAAAAAACCCAAAGTACAAAAAACATCTTGACCACTACTGATTTGCTTTTAGTTTTGTATTTTGCTTTACTTTAATTCTCTAACCTAGAGACTTAATTTCTCGAGGCTCGCTTCGAGATTATCGATTTACTATAAACCTATAAAACACAAATATCCATGGCATTAGTTACTCCATTATCTGCAGATCATGATCCAGAAACCAGAGAATTGGCAGCATTTTTTAATGAAACATTAGGATTTTGCCCTAATTCTGTACTTACTATGCAAAGAAGACCTGCTATTTCTAAAGCGTTTATTAATCTTAATAAAGCAGTAATGGCAAACGAAGGACAGGTAACCTCTGCTTTAAAACGTATGATTGCTTGGGTAAGCAGTAATGCTACAGGATGTAGATATTGTCAGGCTCATGCGATTAGAGCAGCAGAACGATATGGTGCAGAGCAAGAACAATTAGATAATATTTGGGAATATAAAACACACCCTGCTTTTAGTGATGCAGAACGCGCAGCACTCGATTTTTCTCTAGCAGCATCCGTAATTCCTAATGCAGTAGATGATAAAATTAAAGAAGAATTATATAAATACTGGGACGAAGGTGAAATTGTAGAAATGCTGGGTGTAATTTCTTTATTTGGATATTTAAACCGATGGAACGACTCTATGGGTACAATGGTAGAAGAAGGTGCTATTGAATCTGGAGAGCAGTATCTTGGCAAACATGGCTGGGAAAAAGGAAAACATGTTTAGTTTTTAGATAACATTTTAAACTTGAGAGGCTTTTAAAATCCTTACAAGTTTGAAATGTTATATTTAATTAAAAAAATAAGATCATTTTCTTAAATAATATCGAAAACTTTTCCAAAGTAAATACACACTAATTAATACAATTAATATTGCCCATATCCAATAAGTGCCAATAGTATTCTCAGCAATAGCTTGTGTATCTGATATTTGAATTGCACCATCTCGTTCAAAATGTTTGGTAAACAGATAATCTAACTGAAGGTATGTACTCAATACAGATTGCAATCCCAAAAACAATATGGTTATTACCTCTAGTTTTTGGTTTTTAAAAAAAGTAATTCCTGTCAAAAAAACTATAAAGGATATCAATATAACCATCCCCCAAAAAGATCGAATCCATAAAATTAATGACAGTATCATGATTCCTATTAAAACTCTTAGGGCTATCCTTGTTATTTTAGGTGATTTTCCACTAATAATCAATACAGACCCTGTAATTGCAGGTCCAAGCAAACCTCCTATTGCTATTAGTGCATTTGCAATAGAAACAGGCATATAACTATCGCTTATGGTATAATATGCTACTCCACCACCATTTTCATAAATTTCGAGATATTTAAAACTTCCACCCACAAGTATAGCAGTGAGTCCATGTCCCATTTCATGAAACCAAGTTCCTAGTAATATAAATGGATATTGTACCCATCCAAAATATGGTAATTGCCAAATAACAAATACGACAATAGCAACCAAAAAAATAATATACTTGGGTTTATTTTTCAATTAATGCTTGCTGTTTAAATGAAATGTCTTGCCATCCTGTTTTTATAAAATTTCGAATATTTTGGTGATCTTCAGCATTGGGATTTTGCAATACATCTTCTCTATAATAAGCTCCAAAACAATGTAAAGTTTCCTGTTTTGTTAAGTCATGGATCTTAGCAAAATAAAATAGTTTACAAGAACCAGAATTTTGTCCTTCGGCATTATTTTGATTTCCATTTATAAATTCTGTTGGCAAAAAATTATAATTTGCTTCAATAACATTCATCGTATCTTCAAAAGAGATTTCTTCTGGGTTCGTTCTTAGTTTTTTTAAAAAATTAGATATCTTCATACTTTACTTTTTACCTCCCAGAACAATTACAATCTCACCTTTTGGAGGTTTATTTTCAAAATGTTTTATAACTTCATTTACCGTTCCTCGTATGGTTTCTTCATGCAGCTTACTTAGCTCTCTGGACACCGAAACTTGTCGGTCTGCACCAAAATACTCTGCAAAACTACCCAGAGTTTTAAGTAATTTATGTGGTGATTCATAAAAAATTATCGTTCTGGATTCTTCTGCCAAAAGTTGTAATCTGGTTTGTCTTCCTTTTTTCACAGGCAAAAATCCTTCAAAAACGAATTTATCATTAGGCAGTCCACTATTTACTAAAGCAGGAACAAAAGCTGTTGCACCAGGAAGGCAATCTACCTCTATACCCTTTTCTACACACGCTCTTGTAAGTAAAAACCCAGGGTCGCTTATTGCAGGAGTTCCTGCATCGCTTATTAGCGCAACAACTTCGCCACTTTGCAATCTTTGCACAATACGATCTATCGTTTTATGTTCATTATGCATATGGTGGCTTTGCATATGGGTATTAATCTCATAATGCTTTAAAAGTTTACCACTCGTTCTAGTATCTTCAGCCAAGATAAGGTCTGCTTCTTTTAAAACTTTTATCGCTCTAAAAGTCATATCTTCAAGATTACCAATAGGTGTAGGTACAATGTATAGTTTTGACATTAAGGTCTTATTTTTTTACCGACAGTATATGAAATAATTAGAATTAAAATTGCATAAACAGATAAACCAACAGGATGTCCTGCATAGTAATGTGCTGCTATTGCTAATACCAAATCAAAGAAAAAACCAGCATACGCCCACTCTTTAATCCATTTTATTTTATTGATAAGAATAGCTAGTACTCCCATTACTTTAGCAATTGCCAAAGGTATTACAATATAGGAGGGATAATTAAAACTCTCAAAAAATCCTTTTACCATTTCTGTATTAAAAAAATACATTTGAGCAGAGTATAACATAATAGCACACATAGCAACCGTTGTAATCCAGTATACAATCTTCATCTGTTTTGTTTTTTATTGTTTTCTATTATCAGACGAAATTCTTCGTAGAACATTACCATAAGGATATTTATTGCTCTATATTATTTGCTCCTCTTATAGCTTAAATTTGCTTAAAACAATATCCATAAAACGATCTTCATATTCTTCTTTTCCTCTCCAATTATTATAATCTGGTTTAATCATTGTAGCAATAAATGCTTCTGCTTCTTTTTTACTTCTAAACGTACTTAATTGAGATAATACTCGATTATAATCTGATGAACTGCCATCAAAAAGATATTTAATAAAAGCTAATCTATCATTTAATCCAATATGAATTTCTTTTCTAAGCTGATCATTAAGAGATTTAGGTTTTTCGTCGGTATCTTTTTTAGGTAACAAAGATATATCCTGAACAGTGGGAGTAACATCTTCCATATCATTTTTTAGATACGATGATGGAGGAGGTATAGAATTTGCTGGAACAAAAAGATCTTCGGTAACACGAGCATTAATTTCTTCAATAACAATCTCAGGTTTATCTTCTTGATGAACTATCTTTTCGGTTTTTTCATTGGATTCTTGTACAGGAATAGAAAAAATGTTTGGTTCTGGATCTTTTATTTCAGTAGTCATTTTTACAAGAGTACTTTCTTTAATCTCTTCTTCTGCTACTTTTATTTCTTGTAATTCTTCTACTTGTTCTGTTTTTTTCGGAAAATCTGTATCTAAAATCGATCTGATTTGACCGATAGTAGGCTGTGGGCCTTCAAAATAAGATTCAGAAAAGGTAAGAATAGTTAACTTTTCATAAACCTGTCTTGCCTCTTCCTGTAACTGGGATAATGTTGTTTTATCCTTAAGTTGAAGGATCCTATGTGCAATACTTATAAGTTCCGCTTCTAATTTCTTCTTCATAACTTTCTTCTTCGTTTTTAATACTGCTTTTAGTTTTTTAATAAATTTACCTCATCTTTAGAGTAAGGAGAAGGGATTTCTTTAATTGATGCTGAAAAATACAAAATGTTTCTTGAAAATACGGTAAATCATAAAGAGCAATTTGGGTGGATAGAAGTAATATGTGGTTCTATGTTTTCGGGTAAAACCGAAGAACTGATTCGCAGACTAAAACGCGCCAAATTTGCTAAACAAAATGTTGAAATTTTTAAACCCGCCATTGATACTCGCTATGATAATGAGATGGTAGTTTCTCACGATGCTAATGAAATTCGTTCTACTCCCGTTCCTGCAGCAGCTAATATTCGTATACTTGCAGATACCTGTGATGTAATTGGCATAGACGAAGCACAGTTTTTTGATGATGAAATTGTAGCGGTTTGTAATGACTTAGCTAATAAAGGAATTCGGGTTATAGTAGCTGGACTAGATATGGATTTTAAAGGAAAGCCATTTGGCCCTATGCCTGCATTAATGGCTACTGCCGAATATGTTACCAAAGTTCATGCTGTTTGTACCAGAACAGGAAACCTTGCACAGTTTAGTTACAGAAAATCAACAAATGATAATTTGGTTTTATTAGGAGAAACTGAAGAATACGAACCTCTTAGCAGAGCTGCATATTATAAAGCTATGCTTAAAGAAAAAGTAAAGCAAATAGAGGTTACAGATCCCAAAATAATATCTAAAAAAAACGAAAACCCTAATGAGTAAAATACAAGAAACTGTTCTGGAAATTAATCTGGCTCATCTTACTCATAATTTTAACTATCTTAAAAACAAAGTTTCTTCTAATGTCAAAATGCTGGCAGTGGTAAAAGCTTCTGGATATGGTAGTGATGCCTCTATAATTGCAAAACACTTAGAAAAGATTGGAGCCGATTATTTTGCTGTTGCCTATGTATCTGAAGGTGTTATACTTAGAGAATCTGGAGTAAAACTCCCTATTTTAGTATTACACCCGCAACCTGTAAATTTTAAAAAACTAATTGAGTATAATCTAGAGCCTAGTTTATATAGTTTACGAGTGCTTAACCAATTTATAGAAACAGCCTCTATACTGAATCAAAAAGAATATCCTGTACATATTAAATTTAATACGGGACTAAATAGAATTGGCTTTAGCAAAAATGAATTGGGTATTATTCTCGATACTCTAAGTCAAACCCAAGCAATTAAGCCTATAGCGCTCCTTTCTCATTTAGCAGCCAGTGAAGATAGTAACGAAAAAGAGTTTACGATACAACAAATTGATGCTTTTAAAAAAATAGCAGATACGATGATTAAGAAAGTAGGATATCCTCTTACTCTTCATCAATCAAATACTTCTGGAATTCTTAACTATCCCGAAGCCCATTTTGATATGGTTCGAACTGGCATAGGATTATATGGATATGGTAATGACGTAAAATATGATACGAAATTAAAACCTGTAGCTAGCTTAAAATCTATAATTTCTCAAATTCATGAACTAGAACCAGGAGATTCATTAGGGTATAACAGAGCATTTATAGCTACCGATTATACTAAAACTGCCACTATCCCAATTGGTCATGCTGATGGAATAAGTAGACAATACGGTAATAGAAAAGGCTTTGTTACTATACAAAATAAAAGAGCATATATTATAGGTAATGTTTGTATGGATATGATTATGGTGGATATAACAGATATTGATTGTGAAGAAGGAGATGAGGCTATTATTTTTGACGCAAACTCTGGTGCTGCAAAGATTGCTGAAAACACAGGAACGATTTCTTATGAACTACTTACTGCTATTTCTACCAGAGTAAAACGTATTGTTGTCGATGATAATTGATTTTTATCGAAAAAATCACTGTATTAACTCCAATTATTTTAATTGATATTTTAATTTTTTGTTAAATTAGTACATTACTAACTAAATATCATTGACTATGGGTTTTTTTAAAGATTTTAAATCTTTCCTTTTAAAAGGAGATATTGTTTCATTAGCTACTGCAGTTGTAATTGGTGGAGCATTTAATAAAATTGTTGGTTCTGCCGTTGCAGACATTATAATGCCTGTTGTTGGTATCCTAACTGGTGGAACAGATTTTACTCAAAAGTTTATTGCTCTTGATGGTGGAGAATATGCAACACTTGCCGCTGCACAAGAAGCAGGAGCTGCCGTTATGACTTATGGTAATCTTATACAAGCAATAATTAATTTTATTATTGTTGGTCTGTTTATTTTCGTTGTACTTAAAGCATACGAAAAATCTAAGAAAAAAGAAGAGGCTGCTGCTCCAGCACCAACGGGACCTACCCAAGAAGAATTACTTTCTGAAATAAGAGATTTACTTAAAAAGCAGAATTCTTAATAAATTTTATAGTATTATCTATAGCTACCGCTATACTACATATTCTAACTGTAAACCGCCCCAAAAAGGGCGGTTATTTTTTACAATTGTTACATATTTAACAATTGATGTAAATTTCTATATTTTTAATATAAACACTTGTTGTCTAGGAAATATTCCTCAAATTTGTATGAGTTTAAATAGTTCATGACCCTCGCACTTATGCGAAAATAAATATAAACTAATGAAAGTAGCTGTAGTAGGTGCTACCGGTCTGGTAGGAACCGTTATGTTAAAAGTATTAGAGGAAAGAAATTTTCCTGTAACAGAATTAATCCCTGTAGCATCCGAGCGATCTATTGGAAAACAAATTACTTATAAAGGCAAAACATTTCCTGTAGTTGGACTTGCTACTGCTATTGAAATGAAACCAGATGTTGCATTATTTTCTGCAGGAGGAAGTACTTCTCAAGACTGGGCTCCAAAATTTGCAGAAGCAGGAATCACTGTTATTGATAACTCTTCTGCATGGAGAATGGATCCTACTAAAAAACTGGTAGTTCCAGAAATCAACGCCAAAACATTAACTAAAGAAGATAAAATTATTGCTAATCCTAATTGCTCTACTATACAATTGGTAATGGCGTTAGGACCATTACATGATAAATATAAGATTAAACGTGTAGTAGTTTCTACTTACCAGTCTATTACTGGAACTGGTGTAAAAGCGGTACAGCAACTAGAAAATGAATATGCTGGTGAAAAAGGAGAAATGGCATATCCATATCCGATACATCGTAATGCCATACCACACTGTGATGTTTTTCAAGAAAATGGGTATACCAAAGAAGAAATGAAATTGGTTAACGAAACTCAAAAAATTTTGGATGACCGCACTATTGCTGTTACCGCAACAGCTATTCGTATTCCTGTTGTTGGTGGTCATAGTGAAAGCGTAAATATAGAATTTGACACTGACTTTAATGAAAATGATGTTCGAAAAGTTTTAAACGAAACTCCAGGAATCACTGTACAAGATAATCCAGATACAAATACTTACCCAATGCCTATATATGCCGAAGGTAAAAATGATGTATTCGTAGGTAGGATTAGAAGAGATCACTCTCGAGAAAATGCTTTAAATATGTGGATTGTAGCAGATAATTTACGAAAAGGAGCAGCAACAAATGCTGTACAGATTGGAGAATATTTGGTTGAAAATAACCTTATAGGATAATCTATCAATAACTTTTACAAAAGGACTAAATTCTAAAACAAAGAATTTAGTCCTTTTGTATTTTATAGCTATTAAATACTACTTGCGCCTATTTCAACGAACATAATTTTTTATACTATATTATATCTTCTAAATATAAAACCTAGTCAATTTTTCTTCTCAAACCTTTTCTTGGTTTTCAAAAACCAGAACCATTATATATTTTTGTTTCTTACAACAAAACTCAGACTGTCCTCGTATGTTAATCCAACATATTGCTATACCCCAAAGCAATATCAAAGAAACCTAACTAATTTACAGGGCAGTCTTTTTTATATTTTATTTAGCATATATAGTTATATCTTTTGATAGATTTGTGAACCATATTAACAAATTGCATTATGAAAAAAATAATATTTGTATTATCTATTGTTACATTACTAATAGGTTGCAAAAATGAAACTAAAGAAAAAATTATTAAAACTACTATAGCATTGAACTATCCTGAAACTAAAACAGTAGATACAGTAGATACTTATTTTGGTACTCCCGTTAAGGATCCATATCGCTGGTTAGAAGACGACCGAAGCAAAGAAACCGAAAATTGGGTTTCTATACAAAATAAAACTACTTTTGATTATCTAGAGAAAATTCCTTTTAGAGAGGATTTAAAAAAACGTTTATCAAATCTTTGGAATTATGAAAAAGTAGGAGCTCCTTTTAAAGAAGGAGATTATAATTATTTTTACAAAAACAACGGACTTCAAAATCAATATGTGATTTATCGTTTTAAAACAGAAGGTGATGAGCCAGAAGTTTTTTTAGATCCAAATACTTTTAGTAAAGATGGCACAACATCCTTAGGAGGCATTAATTTTTCTAAAAATGGAAAACTTGTAGCTTATTCAATTTCTGAAGGTGGTAGCGACTGGCGTAAAATAATTATCAAAAATACAGAGACTAAAGAAGTAATTGAAGATACGATTATTGATGTTAAATTTTCTGGAATGTCCTGGAAAGGTAACGAAGGTTTCTATTATTCTAGCTACGACAAACCAAAAGGAAGCGAACTTTCTGCTAAAACAGACCAACACAAAGTATATTATCATAAATTAGGTACTTCGCAAAAAGAAGATCCTTTGATTTTTGGAGGTACTCCTGATCAAAAACACAGATATGTAGGTGCTACAGTTACCAAAGATGATCAATATTTAATTATATCAGCAAGTGTTTCTACTTCTGGAAATAAATTATTTATTAAAGACCTTAAAAACCCTAAAAGTAAACTAATTACTATTTTAGATTCTACAGAAAGTGACACTTATGTAATAGAAAATGTAGGTTCGACCTTATATTTAGTTACTAACCTAAATGCACCTAATCAAAAAATTGTAACTGCGGATGCATCTAATCCTACTCCAGAAAATTGGAAAGATTTTATTTCTGAAACAGAAAATGTACTAAGCCCTAATACAGGAGGTGGCTATTTTTTTGCAAGATATATGGTTGATGCTGTTTCTAAAGTGCTGCAGTATGATTATGATGGTAAATTAATTAGAGAGGTGATATTACCAGGTGTAGGAAGTGCTAGCGGATTTGGTGCTAAGAAAAAAGAAAAAGACCTATATTACTCCTTTACTAATTATAAAACACCTGGAAGCATTTACAAATACAATATTGCTGAAGGCACTTCAGAATTATACCGAAAGCCAAAAATTGATTTTAATCCAGAAAATTATGAAAGCAAACAGGTTTTTTATACTTCTAAAGATGGTACAAAAGTACCAATGATTATTACCTATAAAAAGGGGATAGAATTAAATGGTAAAAACCCAACTATCTTATATGGCTACGGTGGTTTTAATATTAGTTTAACTCCTTCCTTTAGTATTGCTAATGCAGTATGGATGGAACAAGGTGGTGTTTATGCAGTACCTAATTTAAGAGGTGGTGGTGAATATGGTAAAAAATGGCATATTGCAGGAACAAAATTGCAGAAACAAAATGTCTTTGATGATTTTATAGCAGCAGCAGAATATTTAATAGAAAATAAATACACATCTAGTGATTACCTTGCTATTCGTGGAGGATCTAACGGCGGGTTGCTTGTAGGAGCTACAATGACTCAACGACCAGACCTTATAAAAGTAGCATTACCTGCGGTTGGCGTTTTAGACATGCTACGCTATCATACCTTTACTTCGGGAGCAGGATGGGCTTATGATTATGGTACTGCCGAGGACAACAAAGAAATGTTCGACTACTTAAAAAAATACTCTCCAGTACACAATATAAAAGAAGGAGTTCAATATCCCGCTACAATGGTCACTACAGGAGATCATGATGATCGTGTAGTACCTGCACACTCTTTTAAATTTGCTGCAGAACTACAATCAAAACAATCTGGTAATAACCCTACATTGATACGTATTGAAACTAATGCTGGTCATGGTGCAGGAACACCAGTAAGTAAAACTATTGAACAATACGCTGATATTTTTGGGTTTACTCTATATAACATGGGGTATGAAGTATTACCTGAAAAAATTACAGAGGCTGTAAAAGGTTAAGTTTTTACCTAATATCGTTAAACTAAGTTAGATGAAAAACAAATTATATTCTTAACACAATCGTGTTGAGTATTCATATTGATCTCAAAAGAAATTAATAATCTTAATAAGCTAGTTTATAAAAGATACTTCTTAAAAGATTAATCTATGGGAAAATCAATAACCTCGGAGCAAACTCACAAGGTATGCTTCTAAAAATATATTTTGTTTTCGAAGTAAGCCTAGGAGAATTAAACTCCACAATGTGGATTAAAAAAACCCGTTTTCTAAAAAGAAACGGGTTTTTTTATTAAAGTTCAATATCTTTGGAGTACTACCCTTTTTATTAAAAAAAAGGTATATCTCATTTATATCTTTTTAAATGTTTTACATTAGATTTATATAAATCGGTGTTGATTATCGGTATGATAACTAAAAAAAGAACCAATACATATGCTAACAGTACAAAATGTATCTTTTGCTTATAATACACAACCTGTTTTAAAAAACATCAACTTCACTATCGAAAAAGGCCAACATATAGCGCTTATTGGAGCCAGTGGTTGTGGAAAAAGCACTTTATTAAAAATCATTTATGGCACTTTAAATGTAAAGGAAGGGGAACTATATTGGGATTCTAAAAAATTATTAGGTCCACTTTTTAATCTTGTGCCAGGTGAAGAAAACATGAAATACCTTTCTCAAGGTTTTGAGTTACAACCCTATCGAAATGTATCAGAAAATATTGGACAGTATTTATCTAACTTTGAACCAGAATTAAAACAAGGTAGAGTAGAGGAGCTACTAGAAATAGTAGAAATGACAAGTTTTGCAAATACTAAGGTAGAAAACTTAAGTGGTGGTCAAAAACAAAGGGTTGCACTAGCAAAAGCATTAGCAAAAAGACCAGAGTTATTACTATTGGATGAACCATTTGGTAATATTGATAATTTTAGACGTAGTTCTTTAAGAAGAAATTTGTTTAGATATTTAAAGCGAAATAAAATCACAAGTATTACTGCTACACATGACAAAACAGATATTCTTTCATATACAGATCAAACTATAGTTATACAAAGAGGCGAAATTTTAACTCAAAAAGACACTATTAGTTTATATCAAAATCCTACCGATTATTATATAGCTTCTCTTTTTGGAGAAGTAAATAGAATACAACTTTCTTCTTTTACTACACTAGATAATAAAGACACTATCTTAGTATACCCGCATGAAATAAAAACCGACCCAAATGCAACAATTAAAGTACGAGTAAAAAACACGTATTTTAATGGCAACTATTACCTTACGGAAGCGATACTGGATAATACTATTTTATTTTTCAATCACCCTTATAAACTAAAAGCTCCAGAAATGATTAGAATTACCATACCAGATGAAATTCTTAAAAACAGACATAGAATTTAGTTATTTTTTATAATATAACAGTTTTAAATCCTCTCCATCAAAAACAGCATACGTATAATACCCAATCCAATCTCCTAGATTAGTATATCTGGATTTCTCATTAAGTTCTATCTCCATTGGGAGATGCCTGTGACCAAACACAAAATAATCTCTATGTTTACTTTTTAATTTTCTTTTACAATATTGTACAAGCCATTCGTTATCTTCTCCTAAAAAAGTTACATCTTCATCTCCTGATATCAATTTATTTTTAACCGATAGATATTGTGCTAATTTTACACCAATATCTGGATGCATCCATCTAAAAAACCATTTTGCAACGGGATTGGTAAATACTTTTTTCATTCGTTTATAGCCTTTATCCCCAGGTCCTAATCCATCGCCGTGGCCAATAAAAAAAGTAGTAGTATTAAAAGTAAACTCTTGTGGTTTATGGTATACTGGTATATTCAGTTCTTCTTCAAAATACCCATTCATCCATAAATCATGATTTCCTACAAAATAATATACAGGTATTCCAGAATCTGTTATTTCAGCCAGTTTTCCTAAAGTTCTGGTAAACCCTTTAGGAACTACGGTCTTATATTCAAACCAAAAATCAAAAAGATCTCCTAACAAAAATATGGCAGCAGCATCTTTTTTAACCTCATCTAACCATTGTACAAATTTTTGTTCTCTAGGGAAGCTCTCTTTTGGTGTTGGAGCTCCTAAATGATTATCGCTGGCAAAATAGATTTTTTTCCCTTCAGGAAGGTTCATATTTAATTTGTTTAAGGTAAAAGTAAAAACGCACGAAAACCTCAAAAATCTTAGAGATCCTCAAGGTTTATCTAAATGACTTATTCGTTATCTGATGCATACCACTCTGCATACGATGTTTCGGTTTCCTGTAGTTTTAAAGAATGTAATGCTATGTTTTCTGGAAGTCTTGCTTTTATTTTTTCAGCAAAATCAATTACCATATTCTCACTAGTAGGTTGGTAATCTACCAAAATTACATTGTGTCCTCTATCTTTTAGTTCTTTTGCCAACTCCAGATGTGGTGTATTTTTATTAAATACGGTAGCATGATCAAAAACATCTTCAATATCTTCTTTTACAATCTTTTTAAGATCCCCAAAATCAATCACCATTCCTAATTTTACATGCGTAGTATCTGTAATTGGAGTTCCTATTACTGTTACACTCAATTTATAACTATGCCCATGAACATTTCTACATTTACCATCATACCCATACAAGGCGTGACCTGTTTCAAAAGAGAATTGTTTGGTGATCCTAATTTTACTCATTCTATAAAGATTTATGGGTACAAATATACTTGTTTTTATTATGAGTTTTTTGAATACTACTTGTCGAAATAGGAGTTACATTTGGCTCTCCTTAAAAAAAATAGTGAATGACCGATAATTACTTGTATGAGCAACTTGATTTTGACCAAAATCCCATTTTCGAAAAAATAATTGATGATCTTTTAAAAGACAAATACAGTATTATTGATTCTTTTTTTGATCCCTCTGGAGTAGATTTACTTCGTTCCTCTTTGCTAGAAAAATACGAGAAAGATAAGTTTAAAAAAGCAGCTATTGGTAATAGAGTAAATGAAAGTATTATACAATCTATTCGAGGTGATTTTATTTTTTGGATTAATGAAAATAAAACTAATAAAGCCGAAAATTATTTTTTTAATAAAATAAATACTCTGGTTTCTTATTTAAACAGAACTTGTTTTTTAGGTATTTTATACAAAGAATTTCATTATGCTATTTATCCTGAAGGCACTTTTTATAAAAGACATATAGATACTTTTATGAATGATGATAGAAGAAAACTATCCTTTGTTTGTTATCTAAATGATCTAGATTGGGATCCCAATAATGGAGGAGAATTAGTTTTATATCTACAAGATAACGATAAAGAAACTTGCAAAACAATTCTTCCTTTACCAGGAAGAGTGGTAATTTTTGAAAGTCAAATTATAGAACATGAGGTAAAACCTGTAACTGCTAGTGAACGTCTTAGTATTACAGGATGGTTAAAAACAAGATAATTAATTATCGCCTCTTGCGCTTATTTATAAAATAAACTACAACCAAAACAACTCCTAAAATCAAGAACAATCCATTGCCGCCTAAAAAGTTTAATATATCCATAGTAAAAAAATTAATGTTATTCTTCTTTAGTTTTATTATGATTAGCTCTCCAGTTTGCCATTTCATTAAGTAAAGGCGCAAGGCTTTTGCCGTGATCCGATAATCTGTACTCTACTCTTGGTGATACTTCTGGAAATATCTTACGCAAGATAATATTATTTGCCTCTAACTCTCGTAATTGTTGGGTTAACATTTTTTGAGTAATTCCTCCCAAGCGTTTTTTTAATTGCTAGAGCCTTTTGTAAATTATCTATAAGATAATTATACAGGCAGAGTAGTATATCTATCTGGTTATGGCATGGATGCTCTAAAAGAAATGCCTTTTCATGGTTTAATGGAAGATAAGTTAAAGACTTCTAATCTTAACTGGAATATTGTTTGTCCAGGTTTCTTTACGCAAAATTTTGGTAATTATGAAAGAGAAAATATTGAGCAACGTAGTGTATTATTTCCCCAGCAGGAGAAGAAAAAACACCTTTTGTATCCTCTAGAGATATAGCGAGATCTATTGCTACATTACTTACCGATGTAAACAGAAAATATCAAACACATATTTTAACAAGGCCAAAAGCGTATTCTCATTTTGAGGTTGCCGAATTACTTACCACTATTTTAGGTACTCCTATATTATATGCTAACCCCGATCAAGGTATGTATCGTAAAGTACTCAAAGAGTCTGGAGTACCAGATTTTATTTCAGACTATATGATTTCTATATATAGCTTAATCAAAAATGGAAATATTAAGAATACTAGGATAGCATAAAAACTCTAACCGGAACAGATCCTGAGACATTAGAAGATGTTTTACGAAGAGATTTTCTATAAATGAATATTCATTAAATTATTCTTTATATTTTTTTACCAAAAATAAGCTTGCTAGAATTTAAATTAATAATTTTTAGCAAGCTTATTTTAAACAACTTCTTTATTTATTTTTTATGTTTTGCCAATGCTCTTTTAGTAAATTCTGAAAGCACTAATTCTCCAGAAATTGCAGCTCGCTCTATAAGCAGTTCCTGCCAATGCTCTGTTCCTTGCCAATTTACTTTTTTCATTTGCTGTGTAGCTTGGGGATTATAACTTGCTAATTTTTCAGCAAATAATTGTATTTCGTTATCTAATTCGGCTATAGTTTCGAAAACTCGAGCAAATAAACCATTCTCTTTTGCCCAATAGGCATTTTGCCATTGAGATGCATCCCAAGTTAAGGTTTCAAAAGCTGCTAATCCTATTTTTCTGGATACGGCAGGCTCTATCACAAATGGACCTATACCTATAGTAAGCTCACTTAGTTTAATCGAAGCTGCTTCGGTTGCCAGACAATAATCACAAGCAGAAGCCAATCCTACACCTCCTCCCACAGTTTTGCCTTGTATTCTTCCTATAATAGGTTTCTTACACCTTCGCATAGCATTAATCACATTGGCAAATCCAGAAAAAAACTGTTTTCCTTCTTCAAAATTAGTTATTGCGACTAATTCATCAAAAGAAGCTCCTGCGCAAAAGGCTTTACCTCCTTCAGACTTAAGAATAATAACATTAGTAGATACATCTTTAGAAAGGGTATCAAAAGCTTTAGCCAATCTTTCTAATAATTCTGAAGGAAAAGAATTACTGGAGGGATGACCAAATTCTATAGTAGCAATGTTGTTTTCAATATGGGTATATAAACTTCCGTTTGGTCTTGGCATCATTGTTGTTTGAATTTAGAGTAAGAAGATTTACTGCATTTATTTTGCATGTTTAAAGATATGATTTTTAGTTGTATTATATAAAATCATAAGCCTTACAAAAGAAAAACGTAATTATAGGTAAAATAAAAAGTCTTTATTCTAAGATAGGACTCTATAGTCTTTAATCCCTTTATTACGGTTTAACTGAGTAAGGGTTTGTCCAAAACAAAATACATTTTTCGAGAGTTCACACCAAGGTTATTAATTTATGATTAGAACACTAGAACATTTTTTTCAAAAAAACAGCTTACGAATCGGGGTTTTATTAATACTTATGTATATACCCTTATTATGTATGCTTTTTTATGTTTTATGAAATAATCAAAGGTAAAAACTTGTTCCTAAATTTGATAACCAATACTACTCCTCTAAAAAGTGCCCAAATAGTAAAAGCTATCCAAATTCCGTATAACTTAAGGTCAAAAAAATTACATATATAAAGCGTAGGTATAAATCCTAAAAATGTTGCGCCGAGCAATACATTTCTTAAAAAACCCATTTCTCCAAGGCCTTTAAAAATTCCATCAAATACAAAAGCAAGACCATTGATGGGCTGTACAATTAAAACTATAAAAAATACACTATAAAAAGTGTCTAATACTATAGTTTCATTAGTAAAGATCTCTCCTATTTTATAATAAAATATAAATCCTACAATTGCGAGAATCATACTTACTCCAATACCGTAGCCACTTACCCTCTTGCTTAATTTCCATAACGAGTCATAATCTCTTGCCCCTAATAGCTTACCACTTAATATATTACCCGCACTGCCATATCCATCAATAAAAAATGCAGTAAACATCCAGATATTCATAGCTATGGTATACGCAGCAATATATTCGTCTCCATACTGTGTAGCATTTGCTGTTGCAAAATATAATGCAGTATTTAATGCGATAGATCTAACAAATAAATTAAGGCTCATGGTTACCAATCTTCCTAATTCTTTATTTAGTGGAAATCTTAACCTAAGACTAACATTGGTTTTAATTATTAATAAAGCGAACGCAATAATAGCCATAAGAAACTGCGAAATTAAGCTTGCCCATGCTGCTCCACTAATTCCCATAGGTTCCAAAATATCCTCAATACCATATACTAAAATAAAATCCAGCACTATATTAGTTACTGCTCCTATTATTGCCACTATCATTGGCCAAAATGTATTTTGAAGCCCTCTAAAAATACCAAAAACTGCAAAAGTGAATAATGTTAAAGGAAATCCCCAAACTCTAATATCATAATATAAAACACAGTATTCTAAAATCAATCCTGAAGCATTGTAAAGTTTAAAAATTTCTTCTACAAAAAACACTGTAGAAAGTAATATCAAAATACTAAGACTTACATTAAAAAATATAGCCTGAGCTGGCAATGTTTTTACTTCTTCAATCTTACCTGCTCCCAGGTATTGAGAAATTATAGCAGAAATTGCACTACGAGTTTGTCCAAGAATCCAAATTAACGCAGATAAAAATGACCCAACAATACCTACTGCGGCTAAAGATTCTGTACCATAATGGGGTATATTTCCTACTATAGCAGTATCTGTTATAGAAAGTAACGGCTCGGCAATACCCGCAACAATTGCAGGTATTGCCAAACGATTTATATTTTTAAAACTGATTACTTTATTCATGTAAGGAGTTCATAGCAATAAAACGGATGTTCACTTTGTTTTGGAAAATAGATATTTCCTAATCGTTGATATCCTCTTATTTCATAAAATTTCTGGTTCCTTTTGTTTTGACTAAAAGTATCTAATCGAACAGATTGGTAAGCATTGTTTTTTGCAAAATCTTCTCCAAAATCCATTAATCGCTGTGCATATCCTTTACCCCAATAATCAGGATGGACTGCCAATCTATGAATATATAGGTTATTTTCATTATTAGTTAACCAAGTTATAGGGATGTATTCTTTATCCATAAAATCTGTTAGTACAATAACTCCTTTAATAGCATTGTCTTCTTCTAATACGTATAGTTCTTGTAACTCTATATCTTTTTGAAAACGTTCTTTAGTGGGATAATGTTCATTCCATTGATAAATCCCATTTGCTATCATAGCTTTGGCACAGGACTGTACTAATATGTATATAGAACTAAGATCAGATGGTAAGGCTTTTCGAATCATATTTTATGAATAGAACCCAAAAGTACTAACTTTATATTGTAGATAATAGCAGTACATTCTATTTAAAAAAACTTTAAGAAAATATAGTTCTAATATTACTAAAAAAAGAAATGCTTTTTCTTCTTTAAAAGAATTTTTAAGTACTTTTAATGGCGAAATATAGTAGAGATTTTAATACAGATCTAAGCAGAATTACGCTATTAGTTTTAAAGGAATTATATTAAAAATTCTGGGGATGTAGCTCAGTTGGCTAGAGTGCTTGACTGGCAGTCAAGAGGTCGTGGGTTCGAATCCCATCTTCTCCACATAAACTATATTTTAATACAATAGCTCCAAATGGAGCTATTGTATTAAAATATAACACCTTTATTCTATTTTTTTAGTCTGGCCTTATTCTATATAATATAGCTCTCGAAGTTACTTATCTATAAATATAGATTCCTATTATAGATTACTTACGATTTTTATCTCATAAGAATGGATAGCCCCTTTAAAAAACTTCTCTTTATATTTAAAAAAGCGATCCCCGGGTAACTACTCCCAGGGATCTGAATTGAAACTTAATTGTATTTAACACAAACTCAACTTATACTAATTATGATAGTTTCAATTGTATTGTTATTAGGTTAGATTTTATGCCACAAAGGTAATGCCTATACCTCAAAGATTACAACCTTTTTCGGTTAATAATCAACATTTAATGATGTGATAATATCTTGATAAAATCATTGATATTAATGCATTGAAAATCAGTTTTTATGATATTTTTTTAATTTGTTTAACTTTTATTATGACTATATTCTCATATCTGATCTTTATAAAACTTCATTTGACCGTTATTAATTTCTTTATTGAATCAAATTTTATGCCAATATTTCTTTATTTCCTGATTAAAAAAACCCCTAGGTAACTACTCCTAGGGGTCAGAATTGAAACTAATTATGCAATTTTTACACAAACTCAACTTACATAACGTATATAGTCTCAATCATTATTTTAATATTATTGTACACTTATCTCAAAAGTTTGAGTTATATCTGTATTACCTGCTGCATTTGCAATATCTCCATTGGCAACTCCACTTGCAGATTTATTAGGCTCATGTCTTAAAGTAACCGTAAAAGTCCCTGTTCCTGCATCTGTAGTCGTTACTGTAAATTTTAATCCTACAGGATTAGTAGAGGTAAAAGCAGTTCCATCTTCTTTATTATAATCAGACTCTTTATCATTATAGGTTGTTGCAATATTTAACGAAGAATTAGCAGTATAAAAAAACTGGTGTACATCTGCTTCTGCTTCGATTTCTTCATTAATTAATTCTACAGGATTAACAGATTCGTTAAGTAATTCTACAGAACCAGTATATACAGTATTAACAGCTAAATTTCCTGAAACGGTCACTTTTGGTGGTGTTGGGCCATCTTCTCCATCTTCATCTGCTACAATCAAATTTATAGTTTGTCCTCCTCCTACAAGAGACACTGTCATTTTAGTTATTAATTCTTCTTCATTAACTGGTACAGGGTTATCATCATCATTAGAGCAAGATGCAAATAAAAGGCTTCCTACAGTAAGTATTGATAAAAATTTACGTGTGTTCATTATTTTTATAATTTAATAGTTTATAGATACTCTTAGTAAAAAATTCCTACCCAGATCATCCGCAAAATATCGCTGACGATTCAAGTAATTTCTGTAATTATTATTTAATATATTGTTTATAGCTACTCCAACTTTTAACTTGTTTTTTTCTCCTATCTCAAACTTCATACTAGTATCTACATTTAAAACATGATATGCTTTTGGAGGGGTATTAATATCTAAAAAGACATCTTTGGCTTGTTGAGGAGAAAATACAGATATATTAGAAGGATATTCATTTTGTCTAAAAAAATATTGATTCTCTAAAGACATCTGTAAACCAAACCAATCTTCATTTTTATACGTAATACCGTTATCAAACTTGGGAGGAGGCATATTAATTAGTGGTATACTCTTTTTATTCTCACTCCCTTTTACAATAGAAAAACTATGATCTGTTCTCCAATTTTTATGCCAATTAAAATAAAGCTTTGTATCCAATCCTAATAGTGTAACACTGGATTGTCTGTATTCCCATACAGGAAAAGCTCCTCGTATCGATAGCTGTACAGCTACAGGTTCTAATAAAATATAATCATTTATTACATTGGCGTATGGTGCGATTTCCCATCCCAATTTTTCTGTATTCTTTTGTGCTGCTATAGATATTTTATGTGATGTTTCTTGATCTATTGTCAAATCCCCTAATTCTATTCTGGCAGCAGAGTGATGTAAACCATCACTAAAAAGTTCTGATGGATTTGGAGCCCTTTGTGCTAATGCATAATTAAATCGAAATTGATAATCTTCTTTAAAAATATATTGCATACCAGTAGTTGCAGAAATACTATGATAATCAAAAACAGGATTAGTAAGCCATTGTGAATTAAAATTTTCCTTAATAAACCCCGCAAAATCTTTGTCATAACCTCTTTCATCCCATCTAGATTTTAGATAAAACTTTTCGGCATCCATGCGGTTATAATCATATCGAATACCCATATCTAACATGATGTCATTGGTTATACTATATTCTCCAGTAATAAATACACCAGCATCATACTTATTATAATCAGGAATCAACCTTCTTACTCCTGTATCTGGATTTGCAAAGTTATTTTGATACCTAAATAGCATTCCCATATTCCATAAAAAATTGGGGTTCGAATCAAAATTAAAATCTGATGTTACTGTATGTGTTTTTAGTTCTAAATCAATACTAGGCAACTTACTAAGTTCTTCGGTTCTGCGAACATCAAACTCAAAACGTTGGTTATACTGAAAATCATATTGAGTACTCCATTTCCCTAGTTCTTCAAAACGTTTAAAATATCGTAATTTTCCTAAATGGTGAGTAACTTCTTGTTTTGGATTATTTATCTCATAAGTAAAATCTCTAATAATTTCAGGATTTTGATTATTGATAGCATTAATGAGATCATCTATGTTACCAATATGTGAAGCTGCCAATACTCCTATTTTGTTATCAACAAACGAGTAATATGCATCCCAACCATGTGTAAATTTATTTACTCCAAGAGATACAGATACTCCTTTTTCAAATACTCCTGTATTAGATAGAATATAATCTGGTGATTCCACATCGCCAAATCGTTTCATCGTTCCTTGCGCCTTAAAAAACCATCCGTTTTGATAACCTTTTATCAATTCTGAAGAAAAAGACCCTCCTCTTCCATTCAATCCTCCTGTTATCATTGTCTTACCATACAAAGTGTCTCTTGCTGGTATTTTATTAGGCTCTATAATAACAACTCCTCCAATAGCATCTCCTCCATATCGCAAAGCTGAGGCTCCTTTAACAACAGTAACATTACCTGCTGTGTTAACATCTAGATTAGGAGCATGTTCATCACCCCACTCCATATCCTGCATGCGAACACCATTATTCATAATCAATACTCGACTACCACTAAGCCCTTGAATAATCGGTTTTACTATAGTAGATCCTGTGTTTAGCGAAAAAACACCTGTAATTTCTTTTAACGCATCTCCAAGAGAAGCACTACTATATTTTTCAATAATATCAGAATCAATGGTTTCTTCTTCCCCAGAAGTTGTTTTATTAATATTAGCTCCAGCTACTTTTACTTCCTCTAATTCATTAAGATGATGTTCTAAATAAAAATCCTTTGAAGACACCTTAGCTATATCCAATGTTATAACCTGAGAGTTACATTTCTCATGAGATACTGTAAAAGCATATGCTGTTTCACAAAGCTCACTAATAGCATAAGCCCCCATTGCATCTGTTACAATTGTACGATTGTTAAATGTTATTGTTGCTGCTTCAAGAGGAACCCCATCATGAAAATCTATAACTCTACCAGAAAGTGTTTTATCACATTCTTGAGAAGATAAGAGGTTGATCCCGAGAAGAAACACAAGTAACCAAGTGTATCTTTTCATCTATAAAAAATAATAAGTAATAACTGATTAGTAAGATTATACTAATAGTTGAATTGTCCTTAATAAAATAGCTCTAGAAAAACTAAGCTACAGGAGGGGCTTTATTTAAAAATGTATGGGTAGATCCAGATCCAAAATATTGGTTAACGTAAGTAATCCTAACAACATCTGTAGGAACAAGTATTACATCTGAAACAGTAATCGTATCTGGAGAAGTAAAATTAGTATTATGATTATCTAAAGTAAATTTACAAAGAGAACAGTCTACATCATTATCATCATGACTTACAATATGCAAGTCTGCTAATTGAATGATACCGAAAAGTATCAAAAATATAGATGCTAATATTTGTCTATTAAACTTCATTATGACAAATAAACGAAAAAAAAGGATTGCTTATTGTATTTTTTAATTAATAAAGTGTTAAAGGCTCGCAAAATCAATTGATTTCTGTAATACTACCTCAAGATCTGTTGATAAGCTTTTATTTTCCCAAGGATGTTTTATCCCAAATACATGATCTGCTCCTTTAACTAAAAACAATTCACTATTAGTACTCCAATCCTTAATCTGCCTGCTTTCCTGCACATTAACTGTTGGATCTTTTGTGCCATGAATGATTAAATGAGGGATTTTATTTTTCTTAGCAGCTATTGCAATATTAAGCCTTTCTTCATTTTGTATATAAGAGGTGTAAAATTGGAAATAATGTGGCATTTTTTGTTTTGTTCTTCCATTTTCTATATACATAACTCCATCTTCTCTCCATTTATCGAGAATTTCTCCTTCTGGAAACCTACTTTTATAGTCAGAAACACTAGCCCAAGTAATCAATTTAGTAACTCTGGAGTCTTCTGCTGCTTTTATAGTTGCAATCCCTCCTCCTCTAGAGTGCCCTACCACAATAATATTAGAGCTATCTATTTGATTTTTGAATTCAAAATTTGGAGAAGTAACCCAATCTACAACGGTGTTAAGATCATCTAACTCTTTGATGTAATTATTATTTCCGAATGCCTCAAGATCTGGAAAATCTATAGGCTGCAGTATAGTCCCTCCATTATACGAAAAGTTAAATTTAACAAATAAAAATCCTGCATCTGCAAAAGTAGTGGCTACTAAATCCCAAGCCCCCCAATCTTTAAACCCCTTATATCCATGACAAAAAATAACAACAGGTTTTTTAAATTGTTCTTCTTTATAAAAAACATCTGTTAAAATAGGTTTTTGATGTTTTCCTTCTAATTGTATATTTTTATTTTTCACAATCATGAACTGATACTTTATTCATTAATATCACTTTATTTCCTCAAACTATATCTTATTCTAATATAAGCCTGATCAGGAGCTAAACCTCTATAAAGCTTAAATATAAATATTATTTTCACTTTAAATCATCCTACTTCTTTTTCGGTAAATGGAATTTCAATATCAAAAATTTCTATAATTAACTTATGTAATTGGATTAGATAAGACTCGAATACAGAATCTGTAATTTCATCGTTTATTTTACCTCTTATATTTTCTTTTGTTCCAAACTTAAGAAACCCTTCTTGTAAGTTTTTAAATGAAATTATACCTGCCTGAAAACCTTCTGATATTGGGTTTTCATTATGTTGCATATAGGCATATGCTAAAACCTGTATTACTTTACTATATTTATAATCCTCTATAATAGTATCCCAATCCATAATAACAACATCGTTACGAGATACTTTTCCTGTTTTATAATCTATTATCCTTATTTGCCCGTCTAGCGAGTCTATTCTATCTACTTTTCCTTTTATATAAATAGGAAAATCTAAACCCGGGATTTCTAATTTGGTTTTTAGATTGCTTTCTATAGATAAAATTTTTAATTGAGACCCCCTCTGTAAAAGCGCTTCTTCTGCTTTCAAAAAATTATAAATATATCTTTTTGCTACTTCAAAAATCAATAGATTTTTACCCTGCGTAATATCTAGTTTTGTGTATTCTTGCTTAAACTGATTATTAAGTTCTTTATCTATTTGCCCTCTCATTTCTTTAATATCTTCGATACTAAGAAATCTATTTTCTATAGGTTTATAAAATATTTCTAGAGTATTGTGAATTACTGTTCCTAATGTATTTGCGGCAATAGTCTCTTCTACTTCTTCTGTTTCTTTAATTCCTAAAACATACTTATAATAAAAATCCATTGGATTTCTTATATATGTTGTTAATGCTGATGGAGATAACCCATGTGCTCCTATATCTTTTAATTTAGATAGTACTTCTTGGTTTTTATCAACTTGTAAGGGCTGCTTTATTAATTTGGGTACTTCTGCAGATACCATATATTTAGAGAGTTTATGATTTGGTCTTTTATCTATCTCTAACTGAAGTAAAAATCTGCTTTTTTCTCCTCCTCCAAATCCTTCATCTTCTGTATTGTATAATAAATACACTTTCTTGGCTCTTTGTATTAATCTATAAAAGTGATAGGTATATATTGCATCTTTTTCTTTATAAGTAGGAAGATTATATGCTCTTTTAAGATCATAAGGAATAAAAGAGTTCATGCTTTTTCCTGCTGGCAAAGTACCTTCATTTACAGAAGTGATTATTACGGTTTCAAAATCTAAACAACGAGATTCTAACATACCCATAAGCTGTAATCCACTAAATGGTTCTCCAGAAAAATCTAATGTTTCTGTCGTTAAAATATCCTTATATAATGTATACAAAGATCCTAAACTACTTAAGTATGGATATTTAGTATGTAAAGTAGAAACTTTATTAAATACTAAATGAAAATGATATACATATTCTAATTCTAATTCATTCTTTTCTTTATCCAGGCTATTTTTTAGTAATTGTATTATTTCTCTACAATTATCTAAAGCTGTAGTAACATCTTTCCAAGGTTCAAACAGCAGTGCAAGCACTTGTTTTTCTTTTTCGGTAGTTTGGTCTTGTAATTTTTTTAGTGTTATAAATATTATATTGTCTCTAGATATGGTGTGAATCAATTTTTTCGCATTAAGACCGAGTAATCTATATGCAGGTAAGCTATTTAAAATCTCTAATACTTGTTTATAATAAAACCCTTTAGGATTAGTTGACGTTTTATGTAGATTAAATAATAATTCAAAAAATGCAGCTGTCGGAACTTCTTTTAAAGGTAATCCCATCGTAATATTTAGGGATTTAACAACATCTGGCAACGAATTGAGCAATGGCTGTAACATACTTTCATCAGCCAGTACCAATGCTGTTTTTTCCATTTCGGATCCAGAAAGCTTTCCTAACAATTGTCCAACAGATTTTGCTTGACCAATATTTTTAGGAACGCCAATAAGAGTAATATCTTTTTTTGAAGAAAAATTATTATTTATCCATTGAAGAGGTTTCTTTTTATAATACTCCCACTGATTTTTATATGTTCTTAAAAACAAAGATGCTTCGTGATAGGTGTTTTCGAAAAAAAACTGATCTGCATCCCAATAGACTTGAGCAATATCTGCCTCTAAAAGAGATTGGAAAATAATTTGCTCTGCATTATTTAAAGCATTAAATCCTACTAAAATATGTTTTCTCTTTTCGGTTTTAATATACGACTGTATGTCTTCTGAGGCTTTCCTATACAACAATCCCTGATATCCTATTTTTTTTTCTAAAAGCTTGTTTTTAAAATTATTATAGTAATCTATAAGGCTTTCCCAAAACCTAATATAATTTTTAACTAGCTCTGTTTTTTCTTCCTGTAAATACCAATGGTTTAAATCTTGTATTCCAGATAAGTACGTAAAAAAACTTTTGTGATCAATACAATATCTGTCGATTTCATTAAAATCGTATACTAGTGTCTGCGCCCAATTACTAAACGTTTCAAAATTTTCTTTCTCTACATCAGGATGAGTACTTAGATAGGTTTCATAAAACTCGAATAATGTTTGTGTATTATCTATTTGTTGTAAACCGGATAATTGAATAATAAATTCTTCAATACTAAGGATTATAGGCGCAAATAGAGTAGTATCTGCATAGATTTCTACAAGTTCTTTTTTAAGAAAAAGTCCTGCTCGCTTACTAGGGACAATAAAAAGCAGATCGCTTAAATCCTCATTAGCACTACATAGTTCTAATAATACTTCTTTTAGAAAACTTTTCAAATGTTAGGGTTTTAAAGGAATTAACAGATGTGGAATTATAAACAAAAAAATGTAATAATTGGTTAATTTTCTAAAAATAAAAAACGTCCCGAAATTTTCGGGACGTTTTTACTATTTATGTTGTGAGAGGTATTACTTATTCTTTTAGTAAATTGATCTCTACACGTCTGTTTTCTGCTCTACCAGCTCTAGTTTTGTTAGAAGCGATAGGTCTGTCTTCACCATATCCAACAGCAGATAATCTAAATTGATCGATACCGTTTTCTGTTAAGTAATTTTTTACAGAATTAGCTCTTGAATCTGATAATCTTTGGTTAAGTGTAGCACTACCTACGCTGTCTGTGTGTCCTTCTACTGTAAACTTAGCATTTGGATACTCTTTTAAGATACCAATAATATCTCCTAACACTTTGTTAGATTCTGCTTTAATACTAGATTTACCTGTATCAAATAAGATCGTTTTTGCGTAGTTATTAAGTGTTTTTTGCACTTCTTCAGTTACTTCTGGACAACCATTGTTTGCAACAGTACCAGCAACATCAGGACAACTATCATCTTTATCTAATACACCATCACCATCTTTATCTTGGTAAGGACATCCGTTGTTCGCAGCTGGACCAGCTTCGTTTGGACAACCATCTTTACCGTCAGCAATTCCATCACCATCAGCATCAGGACAACCATTAAGTCCAGTTAATCCAGCTTCAGTAGGACACTCATCTTTAGGATCTGGAACTCCGTCACCATCAGTATCAGGACATCCATTAAACTCAGCTAAACCAGCAGTATCAGGACATTCGTCTTTAGCATCAGTGATTCCATCGCCATCAGTATCAGGACAACCGTTAAATTCAGCTAAACCAGGAACGTCTGGACACTCATCATCTTTATCATATATTCCGTCACCATCAGTATCTTTACCTCCAAAAGCGAAAGTAAGTCCTGCAGAATGTTGGAAATGTGTTGGGATATAACCCCCAGTTTCATAATCTTCAAATACATGCTTATACGTTGATTGAACGTTAAAAGCTAAGTTTTCGGTTAACCAAAAGTTTATTCCAGCAGAACCATTTAAAGTTCCTGCTCCTACTTCATCAATCCAAGTATAACCTCCACCTACTCCTAGGTAAGGATCAAACCATTTTGTTTTTAATACGTTTTTTAGGCTGTAACCAATTTTTGCATCGGCTGCATAGTAAGATAGGTCATTAACTGCCTTTGTGTCTCCATTAAGTTCTTCTCCAAATTTTTCTATCTTGTTAACTGACCCAGCAACTGTAAAAGAAAAACCATCTCCTATATATCTTCCAACAGATAATTTGGATACAGATGGAAGTATGTTCCAGTGTTCGCTAGCATTAAAAAATTCATCGAAAATTTCTCCCTGATTAATAAGGTCTCCCCCAGTAGGAAAGATGTCAACGGCATTAATACCTATAGAAACCGCCCAAGGATTGTTTTCATCTTGTGCATTCGCCGTACTAAATCCAAGTACTAGTAACGAAGCCACTAAAAATCTGCTAAGATGTTTCATATTCAATAATTTAATTTTTAAGTGTTAATTAGAGCAAATGTAATATGTTAAAAATAACTGTCAAAGATAAATCTAATAAATTTTTCTTAACAAGCCAGTATCTATCATAGTTTTCAAGGGAATTTCAGTCTAATTCAACATCATTTTATCCCGAAAAAAATAATGACTTTAGCTATATTAGAAAAAGTTATAGTGTTTATCTTTATAATAATGTTACAATTATAAGATAAAAATATCTTTTATCTTATAATTTCTTTTAGTAATTCTAAAAATGACTGTTTATTTATACATGTTTTAAAGTAATTGCTTCATTAAAATAAACTAAAACCCTGTCTTTTATCGTATGTCCTAAATCCTCAAGAAGAATAGCGTATTCTTCTACTTGCTTAGAATATGAAGCGTTATGAATACCTGTTTTATAATCTAATATAGTGGTTAAATTATTTTTATCAATTATTATTCGATCTGGTCTAAACAATTTTCCTTTAGAAATAATATCTCTTTCATTATAAATGGTGTTATCTCTAGAAAAATATTGAGAAAGCTCTGGATGGTCTACAATATTTTTTATCTCGTTATAGAGTGTCTCTTTTTCTAAAAACATAATCTTTCCTGTCATATATGCTTCTTCTATAACTTTTTCAACATCCTCATAAACATATATAGAAGCCATAAGGTCATGTATTAAGTTTCCTTTTTCTATAGCATTTTGCTGGGAAGTATCCCATAATTTTCCAGAATTAGTAACTATGTTTATTTTGTATTTTCCAGATATGTTCTGAAATTTAGAGAGATTGATGACTTTTGATTTATTTTCTGAATTAGCAATTTCTATTTTTGGTCGTAAAGGGCTTCCAAAATCATATTCTGTCTTTTCAGAATCCCATATTCCAAGATGATCTAAATAGGAGATTAGTTTACCTGAAAAGGTGTTAGAGTTACTTTCGCCCTTAGCATTTAACTCTAGTTTAGAAATGATATACAATTGTTCTTTCGCTCTGGTAAGTACTACATATAATAAATTAAATGTATCTAGTTCTAATTGTGCTTGCCTATGCAGAACTATTTCTTCAGCAGCTATACCATAATCTGATATCTCCTTATTATAATTAATAAATACTTCTTCAAAATCAGCATACTTTTCTTTATCAACAGGAAACCAAGTCTTTGGTTCAATCTCATCATAAATATTAATATTGGCATATGGATATATCACACAAGGAAACTCTAGTCCTTTAGCTTTGTGTATTGTAATTATCTGAATTGCCTGTTCTGTTTCTGGAGCTACTATACTTAATTTTTCTTTATTGGTTTCCCAATACGCCAGAAACCCAACAATACCCTCTGTATATTTTTGAGTAAATGCAAATACTGCATCCAGAAAGAATTGTGTATATGCCGTAGTATTATCTGCCAGAGAAAAACTTGCTATTATATACTCTACCGCATCATAAAGAGGTTTTATTACAAGCTTTGTAAAACTAAAATCAATATCAAAATTTTTTAGTTCTGCACAGAATGCATCTGGTGCACTATCTGTCATTTTTTTCAAAAACAAATGTTTTTCTTGTACAGAAAATCTTTCTGTTAAAAAGTGTAGTGCTGCTATTTTAGACTGTAAGTGATCTGAATAGGTGTGCCAAGTAAGTATATTTACTATAAAAGCTACTTGAGGAGCATTATTTATCAATAATGTTTCTGAAGAAATTATAGACAATCCTTTTTGAGTAAGAAAATCTGCTATTGCAGCTCCTTCTTTTTGTTTTCTAACAATAATGCAGATTTCATTAAGTGTATATCCATTATCTACACGATCCCTTACTATTTCATAAACTTTTTCTGGATATACTTCATTTTCTTCAGCTACATTTTTAGCTTTAATAAAAGATATGTTTACATACCCTCCTTTTTTTAAGTTTGTTTCTTGCTTATTACCAGACACGTATAATTCACGATGCTTTTCATCACTAAAATCATTTGACAAAAAGGTAAACAACTGATTGTTAAATTTAATAATTTCCTCGTGACTTCGATAATTTTTGGGTAAATTATGTACTTGCTTTTCTTTTGCAGAAAATGGATTCTTTTCTGAAGAGAGCTCTATAAACTGTTCTGCTCTACCACCTCTCCATCTATAAATAGCCTGTTTTGCATCTCCAACAATGGTAATTTGCCCTCTTTTTCCTGTTAAAGTTTCTGTAGAAACTGCATTATCTATAAGCGGTACTAGATTATCCCACTGTAATACTGAAGTATCCTGAAATTCATCAATAAAATAATCTCTGTATCGTTCTCCTAAACGTTCATATATAAATGGTGCAGGTTGTCCCTGAATAGCTTTACTTATTATAGTATTAAACTCTGATATTAATAGAATTTTTCTTTCTTTTTTGATTTCTATCAATTCTTTATTAATTGCATTTAGTACGGATAATGGAGTTATGTTTTTAAGTATATTGTTTAACAAAGAAAGTTGTAATAACTGATCTTTTGTTACTAAAAAAGCGGTTTCAATGGCAGATCTAATACCATCAATCCTCTCTTTTTTATCCTCTTTTAAGGTCTTCGTATAAAAATCGGCAGTCTCAATATTTTGAGCCCATTTCGTTTTTTTGAAATCTAGTTTAGTTACTCCATCACTAAGCTTCTGAAAATGATTAGGAATAGTACCTCTGCTAAAATCTTTATTTTCTAATCCTAGACTATATATTTGATCTAGAATTTTTTTTGAAGAAATTATGATTATGTTTTTTAAATCTTTAGTTTTTTGATACAATAGCTTTTTTAGCTTTTCAAAATCACTAATCTCTTTATTTGAAAGTTTATTAAGATATTTTCTATCGTTTTCACTAAATAAAAGCCTAGCCACCTTATTAAGCTCTATAGTAATATCCCAGCTTTTATCATCTTCTAATTTACTAATTGCAAAATCGATAATCAATTTAGTAAGCTCTTCATTTAACCCAATTTTAGCTACTACCGCATCTACAGCTTCTTCTATTAAAGAATCTGTATTCATTTCGATTTCAAAATTCATAGGTATTCCTAAATCATGAGCAAATGTTCGAATTATCCTATGCGTAAATGTATCAATAGTAACAATATCAAATGCTGCATAATTATGAAGAATACTCTTAAGCATTCTATTTGCTTTTTGTTTAAGTTCTTTTTCTGCTATATCCGTTTCAGAAATTAACTCTTGTAACAATCCTTGATACTTTATAGGAGTATTAGAAGCACTAATAGCTACGAGGTTTTCTAAGATTCTTGTTTTCATTTCTGCAACAGCCTTATTGGTAAAGGTTATTGCCAAAATATTCTTATAACTATCTTTAAATTCGCCTTTTAGCAAAGTAATCAAATACATTTTAACCAAAGTATATGTTTTACCTGCACCAGCAGCAGCGTTATAGACGGTAAATGCAGTAGTAGCGCTCAATTCTTTTTTTTACTAAAATACTAAAACCCGAGATTCTTATAGTACCTACTTGCAGAAATTATCCAAAACAGAACCGTGGATCTTATACTGCTTTTGGTTTTAATTAATTTATAACAATTATAAATTTTTATTCACCACTCTAATTATTAAATTTGGTGTCACTTTTATTTTTTATTAATCAAAATAATAACATATGTCATTCGAATTACCAAAATTAAACTACGCTTTTGATGCGTTAGAACCTCATATAGATGCCCGTACCATGGAAATTCATCATGATAAGCATCATGCGGGATATACCAACAACCTAAATAACGCCATTAAAGGAACGGATCTTGAAGGTAAAACCATTGATAATATTCTTATTAATCTGGATATGTCTAATGGAGGTGTTAGAAATAATGGAGGTGGATATTATAACCATAATTTATTTTGGGAAATAATGTCTCCAAATGGAGGAGGAAAACCTTCTGGCGAGCTTGCTGATGCAATAACAGCGGCTTATGAATCTTTTGATGCTTTTAAAGAGGCTTTCTCAAAAGCCGCAGGCACTCGATTTGGTTCTGGATGGGCTTGGTTATGTGTTCATCAAGGAGGAAAAGTAGAAATTTGCTCTACTCCTAATCAAGATAATCCTTTAATGCCAGGTATTGGTTGCGGAGGTACTCCTATCCTTGCACTAGATGTTTGGGAGCATGCATATTACTTAAACTATCAAAATCGTCGTCCAGATTATGTATCTGCATTTTTTAATGTAATTGATTGGAACGAAGTTTCTAAGCGATATGCCCAAGGAAAATAGTTTAAAAAAATAGAAATAAAAAAGTGCCAAGTAAATTAATTTACTTGGCGCTTTTTTTATGATATAAATTTTACGAATTGTTATAAAATAAAAAAAGGTGGAAGATCCACCTTTTTTTGCCCCAAATCTACCATGAACTTAACCTACTTATGCTATGGCTTTGCTAATATAATACGTTATTTCATAGTGAAAAAATGTTTTAGATGAAAGGTCAAAATACTTGTTGAAATACACAAATTAACCGTTTTTAACAACAAACATTTTTGTTTTTTAATACGCTCTTTCATTTTTACCTTCATAAAAATTTATAAACGCCTTATTTACAACCCTATTTCCTCCTGCTGTTGGATAGTTTCCTGTAAAATACCAATCTCCAAGGTTTTTTGGACAAGCCTTATGTAAATTGCCTACTGTTTGATAAATAATCTTTACCGTAGATTTTACCGAGGTATCGCTCAACAGTTCCGATATCTTATCACTTACTTCCTGATCAGAAAATCCATCATAAATTTCTTTTACAAAATTTTGGACTTCAGCATCCGCTAAATTTTCTTGTGCTTTACATTTTTCATAAACTTTTTCTACAAGATCATAGTTTCCATTCTCTTTTAAAAGTTCTAATGCAGCTTGAAATGCTATCAGCCCTTCTAGTCTTGCCATATCGATTCCATAACAATCTGGATAACGAATTTGTGGTGCTGAAGAAACAATAACTATTTTCTTTGGCTTTAATCTATCCATCATCTTAATAATACTCTTCTTAAGAGTAGTACCTCTAACAATACTATCATCGATTATTACCAAATTATCTTCTTTTCTTACTACTCCATAAGTTACATCATAAACATGAGCTACTAAATCATCTCTACTACTATCTTCTGTAATAAAGGTTCGAAGTTTAGCATCTTTGATAGCTATTTTTTCTGTTCTTAATCTAGAAGAAAGAATTTCAGAAAGTCGTTCATCTGTCAACGTATCTTTTTCAGAAAGTATAGTTTCATTCTTCTGCTTATTCAGCTCATCTTGAGCAGCCTCCACCATACCATAAAATGAAGTTTCTGCGGTATTAGGAATAAAAGAAAAAACCGTATTAACTGTATCATGGTTTATTTCTTCTAGCACCTGAGGCATAAGTAATCTTCCTAATTCTTTTCTTTCTTCATAAATCTCTGCATCACTTCCTCTAGAAAAATAAATACGTTCGAAAGAACAAGCTTTTCGTTCTAAAGAATCCATAATTCTATTTATTGAGGTTTCTCCATTTTTTTTAATAATGATTGCTTTCCCTGGATCCAATTCCATTACATCCTCAAAAGCAACATTAAAAACTGTTTGAATAACTGGTCTTTCTGATGCTACTACAACTACTTCGTCGTCTTTATAATAATATGCTGGTCTTATCCCTGCTGGGTCTCTTAATACAAATGCATCTCCATGGCCTAACATACCAGCCATAGCATAACCTCCATCCCAATCTCTTGATGATTTTTTAAGAATTTTTGCAACATTTAGTCGGTCTGCAATTTGTGGAGAGGCTTCGTTTTTATTAAAACCTTCTTTTTTTAACTTTTTATATAGTTTAGCTACTTCAGAATCTAGAAAATGTCCTATTTTCTCCATCACAGTAACCGTATCCACTTTGTCTTTAGGGTGCTGCCCTAATCTTACAAGATTATCAAACAATACATCATTGTTTGTCATATTAAAATTACCAGCCACAATAAGGTTACGATGCATCCAATTATTTTGTCTCAAAAAAGGATGAACACTTTCTACACTGTTTTTACCAAATGTACCATATCGAACATGTCCAAGAAGCACTTCTCCTATATAGGGTATGTTTTTTTTCTGCAAATCAACATCATATGCATATTCTGGGTTTTCATCTAACTCTTTATTAATCCTATCATTAATCTGAGCAAAAATATCCTGTATAGGTTGTGATTCACAAGATCGAACTCTACTAATATATCGCTCTCCTGGATCTGTATCTAATTTAATACTTGCAAAACCTGCTCCATCCTGACCACGATTATGCTGTTTCTCCATCATCAAATACATTTTATTTACCCCATAAAATGCACTTCCGTATTTTTCTTTATAATACTCTAATGGCTTTAACAGCCTGATAAATGCTATCCCGCATTCGTGTTTTAATGCATCACTCATTGTGTTCCAAAAATTCTAAATATTGTTGTGTTACGTATACCATAATTAAAAAAGCCCCAAACAATCGCTTTAGGGCTACATTTTATGTCAAGATAATTCTATTTCGAATTGTGTCAATTCTTTAAATTGACGAAGTCGTTTTTGTACTTCATCCATACTTAAATTTTCCATTCGTTCTGTTCCAAATTTTTCTACACAAAAAGAAGCTAAGTTTGATGCATGAATAATTGCTTTTTTCATGTTCTCAAAGGAAATATTACCAGTTTTGGCTAAATACCCTGAAAAACCTCCTGCAAAAGTATCTCCTGCACCTGTAGGGTCAAAAACCTCTTCTAATGGTAAAGCTGGAGCAAAGAAAATCTGTTCTTTATGAAACAACAATGCTCCATGTTCTCCTTTTTTAATCACCACATATTTTGGCCCCATTTTTTCGATCGCTCTTGCCGCTTTTACAAGGGAATATTCTCCGCTTAACTGTCTGGCTTCCTCATCATTTATAGTAATCACATCTACTTTAGCAATCACTTTTAAAAGATCTCCTAAAAAAGCATCTTCCATCCAAAAATTCATAGTATCTAATACCGCTAACTTAGGTTTTGTAGTAAGCTGCTCTAAAACACTTAATTGCACTAAAGGATTTAAATTTCCTAACATTACAATCTCTGAATTTTTATGCGTTTCAGGAACGACTGGATTAAAATCTGCAAGTACATTAAGTTGTGTATCTAATGTATCTCTCGAGTTTAAATCGTTGTGATATTTACCACTCCAAAAAAAAGTTTTTCCTCCTTTAACTATTTCTACAGCAGAAATATCAACATTCTTTGCCTTAAGCATTTCAAGATAATCTACAGGAAAATCTTCACCAACTACAGAAACAATCGCGGAAGAAACGTTAAAATTAGATGCAGAAAGTGCTATATAAGGTGCTGCCCCTCCTAATATTTTATCTGTTTTACCAAAAGGAGTTTCAATAGCGTCAAAGGCGATAGAGCCTACAATAAGTAATTTACTCATAAAATAGCGTGATTTTTTTTTGCAAATATACGTTTTACTTTTCAAGCAAATCCATCAAAATCAAAGTCTTCTTTGTTCTCATTAAAGAATCTATATTCTGCAAGATATCTTGACCAAGAAAATTGGATATCACAAAAGTATATTTCTAAAAATATATTTTGCTTTCGAGAAAAGCCTCAGAGAATTAAACTCCATAATGTGGATTAAATCCTAATATGAAGCTTAAAAAAAAATAAATGTGTAAAATAAACTTAAAAAAATTACGTTATTTGCTCAATACAAACTCAAACTTACAACAATTATGAAAAAATTAAATTTAACTAAACTCCTTTTAGTTACATCACTTTCTGTTTTACTATTCAACTGTGAAAAAGATTCTGAATTTACAGCCGAAACAAGTCAGGACGTAAATGCAAAAAGCGATGCTCACGTATGTGTCGAAAAATGGAATACTGGTGATAACAATTCAAAAGCCGCTAGTCTTAAAGCAAAACAATGGCAGGCTGGACAAACTATCCGTGTAAAATTCTTAAATGGAAATAGTTATGTACAATCTAAAGTTAAACAATATGCTGTAGCATGGGAAAGTCATGCGAATATTAAATTCGAATGGGTATCTTCAAATAGCAGTGCAAACATTAAAATTGGTTTTAAAGAAGGTCAATTTGCAAATGATGGTGGATCTTGGTCTTATTTAGGAACAGATTCTAATAACTATAACCATAGTATGCATTTTGGATGGTTCAATAATAATACCTCAGAAACCGAATTTAGAAGAACTACAATCCACGAATTTGGGCATGCTCTTGGTTTAATTCATGAACACCAAAACCCTGTAGCTGGAATTAATTGGGATAAAGAAGCAGTGTATGCATATTATGCAGGACCACCTAATAACTGGAGTAGAGCACAGGTAGATAATAATCTGTTCAGACGTTATGAAGCAAATATTTCTAACTACAGTGTCTATGATCCAAAATCTATTATGCATTATCCTATTCCTGCAGCACATACAACAGACGGTGTTGCCGTAGGAAGTAATTCTCAATTATCTACAACAGATAAGTCTTTTATTGCTAGAATATATCCTGGATCTACTACTGGTGGTAACTGTGACGGTGTAGCTGCATATAATAGTAATACGTCTTATTCTGTTGGTGATAAAGTAACTTATCAAGGAAATCTATACCAAAGAACTGCAACATCATGGAATAATCTTGGAGCATGTGACAGTACTCCTAATAATGACATTTGTGCTGGCGTAGCTGCATATAATAGTAATACGTCTTATTCTGTTGGTGCTAAGGTAACTTATCAAGGAAATTTATACCAAAGAACTGCAACATCATGGAATAATCTTGGAGCATGTGGTACATCTTCTGCAACAACAAAAAGTAATGCAGTGTTCCCTCCTTTAAATTAAGAAATAAATAATATTTATATTTTTTAAAAAGCTCTGGTATCTATATCAGGGCTTTTTTTATTACTTATCTAACTTAGGCTTATTTACTCTTGTTTCTATCCAATCCCCCATTACTTTCAAGGCAATAGGAGAAAATGTTTGTTCAATTCTTGAATATTCATGTGGAAATCCGGTATTGCTTTCTTGGAATAAATGATTCAATTTTGGTAATTCTTTGATGACATAGTCTTTGTTTTTTCCTTTTTGAAGCGCTTTTCTAATAGCATTCAAATTTTTTCCAGAGGCTACTTGAACATCATTTTTACCGTTAATGGCTAATACAGGACATTTTACCCTTTCTAAAGCATTTTTTGGATCATAGTTTATAAAAAAAGTAAACCAAGGAGAAATCATTTGACTAATTAAAGATTTTACATAATCGTCGCTATTAATTTGTTTTGGTTTATCTAACAGGAAATTATACTTTTTCTGAGAACTATTTAAATGAGATACCAATTTAATTTTTAATTGATCAACATTTTTGTTTTTTTGAATCAATCTATACGATTTTTTGTTAATGCGAGATATTTTATCAATATCCTCCTTATTTTTTCCAGTTTTAGTTAACAATAATTTTGATTGAGACAAGAGTATTTTATCCCCTTGTAAACCCGGTGTCGCTAGTAAAACTATAAAATCAATATTTTTTAATCTTGAAGCAATCATTGATGCTATCATACCACCTTCACTATGTCCTATAAGACCAATTTTTTTTGAATCAATGTTTTTTCTTTTGGAAAGAAAGGAAAAAGCAGCTTCAACATCATCTGCAAAATCGAGCGTTGTCGCAGTATTATGATTTCCTTTTGACAGGCCCACACCTCTATCATCAAACCTCAATACTGCTATTTCTCTTTTAACCAAATAATCTGCAATAACAAGAAAAGGTTTGTGCCCAAAAAGTTCTGAATCTCTATTTTGTGGTCCACTACCGCTAATTAAAATGACAGCTGGAAAAATACCATCTATTTTATTTGGCAATGATAAGGTTCCAGAAAATTTTACACCTTGTTTATTTTTAAAAGTAACGTCTTCATTTTTGTAGGAATGTGGCGGTATTGGTTCTTGTGGTCTGTTTACTCTTTTGGATTTATCTTTTTTTTTATAAGATCCAAAGGTAGTATAGCAACCCCTTGTTTAAATGTACCTGAAATTAAGCTATCGTTTTCTATCTTTCCTTCATAAAAAATACCCGAATTTTTTATTGAAAAAGTAACTACAGATCCTTTTACAGTTGTTACATCTACTAAAACATCCTTAGCACCTTGATCTGGACTATCCATTGTAGATGTGTAAACACTATCTTTTTTTATTTTAAAAACTAATGGTATTTTAGTATTTTGAACTTCTAAATCTCCTTCCCAAATCCCTGTAAAATCTTGCGCATAACAAAAACAACAACTTAAACAACATACTAATATCAAAATATTTTTTTTCATTTTTTATGTAGCTCTTTTAAATGCATTTCTGTTAATAAAATTGTTATAAACGATCCTGTGATCCATAAACCTAAAGCAATAAGCAACAATACTAATATATTAATCAAAAACGATAATAACACAAGAACTATAATAGATAGAACACTAAATTTGAGTAGTGTTTTTTAGAAAATATTGTTGCGCAACAACTATTTTCTATCCTTATATAAAAGATAGTTCATACATAATAGTATTCATTGATTTTATACATATCTATTTTGAGACAATTATTAGATAATTGATTACTCTAGATACTGACTTTTAGGATAGGATAATTTATATGCCAATATAGAATAAAATTCTTATTTTGTAATGATGGAAAACCACAATACTTTTACGTTTATTGATTTTTGATCCAAAAACTATGTTACTTTCTGCCAAAATCCGCAGGGATTTCTCCCCATGCTTTGGTTTCCCATTTTACAATTTTGGTGGTGTATGTATTGTTTTTAAGCCAATGTATTGCACGATCTACCAATACAAACATTTCGGTGTTTTTGGATGTTCTTACTAAGTTGGTTTTGCAGGTTTTTTGTTTTACCCACCCAATAGCAATTCTAGAATCAGAATATAGTATACGATCACTATTTATTTTTTTAAGATACGCTAGCCCATGTACAAGAGCTAAAAATTCTCCTATATTATTTGTTCCCTCAGGAAACGGACCTTGATGAAAAAGTTGTTTGTACGTTTGGGTATCTACTCCTCTATATTCCATTTTACCCGGGTTACCACTAGAGGCAGCATCTACTGCTATAGAATACAAGTTAGGTTCTCCTATTTTTGATAATTGTTCTGCTGTTAAAGCTTTTTTAGGGCTACTTTTTCCTTTATAATCTTCATAGTCCTCTTTATATGCTTTTTTTGCAACGTCAAAAGAATCAAAAGATTTGTATTTAGCTCCTGCAAAACCATTTACTGCTGCCTTACAATCTTCCCATTTTGTATAAACCCCTGGTCTATGCCCTTCCCAGACAACATAAAATTTTTCTTTTTTTGACATTACTTTATTATTGTTTATTTATTGATAAATATATCTTCTAGATAATTTTTGTGTTGAGGACAGTAATAATATCTCTTTTTAATATTCTGAGGTTCTCGAAGAATACTAAAAAAATACCGATACCCCTTCAAACATTACTATTTTTTCTCTCATTTATCCTAAAACTCATCCTTATAAGGAAGCATCCACTTCTGGAAATAACAATTTTTCTATCACTACAGGAAAATGTTTATATTCTAATTGATGAATTGCATTTGCAACATCTTCTGCAGTGTCTCCTTCTAATACTGGAGTTTTGGCCTGAAATACGATAGCGCCTTCATCATAATGTTCGTTTACATAATGAATAGTAATACCGCTTTCTTTTTCTTTATTTTTCACTACAGCTTCATGCACATGATGACCATACATCCCTTTTCCGCCATATTTTGGCAATAAGGCTGGATGAACATTTATAACCCTGTTAGGAAAAGCATCTATGATTTTTTTAGGAAAAATCCATAAAAATCCTGCTAACACAATTATGTCTGGTTTGGCATCTTTTAAGACATTAAGTACCTCATTTGTATCATAAAATGACTCTTTGTCAAAGTGTAATGCCTTTACCTTCAGTAGATGAGCTCGTTTTAGTACTTTGGCACGCAGGTTGTTAGAGAACACATGTGTAACCTCGGCAATTTTTTGCTCATGGAAATATTTAATTATATTTTCGGCATTAGTACCAGAGCCGGAAGCAAAAATTATAATACGTTTCATAATAAATCAGGATAAAATTGTTAATTAGAGAGCACAAAAAAAATAATAATTATTCATTTTTAGGCAGCAAAAAGGCAATACTTCGCTATATTTGATAAAATACAAATACATTTTTGTGGGATTGTGGGGTTTTAAAATAAAGTTTTTTATTTTTGCCACCTAATTAAAAAATTAAAATTAAACATTATGTCAGACATTGCATCAAGAGTAAAAGCGATAATCGTTGACAAATTAGGAGTAGACGAAAACGAAGTTGTGAATGAAGCTAGTTTCACAAACGATCTAGGCGCTGATTCATTAGACACTGTAGAATTGATTATGGAATTCGAAAAAGAATTCGATATTCAAATTCCAGATGACCAAGCTGAAAACATTGCAACAGTTGGTCAAGCAATATCGTATATTGAAGACGCAAAGTAATAATTTCACAACAGAATATGAATCTTAAGCGAGTTGTAGTCACAGGACTAGGGGCATTAACGCCTATCGGTAACAATATTGATGAATATTGGAATGGATTAATCAATGGTAAAAGCGGTTGCGCCCCCATTACTTATTTCGATACCGAAAATTTCAAGACTAAATTTGCTTGCGAAGTCAAAAATTATTCTCCTACAGATTATTTTGATAAGAAAGAAGCACGCAAACTAGATAAATTTGCACAGTATGCTATAGTATCTTCAGAAGAAGCTATAAAAGATGCTGCTATCGACATGGAAAAAATCGATAAATTTAGAGTTGGCGTAATCTGGGGTGCTGGAATTGGCGGAATAGAAACTTTTCAGGAAGAAGTAATTGGCTATGCCAATGGAAATGGAACACCTCGTTTCAATCCTTTCTTTATCCCAAAAATGATCGCCGATATAGCTCCTGGGCATATTTCTATTAGAAATGGTTTTATGGGACCTAATTATACCACTGTTTCTGCCTGCGCTTCTTCTGCTAATGCTATGATCGATGCTTTAAACTATATACGTTTAGGACATTGTGATATTATTATTACAGGAGGAAGTGAAGCCGCAGTAACTATTGCTGGTATGGGAGGATTTAATGCAATGCACGCTTTATCTACAAGAAATGAAAGCCCAGAAACTGCCTCCAGACCATTTGACGCTACCAGAGATGGTTTTGTTCTTGGTGAAGGTAGTGGAGCTCTTATTCTTGAAGAATATGAACACGCAAAAGCACGAGGTGCTAAAATCTATGCCGAAGTCGTTGGTGGCGGAATGTCTAGTGATGCATATCACATGACAGCTCCACACCCTGATGGAATAGGTGTAGAACGCGTGATGCTTAATTGTTTAAAAGATGCGGGTGTAACACCAGAACAAGTAGATACTATAAACACTCATGGGACATCCACTCCATTAGGAGATGTCGCAGAATTAAAAGCTATCACTAAAGTTTTTGGAGATCATGCATCCAATATCAATATCAATTCAACAAAATCTATGACCGGACACTTACTTGGTGCTGCTGGAGCAATAGAAGCAATTTCTTCTATCTTAGCAATACAAAAAAGTATAGTACCTCCTACTATCAATCACACTACTGTGGATGAAAACATAGACCCTTCATTGAATTTGACCTTAAACAAAGCTCAAAAACGTGAAATTACATATGCAATGAGTAATACTTTTGGCTTTGGAGGTCATAATGCTTGTGTATTATTTAAAAAACTGAACGAATAATGAATGTTATTCGCAACATATTAAATTCCCGCTCTGAAAAGAACGGGAATTTTTTTTCTAAAATTCAAAAAATTGTAGGTTTTAAACCAAAAAATATTAGACCCTACGAAAAAGCATTTACTCATAGGTCTTTAAATCTAAAAGATAAAAAAGGAAATGCTGTTAATTTTGAAAGACTTGAGTTTCTTGGAGATGCTATGCTTAGTAGTGTTATTGCTTCACACTTGTTTAAAGAAGTTCCCGAAGGCAATGAAGGCTATCTTACCAAAATGAGAGCGAAAGTAGTAAGCAGAAAACATCTTAATGAGTTAGGTAAAGATTTAAAACTAATTGAATTAGTAAAAACTAATATTCCAAAATCTCAATTTGGAATAAATATACACGGAAACCTTTTTGAAGCTTTAATAGGAGCTATTTATTTGGATCGTGGCTATGGATATTGTGAGCGCTTTATTAAAGAAGCAGTAATTGACCCATATGTGGATATTGAAAGTTTAGAAGGGCAAATAATTAGCTACAAAAGCTTATTCATAGAATGGTGTCAAAAAGAGAAAAAGATATTCAACTACGAAGTGTATGAAGATACAGGAAAAGATGAAATGAAGCATTTTGCTGTAAAACTTTGGATAAACGACAAAGTAGTCGCTAAAGCAAGAGCTACATCAAAAAAGAAGGCAGAAGAAAAAGCATCAAAAAGAGCTTATTTTGCATTTCAAGCCAAAATAGATAGTTAGGTGCTTTAGAAATCCCTAATTATTAAAAAAGCTATAATTAATCAATATCTTTAAAAAAATCCTTCAAAGAAATATTGTGAATATCACAAATGCGTATAAGAGTACTTAATGTAAAATTAGAACCCTTCTCTAAACGCCAATAGTGCTTTCTGTCTAATCCTTTATCCATAGCAAATGTTTCATAGCTTGTATATCCAGCATCAAATCTTAACTGTTTGATACGTTCTCCTATTAACTTAATGCGTTGTAATTTGTTCTGTTCGTTCATAATCAGTGACATTTAATGTCGATCTTCACAAAAGTCAGTATTCGCATGTTAAAAAATTACGGTTTATATACCGCAATTTTAAGGCATATAATACGTATTTAATAAAAAAATTTGTAACTTGCACCATATCAGACAGCAATATCCAAATGAGTATAAAGAAAAACGAAGCCCATTATAGATTTATGAATGAAGTATTAAAAACACTTCATTTAGAACCTAATATTTTTTTCTATGATGTTGTACAAAAAGAACCGTATGAAGTTTTAATATATAACTGGATAAATAAGTTATATCAAAATGGTAAAAATCGTGAGGAAACCATAGAGTATATTTACAGAGCAAGACGTCTTTTTATTTTAAGAACTTATGCTGCTCCAAAATATTAATTCATCAAATTTTTTGAACACCTTGCTTATGCTCAATAAAAATTACAAAAAATTGAATCCGGAAGAAAAAGAAATTGCTATTACTAGGTTGTCAGAGTATGCACATGTTTCTAAAGAAATTATCCACAAAGTACTCTTAGAAATGAACCCAGTATTAGATATTATAGATGGTAAAGCTGCATTTTATAAAAACACATTATTAAGACTATATAAAAAAATTAAAAACCACACTAAATAAACGTAATCAAAACCTTTATAAATTGGTTTATATTCCTTAAAAAATAAAACCCCGATTCCTTAAAATATACCTTCATTTAATGAAGGTGTATTTTTTTAGAGTAAAAAGATACTAACGCAATCGTTTTCGTAAAATATCTTTATGTTTAATTAAACTTGTTAGATGATTTTATTTGTATATTTCGAGTTAATTTTGAAACAAAAATATCCAAGTGGCTGTTCAACGGTTAGTATTAGATACCTTTGCAGATGATGATTATGAACTTATTGCCATTCACTGTTCATTAGCTTCATACAGGTTAGCATTTCTATTAAATAAAAACTTAAGTTTAAGGCTTTTTAGAAAAAAAGAAGATATTATTTTTTCGCATAATGATCTAATCGCCAGTTTTCCGTTATATCAATTTGAAGATCATTTTCAATATACCACATATAGTCTTTTTGGAAATAAATTTCAGGCTAAAACAGAACAAAAAAACAATATCACAAATGGATTATTTACTGCTTCGGCAGAGGATACATTGGTAACAAAATATCTAATCCCAGAATTAAAAAATGTAGATTATTTTCTAAAAATTGAAACGGAAGCATCTAACTTTTCTAGTAAATCTTTACTATTAAACATGCTGAACATTTCTCAAATTATGACTGCATACATTTTAGATTATGCAGCGCTTAAATCAAAGAACAACTTAATATTCGAATAATGCCTAAACGTAAAAGAACTAAAATAGTAGCTACTCTTGGTCCCGCTACAAGTAATATAGAGATTTTAAAAAAAATGCTCGATGCAGGTGTAAACGTGTTTAGAATAAATTTTTCTCATGCGGACTATGAAGATGTCAAAGAACGTGTACAAAACATACGAAAACTAAGTAAAGATCATGGTTATAATGCTGCAATACTTGGTGATTTACAAGGCCCTAAATTACGGGTTGGTGTTATGAAAGGAGATATTATTGTAAATGATGGAGATACTATAAACTTTATAACAGGACAACCATTTGAAGGTACATCAGAAGAAGTTTATATGAATTATAAAGATTTTCCTAAAGATGTAAAAGCTGGTGAAAAAATTCTTTTGGATGATGGAAAATTAATCTTTGAGGTAGTTTCTACCAATAAAAAAGATACTGTTACTGCCAAAGTAATACAAGGAGGTCCTTTAAAGTCAAAAAAAGGCGTTAATCTTCCGAATACTAATATTTCTTTACCCGCATTGACAAAAAAAGACATAAAAGACGCCATTTTTGCTTGTGAGCAAGGTGTAGATTGGATGGCATTATCTTTTGTACGTCATGCCGATGATTTAATTAAATTACAGGATCTAATTAAAGAACATAGCGAGCATAAAATACCTATTATTGCTAAGATAGAAAAACCTGAAGGAGTTGATAATATTGATAATATTGTAGCTTATTGTGATGGTTTAATGGTTGCTCGAGGGGATCTTGGGGTAGAAATTCCTGCACATGAAGTTCCATTAATTCAGAAAAAATTAGTTTTAAAGGCAAAAACAGCCAGAATACCTGTGATTATAGCAACACAGATGATGGAAACTATGATTGACAGTCTAACACCTACTCGAGCAGAGGTAAACGATGTCGCTAATTCTGTAATGGACGGTGCTGATGCTGTTATGCTATCTGGCGAAACATCTGTAGGTAAATATCCAGTACAGGTTATCGAAACCATGTCTAAAATTATTAAAAGCGTAGAAAATTCGGATTTAATAACAGTTCCTCAAAACCCACCGCACATAAGAACAAATAGATTTATTACCAAATCTATTTGTTATCATGCTGCACATATGGCCAATGATATTGATGCTAAAGCTATATGTACATTAACAAATAGTGGATATACAGCGTTTCAGATCTCTGCCTGGAGACCTGATGCTCACATTTTAGTTTTTACCAGTAACCATAGGATTTTATCACAACTTAGCCTTTTGTGGGGTGTTAAGGCTTTTTTCTATGATAAATTTGTAAGTACAGATGAAACGGTAGAGGATATTAACAAAATTGCATTGGATCGTGGATTTGTAGAACAAGGGGATATGTTGGTAAATTTAGCTGCAATGCCTATTACTGCAAAAGGAATGGTAAACACTCTTAGGATTTCTCAAATATAAAATAACTTTTAAAGCCATAATGTAGCTTTAGGTTTACTTTCATTAACCAGATATGAAAAATATTTTTCGAATCTGGTTAATTTTTTTTATAAGGCTTCTTTTAAAAAAATGGATTCTAATTCTTTTAAAGTAACTGGTTTTACCAAATAATCTTTAACGGTATTAATACTCTTGGCTCTTTCTATATCTACTGGGTTAATAGAAGAACTTACTATATATAATATAATTTTTTTTTCGAGTTTGTTTTTGATTTTAGTAAAGTTCTCTAAAAATTCCCATCCATCCATAACAGGCATATTTAAATCTAAAAAAATAATATCTGGAATCGTTTTTTTGTCTAAATTGGTTAAAATTGCTTCAAAATAAGTAAGAGCTTCTTTTCCATTTTGGAATACCATTAAATTTTTACAAAGACTTTTTGCTTCTACAATCTTTTTTACAAGATTTACGTACATAGTATCATCATCTATTATACAAGTTAACCCTATTTTTTTTCTCATAATCAATATGCTATTTCATTTTAAAATTCAATTATAAAAGTAGTTCCTTTATCTACCTCACTTTTTACAGTAATTCTACCATTTAGTGATTCTATTTGATTTTTTGTTAAAAAAAGCCCTATTCCTACTGCATCTTTGTTACGATGAAACGTTTTATACATTCCAAATATTTTGTTTTTAAACAATTTTAAATCGATCCCTCTCCCATTATCTGATATTTTTAAGTACTTTTTGTCGTTTTTTATATAGGTATTTATATCTATTATTGGGTCTCTATCTATATGCTTGTATTTTATTGCATTGGTTATCAGGTTTAACAATATACTTTCTAAATATGCAGGTATATAGTTAATCTTATCCAGTTGGCTAAAATCTATATTAATTTTAGTTTTACTGATAGAAATTGTTTGACCAATGCCGTTGGTAACCACATTAAGGGCATCTTGAAATTTAATTACTTTTTTTTCCTGAGCTTTATTAGTATGGATTGCTGCAATCTCATTAAGATGTTCAATTGTTATATTTAAACTATTGGATATTTGTTTAATTTGTTCGATAAATTCTATTTTATCTTTTGGATCTTCTATATCTTCTATTAATTGTACTAATAGAGATAGATTACTAGTATGAGATCTTAAGTTATGAGATACAATATGAGCAAAATTAAATAGCCTAGAGTTCTGAGAGGCTATTATATCTATAGATTTTTGTAATCCTAATTCTTTTTTTTTGATTTCATCTATATCTTGAAAAACACCTCTAACTCCAATTATTTCTTTGTTTTCATTATATACTGGTTTCCCTATGGCTTTAACCCAAAATATTCTTTTATTTGCCGTTATCATTTTGATTTCGGTATTAAAAGGTGTTCCTACCATTGCACAATTAAAAAACAAATCTGCTGCTTTTTCTTGTGACTCTTCTGCATAGTATAATGCAGAATCTTTGAGAGAGGGTATATAGTCATCTGGATATTCTAAAATGCGTCTGGTTTCAAAATCCCAAAAGCTTTTTTTTTCTATAAAATCTACATGCCAACTACCTGTGGCTGTCATTTGAGCCGTTTCTTTATAATAAAAATTGTCTTTTGTAGTAGCGTATTCTGGCTCTATTTTTATTTCGAAAAAAAAAATTAGATGAGATTCCAATTTCATATTTACTGGTAATTCATCATTGGTAGCACATCTAAATAGTTTATAGTTACCCTTTTTAGATTTAATTTTTATATACTGTTTAAAATCAACAGCATTACGTCTATAATTAAAAAAATTATCTCTAAAAACATCAACATCTTCTTGATCTATTAAGTACTTTAAAAAATAATCGATGGTAGTTTCTATTTCCTCTATTGTATAGCCTAAACTATTACAGAACTTTTCTGACCAAATTTCTCTTTCTGGATCTTTATGCAGTTCCCAATACCCTGTATTGAAATCCTGTATTACAGTATTAAAAAGTTCATTCTGAAGCATTAAAAAGGTTTTGAAAAGTAATTATCTCAACAAGATAAGAATTTATTACCTATTTTCTTCAATTGTATCTAACCGAATCGCCAAAGCTTTGGTAGAGATCTGAACTTCTATAAACGACAAAAAAAGAGAGATCATTAGTAAAAGTAAACTTATACCAAATACCAGATTTGCCCATACTAATTTTTCAATATATAGCAAAAACATAGTAATCACACTAGTTAAAAAACTTAAGATGGCTATCGCTTGCATGTTTTGTATTAGCGATAATCTTTTTCTTAAATTTTTAATTTGTAGCACGGTATTTTTGGATGAAGAGACTAAATACTCCTCATACAACTGTCGGATTAATGCTGCAATCGCCAAATATCTGGCATTATAGGCTAACATAGTTAGGGAAATAGCAGGAAACAATAATGCAGGGATACTCATTGTAAGCGTCATAATAATCTTTTTTTTTGAGCTACTAATGTAATTGAAAAAAAAAGAGTCCTACTCACTGTAATCTAATTTAAGTATAGAAAGAAGATTGGAATATCTAGTTTTGTTAGGACGATTTTAAATAGCCCATAATGTTAAATATATTTGAATTATGGTAAAGCGAAAACATAGTAACGATTTTAAACTTATGATTGTAGAGTTATTACAATCAGGTCAAAGCGTACAGCAAGTGAGTTCAGAATATGATTTAGATGGAAGTATGATCCGTAAATGGCGTAAATCCTATGAATCTACCTCTGGTAAATTCACTGTAAAACAGGAATTGAGTACAGAACAATTACGAGTAAAGGAATTAGAAAAAGAATTACGAGATGTAAAAATGGAACGTGATATCTTAAAAAAGGCAGTAAGCA
>NZ_KE387188.1:35359-173536 GCF_000430665.1 Aquimarina muelleri DSM 19832 | reverse complement strand
TAGGAGTAGGTAGTGTAGATTCTGGAACAGCAGGAGATACTACCGATACTGCTACGGGTACTATATTAGATGATGATACAACACCAATGATTTCTTTAATAAAAACAGGAGAAAAAAGTGGTTCCTCTGTAGGAGATATTATAACATATACATTTACAGTTACAAACACAGGTAATGAAACTTTAACAGATATAGTAATAGATGATATTCTAACAGGTAGTGTTAATTTACCTGTAACTCCAGGGGTATTAGCTCCTAATGAAATAGGAGTAGCAACTGCTACGTATACAATCACACAAGCCGATATTGATTTGGGAGAAGTAATCAATAGTGCAACAGTAATAGCAAAGGATACAAAAGGAGGTATTGTATTAGACATTTCAGATAGTGGAGATGAAACTATTGATGTAGATAGAGACAACGACCCTACTAATGACCCTACTATTACTGTTTTAGATTATGTATTTAATTTAGCATTAACCAAAAAAGGAAGCTATATAGATACTAATAATGATGGGGTTCCTAATGTGGGAGATGAAATACACTATACTTTTACAGTAGAAAATACAGGTAATGTAGCCATAGTGAATATTAATATTAAAGATCCATTGCCAGGAGTAGAAGTTACAGGAGGTCCTATTGATTTAGCAGGAGGAGATATTGATACAGATAGTTTTACTGCAATTTATGTTTTAAAAGAAAAGGATTTATTGCTAGGTAGTGTTTCTAACCAGGCGATAGCAATTGGTCAAGATCCAGATGGAAATGAAGTAACTGATTTATCTGACGACCCTTTAAATAATATTAATGTAGATTTAGATGATGATGGGGATTATGAAGATGTAACAGTATTGATATTGGATTTAAAAGACGATGTTGTAGTGTATACAGGAATGTCACCTAATGGAGATGGGATTAATGATGTGTTTAGAATAGTAGGATTACAGAGTTTCCCAAAAAATACATTGCAAATATATAACCGTTGGGGAGTAAAAGTTTTTGAACAGGATGGTTATGAGCAATCCGGATCTAAATTCTTTGAAGGAATTAGTAATGGTAGGGCGACAATGAATAGAGAAAAACAACTACCTGTAGGAACATATTATTATATGTTAGAATATGAAAATGCTAGTGGAATTACTAAGTCTAAAGCAGGTTACCTGTATATAAATAAATAAAATGTATTTGGAATATTATATATTTGTTATTCCCTAAATCGAATTAAATACTTATGAATAAAGAGTTAATGATATTTATGTTGGTCATTTTTGGTATTGCTTCAACTTCTGTTAGCGGTCAACAAGATGCACAGTACACACAATATATGTACAATACGGTAAGTGTTAATCCAGCTTATGCAGGTAGTCGAGGAGTACTTAGCATTATGGGGCTTCATCGTAGTCAATGGGTAGGGTTAGATGGTGCACCACGTACACAAACCTTAACCCTTAATACTCCTATAGGAAATAGTGAGCGTATGGGGGTGGGGTTATCTATTGTAAATGATGAGATAGGACCTACCGATGAAACTTATTTTAATATAGATTTTTCATATACCATACCAACCTCAGAACAAGGAAAATTAAGTTTTGGACTAAAAGCAGGAGGACATTTATTAAATGTAGATCTTCAAAGATTATCACAATTTAATAGTAATGATGAATTATTTGAAAATAATATAGATAACAAATTCAGTCCAAATGTAGGAGTGGGAGTGTATTACCACACAGATCGTTCTTATGTAGGTATAAGTGCCCCTAATTTGTTAGAAACAGATCATTTTGATAAGAGTACTACAAGTACTACTAGTAATGCAGTAAGTTTTTTGGCAGAAGAACGAATTAACTACTATCTAATAGCAGGGCATGTATTTCATTTAAGTGATGATCTAAAGTTTAAACCAGCTATTTTAAGTAAGCTAGTTTTTGGAGCACCTTTACAAGTCGATGTTTCTGCTAACTTTTTACTATATGATCGTGTTACTTTGGGAGCAGCTTATCGTTGGAGTGCAGCACTAAGTGCAATGGTAGGTTTTCAGGTGTCTGATTCTATGATGATTGGATTTGCTTATGATAAAGAAACTACAGAGTTAGGGCAAACCCAGTTTAATGATGGTAGTTACGAGGTAATGCTACGTTTCGAGCTTTTCAAAAAATATAATAGAATGCTAACCCCACGTTTCTTTTAAACACAAACTCACAGAACATAATTAGATGAGAAAACATTTACTTAAATCGTTGTTACTTGTTATTTTACTTTTTTCAATAAATAACCCCCTTTTTTCTCAAGAAAAAAAACTACAAAAAGCTAAAGAACAGTTTGATAGATATCAATATATTGATGCTCAAGAAACCTATCTTAAAGTAGTTAAAAAAGGATACAAAAGCGCAGAGCTTTTTATGAACCTTGGAGATAGTTATTACTTTAATAGCCAATTTGAAGACGCTCTTAAGTGGTACAAAGAGCTGGTAAACTCTTATCCAGATCAAGTTAAACCAGAATATTATTTTAGATATGCACAAGCATTAAAAACTAAAGAGAGATACGAAGAATCGAATACGTACATGCAAAAATTTGCAGATCTTAGTGAGAATGATCAACGGGCAGAGTTATTTAAAAAAGGAGAAGATTATATAAAACAAATCGATTTTCAATCCGGTAGATTCGAAATTAAAAATGCACCGATCAACTCTGTTTTTTCAGATTTTGGAACCGCTTTTTATGCGAAAAATGTAGTATTCAGTTCTTCTAGAGATACTTTAATGTTAAAGAAAACTATTCATCAGTGGAATGATGAAGCTTTCCTTAATCTTTTTGAAGTAGAATACGATTCGGTAAACGATAGCTATTCAAAAATAAAAAGATTTAGTGGAGTAATAAATTCTAAATTTCATGAATCTACTCCTGTTTTTACTAAAGATGGAAAAACTATTTATTTTACAAGAAATAATTTTGATAAAGGAAAACTGGGAAGAGACGAAAAAGGAACCAATAAACTGAAAATATACCGTTCTAAAAAGAATGATGAAGGAAGATGGAGTGAACCAGAAAGCTTGCCTTTTAATAGCGATCAATATTCTGTTGCTCATCCTGCATTAAGCAATGATGAAAAGATATTATATTTTTCCTCAGATATGCCAGGTAGTAAAGGACTTTCAGATCTGTATGAGGTTGCTATTATGAATGATGGAACCTTTGGAGAGCCAAAAAATATGGGAGAAGTAATTAATACCGAGGGTAAAGAAACATTTCCTTTTATAAGTGCTGATGATCAACTGTATTTTTCTTCTAACGGACGACATATAGGTTTAGGGGGATTAGATGTGTATGTAACTAATCTCGATCCTAAAACTCAAGAAGAAAAAGAAATAATCAATATAGGAAAACCAATTAATAGCTCAAAAGATGATTTTGCTTTTATAGTAGATACTGCATCTAAAATAGGATATTTTTCCTCTAACAGAGATGGTGGTAAAGGAGGAGATGATATTTATAGCTTTGTACAGTTAGAGGATTTAAAAAAACCTTGCGAGATTACAATTTCTGGATTAATTACGGATAAAGATACTAATGCATTATTGCCAGACACAAAAGTTTCTGTTTACAACAGCAATAACGATTTGATACAGAGTGTTGTGGTAGGAGAGGAAGCTACCTATACACAGTTAGTAAAATGTAAGTCTAAGTATTTTGTAAGAGCAGAAAAAGAAGGATATACTACGCTAGAGAAACTAGTAAATACTCTAGATAAAACAGAAACTTTAGACACACCCCTTGCCTTAGAAAAGAAAATAAAATCAGCTGATGTAGGGGATGATTTAGCAAAAATACTATCTCTACAACCAATTTACTTTGATTTTAATGGAGCACAAATACGTTTGGATGCAAAAGTAGAATTAGCCAAGGTGATTGAAGTAATGAATCAGTACACTACCATGAAAATAGAAGTTAGATCCCATACAGATAGTCATGGAGATGATGCTTATAACCTAGATTTATCAGAAAGAAGAGCTAAATCAACCGTACAATATATTATAGATAATGGGATCTCTGTAGATCGTATAACAGGAAAAGGACTTGGAGAAACACAACCAGTTAATGATTGCGGCAATGATACAAATTGTGATAAACAAGAATATCAGTTAAACAGACGAAGCGAATTTATTATTATGAAATAATTCTATTTTGGGTTTAATTCCAAGAGGTCAGCCCAAGAACAATATATACATTATACATATTTGACGCGCTTGCTCCAAGTTCGTTAATCCCTAAAAAAACGCCTTAAAAAGGCGTTTTTTTAGGGATATTGGTAAATACATTTTTTTAACCTAAAATACGAACCCTGAGGCAACTCAAAAGGTGAGCTTCGAGTGCCTCAGCTCCCAGTAAGTCGAACCCTGAACCCTGAGGTGAAAGGTAAGGAACATGATTACAGGCGGTAGGAACGCAAATATAGGCAGTAGGAACACGGTTGCAGGTGGTAGGAGCGCAAAATTAGGGTGGAGGAATGCATAATTACCTAACCCTGAGGCACTCGAAGAGTAAAATACCAGAAGGTTGGACTTCGAGAACCTCAGTCCACAAAAATTCTGATACTCCTGAAGGGTAAATCTGTAGAAATCCTCAGCTATCGTGGGGAAATCGTTAGCTATGCTGTCGAAATCCTCAGCTATCGTGGGGAAATTGTTAGCTATGTTGTCGAAAGAGTCAACTAACACGAGGAAATTGTTAGCTATGTTGTCGAAAGAGTCAGCTATCGTGGGGAAATCGTTAGCTATGTTGTCGAAAGAGTTAGCTATCGTGGGGAAATCGTTGGCTATGTTGTCGAAAGAGTTAGCTATCGTGGGGAAATCGTTGGCTATGTTGTCGAAAGAGTCAGCTATCATGAGGAAATTGTTAGCTATGTTGTCGAAATCTGAGGCTTTTGAAGAGTAAGGAATATAGTACCCTCAGCCCACTATAAAACTAACACGAACCCTGAGATACTCAAAGGATGAGGTCTCTTAATTTTGATAGTTATTTTTATAATATAATAAGTAAAAAATTATCTCTTTTTAGTGTTATTTTAAATACCTGCGCAGATTATGAATTACTAGTATGATTTTGTAATTTTGATGCAATTTAAAAGAATGGAAGAAGAAGAAAAAGTTATTCTGGTTAACGAAAATGATGAGCAAATAGGGCTTATGCCTAAGCTGGAAGCACATCAAAAAGCAATATTACATAGAGCGTTTTCTGTATTTGTTATTAATAGTAAAAACGAACTAATGCTACAGCAAAGAGCACAGCATAAATACCATTCTCCAGGATTATGGACAAATACTTGTTGTAGCCATCAAAGAGAAGGAGAAACGAATGTAGGAGCAGGAATGCGAAGACTTCAGGAAGAAATGGGATTTATAACCACTTTGAAAGATTCTGTATCATTTATATATAAAGCTCCTTTTGATAATGGGCTTACAGAGCATGAATATGATCATGTATTAATAGGGAGGTATGAAAAAGACCCTGTTATTAATCCTGATGAAGTAGCAGATTGGAAATGGATGTCTATCGAAAGGATAAAAAAGGATATGCTAGATCATCCTCAAGTATATACAGAATGGTTTAAAATAATTTTCGAAAAATTTTACTCACACATAACCTTATGAGAATTAAAGCATGTAGACAAGCGCATTTTAATGCAGCACATAGATTATACAGAAAAGATTGGAGTGATGAGAAAAATTTTGAGGTTTTTGGTAAATGTAGTAACCCCAAATATCATGGTCATAATTATGAGCTTATTGTAGCTGTAATAGGAGAAATTGACCCAGAAACAGGGTACTTAATGGATCTTAAAATCTTAAAAGAATATATTAAAACCGAAGTTGAGGATTATATGGACCATAAAAACCTTAACGAAGAAGTCGAAGAATTTAAAGATGTAAACCCTACGGTAGAAAATATAGCTGTTGTAATTTGGAACAGGCTACGTAAAAAAATAACTTCTGTATATGATATAGAAATTACCTTATATGAAACGCCACGCAATTTTGTGATCTATAAAGGAGAATAAAGACATTATTGCTAAGTGAAATATAAAATAGTTTTATAAAACAAAATTTTATAGAGTAGTTCGATTTTACTAACAAATATTTAAATGAAAACACTAGTTTTGCACAAAACAAATTTGATATGGCAAATAAAAGAGACCTTAAGAAAGATATAAACTACGTTTTAGGAGATATTATAGAGGCAGTTTATTTATGGGAATTAGAAAACCCTGAAAAAGATAATAAATCAGGAGAGGCAATTATAGATGAAGCAATAACATCTTTTGATGGATTTATGGCTAGAGCTAATGAGCGTAAACTAGAAAATGCAAATAAACATTTTAAGACTCTTCGCGAAGATTTAGAAGCAAAAGCTAACGATTTGGTGAAAAAAGTAAATTCACTATAAATTTTTTAAAAAAATGTTTGCAAAAACAATTCTAGAGATTATATTTGCACTCGTTTTTTGCCGATGTAGCTCAGCTGGCTAGAGCAGCTGATTTGTAATCAGCAGGTCGTGGGTTCGAGTCCCTCCATCGGCTCTTCAAAAAAGTCCTGAATTTTTATTCAGGACTTTTTTTGTGCAGATCATTAAACCATTAAACGATTCGTACTTTATAAGAGATTATCCAAATAAAGCCTGTGTCTTCTACATCTTTATACCAATGAGCAAGTTTTATCATTGGGAGTTAGGGTTATCAGCTAACGTAACGATTGACTACATAATAAAAGCCGTATAAGAGATTGGTATAGCCTGTCCTGAGCTTGACGAAGGATACGGTTCTGAGAGAGGTTTAGTGGTAAAATCCCCTTTCCCTACTCGGCTGTAAGTAGTACCTTCTTCAAAAGTTTAATTCAAATCTATCCAAGCCCAATATTTCTCTTATTGATTTTCCCTCTTTGAAAATGATTTTATTGTTTTCAACAAATGTTTTGTTAATCTCGAATTTATCAAAGTCTAAATTGCTTTGAGCGAAAGGATGTTTTACAAACCAATACTTACCTTCTTTTACGTGTCCTAAAATCAATCGGTTAATCATTACAGCACTTACTTTCGTATATTTTGGTCCAGAACTATCTTTGAAAAAACCATTCAATCCACGTTCTATTCGTTCATCTTTATTATCTGGGTCAGTTGAATAAGATACAGATGTGCTTCCAAATAGCGAATCCATTACGTCATAATTGTCAGTTCCTCGATGGCTCTTAGAATTAATACAAATTAGAAAAGGCTTATCTAATTCTCCATATTTAGTAGCTTTTTTTGAAAGAGCTGATTTTATTGAATCATCAGCTCCACCAGTAAATCCTTCAGCGGGTAATATACCTATTGGACGAAGACCTTTTTTCCCGCGAATTTCTTTTGATTTAGGCACAAGCTTTATAATCATACTTAAATTCTGGTCTTCGAAGCTAATAAAAGGTATTCCATTAACTCCAAGTGTGTTTAAATTCTCCAAAACGAAATCAGGATTGTATTCTGGTAATTTACTTTCTAAATACCTTACTACTTTTTTTGCACTTGGTTGTTGGTCTGTTTTAAAGTTTAATTTTTCTATTTGAAGCCAAAAATTCGGTGAATCAGTTTGATTTACTATATCATATATTTGGTTAGTCTTATTTTCAAGTGTTCGCTCTGCATCAGTTTTATCCGTTGCTTCCTTAACTTCTATGTAAAACTCAAAGCCATTTTTTTTTGCTAAAAAATCTGGTCGATTTGATGAATTTTTTAATATTGGGTGTGACTCTAATTTAAATCCTTGTTTGGTGAATAATTCGTGAATGAATAATTCATAAAGTGAGGATGAAAACTCTTTCCGGAATCTTTTTTTGAATTCAGATTTTTCATCTTGGGGGTAATTGTCAAACCAAGAATTCAATACTTCTCTAATTACTCTGCCTTTTTCAGAATCGCTTCTGTCAAAAAAATCATAAGTATTATCGTTATGTTTTGCAGGCTTTATATCTGTTCTTATTTTGTCTTCGAAGAGCTTCATTCGTATTACACACAACGTTAAATATATGAATCGGAGCAGGGCAAAATGTTACCCTGTTTTTCGATTTTTCCGCGCATTGGTTCCTAGCTTTTACTTTTTGCAAGCATTGCGCCTTGCCAAAAATACGACAACCATTCGATTGGTCACTTAGCTGCTATGATCACATACTTGGTGTTGTAACACGTTTATTATTCAGGCGCTTTTATTTCGTTCATTCCGTAAATGTTTCCTTTATTTTCAGGGTAAAGTTTTCGCATAGTTCTATAATAATCAGATATAAATCTATTAAGATCAACTAAACCACTCACAGAAAAACGAATAGTATCTTCTTTGTTTACAACATAAAGAGTTCCTCTAGAGTTAACATCAGAGTTTTGCCATTTTTTGTTTCGATTGACGAATTTTTCAAATCTCCACAATGTATCATTTATAGGTATTTCTTTATTGTAAACAACTTTCCATTCAGGATTATCATTAAATGTACTTTCCATAAATTCAGAATGGATTTTGATTAAATCAGAGCTCTTTGTAATTTCTAGTTGTTCATATGCTTGGTATGCACAAACGGAGTGATTAAACCATACTTTAATAGTATCTAATTCCGTCATTTTTTCCTTGAAATCGGTAAAATCCTGTTTAAGTTTAAAATTAGATTCGGATAACTCAAGCTTCTTTTCGGTTTCTTTTTTACAAGAAACCAAAATCAAAAGAATTACAAATACTTTTATTAGAAACTTCATAATGTGTTACAACAATAAAGTATGTGTACTGGTACACATATATCCATTATGTTTCTTACAAATTTAGAGGATTTTTAATTGATTTAAAATTATTTACGCCAACTTGCGTGTATGTTTTTATTGTTTTTGTGTTATTATATTGTAAAAGAGTTTGTGTATATTGGATGCTTTGTGTTATTTCCTGAAAAAAAAGGGTAAAGGAATGCCTTAATAAATAGGTACTATTTTTTTCTTCCTATAAACCTAATTACAGAACCTTTTCCGATATGATATTTTCCTTCATTTAAAAGAATTTCTTCTTCTTTTAATAGTAGTATTTCATAGTTCTTAAAATCATGGATTATTTCTGCTTCAGAAAAAAGTGTATCCAGATCTTTTGGCCCCCCTACTTTTGGATTTTGCTTATTATAGCTTAGATGATTTTTACTAAACCCTTCTAAAATGACTACTCCTCCTGGTTTGAGATAGGTATTTAGTTTTTTATGAAATATTGCCTTTTTTTCTGCAGGAAAATGTGCATATATAAGTCCGATTGCGTCAAAGGTTTCTTTTTTATACTGTAATAGATCTAGATCTTCAACGATATAATTTATAGAAACGTTATTTTCTTTAGCAAGCTGTAATGCTTTGTTTTTTCCTTCAATGCTAATGTCAAATGCATCTACTTTCCAACCAGATTTTGCTGCAAACACCCCATTACGGCCTTCTCCATCGGCAGGCATCAATATAGAGCCAGGTTCGAGTTTTAAAAGCCATTCTTTAAAAAATATATTAGGTTCTTTGCCATAAGCAAATTCTACATCTTTATATCTGTCGTTCCATTTTTGATTCATACTTAGTTATAATTTATATAAGTTCGTTTTTTACTTGTTAACAAAATTAGGTTTTGCAGTAGTTTCTATAACAGGACAAAAACTTAGTTACATAGGATTTATATCAATTTAACTTTGAAATAGCTAAAAACAGATTATTCCTTTTTTTACTTTTTTGTTATTAAAAAGTATAACCATAGCTAAGGTGTAGCTTAGGTTTTTTGTCTTGAATAGTTTAAAAAAAGCTTAATTTTATATGTGCGATTTTAACTTTAAAATAGTGTTATCTAAAGTTATGTCTAAACGCTTCGGGAGTATACTCGGTATGTTTTTTAAAAAATCTAATAAAATAAGAAACATCTTCATAGCCTAGATGATATGCTATTTGGCTAACCTGACTAGTGGTAGCAATGAGGTGTCTTTTGGCTTCTAAAATAATATATTCATTAATTAGTTCTGAACAGGTTTTACCTAATGTTGATTTAAGAATTGTATTGAGTTGATATGTAGAAAGGTTTAGCATATTTGCATATTCAGAAACTTGTTTGTGTTTATAAATATGTATTTCTAAAAGCTCTAAAAATTGTTCAAGACGTTCTTGTGCGTATAGGTTGTTTCTGTTTGCATGTGTTTTGTTATCTTGCCGAACGAGTTCTGTACACAAAATAATTAGATTTGCTTTAATAATATCTATATATCCTTCGTTTTTGTTGGTGTATTCCTTAAAGATATAATCTAATATTGAAAACAATTTTTTGAATATATCGCTATTTAATATGTAAAAATTTGTAGCGCTGGCTTTACGTAATAAATGTTTGGGTGCGCTGTCATTTGGGTAAAAAAAAACTGTTTTAAACGCCATTAAATATCCTGTGCTTCCTGCTTTAAGTATATGTTGGTGTACTTGACCAGGGCGCATAAAAAAAATAGAATTATCAGAAACAGGATATGGTTTAAAATCTATTTCATGATGCCCTGCACCTTTTCTTAGGACTAAAACATAAAAAAAATCATGTCTATGAAGTTCTTGGATCATGTCTTTTCCAGAGAGTAAGTCTTGAATGCGTTTTATTCCAAAGCTTTTAGAAAAACTAGGTTCTTTTTGTGTTGTATTAATATGTCTTATAGGGATATTTTCCATTTTGGTCTATATAGCGAATGATACTGATCTAGGCTATGAGTAGTTGTGGGTTGGCTCTAAACTCAGTAAGTACATACCAAACTGAAAATCTAATAGGGTTTTCAGAAATAGGCGAGAACTAGCAATTACTTATAATCATTGTGTATGCTCAGTATCGACATCTTTTATGTATCGAAGATAAATAATTCATCTATAGGGAGCAAGTCTCTTATAAGGTATCAAAATTGTATCAACAAAATTAGGTATTCCAGAATTACGAGAGGTGTATTCTGCTATTTAACGTATGAGGTTATAGTACGTTATTTTTTGTTATTATATAATTCAATTGCTTTTAAGTATTTCATTCCAACAGATTTTGTTTGTGGATATAAAAAACCACTTAATTCAGAGTGGTTTTTGTCAATCCAGTTTACAAGTCTATCTCTGTTTTTAAGAAATTTTGCAACATTAAAAACTTCGTATTCAATTTTTTCAACTTTGACTATTTTATTATTGTCAAATCGTATGATTTCATACCAAACTATTGGTTCTTCAGTAAGAAAAAAAATTCTTTGATCAATTTTTGAAATTTTTGCTTTAACAACTTCGTTTTCTTCCTCTATTTCAAGGATTTTGTATTTTGGTTCAAATACTGAATCCCATTCCAGCCATATAGTATATCCTTTTCGAGAAAAACGCTCTTCATAGTTGTCTGCATTTTCTCTAATCACAATACTATCCCCTAACAAAGTTAGCATTTCAGAATCATCAGAAGTATTAAGAGCCTTATAATATCGTTTTGCAGTTTCAAGTTTGTTTGTTTCTCTAACCCTTCCTTTTTCAGAAGTTTTACAAGATATTAATCCAACTGTCAATAATAATAGAACTATAATTTTATTCATTCGTATTCGAGTTTTTTGGTAATGTGCTACCACTATACTATAAATATATTTCATAAAAAACACTTTTTTTACTATTAAACTAGAAAGAGTTTTTTTTGAGGATATCAAAAGTATATATATAAAGTTCTATAATCTTAATATAACAAATAGGTATATACTTGTTACATCAACAAGCTCGTAGTAATCTGAAGGTATGTTTTGAGGCAAGCCTCGAGAATAAAACTCCACAATGTGGATTAAACAGCATTGGTTAGAATGTTTTAATGCAAATGATTTGTCAGGGAGCTTTTATTTATTTTTAAGCTCTAAATTCTTACGATCTTTGATGTATTGTATTAATTGCTTACCGTATAAGGATTTTTTTACTTTAGGACTTAACGAGTTAACTACCGTATCCAGAAATTTTAAATTTGCATCATAAACTTCGTTCATAGTAATGTAGGGAGCTACTTCTAATTTTTTGTTATTTATTGCAAAGTTAATAGTGTAGAGGTATTTTTGGCGCAGAAGGTTTTTGTACGCTTTATCATTTTCTATTAATTTTTCATCATCATTTTGTTTACTAGCTTCAAAATCTTCTTTTATAATTCTAAGGTTTCTGTCATTAAACCTTTTTAGCATTTTTTTATATTCTTGAAGTTTTTCTTGATTTTTTCCTCCTTTTATTTTTACGTCTCTTTCAAAATCAAGAACAGAGGTTGTAATTCTTATTTCTCCTGGTTCTGCAAAAAAATCAATACGATCATTATATTGTTTTCCATCATCTTTATCCAAATATAAATAATGTATTTCTGGTTCTTGTATTTCTGATGTTAAAACAAATTCAGAATCTCCTTCTATTTTTACAGAATCAATACTAACCAACATTGTATCTTGTATTCTTTGCAGGTATACTGTTCCTTTTTTTAATCCTTTAATATTACCTGTAATGATAACATTTCCTTTTTTAGGAGAACTACAATTGGTTAAAATAACCATTAAAAACAATAAGGTGGAAAAATACTTCATGTACAATTTTTAATTTTTTATTTGGGACACAAATATGCGAGTTTTATTTTAAATCCAAACATAGATTTTTTAGAATATAATATCCTTTTTTATACTAATTTCCAGATGCTATTTGCATAAGGATAGTACATAATATAGCTCCATAAGTTCCTACTACATATCCAAAAACAGCAAGAAGAACACCAACAGAAGCTAAGGATGGGTGAAACGCTGCTGCTACAACAGGTGCAGATGCTGCACCGCCTATATTTGCTTTACTACCTACTGCAAGGAAAAAATAAGGGGCTTTTATTAACTTAGCAACCCCAATAAGTAACAGGACATGAATAGCCATCCATACCAATCCTATAGCAATGAGCCCAGGGTTTTCAAAAATTTTACCTATATCCATTTTCATTCCTATAGTAGCTACCAGGATATAAATAAAAACACTTCCTAATTTACTCGCTCCAGCTCCTTCATATTTTTTAGCTTTGGTATACGATAATAAAATTCCAACAGCTGTAGCTATAGTGATCATCCAGAAGAATTTTGATGTAAATGAAGATAAGGCAGAGCTTTTATCATTAAAGATTTCAAAGTTATTAGATAATAAACCTGACATTTCTGCCGCTCCCCAATGTGCAAGTCCGACGGTAGTAAATGCAATAGAAAGCATAACGATGTAATCGGTTAATGATGGGTTTTTAGTAATACTTTCGGCATAATTAGATACTTTTTGTTTTAAGGCTTCAATAGCGCTATTATCTGCCTTTAACCAACGGTCTATTTTATCACTTTTTCCTATGCCTAATAAAAGTATAGCCATCCATATATTAGCAACTACAATGTCTACCAATACCATACCACCATATTTTTCAGGATTATATTTATAAATTTCTAACATTGCTGCTTGATTTGCTCCACCACCAATCCAACTACCAGCCAAAGTAGATAAGCCTCTCCAGATAGCATCAAAATCTGATCCCCCAACGGTTTCTGGAGAGATCATAGAAATAAGTAAAATAGCTATAGGGCCTCCTATAATAACACCTATGGTACCTGTTAAGAACATTATTAATGCTTTTGGACCTAAGTTAAAAACACTTTTAAGATCTATACTTAATGTCATTAATACCAAAGATGCAGGTAGTAAATATCTACTGGCGATATAGTATACTTTAGAAGATTTTTCTACCAATACGCCATCTGCATCTAATTCTTTCCATTCTGGAGAGATTATTCCTAGAGAGTTAAATATAGCGGGTAATAGGTAGCATAGTAACAGAGCAGGTACAAATTTATAGAAGGTTTTCCAGAAGCCTTTATTTATCGAAGAGGTATAAAAAACTATTCCTAAACAGAATAATAGAATGCCAAAAACAATGGTGTCGTCTGTGAAAAAAGGAATATTCTCCATTTTGAGTATTTAAATTAATTAGGATGATTTGCAAAATACATTTAATTTATATGAAATTAAAGAACATAGGATTAGAAGTTTTTATTCATTAACCCATTTTTTGAATAGTTTTTTTTGTCTTTCTGAAGCTTTTACATCCTGTTTTAGTATTATCTTTTCTACTGTAGGCTTTATTACATTGGATTTAAGTATCATAACTTTATCATTTCGTTTGATTTTAAATGTAATCTCATCTCCAATCTTCCATTTATTAGAATCCCCAAATAGATCATAGATGTTTTTAAGATGGTATTCTTTATTGTTTATACTTAATAAAACATCTCCTTCTAAAATACCAAGACCTTTTAAAAAGCTATTAAACGGGATGTCTGAAGTAAAAGATACTTCTTTAGTAGGTTCAGAGCCTGTAACAAAAGGTTGTTGTTCAAAAATGAAATAGGAGGAAGGAATATTTTCTACAGCATAATGCACTCCTATTTTGTTAAGATAAAACTCATAATCAATAGGGGTAGTGCCAGCAACATGTTTTTGTAAAAAAGCACTAATCTCTGGATAGGAAGCTCTTTCTATAGATTTAATAAGTTTATGATCTTCGAATGGGGTGTTTATACCATACTCGCTGGATAGATTTTTAATTAGATCTAATAGACCGTATGCACCTTCACTTTTATCCCTCATGATAATATCTAGGCACATAGATATTAAAGCTCCTTTTTCATAAACATTTCTGTAATTCTTACGATAAGGATCCATTAATATGTTCTTGCTCATAGTAGTAAAAGAGAAAGATTCATCGAATGAAGAAGCTGCTTCGATTTTGTCGATGATACGTTCAAAAAACTGTTCTTTTGTAATAAGCCCTTGCGAAATTTGAAATAATATAGAGAAATATTCTGTAGTTCCTTCATATAACCATAAGTGCTCAGACATTTTGGGAGCATTGTAATCAAAATTATGTATTTCTTTTGAGTGTAGGGTTAATGGGGTAACAATATGAAAAAATTCATGAGAAACAACATTAGTAAGTGCTTCATTAAGTTTTTCTTGTGGTAGTGATTCTGGTAGCACAACTACAGTAGAAGTGTTGTGTTCTAGGGCTCCATACCCTTGGGCATCATCAGATCTTGAAGAAGATAGGTATACTAAAATACTATATTTTTTTGTAGAGTTAATCGCGCCTAAAAAATTTTTTTGAGCTCGAATCATATGTTTTATCTGCGGCGCTAAATCTGAAGCATTATGTGTAGCATTCTTAGAATAAACACTTAATTGTATTTTTATATCGTTAACAGAAAAAGAAACAGCATCTTGATTTGTATACATAATAGGGTTATCTACAACATCTGCATATCTTTTAAAAAGAAAATAGTCAATATCTGTATTAGAAACGTTATTAGATGGGTGTTCAGAGAATATTTCTTCGAGAGATGTGGAAGCTTTTAAAATAGATGGGTGCTTGATAAATAGTTTATATTTATTTTCTTTCATTCCATTAAAATATCCTATAAAAGCATAAAGATTTAGAACAAAATTTTTATCCTTTAGAATATTAGATCCCGTAGGTGAAAAAACGTCATTTGTGCTTTCAGAGTCAAACGTATCGTTTACCCAATATGTAATTTTGCTTAGTTGTTTTGTGTTACTTATTTTCCAACGATTATCACCATATTTGGTAACCTTTAAAAGATTTCCTTGATTATCAAAGGCTTCGAAATCTTCGATATACTTTCCATAACTATTATTTTGATAAGTACCAGGTACAATTTTTGGCATATAATAACTTAGAGTGTCTAAATCGATATTATTGACTTTAATTTCTATTTTAACCTTATCCTCAACAATATTTACAAGATCCATTGCTACAATAATTGGGGAGGTGTTTGTAGTAGTAATTTGTTGTGTAGTTTTACAGCCAATTATTAAATTGAACATTACAAAAACAAATGCTAAGCCTGTTATTTCTTTAATTTTTTTTTGCACAGTTATAAAATGTTTTTTTTAATGTATGTGGCTACTCCATCCTCTTTCCCAGGAAGGGTTATAATATCTGCTATTTGTAAAACTTCTGGTTTAGCGTTTGCTACTGCTATACCAGTACCAACTGCTTTAAGCATTTCCATATCATTATAATTATCTCCAAAAGCGATTGCTTTTGAAATTGGAGTTTTAAAATGTGTAGTAAGCAAAATGTCTATTGCTGTTAGTTTTGAAATACTTTTATGAGCAATTTCTATATAAGTGGGTTTAGAACGATATAAATGTAATGTGTTACCAAAATAATTTTCTAAAAAAGCATATGCTTTATCTATATATGTTTCTTCGCCCATACACATAATTTTGTGAGCTCCTTTCTGGTTAATTTCCCAATTTTGTATAACTTCTTGTATTGGCTTTACTACTGGGTTTACTTTGGTGTTATTAGCTTCTCTATTAGCCCAAAAATCCATTTCAGGAACAAACCAGTCATTATCGTGATACAAGCTGATATGAAATTTTTGATCTTTATTAAAAGAACTAAGTTTTTCTATAATATTAGGAGGTATAAAGGTAGAATGTACTGGTTTTTGATCTATTAGGATTAACCCGCCATTATAACATATTAAGGGTTGGTCTAGAATGTCTAATTCTCTTTGCAAATGATACATCGCACTAGGCATTCTAGAAGAGATTAGAACTACAGGAATATTCTTTTTTATTCTTTTAATTTCTGAAATAGTAAGTTCAGAAAGTTCTCTGTTAGGATTTAAAAGTGTTCCGTCGATATCAGAAAATATAATGCTATCTGGCATTAGGTTTTAAGGGATTTAAATTATATATATTATAAAAGTTATTTATTAGCAAAGTTAACGATAGCTGTAATAACTTCGGGCATTATTTTTCTAAAGGGTTCGTTATAAGATTTGTGGTTTTCTAATCTATTTCCTTTAATTTCTTTTAAGATATGATTCATATCTTGTATAAATAGGTATTCTGCTTGCGAAACAGTTTCTTTAAGTTTTTCGCTTTGTTCTGGTTTTACTTGTAAATCTTTACCTCCTTGGATAATTAAAATCGGAATTTCTAATTTTGAAATTTCGTTAGAAGGATCATATTTTATCCAAGACCTCATAAAAGGTTGTAGATTATATCTGAAAATAGATTCTAAAGCAGGATCGTATCCCGTAGCTCTTCCGTTTTCTTTTAATTGTTTAAAGGCAATAGAAGCACTTTTATCCAAACCAGGAGCTTGAGTTGCAATTTGTTCAATAATTACTTCGTCTAAAGAACTAGCATTTCCTGCAATAGAAATAAAACCATTAACATTTCCTCTAGAAGCTATCATACCAACAAGAGATCCCTGACCATGACCTGCAACAATAATTTTTTTATATTTTTTAGTAAAATACTCTATAGTTGAAACAGCATCTTTAATAAAGTGGTCCAAAGAAATTTCATGCTCTTTGATGCCCAAACCATCCATTTTAAAAAGTCTTTTGTCATACCGAAATGATGCAACACCTTGCCGAGCTAATTCATAAGATAATTGTTTAAAGGTGTCATTTTTTGACATTCTATCATTGCCATCTCTGTTAATAGCACCTGCATCCATTATAAAAATAATTAAAGGTACGTCATCATCTTCAGAATATGGAGTTACCAAAGTACCTTCTATATATTTATTAATTTTGATAATTGCAGAATTGTATTCCTTTTCTTGTCCATAACAAAAAACGGAAATAAAGAGTATAAAAAAACAAAACGTACTTTTCATAAAGGTTGGGGTATGCATAATTTGTCTATAGGGTAATAAATTATAAGCGATATTAGCAAAACAGATTTTTAAATTATTTTATCTTTAAATATTTTTTTGTAAACAATAAAGTAATAAAAATCAATGGATAAAACGATAAATAAGATCGCATATTTTGATTAAAATTAATTACTGTTTTATTAATTCTATTTTAACGAATGACTAACTTACCCTTTTTTATCTTTGTCTCAAAATATAAACAAATGAAACTTAAATACCTTTGGTTACTAACTTTGTTAATCTTTACAATATCTGGATATTCTTTAGAATATGACTGGGGTAAAACCGGACATAGAGTAACAGGAGAAATAGCAGAAACTTATCTAACCAAAAAGACTAAACGAACTATAGGTAAATTGCTTAAAGGAAAAGGACTTGCATTGATATCTAATTTTGCAGATGATATTAAAAGTGATGAGCAATATAAAAAATATGGTTCTTGGCATTATGTTAATTTTTCTTTTGATAAGAAATATGGGGAAGAAAAACCTAGCAAATACGGAGACTTGATAAAAGGTATAGAAAAATGTATAGTAGTATTGAAAGACAAAGAGTCCTCTGTAAAGGATAAAGAATTTTTTTTGAAAATGTTAGTGCATTTTATAGGGGATTTACACCAACCACTTCATGTAGGAAGAGGAGAAGATAAAGGAGGAAATGACATACAAGTACGTTGGTTTAAAGATGGGTCTAATTTGCATAGAGTATGGGATAGTGAAATGATAAATCATTATGGAATGAGCTATACAGAAATGTCTATGAATGCAGATGTATTATCTAAATCTCAAATAAAAACCATACAAGAAGGAACTATTTTAGATTGGGTACAGGAATCGCAACAACTAGCAAAAGAAGTGTATAAATCTGCTGATATAGGTGAAAAATTGGGGTATAACTATATGTATATTTATTTTCCTGTTGTAAGGAAACAACTACAAACCGGTGGTATACGTCTTGCAAAAATACTAAATGAAATTTTTGGATAAAGTTTAATTGTTAATAGCAAGTTCTTTTCTATATTGTTTAGGAGACATTTCAAAGTGTTTCTTAAAAGTTTTTGTAAGATGACTTTCATCTGTATATCCTAATTGATATGCGATCTCTGCAATAGTAAATTCGGTATGTTGTAATCGGTATTCTACCAATTTCATTTTATATTTTGTAACATATTGATGTATAGATTCTCCTGTTTTTCTCTTAAAATAGGTGCTAATAGAACTTTGCGACATGTTAAATTTATCTGCCAAAAAATTAATTTTGGTACGATCATTATCATATGCATTTTGTCGGATATGACTTAAGATCAAATCAATCTTATTGTAACTTGCAGGAGTTTCTTTTTTCTTAGGATTATATTTTTCAGAAATGTTTCGGACAATAATGCTTAAAATTGTGCTTATCGCATTAGATATAATTTCTTGATAATATATTTTCTCGTTTTTAAATTCTTCTAGAACCAAATTGTGAATATCCCAAATGATATTTCGATCCCCTTCATGTGAGATAGCATCACCTGGAATAATATTTGGGTGGTGTAATAATTGTTCTATACGCTGTAACCAATATTTTCTGTCAGGTAAATTGATTTTACTTGAAAATAAAAGCTCTGTAAATTTAAAATAGGTGAAATTAGTTCTTTTCTCTATTTCAAAATGATGTGTGTCTTCTGGGGCAAGTAAAAATATATTATTTTCTTTATAAGGAAAACGAATACCATTAATAGTATGATACCCTTTACCTTGTTCGATAAAGATAATTTCAAAATAATTATGATTATGAGGTTTCGCTTCCCATTCATCAATAGAATATTGATGCACTACAAAGGTCTCATGCAAGGTGTAACGGTTCATAAACATTTTTTTTAACATTTTAAAGTTACAAAAATAAAATCAATAAAAAAGTATAATTTTGTACAAGTACTTTTTGTAAAATAAGATTAATTAATTGATTTTTAATTGTTTAATGTGTTTTTTGACAAGTTATCTGTGCATTTTTACAAGAATAATAATTGATGTTAGTTATAGGTTTGCCTCGAAAAATTTAACATAAATATCTTTATGAAACTTAGATTTTTTATCTATCAGGTTGCTATAATTTTGTTTGGAATACTTTTGATACTAAACAGTATCCATAATTATAATTAAATATTCAGGTTTTTTATACCGCTTAGATAAGTATTTTAATAATGCTAAGGTATTTGATACCATTTTTTTAGAAACGATTACTCCATTAGTCCTTTTTGAAGAGTTTGTAATCGGAATGTTTTTAATTATAAGAGTTTTTGTTGTAAAGATTTATATATGAGGATAATATAATGGTTTTTTTGTAAGAAATAGTTTTGATATGAGTTGCATATTTTCGTGAATTTTAGATAGCCTATTAAAACACGTATAAATGTTTTTTTTAAATATATAAGTATGCCCAATATATTAATCCAAATTGTAATAATATTCTAAGAATTAATATTGTTTTAGGAAGATTTAGACTAGCTTTTTTGTTAACAAGCATATGTATATGAACTGGGAAAAATAAAAAAAGCATACTAATGATTGTCCAAGCAGCAATAGTTCTGGTGGATGTAAATAGTAAGCCCAGCCCTGAAAGGATTTCTCCAATACCACTAATGTAAACCAATACTTTAGAATAAGGAATATACAGAGGCATTACTCGCATAAATGCTTTTGGACGGATTAAATGAAAAAAACCAGCTGTACAAAAAATAAAAGCTAAAATAAATATGTGCCAATTCATCAAATATTTGTTGTTTTTTCTTTACCAACGTTGCTAATAGCAAAACCCTTGCTTGGTGTGTTGTTTTCTATAAAGTTTACTTTTCTAAAACGCAGAGCTGCCCAATCATTATCAATAGATATTTGTTTTATAGATTTTAAATTATAATCCCCAAGAACTCCCCATCCGTTATCTTTGGTGATTTCAGAGCTATACTTGTTAGAACTCTTTTTTGGGTAGGCAAACCAAAGTATAGCATCACCTACTAGTTTAGGATAGGTGGTTTCAATACGATTTTCAATTTGTTTTTTGTTAGTGACAAATACAAGAGCAAAATCGACTTCAGAAACTTGAATTAGAGATTCTTTAACCGTTATACCTTTAAGACAATCTAATTCTTTGCAAAATCCTTCAGGCTCATTAAGAACTAATATTTCGTCTAATGTAGAAGGTAGTTGCAATTTTTTAAAAAGAGGGGTCATAGGATTTTAGTTTAGTGAGAAAAATGTGTCTTTTAAAGATACAAAAAAATAATCATCTTATTTGCTATATATATTAGTTCATCTAAATATCTTTTAAAATTATGACTTTTAGAGCAATAAAAATTAGTGACATGCAGTTAATTACATACACAAACTCAAATATATTAATTATGAAAACAATTTTTAAAAGCACCTTATTAGGAGCTTTAGCATTTGCTACATGTACTACATTTATTTCTTGTGAGAAAGAGCAATTAGATAACTCTCAAGAACAGTTAGATGATCAGGTAATAGTCGAAAAAAACTCTATCGAACTTGCCTACCCAGAAACAAAAGGAAAACAAGTGACTATTCAGCTTTATGGAGAATCTGTTGAAGCAGAAAAGATAGGAGATGAATATATCGTAGGAGGGGATATGATATTTACGGAGAACGATTTAAAAACAATAGGCGCAAAAAGTGTAGGTCGTACAGGTAGACGTTGGCCAAATAATACGGTGTATTATGATATACAAAGTAGTTTGCCAAATCAAGCAAGGGTTACGAATGCTATTGCACATTGGGAAGCAAATACAAACCTTAGATTTGTAAGAAGAACAAATCAATCCGCTTATGTTTATTTTCAAGTAGGAAGTGGTTGTTCCTCTGCTGTTGGTCGTAGTGGTGGTAGACAAACCATTAATTTGGCTGCAGGGTGTTCTACAGGTAGTACAATACATGAAATTGGTCATGCAGTTGGACTATGGCATGAGCAAAGTAGAGCAGATAGAGATCAGTATATCACAATCAATTTTAATAATATACAAGCAAATAGATCTTATAATTTTCAGACTTACGGGCAACAGGGGCAAGATGGCAATGAATATACCAATTCATTAGATTTTAATTCTATAATGCTATATGGTTCTTATGCGTTTTCTAAAAATAACCAACCAACTATAGTAAAAAAGAATGGATCTACTTATAATGCACAAAGAAATGGGCTTTCGTCTGGAGACATTGCTGGATTAAAAATCATGTATCCTGGAGGAGGAACTAATGATATTTGTGATGGAGTATCCCCTTATTCAAGTTCACAAAGCTATCAAGTAGGAGATCGTGTAACGTATCAAGGATATTTATTTGAAAGAACATCTACTAATTGGAAACAAATAGGAAAATGCGGTTCTTCTTCAAAATCATTTAGTAATCAGGATGTGCCTGATCTTAATGATGTAGCAAGTAACTAAAAAAAAATACTCGTTATGTAGTTATAAGGAGTACACGTTATTATATGTTGTTAAAGCCCTTTTTGAACCATTGGTTTAAAGAGGGCTTTTGATTTTTTAAGTTTTGATTATCTATAAATTTTTCCTCGAAGTTATTGATTTAGATGCTAACTTAGATAGGGGATAAGTGATTATAACAAAAAACCTTCTAATTAAATACTTGTAGGTTTCTTTTATAAATTGTTATAGTTTTATCTCTTTAGTATTTTCACTTATTTTAAAAGATACATCTTGAGCTTTTAAAAAAGTAATATCGGTAATCGTAGCTTCACCAATTTTATTCGTAATTCCTTTTTCTTGGGTCCACTCATAAAATTCCCATTTTGTTGCAAATGGTATTCCTTCGGTAGTCTTAAAATTTTTATAGTAAATAGCATGAGGATCTCCTTCTGCTTTAGAGGTATCTCCATTATTTCCAAAAGTAACAATATAAGCTGCAGCTTTTACTGTGTTACTTAATTGATCAGTATAAATTACATACCAGTCATCTGGAGCATCGCCTGTCCCTTTTTCAAAACTAAGACTAGAAGTTTGGTGTTCCACTCCATCTAGAGGTTTTGGCTCTGTTAATTCTAATTTAGTGCCAGGATCATTTAATTTATACGGTAATCCAAAAAAATAGGACCAAGTAAACATGTCAAAACGAGCACCTTTATCATTAGCCTCTTTTGGGGATAGAAACACTTTTTTGCCGTCATAAATTAAAGTACTGCCATCTTTTTTATCAATTCTTATTTTGGTAGAATTTGTTAGCATAGTAATTTTTGCATCTAAACGTTGTTTTCCGCCAAAGAAAATATTGGTGTTAAAACTAACCGCTTTATGATTTAAAAATTCAGACTTTTTGTGAGCTTCTTCTATTTTTTTAATATATAGATTAGTTAAAGAAGGCGCTCCATCACCAATCCCCTTGTCTGGTTCTACTGCAATATTTTCGGTATTTTCTTTTGGAGCTTCGTTTATAGGTTGATTTTCTTCTTTTTTATTTTTACCACAGCTTAATACGGTAAGTGTTATAATACAAAGCAATAAATTCTTCATGAGTTAAGAGTTTTAATTTTTATGAGCAAAATTACTGAAAGTAGTTTTTTTTAAACAATATTTAGGATAACTGTAACAGAAAATGACAAGAATATAATGGGATAAAAACTCTACAACCTTTCTTCAAATTCAGGGCAATCTAACCTGATGTCTGTATCTTTTAAATTAGTTTGTATTAGGTTACAATAGTGTTTGCTTTTATCTTTTGTGTAAAATTTACAAGCATAACAAGTTCTTTGTACAGATAATATACCAGATTGATTAAGTTTATAAATGAGAGTATTTATTATTTTTAATAAAGATTCTTGTTCCTCAGTATTAAAGTGAAGTAGTTGTTTTTTTATTGGAGCGGCAAAATTTTCAGTTTCTGAAACTTTTTTGTGCCCTTCTGGAGTTAAGTTTATATAGTAACTTCTACTATCTGAAGCTGTTTTGTTTTTAAAAATCATTTCTTTTTTTTCTAATATTTTAACAGCATCACTAATAGTAGGTTTAGTGACATTAAATTCTTTTGCAAGATGGCTTACTGTGCATAAATCTATTTTATGATATGCTATAAAGATTAGAATCTGTATTTGTATTGGACTTAGACCTAAAAGTTTTGCATGCTCCCATAACAGAGATCTAAAAACTTCTGAGATACGTTCTAGTCCAATTACAATTTTACTATTAACGTCTTTGTGTTGAAATGATATGTCAAAAATACTTTTACTCATTTAGAATGCTAATGAGAAATTTTGTTTTCTCATTAGCAAAGTTAGTAATCCTAATTATTTAAATACCTTATTCTTGGCAATTTTCTATTTCGATGATTGAATATCCTTTGATTTTAATATCATTAATTATTTCGGGGGTTCCTTGTTCGATATGGCAAAGTATACACTTATCCGAAGCAATAGTTTCGACTTTAAAAGACTTATTACTTAGATAATCTTCTCCAAATTTAAAAACAATAGAACGATCTTTTATAAAATCAGGAACAAGTATGTCAAAATGCATTACTATTCCATTGTTTCGTTTCACGTAAGTATCCCAAACTGCTATTTTCATATATTTATTTTATTATTTAAAATACTATTTTGATTTTACCATATATGGCAGAGAAAGATCTTTACTTAGTACACTATATACTTTGTATACACCGAGCATAGGTTTGTCTTTGATTTCTGTATTTACTTGCATGTATGCAGAGACAGCATCAAATTTGAAATCAGTTTTATTATTCATTCTATAATCTGGTATTATAACTTTAATACTGGTTTGATTAGTAATAACCTGAAAACCTGGAGAATCCATGTACATAGGCATTCCTGGATTGGTTGGTGGTAATTTTACTGTTGGATCTGTTTTTTTAAATTGTTTTACAGATAATCCCCCTTCTACGCGTTCATCTTTGTGCAAAATAACCCAGTGAGGATGCCATATAATACCATCATTATCATAGGTAAGATCATTATTTTCATCCCATAAGGGAGTGTCATCAAAATCAGGATGAGAGGTTAAAGCTAGGGCAACAATTCCTTCTGTTTTACTAAACCCTACATCAGTTGGTTGTAATGTAGTAGGAAAAACATAACCTAAAACAGGTGCGCCATGTAATTTTCCTATAGGGGTAGGGGTGGTATTTCCGGCTTTTCCCTTTACATGGATTTCCCAGATAGTACTGGCAATAGTTGTATCATGTATGATAGAAGCTTTTATTATTTGTAGATCATTATTATTGTATTTTATACATGTATCGCAAGCCAATAATGTGCTTGTTAAGAGAATGAATACTAAAGTTAAAATTGTATTTTTCATGTGTTTTTTCATTAGAATTTGTTAAGAACTATTTTTAAATAGTTAGGACTCTATAATATTAGGAATCCTAACTATTTAGATTAAAAAAAATTATCCTTTTACATCTGCTATAGATGCTCCAAAGTTAATATGTAATACATTTCCATTAGGAGTTAGTAATGCAGGAACTGATTGTACACCAGCTAACTCTGCACTTTTAATTTTTGATGGATCATTTCCTAAATGTATGATCTCTATATTATCAGAGCCAATTAAGTTAACAATGTCATGTTCTGCGGTGATACATACAGGGCAACCAGCGTGGTAAAAAATTGATTTATTCATTTTAAAATATTTATAAGTTAATGCAAAATTGCAATACAAATATAGTAAGGAATCCTAACTAAATATAATATTTTAATTGTTTTTTTAAGAGTAGGTTCCGTTAATGGTTAAGTATACTGTGATGATAGTTTTTATTGCATCCTATTCGATGAGTTATCAATATCCATATTTTTAAAAGAAGATTTTTTTGTTTCCCCAAATACATATTTTAAAGAAAATGATATTTCCCGACTATCTGCATAAAAAATATCTTGAACTTTGATGTTATTAGAAGTATAATTACTTTGATGCTTTACACTTTTAAAAATATCATTAAAGTTTATAGCAAGCTGTAATTTTTTTAGAAATGTTTTTGAAAAAGATATACTCGCCATAAAAAGAGCATTTCTTTTAAAAGCACTTTGATTCCTTTTGGTTAGCCCCCATAAACTTAATCCTAAAATTGTTTTTGGTGCAATTTTAAATTCATTATTTGAAAAGTAGTACAGATAAGGTTTACTAGATTTACTTATAGTTGTCGGGTTTTCAATTCTGTTATACTCTAATGTTAATGAATTTGTGGTATTCCAAAACTTATAGGTAGCGGTATTTGTAAATTGAATTTGATATCCTGATTCTTTTTTAAAATTTTGAGGAGAAGATATTACTCTGTTATCTATAGAATTATAGGATACGTCGTAGAAAACAGGATTGTCTTTAATGTAATAATTAAGGTTGAAATTATATTTTTTATATTGCAGTTTAGTAGATATTTCTTCGGTAATAGTTGGTTTTAAATTAACGTTTCTTGAAAACTCTACAAAAGGATTAATGAATGTGCTAATAGAACTAGCGTTAAGGTAATCTGGTCTGCTTATAGTTTTATTATAGTTAATATAGATACTTTTAGCAGTATCTAGAGGGAATTTAATCTGTAGTTTGGGAAAATAATTAAATTGTTTTCTGTCTACTAATAGTTTAGCATCTTTAAAACCACCTTTTACAATATTCATTTCAGATCGAATACCGGCTGAATATTCTATTTTATTAAGTTTTCCAGAAAGTTGTGTATACGAAGCGTAGATAAATTCTTGATAATTATATTTAGAGGTTTTTATATTAGAAGGATTTACAAATTCGAAATTAGAAAGAGCAACAGCATAGGCTTTTGAAATAGCGCCTCCCATTTCAAATTTTATAGTATCATGAATTTCTTTTTCAATATCTATTTTACTAGCAAAAACATCAATTTCGTATCGTTGATTTCTGTTTTGCGATAACTTAAAACCTGTTTCATTTAAGTTATTAAAAATAGTACTTTTTGGATGTCTAATATAGTTGGAGTGTTGAAAACCAAAAAATAAATTAGTTGCAGAATCTATCTTTTTATTAAAATTTATAGTGCTACTTATAAAACTTCTTTTTTCATCATTTTCTCCCTTGGTTAGGATATAATCCTTTTCTGTTTCTTGTTGTAAAACTGTATTTGTTTGGATAGGGAATTTATCAGATTGAGCCCTTAAGTTTGTATAGACTGAGATATAATCTTCTTTATTTAACTGGTAAAACAAACCACCTCCTATAATAAATTGTGGTCTTGGGCCTATAGCATTTACATCGTATTTAGATTCGATATTTTCATCTAAAATTTTGAGTTCAGATCTAGCACTTTCCCAAAATCCTAATTGGTTGTAATTAAAATTTGCTCGTAGTTCTAATTTGTTTTTTTTATAATTAGAATTTATGCCCAAATAGTTGTTGAAACGGTTTTTGAAGGAAGCAATTTCAGATAATGTTATGGTATGACCATTCATTTTACTACTTTCTCTTGTAATTAGGATAAGAATTCTTCCGTCGGCTTCATACTTTGCAGGTGGGTTTTCTATAAGTTCTATATCTTTTATGTCTTCTACGGATAAAGATTTAAGTTGGTCTAAATCGATTTTTTGATTGTCGATATAAAGTAAAGGGTTTCCTTTTCCTATAGTATAGATAGATTGTTTATTTGAGCTTATTTGAATTCCCGGAAGCTTAGATAAAAGATCGATAGCTGATGTAGAAGATTCTAAATTAGAATTTTTAACACTAATTTTTAAATTGCCGTTACGTATTGTCACAGGGTTTTTAATAGTCTTAATAGTTACTTCATCTAATAATTCAGTGTTTTTATGAAGTATAATAGAGACAATTTTATCTTGATCTAATAGGATTTTTATGGACTCTCTACTATACCCTAACGAGGTAACATTAATAGTATATTCGTTTGGTTTTAATTTTTCAATATAAAATTTACCATTTTTTACCCAACTAGATTCTATAATATTTAAATCTTTATCAAGAACAATTACTTCTCCTTTTTCTATTATAATATTATCAGAATTAAAAATAGTTCCGGATATATTATATTTTATTTGACCATAGCAGATATAAGAAAGAAAGAGGAATAGAGGATATACGATGCGCTTCATTTTATTTTTGAAGCAAATAACTCATGAAATATAAAAAGAATAGTAATAAAACTAAGCTGAATAAAGTACTAGTACTGGTATGAATTTATTTTTTAAGGAGTAAATCTTGTCGGCTAGATATATTTAACTTATTGTAAATGTTAGTGATATGAGTTTTCACAGTGCTAAGGCTAATAAATAACTCATTTGCGATCTCCTTGTTGCTTTTACCAGAGATTATAAGGTCTTTTATAACTTTTTCTTGATTACTTAAGGGTATTTCGTTAGTCTTTTTTTGTTTTTTTACGGATCTTATATAAATAAAACTCAATAGAGCAATAATCAAAAAAGCTATTCCATTTATCCAGATACTTATGTTATATTTTTTATTTACAATTTTTTGATCAATAAAGCGCAATTTATTTTCTAAGTACACATAAGTGGAAGGATCCAGTTCGCTGGATTTAAGTTCTTTTAATAAACTTGTATAATAATCAGGATTTTTTCTAACATCTTTTTCTAATAAATTTTGGTCATCTAGTCTTTTTATACCGATAAGTTTTACTAAAAGTATTTGTAAAGAATCTTTTACATACCCTTTGGTTTCTATAAGATATTGTTTTGGATCAAAATCAGATGTCAAGTTTTCGTATCTGGCTTCAAACTTTTTTAATTTTTTCCATTCCCTATTTGCAATATTATCACTTGTTTGCTTATCAAATAGTTTTTTTCCTTTATTAAAAAAGATAGTATCGTTTTTAGATAAGATAAATAGTTCAAAGTTTTTTATTTTATTAAAAAGTATGTCTTTTTCTTTTTTGGGTAGTGCGTTTACATGTACTTTATAAATAAGATTTGTTGAGGTGAACAAGCTTTTATCAAAATTAAAGAAGCCTTCTTTTGTAATGGAGGAAGAAGCAATAGTTTTTACATTATAATTATTTAAGTTTTCTTTAAGTTGAACTTGACTTAAATAAACTTTTGATTCCCATTGCTCAGGGTTTTCAATATTTACATATCCCGAAACACAATTTTGCCCAAATAGATGTACTCCTATTAATAATAGAATGGTAAGAATAAAATTCAAGTTCTTCATTTTATAAAAGTATGTAAATCATTATGGATGTAAAAAAATATAATGTTAGTTTTTTTAAATCAAAAAGTAGTGTTATATAAAAAACCGCTTCAATGATACAACAAAGAAGCGGTTTAATATGTCTAACAACGTTAGTGATCTAATACTATTTTACCATTTCGTAACTACGTTTGATAAAATCTGTTAACTCTTCTCCTTTTAATAGGTTTTGAGAAAGCCTAGCTAAGTCCAAAGATTGTTTTATTAAACGCTCTTTTTTCTTATCTGTTTTGGCATCTTTAATTTGGCTGATTAAATCATGATTTGTATTTACAATAAGGTTATGCATCTCTGGCATATTACCAAACATGTTCATACCGCCGCCGCCTGTTTGCTGCATCTCTTTCATTCTACGCATAAATTCTGGCTGCGTGATCATAAATGGCGAAGCATTGCTATCCATTGCTTCTAGTTGTATCGTGTATTTTTCTTTAGGCACCACTTTTTCAAGATCTGTTTTAAGACTTTCTTTTTCCTCATCAGATAATTTAGAAATTGTTTCTTCATCTTTTTTGATAAGGTTATCAATATGATCTCCATCTACTCGAGCAAAAGAAATATTTTCTTTACTTGTTTCTAATTTTTGAATTAAATGAGAAACGATAGGAGAGTCTAAAAGTAATACTTCATAACCTTTGTCTTTGGCTGCAGAAATATAAGAATGTTGTTCCTCTTTATTAGATGCATACAGAACTATTAGTTTGCCATCTTTATCAGTTTGAGAATCTTTAATTTTTTCTTGTAATTCTTCAAAAGTAAAGAAAGAATTATCTACGGTTGGAAAAAGAGCAAATTTGTCTGCTTTTTCAAAGAATTTATCTTCAGAAAGCATTCCGTACTCGATCACGATTTTTATATCATTCCATTTTTGCTCAAAATCTTCTCTATTGTTTTTAAACATAGAAGTTAATTTATCTGCAACTTTTCGAGTAATATAACTAGATATTTTCTTTACATTTCCATCTGCCTGTAGGTAAGAACGAGATACATTAAGAGGGATATCTGGAGAATCTATTACACCTCTAAGCATTGTAAGGAATTCTGGTACAATACCTTCTACATTATCTGTAACATATACCTGATTTTGGTATAATTGTATTTTATCTTTTTGCATGTTCATATCCTGACCCATTTTTGGGAAATATAAAATTCCCGTTAGGTTAAAAGGATAATCTACATTAAGATGAATATTAAAAAGAGGCTCTTCGAATTGCATAGGGTACAATTCACGATAAAAACTTTTATAATCCTGATCTTCTAAATCTGCTGGTTGTTTAGTCCATGCAGGGTTAGGATTATTAATAATGTTATCTACTTCTTGAGTAGGAGCAGGATCTTCTTCTTTAGCATCTTCAGGCTTTGGTAAAGTTTCAGTCTTCGTACCAAATTTAATAGATACTGGCATGAACTTGTTATACTTTACCAATAACTCACGTATTCTACTTTCTTCAAGAAACTCTGCATCATCTTCTCCAATATGTAAGATAATTTCGGTTCCTCTTTCGGTTTTATCATGAGCTTCAATACTATATGTTGGTGATCCATCACAAATCCAATGTGCTGCTGGCTCATCTTTATAAGATTTTGTGATAATCTCTACTTTACTTGCAACCATAAAAGCAGAATAGAACCCTAAACCAAAGTGCCCTATGATTCCAGAATCTTTAGCACTGTCTTTATATTTTTCAAGAAATTCTTCAGCTCCAGAAAAAGCAACTTGATTGATATATTTTTCAACCTCTTCAGCTGTCATACCAATTCCTTGGTCGATGATATGTAATTGTTTCTTCTCCTTATCAATTTTTATTTCGATAAAAGGATTGCCATACTCTACATTTACTTCACCAATACTAGTTAAATGTTTTAACTTTAAAGTCGCATCTGTTGCATTTGATACTAATTCTCGTAAGAAAATTTCATGATCAGAATACAAGAATTTTTTAATTAAAGGAAAAATGTTTTCTACCGATACATTAATACTTCCTGTTGCCATTTTTATACTGTTTTAATTTAATTATTATCTTCTTTTGAAGAGTACTAGTCAAAAAAAATACCAATTAATAGTAACTGCCAAACTGACACTTTTTCCTATGTCTATTTTGTAATTATTAAGAGCAAAAAAGATTCAATACTTATCAGAAATAATTTTTTAATATATTTTTTTGTTTAACTTATTTTGAAATAAATTAAACAATTTATATCTTTACGTAGAAAAATAATTTATAAAGATATGGCTGCAAGTAAAAAGAATCAGACTATAAATGACCAAATCATAATATCAAAATACATGGATTATGTATTGGAACAGGATCATTATCCAAATTCTGTTTATAAATTTTGTAAGGACAATAAAATAAAAGAAGAAGAATTTTATTCTTTTTTTGGCAGTTTAGATAATGTAGATAATGCTATATGGAGTACTTTTTTTATAAATGCCATGACAGCAATGAATAATAATGATGAGTACGGGGCTTTTTCAAATAGAGATAAGTTACTTACATTTTTTTATACTTTTTTTGAGATACTAACTTTAAATCGGAGTTATGTTTTGTTTGCTCTTAACAGATATAGTATGCCTATAGAAAATTTAAAACAATTAAAAGATTTAAGAGTACATATTAAAGATTTTGCAGGACAATTAATTAAAGAAGGCAATGAGGATAAATCATTTAAAATAACTAAAAATCCTCTTTCAGTCTATGCAGAAGGAACTTGGTTACAATTTCTATTTATATTAAAATTCTGGAAAGAAGATTCCTCACCAGGCTTTGAAAAAACAGATATAGCAATAGAAAAATCGGTAAACACAATCTTTGATTTGTTTGATAATACACCTCTTAATAATGTATTAGACTTTGGAAAATTTCTTTGGAAAGAAAAAATAAAATGGAATTAATGAAATAATTAATAATTGGATAGAAAATAACATAAAAGAAACTAAATGAAGACAATAGATAAAATACCTACCAGCAAATTAGGACGGACGGCAGAGCTTGTAAAAACAGGAGTAAAAGTGGGTGGGAATTATCTAAAATATTATGGCAAAAAAGCAGTTAATCCAGATGTGACCAGAGATCAATTAAATGAAGATAATGCTACAGATATATATGATGGATTAAAAAATTTAAAAGGAAGCGCGTTAAAGGTAGCTCAAATGCTTTCTATGGAAAAAAATATTTTACCTAATGCTTATGTAGAAAAATTTTCCTTATCTCAGTTTAGTGTTCCGCCTCTCTCGCCACCTTTAGTGAGAAAAACTTTTAAAAAATATCATGGTAAATATCCAGAAGATTTATATGATTCGTTTGTAACTCAATCTGTTAATGCTGCGAGTATCGGTCAGGTACACAAAGCTACTAAAGATGGGAAAAAACTTGCTGTGAAAATTCAATACCCTGGAGTTGCAAACAGTATAAGTTCTGATTTAGCGATGGTTAAACCCATCGCTATCAGAATGTTTAATTTAAAAGGAAAAGATTCTGAAAAGTATTTTAAAGAGTTAGAAGGTAAACTTTTAGAAGAAACAGATTATATATTAGAGGTTAAGCAAAGTAAAGAAATTACGGAATCTTGTTCAAGAATTCCTAATTTAAGATTTCCTAAATATTATGAATCCTTATCTAGCGAACGTATCATCACTATGGATTGGATGGATGGGATGCATCTTAGTGAGTTTTCAAAAGTAAATAATGATCAGGATATAGCTAATAAGGTTGGTCAGGCACTTTGGGATTTTTATATGTATCAAATGCATATTCTTAAAGCAGTGCATGCAGATCCGCATCCAGGCAATTTTTTGGTAGATCATGAAAATAATTTGATAGCAATTGATTTTGGATGTGTAAAACAAATCCCATTAGAATTTTATACTCCTTATTTTGAGTTAGCAGAGAAAGAAAACATAGAGAACCCTGAATTTTTCAATCAAAAGATGGTTCAGTTAGAAATATTGAAAGAAGAGGATTCTCCTACAGAAAAAGCATTTTTTTCTAAATTATTTTATGAGATGCTGAGTTTATTTACTAAGCCCCTTAACTCAGAGATATTTGATTTTGCAGATAAAGATTTCTGGAATAGAATAACAGAACTAAGTGAAAAATATTCAAAAGATACAGAATTAAGAAAAATGAATGGTAATAGAGGAAGCAAACATTTCTTATATATCAATCGCACATTTTTTGGACTATATAATTTACTACACGATCTTAAAGCTGAGATTAGAGTTAAAAATTTTGAAAAGTACCTGTGATCAGTTAACTAACTGATCTGGTTTGTTTATTTATTGGTTAGGTTGTTAGAAAGATGCGCTGTGGTTGGCGCATCTTTCTTGTTTAATATCTTATTAAATAGGGTGATTGTTAATCGATTTTACTATGAAATGTTTTTGATACAAGTCTAAAAAACAGGTCTTTGTTGTTATGTTTGTTATGCACGCATATAATATAACAAAGGTTTCTTTTACCAATACCTAGAGAATACATATCTTGTGTGGCAGATTTTTAATAAGGATAGAATAACGCACATAATACACAATAACTAGCTATATGTATACTTCAAAAATATCAGGTTTGGGATCTTATGTTCCTGAAAATATTGTAACCAATGATGATCTTTCTAAAATAATGGATACCAACGATGAATGGATTCAGGAAAGAACAGGTATAAAAGAGAGACGTCATATTAAAAAAGGAGATGGTAATAGTACTTCTGTAATGGGAGTTAAAGCTGCTAAGATAGCTTTAGAAAGAGCTAATCTTGAAGCAGATGACATAGAGTTAATTATTTTTGCCACGCTTAGTCCAGATATGTATTTTCCAGGAGGAGGAGTGCAAGTTCAGGAAATGATGAATATGAAAACAATTCCTGCGTTAGATGTTCGTAACCAATGTAGCGGTTTTATCTATGCTTTATCCGTAGCAGATCAATTTATTAAAACGGGCATGTATAAAAATGTCTTAGTTATAGGAAGCGAAAATCATAGTGGTGGTTTAGATATGACAACCAGAGGTAGAGGGGTTTCTGTAATTTTTGGGGATGGAGCAGGAGCAGCGGTATTAACCAGAAGTGAAGAAGAGGGAAGAGGGATTTTATCCACCCATCTGCATAGTGAAGGGGCTCATGCAAAAGAATTATCTCTGGAAGGACCTAGTACAGAGCATTGGGTACCAGAGATTATTGCAGAAGATCCGCAGGAAAATATTCCGTACTACCCATATATGAATGGTCAATTTGTATTTAAGAATGCTGTAGTGCGTTTTTCTGAAGTTATAAATGAAGGTTTGCAAACCAATAACCTTTCGTCTACCGATATCGATATGTTAATACCACATCAGGCAAATTTGAGAATTTCTCAATTTGTACAAAAAAAGTTTAAATTGTCGGATGATCAGGTGTTTAATAATATTCAAAAATATGGTAACACTACAGCAGCTTCTATTCCGATTGCACTTACAGAAGCATGGGAAAAAGGAAAGATAAAAGAAGGAGATATAATAGTTCTTGCTGCTTTTGGTAGTGGTTTTACTTGGGGAAGTGCTATTTTAAAATGGTAGTAGTCTGCAACATAAATATAATAAAAACGCGAAACATATTGCTTCGCGTTTTTTGCGTGATAACTTGGTTACTTTTTCTTTAAAGGCTAATTCAAATAAATCATAACCATGATTCTATATATAGAAACGTTATAAAATGGATAGTGTTACAGAATATGCTATTTTTTTGTAATTATTTAAGATTATTACGCTATTTTTTTAAGAGTTCTTTAAAGTATTCCTCCACCAGACTTCTCATTAGTATCTCTTTGTTTTCTAGAAGCTTTTCTATTTTTTCCGCTTCCAAATCTATACGATAAACCTAAGAAAACAGTCTGTGTTTCGCCTTTAAACTCTCCATTTTGTGGATACGGATTATCTCCATAAAATCGAAAACGCATGGTGTTAAAAACATCATTAAAATTAACACTGACACTTCCTTTACCTTCCATAAAACTATATCGGGCACCAGTATTTATAAAATAAAATGGTTTTGTTTTAAATTGTACTCCTTCTTGTTCCCCTCTGTAAAAACCAAATACCTGAAATGTTAGATTTTTGGTAGCTTTTAAGCTGTTGTTAACTCTGAAATTATATATAACAGCATCTACTTCTTTACTTATGTTATCTATAATTCCTTTTTGTGTTTGTCCATAAAGATCAAAACTAGCGTTAAAACTCCACCAATTAGTTAGCTTATAATTACTAGATACTTCTATGCCATAAGCAGAATTATTGTCAAAATTTCCAAAAGTTAATATTTGACCTTCTTCTACATCAGGATTTTCTATTAGTGTTTGGTTAATTTCATTATTAATTATCCTATAAAAAACACCGCTAGTTATAGATCCTTTATCAAGCTTTTTGGTATAATTTGCTTCAATAGAGTTTGTAAATTGTGGATCTAATGAAGGATTTCCGATCGAAACTATTCTTGGAGTACTCCATTCTCTAATTGGATTAACTTGATTTAACCCAGGCCTGTCAATTCTTCTGCTATAACTTAATTGATAGCTGTTTTTTTCGCTAGGAGTATAGTTAAGGTATCCAGAAGGATATATTGTAAAAATATCATCTTCAAATACTTTTTCTCCATTAAAAACAGCTTCTACTTCATAGTTCTCTACACGCGCTCCTAATTGATAGGACCATTTCTCAAAATTTTGACCATAAGTAGCATAAAAAGAATGTATATTTCTATCGTAGGTATATTTAGAATTTGAAAATAAAGTAGATTGGTATTTATTATTTGTTCTTCTTAATCGGGTTTCATATCCTAATTCTAACTTAACTTTTTCAGTTAATGGATTTACATAATCTAAATTAATTGTAGTGTTATTTCTCTCATTATCGATAATATCTTTGTAGTCTATCAAAGATCCATCTCCTCCTGTAAAATTAAACCTATCATCACTATCACTATTAAAATTATTATAGTCTACTTCTAATTCGATATTATGACCTTCTTTTTTGAAGTCGTGCTTATAGTCAAAATTATAAGTAGAACCCAAATTATCATTATCGCTGATTAGGTTTTGAGATATATCATTTAAGGTAATATCGGTAAATAAAATATCAGTATTTCCAGAGGTTAAGCCATCAAATAAATTTTGATTAGTGTATACAGAAATAGTATTGTTATCATTAATAAAATAATCTAAACCTATTTTAAAAAGATGCGATTTATTATTATCTAAAAAAGTAAAGTTTGTTCTGTAATCTTCATCTTCTCTAAATACAAACCCACCATTTAATTGTTTTGTGATGTTATTGCCATAGTTACCATAAAAATTTATTTTTCCAGTTCTATAATTTAAATCTACAGAACTATTAAATCGTGCATTTTCATCAAAATTAAGACCTAGATTAACATTCCCGTTAAAACCTATATTACTGTTTTTATGTAATACGATATTTATAATTCCGCTCATTCCTTCTGGATTATATTTAGCAGATGGATTAGTAATTAGTTCTATTTTTTTAATAGAAGTAGAAGGAATTTGTTTTAGTAATTGAGCAGCATCAATATTAGTTGGTTTACCATCAATAAGAATACGAACATTTTGGTTACCTCTAAGTGCTATGTTTCCATCTTGATCTAGATTAACTGATGGTATATTATTCATTATTTCAGAAGCAGTGCCTCCAGTTGTGGTTAGATCTTTTCCTATATTAATCACTTTTCGATCAATTTTTTGCTCTATAGTAGTTCTTTCTGCAATTACAGTAACATCATCTAAGGTTTCAGCTTCCTCTTCTAATGCAATGATACCTATATTTAAATCTTTATTCTTTTTAGAAATCTCTATAAATTGAGAATATGTTTTGTACCCTATAAATTGTAATTTTAAAGTATACCTCCCTTTGGGGATATCTAAGATTAGAAAATCTCCGTTTTCGGTGCTTATACCACCACTAATAATTTTATGTGATCCGTCATGAATTGAAACTGTAGCGTAGGGGATGGGCTGTTGCAAGCTTTTGTCAATAACCTTTCCTTTTAAAGTTCCGATTATAGAATTATTACTTGGTTGTGCTGATAGTAAAAGACACCAGAATGAGAAGAGTAATAAAATAATTTTTTGATTAATTGTATTCATTTGTAATGTTTATTTGATTGATGAATGTTATACATTGTACTTTGTATTGCATAATACATATGCATAGTGATTTCATGTATATAGAAGTAAGACGAGGGTATGGGGATTCTGTTACACTTTATTTTAACAAAATATTGAAAAACCAAAAACCGCCTCTATTTTTTTTTAGAGGCGGTTTTATATAATAATCAAATGATAACACTAACCATCAACTATGAATAAAATTTGATTATTAAAGTAACTAACTAAATTTTATGAAAATACATCTTTTATAAAAAAGACGCGATCTCTTGATTTGTGTTGCAAGTTTTACTTGTTTTTAACAGTTTAAGGATCATTTTTAACATTTATACTTTTATTAAATATTACAATAAAGCTATTTTCCTTATTTTTAAAATTAAGATATTAGTTATGAATAAAAAAACACTAGTGTTGGGAGCATCACTAAAAGCGGATAGGTATTCTAATATGGCAATTAATAAATTGATAAATTATAATCATGACGTTATAGCAATTGGATTAAAAAAGGGAGAGGTTGCTGGAATTGAAATTCAAACTCAGTTAGATATGATAGAGGGTATAAACACAGTTACTTTATATTTAAACCCTATTAGACAACAACCATATTATGACCAAGTGTTAAATCTAAAGCCAGAAAGAGTAATTTTTAACCCAGGTACAGAGAATCCAGAATTTTATCAAAAGCTTAGAGATGCTAATATAAAAGTAGAAATTGCGTGTACATTAGTACTCCTTTCTACGGATCAATATTAATCCTAAAAAAGTCAAAAAACCATTAATAATTAATATTTCAAAACCTACTTGGTAGTATAATTCTTTTGCTATGCTTTCAGAGGTTGTCCACGAATTATTAGTTGTGATATATATATATAATTGAGAAGCAATATTTAGGATTATTGATATTGCTACAGAGATAAAACATATAATTGGTACTAGTTTATCTTTAATTTTGAATTTAGTAAAAAGCCCAAAAGCATATAGCCCTAGTAATGGGCCATATGTAAACCCTGCAAACTTAAATAGTTTGGCAATAACACTTTCGTCTTTTATAATATATTTAAAAGAAATTATAACCAATACAAGTATACAGGAGAACAGAATATGTATTTTTTTTCTGATTTTAACTTGATCTAATGGGTTATGTTTTTTTTCGATATCTAAAATATCTATACTAAAAGATGTTGTTAACGAGGTTAAAGCGCTATCTGCGCTACTATATGCAGCAGCAATAAGCCCTAGTATAAAAAAGATAGCAATACCAAAGCCTAAATTACTTTTAGTAGCAATTACCGAAAAAAGCTGATCTTTATGTGCTTCTATTCCATTTTGAGACGCATATTGGGTTAGTAGCAAACCAAGACCTAAAAAAATAAAATTTACAATGGTTAAAACAATAGTAAACCAAAACATGTTTTTTTGAGCATCTTTTAAACTACGACAAGTAAGATTTTTTTGCATCATATCCTGATCCAAACCAGTCATTACAATTGCTATAAATGCTCCGGATAAAAATTGTTTCCAAAAATAATTAGCACTTTTAAAATCATCAAAAAAGAAAGTTTTAGATAGCTCACTATCTAGTACATAAGCTAACAAATTAGATCCTTTAATTTCCAGATCGTCTGAGACGTAGTATATTGCTACACCTACAGATATTAGCATAAATAAAGTTTGTAAGGTGTCTGTCCATACAATAGTTTTAATTCCAGATTTAAAAGTATATAACCATATTAATAAAATAGTTATAATAACAGTAATCCAGAAAGGAACTCCCAAAGTGTCAAAAAGAATAGCTTGTAAAACATTTGCCACTAAAAATAACCTGAAACTGGCACCTATAACTCTGGATAACAAAAAGAACGAAGCTCCGGTTTTATAGGAATAATCACCAAAGCGTTCTTGAAGATAAGAGTAAATAGAAGTTAAATTAAGTTTGTAATATAAAGGAAGTAAAATGGTGCCTATAACCAGATATCCTAAAATGTATCCTAGGACGACCTGCATATAACTAAATTGCGAGGCTTCAACCCAGCCAGGAACAGAAATAAAAGTAACTCCGCTAAGGGATGCTCCAATCATCCCGAAAGCAACAATATACCAAGGAGATTGTCGATTAGCTTTAAAAAAAGCATCATTCCCAGAGTTTTTTCCTGTGAAATAAGAAATAATAAGAAGAATCCCAAAATAGGCTCCTATGAGAAGCAGGATATGTAATGGTTGCATGAATTTGGGTTAAAATGAATCTCCAAAATACGAATTAATCTTAAACTTTCAAGGTTTTTAAAAACCCCAGAAGATCTTTACGAATTATTTATTTCTTACATCACTTTCGATCACCCCATCACGCAATCGAATAACTCGATGTGCATGAGCTGCAACCTCCTCCTCATGGGTTACTAAAATAACAGTATTACCCGCAGCGTGAATTTCATCAAAGAGTTGCATGATCTCTAGAGAGGTTTTAGAATCCAGATTTCCTGTCGGTTCATCTGCCAGAATTATAGAAGGTTTATTTACCAGTGCCCTTCCAACAGCAACACGTTGTCTTTGACCTCCCGAAAGCTGATTAGGTTTATGATCCATACGATCCGAAAGTCCAACATCTCTTAATACTTCTTCGGCTCTAATAATCCTATCTTTTTTAGAAATACCTGCATATACCATAGGTAAAGCAACATTATCCAATGCCGTAGTTCTGGGAAGTAAATTAAAGGTTTGAAATACAAAACCTATTTCGCGATTACGAATATCTGCCAACTCATTATCGGTCATTTCACTTACATCATTTCCATTAAGAATATAAGCTCCCCCAGTTGGTGTGTCCAAACATCCTAAGAGGTTCATGAGTGTAGACTTACCAGATCCAGAAGGTCCCATTATAGCCAAATATTCTCCTCGGGTAATATCTAGGTCTATACCTTTAAGTACATAAACCGTTTCTTGGCCTAGTTGAAAATTTCGGATGATGTTTCTAATTTCAATAACGTTTTTCATGTAATAATCTTTGCAGATGGTTAATATACAATTTTAGATTATATGACGCGATATAGAAAAAGATGTTACACCGTATAATAAAAAGGTGTTTTACATATATTTGAAATTGTATGGGAATAGTGACTAGTTAAGGGTTCGTTAAAATTTTGAAGACCTTAATTTTCTTAATTAAGACTATGACTTTTGTCATGTTTTGAACTTCATGTTCCTACTAGTTTTGTGCCAAAATATTAACTAGTATAGATAAATATGAAAGCACTAAAAAGACCAGAACCTATCAATGTAGAGATTGTTTTAGATCTAAAACAAACCATCATGAGTAAAACGAACCCCAAAGGGGTTATTGAATATGCAAATGATTATTTTATGGAAATATCTGGTTATGAGGAGTATGAGTTGATAGGGCAACCTCATAATGTAATTAGACATCCAGATATGCCTAAAGTTATATTTAAATGGTTGTGGGAAAGATTAGGAGAAAAGAAAAATATGCATGCTTTAGTGAAAAATATGGCAAAAGACGGACGATTTTACTGGGTAATCACTGATTTTGAAGTTAAATTAGATGATACGGGAGAAATATCTTCTTTTTTTGCAAGAAGAAAAGCTCCCCCTAGAAAAACTATTGAACTGGTAAGTGAACTTTATAGAAAAATCCTGTCAATCGAACAAGCAGGAGGAATCGAGGTAGCCGAAAAATATCTAATAGGGTTCTTAGAAGAAAAAGGAATGACTTATGACGAGTATATAGAGAGTATATGTCTTGCAGAAGAGAAGAAACCTCTAGATATGAAAGAACTTCAATATTATAAACGTAAAGGCTTATTTGTAAGAATGTTTAAATAAAACGATACAACGAAGTCATATGATGTGAAAATACTTGCTATTATTTATTACAAAAAGCCTAAAGACTATTTTAATAGTGATTTTAGGCTTTTTGTATTTTAATAAAAAAATATTTGGAACTATTAGATGTCCTTTTTAGATAATATTTCTATAATTTTTTGAGCAACAATTTCTGAAGATAAATGGTTCTGACCAGTAATTAGATTTCCATCTGTTTCTAGGTGTGGAGAATTTCTTGGAGAAAATTTAAAGGTTCCGCCTCTTTCTTCAATAGTTTTTAGAATTAAAAAAGGAAAATTTTTAAAATATTCTTTAGAGGAGTCTTCATAATTATCGGGATATCCACTTACACGTTTTCCTTGTACAAGATATTTTCCATCTTTCGTTTTTAAATTTACAATTCCGGCAGTTCCATGACATACAGAAGATATAATTCCATTATGTTGCTCATATATCTCCATAGAAATGTCTTGAATTTTTTTATTTTCAGGAACACCATACATAGCACTTCCACCACCGACATAATAGACCGCTTTATATTTTTTTGGATCTATCTCGTTAGGAGTTTTTGTGTTTTTTAGAGCACTCATAAAATTAGTATTATACAAATATTCCTTTTGTAGATTATCTGAGGTATTTATGTATGCTAAAGGTACAGAGCCACCCTCTGGACTTACAAAATCAATTGTATATCCAGCTTTTTTAAAAGTATGAAATGCTTTTACAATTTCAGCAAAGCTATTACCAGTTTTAAGTTTTGAATCTCCATAAAAATGAGCATTCGAAACGATAAATAATATTTGATCCTTATTATTTTTATGAAATATCCTTTTGGAGGCAGACTTACTCATAATTACCCAGGTTTCTTCCAGTTTTTTCATTAAAAAAAGATCTGTATACCTTAATTGTTTGCTGGGAATTAAAATTTCTACTTTAGCGACTGCAATGTCATTTTCTCGATCTATAGCAACTATTCTACCAGTTCTTCCATTAAATTTATTTTGTTCTCCTTTTGTAAACCAACTAATATACTCACTAGAAGGCACAACCCAGAGTTCATCATTTTTATTATTTAAGTATAGATTGGCATCTTTATAAAAGGCTTTGCTTATTTGCTCTGGTCTATTATAAGAAGTCCCTTCTATATAATTTATTAAAGAATTAGAAATAAGCTGTTCTTCAGATTGAGCATTAGTAATATTAAAAATTAGAATACATACAACTGTGTAAAAAATGTTTTTCATGATTTTGTTTTTTATAGAGACAATAGTATGCGGTATCTCGATAAAATCAGTGATGTTTTATAATTTAGGTGTACGGATTTATAATATTGGACACTATGATAAAATAGAAAATGTATTAAGGTGTTATACTTGTGCAGATTTATACTGGGTAGGGGTCATATCCGTAAGTTTTTTAAATGTGGAGTAAAATGTTGATTTGGAGTTAAAACCACATTCGTAACCAATATTCTCTATCGTGTATTTACTATCTTTTGCTAATAAGATTTTAGCTTCATGTATTCGATATTCATTAACAAATACAGAAAAACTTTTGTTTAGGTTATCGTTTATGAATTGAGATAAAATATGGGGTTGTATATTAATTTGTTTAGCTAAATCAGGTAGTTTAAGGTTAGGATTTTTATAGAATTCTTTCGTGTTCATTATTTGTTCCAGCTCTTCAAAAATTCTTTTAGCTTCATTATCCTCTATTTTTTTGTCTGCATATTTTGGTTGCTCCTTAAAAAGAATAGAATATTTCTTTTTACGAAAAAATAATATTAAGATCAATAAATAAAACACAAACGAAAAGGAGAGAGCTCCTACAATATAAGAAGTATAGGAAACTGTTTTGTATGCGACCCAAATAATTAAATTACCAAGATAAACACTAATAATCCATATCTCTACACTATTTAATTTATTTGGTTTCTTTACTAAAATTTTAAAAACGTTTTTTAAAAGAAAGCCAGACGCTAAGATGTATCCTAGCCATTGGTAGTAGATAATTTTTATAAAATAAAACCTCCATAAATCAGGGTGTTCTTGATACGAGTATTGGTAACCAACTACAAGTATAAGGGTCGATAAAAAAACAAAATGATACTTCCAGGAACGATCTAATTTCTTTGAGGAAGGGTATAACATAGATTTTAAATAAAAAAATAAAGAAGGACCAATAAGAAAACAAGCAGATAATCCTATTTGTAAGTAGATTTTGGATAACTCTTTATTAAAATAATAAAATATAGATTTCCAAATTCGAATACTAAGCATGGTTAATAATGTTCCTAAAAAATAATTAGAGGCATGTTTAGGTTTGGCGTAAAAGAAAAAATATATAGCCAGAAGTGTACCATTGAATGCTCCAATTGCGCTAAAAAAAAATAAAAACTGACTGTCAAAATTCATTGGTAGAATAGGATAATCTGAAAACTTATAGGAACACCAAAATTAAACAGAAAAATTCAGTAAAAGGAAGTGAGTTTATTTTTTTTTAGATATGTACTCAAATTCGTTATGTCCTGATACTAAAGTTTTCTTTAGCTTGTTCCTTTCTTATAAATACAAATCCTAATCGAAAAACATCGATAGTTACCGTTACTTTTGGGTGCTGTTTTATTTCCTCCCAGAGGGTGGTATTAGTTATATTATTGTAAATAGAATTAAAGATAAGAACAGTGTCATTATGCATATAAGAAAATAAATTTTCTAGAGTACTACTTTTCTCAAGTGCATCTATATCTGCGTATATCATATCAAAAACGCCGTTGGGTGTTGTTGCAATAGTTATAGAATTGTTTAATGACAGGATGGTCGATATACTTTGTGAGGAGTCTTGCAATATAAGAGCCTTTTTAATCGCAAAATAAGTGATGGTCTTATATAATAGTTTAGCGGTACTATAAGATACCTTATTTTTTGAATTGTATATCTGTCTCAAAGAAACATACTCTTTTCTTTTTCTCCTTTTATAAAAACATTTAGTAACCAGATCGTATACAAAAGGGGAGTGTACCCCATGTTGATTAGTAGACTTTAAAAAAAACTTTAAATATGCTCTAAATATAAAGCTCATGTTTAGATCTGCTCTTTGTTTCGTGATCAGATTTCACAAATTATTCTTCCATTTTTTCAGAAAGCTCTAACCAGCGCATTTCATTTTCTTCAATTTCCTGAATGATTTTATCTAATTTTTGGGATTCAACATTAATTTTATCCGCTTCTAGATTACCCTCAAGAAATAGATTCTCAATCTCTTTCTTTTTGATCTCTAATTTTTTAAGATCTCGTTCGATTCGACTAAACTCTTTTTGTTCGTTGTAACTAAGCGCAGCTTTATTATCTTTTTTCCAAGAGTTTTTTGTGTTTGCCTCAGTGTTATTTACAGGTGTTTTTACTTCAGGTTCTTTACTGTCTTCATATATTCTGTAATCCGAATAATTACCAGGAAAATCTTGTATAACACCATTTCCTCTAAAAACAAATAAGTGATCTACAATTTTATCCATAAAATATCGATCATGCGATACTACTAGTAAACAACCAGGGAAATCTAGTAAAAAATTTTCTAGTACATTAAGAGTTACAATATCTAGGTCGTTAGTAGGCTCATCCAGAATCAAGAAGTTAGGATTCTGAATTAAAACGGTACAGAGGTATAATCTTTTTCTCTCTCCTCCACTTAATTTTTCTACAAAATCGTATTGTTTTTTTCTATCAAATAAAAAGCGTTCTAGTAATTGTTGTGCTGAGATTTGTCTTCCTTTTTTTAAGGGAATATAATCTCCAAACTCTCGAATTACATCAATAACTTTTTGACCTTCTTTAATGTTTATACCACTTTGTGTATAGTATCCAAATTTTATAGTTTCACCAACCACAATTTTTCCATGATCGGGTGTTATACCACCAGTAATCATATTCAGAAAAGTAGATTTACCAGTTCCATTTTTACCTATAATCCCTATACGTTCTCCTGTTTTAAATACATATTCGAACTTATCTAGTAGGATATTATCATCAAAGCTTTTTGAGATTTTATGAAGCTCAAGAATTTTACTTCCCATACGCTCCATATTGATTTCTAGCTGTACCTCATGATCATTACGGCGTTTATGGGCGCGGTCTTTAATCTCGTAAAAATCATCTATTCTGGATTTAGATTTAGTAGTTCGTGCTTTTGGTTGGCGACGCATCCAGTCCAGTTCTTTTTTATATAATTGTTTTGCTTTATCGGTAGCAATTTGCTCATTTGCAACTCGGGATTCTTTATTTTCGAGATAGTAAGCATAATTACCTTTGTAACTATATAATTTTCCGTTTTCTAATTCTACAATTTCATTACATACATTTTCTAAAAAATAACGATCATGAGTTACCATAAACAAGGTAAAGTTTTCTTTTGCAAAATACTCCTCTAACCACTCTATCATTTCTAGATCTAAATGGTTAGTTGGTTCATCCAGATATAAAAGATTGGGTTTGCTAAGTAAAATATTGGCGAGTGCCAATCGTTTTTTTTGCCCCCCAGATAGATCACTTACTTTTTTACTTAGATCCTCTAGTTTAAGTTTAAAAAGTATTTGTTTGTATTGCGTTTCAAAATCCCATGCATTGGCAGCATCCATTTTTTCAAAAGCATGTTGATACGCTTCTGCATCCTCTGGATTTTGTAAAGCTTTTTCGTAGGCATTAATTATATGCAGTATATCATTGTCTGAAGCAAAAATTGTTTCTTCAATGGTAAGATTAGGATCCAAGTTAGGTTCTTGTGGTAAAAAAGCTACTTTAAGATTTTTACGATACACTACAAGACCATCATCTGGATCTTCGTCTCCTGCTACTATATTAAGTAACGATGTTTTTCCAGTTCCGTTTTTAGCAACAAAACCAATTTTTTGTCCTTCGTTAATCCCAAAGGAGATATCTTTAAAGAGAACACGTTCTCCAAAAGACTTAGCAATATTTTCTACTGATACGTAATTCACAATTTTTTATAAGGTTGTAAAGGTACAAGGTTTCTGAGTTACAAAGAAACAAAGTTTTAAAGTTTCTGTTTTGTAAGGTAGAACTTGTGAAAATAGATGTATGTTCGTTTAAATAACGATATTTTTTAGTTGAAAATTTATAGGAATACGTACGAGAATTCTATATTTTTCCTTTTCGTCGAGTAATGGATACCAGAAAGATAACAATAGAGATAAAAACAGCTATTCTGGCAAGATAATTACCTGCTTTTGCATAAAAAGTGATTTTATCGTTGATTTTTAATTTTCCGATTATAGTTCCTCGCTTTTCATATCCTAATGAAGAAATGATATTCCCAGTCTGATCAATAATAGCAGAAATACCTGTATTAGCACTTCGGGCAATGCTTCTGCGGGTTTCTATTGCTCTTAGTTTTGCATAATATAAATGTTGCCTGTGCCCCTGCGTATTGCCCCACCAAGCATCATTGGTTATAATAGCAAGAAAATTAGCACCATTTCTAATATACCCTGTTGCAAATTCGCCATATACACTTTCATAACAAATAAGAGTACCTACGCCAATACTATCTTTACTTAAAAAAACTTCCCTATCTTCTTGTGTAGTTTTTTTTGCTACCGTTCCTCCCAGATCGATCATAGCGTCTCCAAGAATAGGTTTTAAAATATTTTGGTATGGAAAATTCTCAACCCCTACAACCAATTTACTTTTATGGTATAGTTCATCAGTTCCATCTGGGCGAACAAAAAAAGCAGAATTGTAGTCGTCATAATAGATTCCCTCTTTATAGGTATTCGTTTGTTTTTTAATTTTATTAGGATCTTCAAACACATCGATTAAAGATATTCCTGATAAAAAGTTAGCATTAGGATACTGATTCAGTATTTTTAATGCAGTTTTTCTAGCAATAGAGCTAGAAAAATATGGTAATCTGTTAGTGTCTGCAAAAACAGTTTCTGGAGCAATAATAAATTGGGTGTCTGCAGTGATCGCTGTTTTGGTAAGAGAATCTAGTAATGTGCCAATATGTTTATCGGTAGTGTTGTATTTTTCGGTATATGGATTAATATTTGGTTGTAAAATGACTACTTCTATATCCTTGCCGTTTTCTTTATAGGTTTTTAAGATAATAAAGGATATTATAATTGGGATACTAATAAGCAAACCATTACGAATTGCAGATCTGTATAGAATGGTTTTGTCTTTATGTTCTTTAAAAAGTAAAACACTTTTAAAAATACTGATGTTCACAATCCAAATCCAAAGCGTTCCACCAAAAGTACCCGTATACTCATACCATTGAATCCATGAGGTGAAATTTGCAAAACCATTACCTAGATTTAACCAAGGCCACGAGAATTGCCATTGTAAATGTAGATATTCAAAACTCATCCAAAAGCAGATTAAAAATATACTACTTATGATGAATGTAGTTTTTTTAGCAATGATGTGGTATATTAAAAACACCAAAGTCATGACTAAACTATTTACAATCTCAGCAAACCACATACCGAATGGGGTAGAATTATATATCCACCAGGTAGTGATTAAATTCCATATAATAAAAGTAAGGAAAGCGAGTCCAAAAACCTGCATTTTACTGTATTTATTATAACGAATAGTATACTCTGCAAATAAAAGAGGAATAAATCCAAAGAATAAAAATAACGGGAATCCATAGGTAGGCCAACTAACAGCAAGCAAAAGACCTGAAAGAATAGACAGAATAATATTTCTCATATAAAAAAAGCTTCCTTGTTAGAAACGAAATTAAACTTATTTCGTTACAATTAATACAATTAAATACTTCTTTTTTATTGTATTGATGTGATAGATGTAAGAATCTTTAAAAACATTGATTAGTATTATTCTAAAGATGATTTTTTTGTTATATTTAATGTAACTAATAAAACCTGTGCATTTTGATAATAAGACTATAAAATAGTTATTGTTATTACTTCTTTATGTATAAAAAAATATAAAGCTTTTTTAAGGTTTTTGTTTTATAGATAATATTCTTTTCGAAAAAAAGACACAAACGATGAGTGTCTTAAAATAGTTGTCGTAAAAAATAATCTTAAAACTTATATTATGAAAAATCACATTTCAAACTTGGGTAAAATTTTAACCAAAACACAACAAAAAAAGATTAATGGAGGTAGTTTTAACCCTTGCCCTTGTAGCTCAGAATATGAATTATATTCTGACGGTTCATGTTCATATCCGGCAAGTGGAACAGCTTGGGGAACTCCTTTTCCAGGAGGTCGATGTCTAGGTACTTTACAAAACGATTTTTGTTGTTCTTAAACAAATTATTTTCCTTTATTCATAGAAAACGATGAGTGTCTTAAAAACAGTTGTTGTAAAAAATAATCTTAAAACTTATATTATGAAAAATTACATTTCGAACTTGGGTAAAATTTTAACCAAAACGCAACAAAAACAGATTAGTGGAGGAAAGCCAGTTAATTGTTATCAGCATGCAATTTGCCCACCAATTGATGAGCCAGATTCATGTATAATTTACGGAGGAGTATGTTATCAACTTTAAATGAGTAATCCTAAGCTGTAATCGCAGTTTTTATATAAAATTCCTCGAGGCTATGCTTCGAGGAATTAAAACCTCAAAGATTAAAAAGGATGTTTTTAAATATTTATTAGAGCAAATAGTTTACTATTTTTACGCAAAATTGAATTTATGAACATCAAAAAGCATATTCCAAATAGTATAACACTTCTTAACCTTCTTTGTGGCTGTATTGCAGTTATTTTTGCCGTTCAGGGGCAATTAGAATTGGCAGCTGTTTTTGTTATATTAGGTATAGGATTTGATTTTTTTGATGGTTTTGCTGCAAGAATATTAAATGTAAAAAGTGATTTAGGCTTGCAGTTAGATTCTTTAGCAGATATGGTTACTAGTGGTGTTGTGCCAGGTATTGTAATGTATCAGCTATTATCACAAGTATTTGGTAAACCGTTTTATGTAATTCCAGATTCTTGGAATTCGGATTCTGTTCTACAAAGTTTAGATATGTCTTATGTTTCATTATTAGGGTTATTGATTACTTTAGCTTCAGCATATCGGTTAGCAAAATTTAATATAGATACTCGACAGACGGATTCTTTTATAGGTCTACCAACACCAGCAAATACACTTCTTATCATTTGCTTGCCTCTTATTCTTAAGTTTCAACAAGAGACTTGGGTAGTAGAAATTATCTTAAATAAATGGTTTTTGATAGGACTAACTTTGTTAAGTTGTTATTTATTAAATGCTGAAATCTCTTTATTTTCTCTAAAATTTAAGACATGGAGATTTGCAGAAAATAAAATTCGTTATATCTTTTTGTTAACAACAATTTTTTTAATTTTTTTAATAAAATTTATGGCAATCCCCTGTGTAATATTGCTGTATGTTTTGATGTCTATGTTTTTGGATAAGAAAGGTTAGTATATGTTTTGTATAGTTTTACAGGAAAATTTAAGGTTTTGTTTATTTATAATTTCTTGTGTATTACTTTTTTCATCATGTAATAAAAAGAATTTTCTAAAAAAAGAAATCAAAAAAGGAAGTTTCTCTCTTTTAAAAGAAAACGATTCACTTTATTATTTAACAATAACTTCTGCTAACAATTCAGATAAGTGGAAATTACCGTATCCTGTTTATCAGTTTCAAACTGGGGATGTAGATGGTAATGGTATCGAAGATGCATTAATAGGGGTAATTAAACCAACTAGATTTGACTCTATAAAAGCCAATCGATTATTTATTTTCAAAAATTACAGAGGATTGGTTCGTCCACTTTGGTTAGGATCTAGATTGAGTCAACCTTTAGTGAATTTTAGTTTTAAAAAAAAAGAAAAATACACGCGAATAAGAAGCGTAGAAAGAGAAAAGAGCGGTAAATATCTGGTGGCAGAATATAAATGGCGTAAGTTCGGATTAGAATTCACGAAGTATTTAAGGCGAGAAACAGATAGCATATCGGCAATAGCACTTTTAGAAAAATAATTAAGATATAAAAAGCGTATGAAAAAACTAATTCTATTATCTGTTTCTTTAATTATATTCAGTTGTGGTGATAAAGAAAAATCTAAAACAAAAGTTACTGAAAATCAAACGACTAATGCTATAGAAAAAGTGCAAAATAAAGAGTTAGTTACTCCAGTAATTTCTGCTAAAAGTATTGATATAGAGCAATTAAAAGATGCGATTGATTTAGAAATGGATATTTCTAACCTTAGCTTATCAGATATCCGAATTCTTAGAAACTCTTTTGCGGCTAGACAAGGATACTGTTTTATGAAAGCAGATCTTAGAGGTGTCTTTAGTACAACAACCTGGTATGATGAAAGAATGAGGAAAAGATACTGGGACGAAGAGGGAGGTGAATCTGCGAATCCAATTTCTTATACAGAGGAAGAGCAAAATTTTATTAATAAATTGAAATTCAGAGAAAATGAATTGAAGCAGCAAAACTTTGTGAAAGATGGAAGCCGTAAATCGGTAAACGTAAATAATATAGTAAATCTTTTTCAGATGGAAGAAATGCCATCTGAATTAACGGGGATGTTAGCTAAAACTGGATTTGCAATTATACCAAATAATAATATTCAATTATTTCATGTATATGAACAAAATGATTATCAGCAGTTTCCAAATTTTGTAACTACTGATATGTATATGCAATTATTTCATATGTATTTTGGATATGTGCTAAGGACCGTAGAAGAAGATCAATTTATACCATTGCTGTCTCAAATATGTAAGATGATGATGAAAGATATGAGAGATCTGTCAGAAACTACTACAGATACATCTATCAAAGATCTGGCAAACTATAACCTAACGTATTATGCTATAGCATACACTTCATTAACACAAAAAAAGGTTACAGTTCCAGATAGGTATAAAGATTTGTATGAAAAGGAACTAGCAAATGTTGACGCTGCGATAGATGATGCCTCCGTTTTTTTGGATTATGAACAGGCAACTTTTCCTTACAGTCTTTTTAAACCAAGAGGACATTATACAAGGACAGAAGAATTGAAGCGTTATTTTAAAGCGATGATGTGGTTACAAACAGCACCCTTTTGCTTAGACAACGATATGCATTTAAAAAAGGCAATTGTGAGTGCCTCATTTTTGGCGAATAGCCCCAATTTTGGAGAAGAAACCTGGGATAAGTATAAAGCTATTATGGAACCAATTAATTTTATAATAGGTCTTCCTGATAATGTTTCGTTTTTAGACGTAGCTAAGTGGATTAAAAAGAAAGAACTTAATCTAAATGATCTTCTTACAAATCAGAATACATTAGAGAGTTTAAGAAAAGAAATAAAGAAAATAGCAGATGCCCAAAATGTAATAAAATCTAAGAGTGCGGTTAGTTGTGTGGATAAAATTAATTTTATTCCTCAGCGATATTTATCCGATAATGAAGTTTTACAAGAACTAGTAGATGTTAAAAGTGAAGTAACAAAAAGAGGATATCCAAAAGGATTAGATGTAATGGCCGCATTTGGAAGTGTTTCTGCTAGTAATGTTTTATTAAATGAATTAAAAGAAGGAGATAACTGGAGGGAGTATCCAACAATACTCAATGCCATGAAAAACAAAATGAAAGGACTAGATTGGAACTCTACTTTGTATAATAAGTGGATTCAAAGCCTTTTGGAATTACAAAAACCTAATGACAGTTATCCTTATTTTATGCAAAGCTCGCAATGGGCCAAAAAAGACCTAAATGCTTCTTTAGCATCTTGGGCAGAGTTAAAACATGATGCAATCCTTTATGCAGAACAACCTATGTCTGCAGAATGTGGTGATGGTGGCCCGCCAAGTCCGTATACCGTTGGATATGTAGAACCAAACATCAGATATTGGAACTCTGTGATAGAGTTGATAGATTTAACTAAAGAAGTTTTAGAGAAAAATCACTTAATGAATTCTAATATTTCCAGAATAACAACCAGTTTAAAAGAAAATGCAGAATTTTTGCTTTCTGCTAGTAAAAAAGAGTTATCTGGGCAGCAGCTTTCTGAAAAAGAATATTCACAGATAGAACTAATAGGTAGTACATTCGAATGGTTAACATTAGATTTAGTAAAACAAAAAGATCAATATCTGGATGATTGGCATAGTGTAAAAGGTCCAGACAAGTCAGTAGCTGTTGTGGCTGATATTTACACATCTAATTCAGGAAATAACCCTGATAAAGGTATTTTGCATGTTGCAACAGGTAACGTGAATGATATTTATGTGGTAGTAGAAATCGAAGGATATTTGTATATCACCAAAGGAGCGGTATTTGGATATCATGAATTTCATATTCCAATGGGCAATCGATTAACAGATGAAGAATGGCAAGAAATGCTTAATAATGGAGAAGCCCCAGATGTGCCAGATTGGATAAAAGAAATTATGCTCCCAATAAAAACACCAAAGACTAATGAAAAAATCTTTTATAGTTCGGGTTGTTAGGAACAGTTATATTGTTGAATAGACTAAAATTTATGCGTAATACATCGCTTTTTGCGTTACTTTTAATAAGTATACTAACAGTTTCGTGTGATTTCTTAAATGAAGAACCCAAGGTAAATAAAATCGTTTTTGTAGGAGATCTCCTTTTGGATAGGGGAGTTAGAGAAAGAATAGAATACTTAGGTATACATAGTTTGTTTCATTCTACTATAGACTCTGTTTTTAGAGAAAGTGACATTGTGATTGCAAATTTAGAGTGCCCGGCCACCGAAATTGAAGAACCAATTAATAAAAAATTTATTTTCAGAGCCGATCCAGAATGGTTAACAGTATTAAAAGAACATAAGATTACACATCTTAATATGGCTAATAACCATTCGATGGATCAAGGAAGAAAAGGGTTGGTCGACACAAAAATGAATATTGTAAAAAGCGGATTAATACCTTTGGGGTTTGGAGATAATCTAAAAGAAGCTTGCAAGGGACAGTTAATAGCTTCTTATCCACGAAAAGTATATGTGTTTTCTTCGCTTCAAGTACCTTCAGAAAACTGGCCATTTTTAGAAGATAAACCTTGTGTATGCGAAGATTCTTTTGATTCTATAGCCAAAAGGATCAAAAAATTGAGAGCTATAGAATCCAACTCTGTTATAATTGTTCAATTACATTGGGGAGCAGAACATACTATAAAACCATTAACATCTCAAAAACAACAAGCCTATGCATTAATTGATTCAGGAGCAGATGTTATTATAGGGCACCATACACACACCATACAATCAATTGAATTTTATAAAGGAAAACCCATTTATTATAGTATTGGTAATTTTATTTTTGATCAATCTAATCCAATTAATTCTAAAGGTTTAATAGTGCAAATAGAAATAACAAAAACAAAACTCTTATGCAAAGAAATTACATTTGATATCAAAAATTGTATGCCTAAGTTGTAAGTATATAAGCACTTTTCTTTTAATTAAAATCTATTTTCTTTTTTCTAAGTTCAAAATTTTGTCCTAAATATACTTTACGAACCATTTCATCTTCTGCTAATTCTTCTGGAATACCCGCTTTTAAGATGCTTCCTTCAAACATTAGATAAGTTCTATCTGTTATTGCTAGTGTTTCCTGAACATTGTGATCGGTAATAAGGATCCCAATGTTTTTATTCTTTAATTGGGCAACAATACGTTGTATATCCTCTACAGCAACTGGATCTACTCCAGCAAAAGGTTCGTCTAATAGAATAAAGTTAGGATCTGTTGCCAAGGCACGAGCAATCTCTGTACGACGACGTTCTCCACCACTAAGTAGATCACCACGACTTTTGCGAATATGTCCTAATCCAAACTCTTCGATAAGCTCTTCCATCTTGTGTAATTGCTCTTTTTTGGTAAGCTTGGTAAGTTGTAATACACTTAAAATGTTGTCTTCAATACTTAATTTTCTAAAAACAGAAGCTTCTTGGGCAAGATATCCTATCCCGTTTTGGGCTCTTTTATACATAGGATATTTTGTGATATCGGTATTTTCTAGAGTGATTTTTCCGCCATTAGGTTTTACTAAGCCAACGATCATGTAAAAGGAAGTGGTTTTACCTGCACCATTAGGACCTAAAAGCCCAACAATTTCACCTTGATTTACTTCTAGAGAAATGCCTTTTACTACTTTTCTGCCTTTGTATGTTTTTATAAGATTTTCTGCTTTTAACTTCATATCAGAATGACTTCTTTTATATAGTGGATGTTGCTAAAATGAACTCGTAAATTTACACTATTCTTTTTAACCGTTAATTGTTTAAGAAGTTTTTGCTTCTAAAGCATCCCAAAACTCATAAGCACGCCGAAGATGAGGAATAACAATGGTACCACCAACAAGAGTGGCTATACTAAGTGCTTCAACTACCTCTTCTTTTTTTAGCTCTTCTTTATGGCAAGTTTCCAAATGGTACTGTACACAGTCATCACAACGTAATACAGCAGAGGCAACTAACCCTAATAACTCTTTTGTTTTTACATTTAATGCGCCTTCCATATACGCATTAGTGTCTAAATTGAAGATTCTTTTTATTATTTTGTTATTATCTTCTAGAATACGAGAATTCATTTTTTCTCGGTAGTCATTAAAATCATCTACTATATCGTTCATTTAGGCTGTTTTTGTAATTTTTTATTTTGTTTTTTAATCACAGTTTTAGAAATAAATATACTTATCTCATATAGTATTAATATAGGGATAGCTACAATAACCTGACTAGCAATATCAGGAGGTGTAATTATAGCAGAAAGTATTAATACGATTACTAGAGCAAATTTCCTGTATTTTTTTAAGAATTCGGGAGTAACCAAGCCTACTTTAGTAAGGAAAAACATGATAACTGGAAGTTCGAATATTAATCCACATGCAATTACGGATGCTCTAACTAAAGCTATATAGCTGTCGATGTCAAATTCATTAAGAACTTCTTTACTAACCTGATAGCCTCCTAAAAAATTAATAGACAAAGGGGTGATCACATAGTAACCAAAAAGTACCCCTAGAAAAAAAAGAAAAGAGCATATAATAATAAAACCTTTGGAGTATTTTTTTTCTTTATCATACATTGCAGGAGCAATGAATTTCCAGAATTCATATATAACATATGGAAAAGCAATTATGAAACCTGCAGTTATAGATGTCCAAATATGAACAGAAAATTGCCCAGCAACTTTTCTGCTTTGTACACTAAAAGGGAGTTCTTTAAAACATAAACTTTCATCTAACCCTAGATATTTGGATAAATTACAAAGTGCTTTGTATGTGGGGAAATCAGCTTTTTTTGGACCAAAAATTAATACGTCAAAAACAAATTCTTTAGCGATAAATGCTATGATTCCAGCAGTCATCACCGCTATAGTAGCTCTAATTAAATGCCATCTTAACTCTTCTAGATGATCTAAAAAAGACATGGCTTGAGGATTTTTTGTAGTATTTTTTGTCATTATAGAATACCTTCTCTAACTAGATCATGAATATGCAAAAAACCAGCATATTTGCCATTTTCTACAGCTAATAATTGCGAAATAGAGTTCTCTTCTAGTTGTTCAAGAGCATCTACAGCCATTGCATCATTATTAATACTTTTAGGGTTTGGTGACATAATATCTTTAGCAGTTAGTTTTTCAAAAGAAGATATGTTAGTAGTAAGCATTCTACGTAAATCACCATCTGTTATAATGCCCAAAATGACTCCATTTTCAGTAACCGCAGTAGCTCCAAGTCTTTTTTCTGTCATTTCTACAATTACACTAGCTATGTTAGAATCTGGAGATACTTCAGGTTTTTCGTTTTGAGAAGTAATATCACTTACTCGCAAATACAATTTTTTTCCTAAAGCCCCACCAGGATGATATTTGGCAAAATCTCTGCTAGAAAAACCTTGTAGATGTAATAAGCAAACTGCAAGAGCATCTCCAATAACAAGTTGAGCAGTAGTACTAGTGGTAGGGGCTAAATTATTAGGACATGCTTCTTTTTCTACATAAGCATGTAAAACATAATCTGCTTCTTTCCCTAAAAAAGACTCTTTATTGGAGGTAATAGCTATTAAAGTGTTCTTAAAATTTTTAATAAGAGGTACTAATACTTTTATTTCGGGAGTATTACCACTTTTAGAAATACAGATAACAATATCATCTTCGAGAATGTTTCCTAAATCTCCATGAATAGCATCTGCAGCATGCATAAAAACCGCAGGAGTTCCTGTAGAGTTCATTGTTGCTACAATTTTAGTAGCAATAATAGCGCTTTTACCAATCCCTGTAATAATAACCCTGCCTTTTGATTTATGTATGTTTTCTACAGCATTAGAGAATTCTTCGTCTATAAGCTCTTCTAGATAAGCAATCGCACGGGCTTCTTCAGCGATAGTTTTTTTTGCGTATGAAATTATAGTGTCCTGAGTGTTCAAAATTTAAAAAATTTGCATGTTATAATTAAAGATTTTGTTATCTTTAATTTATGCAAAGGTATACAATACCTTATTAATTTTAAATAGTCATAAAAAAAAGCGTATTAAATTATGCTTTGTTTATCTTTGACATATTAAAGTTAAAAACGAAACATCCACTAAATCTGTCTTGGGGGAATCAGATTTTAGTGTTAGTGAATCTTTAGTTTATTGGTATATAAAAGTTATAATATTTAATGAGTTTGAATGAAACTGACTTACAAAGTGCTTTAAAAAAACATTTTGGATTTAGTCAATTTAGAGGACTACAGGAAAAGGTAATACAAAGTATTTTAAGAAAACAAAATACTTTTGTAATAATGCCTACAGGTGGAGGAAAATCCCTTTGTTATCAATTGCCTGCTTTAATGTTTAAGGGTACCGCTATTGTGGTTTCTCCTTTGATTGCGTTAATGAAAAATCAAGTGGATGCTATTCGAAGCATCTCATCGGTAGAAGGCATTGCTCACGTACTTAACTCATCTCTCAATAAGTCTGAGGTGAAGAGAGTAAAAGAGGATATTGAAAATGGAGTTACCAAATTATTGTATGTGGCGCCAGAATCTTTGACCAAAGAGGAATATGTTGATTTTTTAAAATCTCAAGAGATCTCTTTTTTGGCAGTAGATGAAGCCCATTGCATTAGTGAGTGGGGACACGATTTTAGACCTGAATATCGAAATCTTAGAAGTATTATTAAGAGGATAGGAGAAGATATTCCAATTATTGGACTTACTGCAACTGCGACGCCTAAAGTACAAGAAGATATTCTTAAAAACTTAGCGATGAGTGATGCTAAAACTTTTAAAGCATCGTTTAATCGACCTAACTTATATTACGAAATACGTCCTAAAACAAAAAATGTAGATGCCGATATTACTCGTTTTGTAAAGCAAAATTCAGGTAAAAGTGGTATTATATACTGCCTTAGTAGAAAAAGAGTAGAAGAATTAGCACAAACATTAGAAGTTAATGGTGTAAAAGCTGTTCCTTATCATGCAGGATTAGATGCAAAAACCAGAGCGAGACATCAAGATATGTTTTTAATGGAAGATGTTGATGTAGTCGTTGCTACTATTGCTTTTGGAATGGGTATTGATAAGCCAGACGTACGATTTGTGATTCATCATGATATGCCCAAAAGTATAGAGAGTTATTATCAAGAAACAGGGCGTGCAGGTCGAGATGGAGGAGAAGGGCACTGTTTAGCATATTACGCATATAAGGATATTGAAAAACTGGAGAAGTTTATGAGTGGTAAGCCTGTAGCAGAACAAGAAATTGGGCATGCTTTGTTACAAGAAATTGTGGCTTTTGCCGAAACTTCTATATCTAGGCGCAAATTTATCCTCCATTATTTTGGAGAAGAGTTTGATGAAATAAATGGAGATGGTGCGGATATGGATGATAATATCCGTAATCCAAAGAAAAAACACGAAGCTAAAGACGAAGTTAAATTACTTTTAGAGGTAGTTAGTAAAACAGGAGAGATTTATAAGGCAAAAGATCTGGTAAGTACACTAATAGGTAAAAGTAATGCATTAATTATATCTCATAAAACTCATCAACAGCCTTTTTTTGGTAGTGGTAATGCTAAAGCCAATAACTATTGGATGGCTCTAGTAAGACAAGTGTTGGTAGGGGGGTATTTACGTAAAGATATCGAAACATATGGAGTGATTAGGATAACAGAAGAAGGACGAGGTTTTATTAATAACCCTGTCAGTTTTATGATGACCGAAGATCATGTTTATAACAATAATACAGAAGATTCTATAATTACTGCTACAAAATCTGGTAGTAAAGGAAGTGGAGACGATAAATTAGCAGGAATGCTTAGAGATTTAAGAAAATCTGTAGCAAAAAAAATAGGAGTTCCTCCATTCGTAGTATTTCAAGACCCATCGATTGATGATATGGCTTTAAAGTACCCTGTAACTATAGAGGAATTAGCAAATGTTCATGGAGTAGGAGAAGGAAAAGCCAAAAAATATGGTAATGAATTTGTTACTCTTATAGCTAAATATGTTGAAGAAAATGATATTTTACGACCCGATGATTTTGTGGTGAAAAGTACAGGAGCTAATAGTGGTCTTAAATTATATATTATACAAAATGTAGATCGTAAGTTGCCTTTAGATGATATAGCTGCAGCAAAGGGGATGAATATGAATACCTTTATCAAAGAAATGGAAGCTATCGTGTATAGTGGTACTAAACTTAATATTGCATATTGGATTGATGATATTCTAGATGAAGATCAACAAGAAGAAATTCACGAATATTTTATCGAAGCAGAAGATGATAAGATAGATAAAGCAATAGAGGAGTTTGATGGGGATTATGATGATGAAGAATTACGTTTGTATCGCATTAAATTTATTAGTGAAGTAGCAAATTAAAAATAATATACGTTGTAAATAAAAAAGGTGTCCTCTGTTTTTAGGACACCTTTTTTGTTATTAAAATTACATTTCAAAATTTGATAACTTCTTTTTGTTGTATTTAGATAAGTTTATAGATATGTATAAGCTTGATGTTGATAACTTAGAATTTGATAATGAAGTGCTTAATGTTTCACTTTTAGCAATGTTCTTATCTGTATATATTCGATATCCAACTTTAAAGCGTCCAACACCAAATCCACCTCCATAAAAGTAATCCAAAGTGATTTTTTCAACACTGTTAAAAACAGATTTAGTGCCCAAGTCATGATCCACAGAGAGCCCTCCTTCAAAGAAAAGCTCAAAATCTGAACTTAAATAAACATGAAATCTGGGGGCTAGAGCAACATTGATGCTTTTAAAGTCTAGAGTTAATGGGGTTATTGTTCCAGCAGCATTGTTTTGTTGTGTAGAAAAAGCTCTATAAGTAGATTCTAAAAAAAAACTAAGGTCAACTTTATAGAATGGAATAAAAGTTTCTAAATAAATACCATATTTTGTTGCTAGTGTATTGTCGTAAGTAACCGTTTGATTTAGATTAAATTCTGAAGGATGAGAAAAACTCACAAAATCTAAGGAAGCTATAAGTCCAACCTTTGTTTGACTAATCTTTCTTTTTACTATATACTCTATTTTTGCTCCTTTACAATTGTTATAATCAGAAAAATAGTTTTTTAAATCTCTTTGTGAGTGTGTTAATTCTCCAACATCTTGATTTCTGCAATTTACATATTGCTGTAATTGTTCTTTAAATTGAGTGTTAGCTTTTGGGATAACTTTTTTTCCTGCTTTTTTACTATCATCAGGAATATAATAAGTTTTATAAATTAATAAATCAGGGTATGGTGTGTCTTTGGATGTGTAAAAAAAACGATGTACATCGTTTTCAGAATATTGATATAAAGAAGCTTCACTTTTTAGAATTACTCTAAGAAAAACTTTTTTTATTTTTAATTCTGGATTTTTACTTTTTGTTGATTTTCCAATATTATCCCCTCTAAGATCAAATTTCATTATGTATCTCTTAAAAATATAATCTTGACCTACCCCAAATTCTTTATAATCTTTAATTTTACCAATAGATGGGCTTGATGAAATTGTTTTTTTCCAAGTAAATTCTGTTGGGTTTTGCTTCCAGGATATTTTTTTTATAAGACATTCTTTTCGATTACCATCATTGTCAATAAAATACCCAGATTCGTAAATGTTTTGTGCAGTAATGGTAGGAATGAAAAATAGATAAAATAATAAAAGTAAAGTAAGTAGTAGTTTCATTGCATATATTGGTTATTCTTAAGTGTTTTTAAATTTTAGTAATTCTTTATAACAGATTTGTCTATTATTTATTGTTCTTAAACACTGTTTCCTATGATTTAGATTCATTAAACCTTATGGTAATAAAATTTTGTAGTCTCCTATTAAAAAAAATAGTTTTGGTTTTTGTGGATATTTAAGACTTATAAAACTTTAATAACTCTAATATTAAACCAAAGTCAATTACTTATCTTTGCAACTTTAAAACAAAAAGCTTAAAAACTATATTATGCAAGAAGGATTATACGCAAAATTTAATACAACAAAAGGAAGTATTCTTATTAATTTAGAATATAAGAAGACACCGGGAACGGTAGGTAATTTTGTTGGTTTAGCCGAAGGTAATTTAGAAAACCAAGCAATTCCACAAGGAAAACCGTATTATAATGGTCTAAAGTTCCATAGAGTGATTGCAGATTTTATGGTTCAGGGAGGAGATCCTCAAGGTACAGGATCTGGAGGTCCAGGGTATCAATTTGATGATGAAATACATCCTGATTTAAAACATGATGGTCCTGGAGTATTATCAATGGCCAATGCAGGTCCAGGAACAAATGGAAGTCAGTTTTTTATAACTCATGTGGAAACATCTTGGTTAGATGGTAAACATACAGTTTTTGGTAAAGTTGTAGAAGGGCAAGATGTAGTAAATAGCATCGAAGAAGGAGATGAAATACAATCTGTAGAAATTCAAAGAGTTGGAGTAGATGCAGAGAGTTTTAATGCAGTAGAGACTTTTAGAACTTTTAATGGAGCAAAAGCAGAGAGAGAAGCGGCAGCTAAGAAAAAGACAGAGAGTTTGTTAGAAGAACTTGCAGCGGGATTTGATAAAACTGATAGTGGTTTGCGATATAAAGTGATCCAAAATGGAGATGGTGTAAAAGCAGAAAAAGGAAAAACCGTATCTGTACATTATAAAGGAAGTCTTACTGATGGTACCGTATTTGACTCTTCCTATAAACGTAATCAGCCTATAGATTTTTCATTAGGTATGGGACAGGTAATTTCTGGTTGGGATGAAGGAATCGCATTGTTGCAAGTAGGAGATAAAGCAAGATTTGTAATTCCATCGCATTTAGGATATGGAGAACGAGGAGCTGGAGGGGTTATACCTCCAGATGCAACACTTATTTTTGATGTAGAATTAGTAAATGTGAAATAGATTTTTTCACGTTTTTTATTTTTTTTAAAACCCGAATATTAGTTATGTTCGGGTTTTTTTTGTTTTCTTATTATCAAAGAATTATAATGTTTATTTTTTTAATAAAAGATAGATGAGTAAAAATAAATTATCATATCTTAAGATTGTTTTTGTGTCAAAAGCTTTATTTTTAATTTTTTATACTTAATTTAACCTTTAATTTATTTTTTGTTTTAATAAAAATCATTTTGTTAAAAAGATACGTTGAGGTGTTTAAATCCTCTTTTATTTATACTTTAAACAAAAATTGCTATACCCCTAGATATGAAACAAAAGCTTATTGTTTTTTTTGCCCTTTGTAATGTTTGTCTTGTGAGAAGTCAACAAAAAGAAGATATTTTAGTTAATATTAATGATCAAATAGAGATAATAGATGGATATATAGAATTTGAAACTTTTTACTTAGATCCAGAAGAGTTTTTGGATAAAATGGCAGATCATGGAGCTGAACTAAATGGGTATTATGAGCATGAAAGATTGAAAAAAATTATTAGAAAAGTAGGAACTAGAACTACAGATATAATAACTACATTTTATTTTTGGAATGATAATCTAATTTATGTTAACTATCAACAACGGCCTTATGTAGAGACAAAAAATGAAAGTGGACAGGTAGTTTTGGATTATTCTAATGCATATACCAAGTATGAATCTATACATTATTTTGATAATAATAAGGAGATAGAGAAAAAGGAGATGGGTGAACCGATAGAAGGTATTGTTCTCGAAAAAGGATTTGTTGGATATGCCCAAAAAATGAAATCTTTATTAGATAATAAGTTTTATAATAGGGATACTTATAGAGCTTTACAAGGAAAATGGCTTTTTATTCAAAACACAGAAGATTACCTGATGTTTGAAGGAACTATACGATTTAATTTTTATAATGGTCGATTTGCTAATCGATTAAAAACAAGAATAGAAAATGATGTATTGATTTGTTTTTTTCCAATGGATGATCGTATCTATAGATATAAAATAGAAAGTATAAACGATACAATGCTTGTGCTAACAGATCTATCTTCTAAAGAAGAGTTTTCATATGCAAAAGTAGAATGATTTTTTAATGAAGGTTATATTTTTAAAATGTATGAAGAAGAGTAAGGGATATTTGATGTTAAATTAATACTTGTTTGTTTATTTAGGAGATAATAAAATATTTTTTCGATATCGAAGAATATAAATATATAGTGCATTAATACTCATTTAGTACATCTATAAACTATAGTAGGATTTTAATCCTTTGAATGGATTTTGATTTATTAATGTTTTTCTCAAAAAAAAAACATTTTTATCAATCGATCTCTTTTCTTTTTATACTGCTGATCTAAGAATAGAATAATTTATGTACTTATTCTTTCCATTTTATATTACAGCCAATACTTGGTTTTTGATTTTCTGACACTTTTCTATTACGAAGTACCGTATCTAGAGCTTGTCGAAGATCTCTGCCGTTTACAGGGATCCCGTTACCTGGTCTTGAGTCATCGAGTTGACCTCGATATATTAGTTTTAAATCAGTATCGAATAAATAAAAATCAGGAGTACATGCTGCATCATAAGCTTTAGCAATCTCTTGATTTTCATCAAATAAATAAGGAAAAGTGTAATTGTTTTTTTGAGCTGTTTTCCACATTTCTTTGGGGGAATCTTGTGGGTATTTTTCAATATCGTTGCTGCTTATAGCAACAAAACCAAACCCTTGGGTACGATAATCATTAGCTATACGAACAATTTCTTCATTTACATGTATAACAAATGGACAATGATTACAGATAAACATAATAATTGTTCCTTTTTGACCTTTAACATCGTTTAGATTAACTAAGTCATTAGTTACGCTATCGATAAGAGAAAAGTCCGGAGCAATAGTGCCAAGAGGCAACATATTCGAAGGAGTACGAGCCATAATTTTCTTTTTTTGATAAGACCCCAAATTACAATTTTATACTCTAATAAATATAAAAATATTATCTTAGTTACATTTAAATTTAACCACAAACAGAGTGCTTTTTTCTATTGCCAATTTAAACAAATAGTTAGTGCACCTAGATATGAGTTTTACTATTTTTTTTTGATAATAGTTTTTAAATAGAACTAGCTCCTTTCGATTTTTTTTAGTTTGAAGCTTATAGTAAAACAAAGAAAAAGCTGTAGGTAGTTTGTTGAAAATAGAGGGTATTACATTTCATTGCTAAAGAAAATTGCATTCATTAGTAATTTATTGGTGCCATACCAGAAAGCTCTAAAATTTGTATTGTCTGTAAATAAGATAACTTTTCCTTTTCCAAGTTGATTATATTTAAAAGGGATAGTTCCTGATAACGAATCTAAATTTTTTTTACTTATGTATCCGCTAAGTAAAGGTGTTTTGGTGTACTGAATAGGATTGTTATAACTTTGTTTATCTGGTTTTATAAATAATGTTGTGTTCCTAAATAGAGGGATTTTATCATTTTTATACCCAAAATTGATAGGATGGGAGCGATCTATTTTAGCTTCAAAAATTGCTCCACCAATTACCTGAGCTCCAAAAAAATCTTGTTTTTGTTCAAAAGAGATATTTTTCGCATCATTTTTTATAGCGACGAATTCAATTTTCATAAGGTCTTTGTCTTTGAAAAACTGTGCGGCATTTCTATAACCAATTAAAGTGCCTCCACTATGAATCCAGTTTTTTATTTTTGTTATATTTTGGCTGTTTATACTTTCTTTCTGGCTGTTTGGTAATATGATATGCGTGTATGTAGATAAATCAGTTTTTGTTAAATTACCAGTGGTTAGTTTGGTAATAGGGATGTCATAGCGTTGATCCATTAGATGCCAAATTTCTCCAGAATCATAAGGGGTAATACCATTTCCTGTAAGTAGACCGATTTTTGGGGTAGATAGAGGTCTAAATTTATCACTCCCTAAATCTATGCCATTAGTAAGCCCTGTAGAAACATTAGTAATATCTACATGATTATCTAATCCTATTTTTTGAAGTAAAACGTGTAATTCGTCTTTATCTAATTTTTGATTCTGTACGGGTATTAAAATGGTACCATAATCATAATCTTTGTTTTCTAAAGAGAAAGGTTTAGTGCCTACTTTTGCGCGTATTCCTTTGCTAAGGATTTGGTATAATGCTCTGGGTGTATAATACTCATGCCATTCTAATAAGTATGCATAATTACTTTTGGTTATAGGAATTGTTTTTCTATGTGTAAGATCTAATATTTCATCACCAAAATCAATGGAAGATATGTTGTCTGCAAAATCTAGATTAAAAGCCAAAGGAAATGTCCATGCAGAGATATCATAAAATAAACTATCCTGAAATGTTGTTCTTTTTTCAAAAATAGCTTTAAGTAATCTTTTTTGTCTTTGGTTTTTAGGAATAACATAACTATATCCTTTTTTGAAATTTTTGTTTTGGATGGTTAAATCTTGTTTAATTTCATATAATTGTATTTGATGTCTTTTAAGAATTTCTGCCAGATGGTATGAAGAAGCGGCGTCTTTTTCATTACCAAAAATATAGGCACCTTTAGACTCTTCTTTTCTTGCATTATTGTAAAAATCACGTTTGTATTCTAATAATTCTTTACGCATTGATTTTGCAGCTTCGAGAGTAGAGAGAGCTGCCGTAAATTGATTTTTTATAGTAAAAGGAAAAGTTAATATTCCATTATCTGTTTGTTGTGCATGACCACGAGAACTACCTTGCTCAAATAAAATACCAACACCACCATTTATATCAGGAAAAGTAGACCCTTTACCATAATAAAAGTCATCAAAATTTTCTTCAGTATAATATAAAGAACCAATATTATCTAATGCTTTCACATGATAATTTGCTATTTTTTTAGTTAATTCTTGGTTTAGTTTAGGGGTTAGCGGATGTGTTCTGGATTGGATACCTGGTTGAAAAAAGAAAGAGCTATTAGGTCCCATTTCATGATGATCTGTAAGGATATTAGGGTACCACTTATGAAAAGTTGTAATACGAGCCTGAGATTCTGGTAATTGTGCAGGTAACCAATCTCTGTTCATATCAAACCAATAATGATTGGTTCTTCCTCCAGGCCATATCTCGCTATATTCTCGATCTTGCGGATCTGTGCTAATATTTTTACTTTTGTTAGTGTTAGCCCAATATGCAAAACGTTGTAAACCGTCTGGATTAAAAGAAGGGTCGAATAAAATAACAACATTCTTTAAAAGCTCCTCTATTTCTTTTCCTTGTGCAGCTGCTAGATAGTAGGCAGTTATAATTGAAGCGTTTGAGCCACTGGGTTCATTACCATGAATAGAAAACCCTTGATATACAATTGCAGGTAAGTCATCTATATTTAATCGATTAGAATCACTTTTTGTAAGTTCTACATGTTTTTTTTGTATTTCCTTGAGATTGCTATGGTTTTTTTCAGAAGTAATAGTGAGTAATAATAAAGGTCTGTCTTCAAAAGTTTTACCTCTATCTTCAATAGTAATTCTGGGAGAAGCTACAGCAAGAGCTTGCATGTAGTTAACTAATTTATCATGTGTAACATGCCATTTCCCAGGGATATATCCTAGTATGCTTTGAGGTGTTGGGATTTCAGGATTGTAGGTGATGTTTTTTGGAAGGTAATATTCTAAAGATAAGTTATCCTGAGAAAAAGAAATAGTACTTAAGGATATAAAAAAAATAGTAAAAATATATTTCATATGTTTAAAATTTTAACTTATTGTTAAAAGATAATCTACAAAAACAATAAGAAACACTTTAAGTTATATTAATTCTATTGTAGAAAACTTTAGGGGTTTGTAATATAAGACCTATACGATATTCTAAAAAAGTATTATTTTCTATAAGTCTCGTTTAAGTTGTTTTTTGAAATGTGAATATAAAAAAAACCACCTCAGATATTGAGATGGTTTACATAACTTTAACTTAAGTCTTTTTTGTTTGTTTAGATATCATCAAAATTTACATCTGTAAAACTCCCTGTAGAAGCAACAACTTCTTCTGTGTTGCCTTCAGTTTCATCTTTTTCATATGATTTTTGAAAATCTTTCTGATGTCTTTCGCTGATTACTTCTTCTCCTTTTTCGTCAACAATAAAATCAGTCATTTCATTTAAGATTTCTGTAAACCCAGCAAAATCTTCTTTATACAGATAGATTTTGTGTTTCTTATAGTGAAAAGATCCATCATCATTAGTGAACTTTTTACTTTCTGTTACTGTTAAATAGTAATCTCCTGCTTTTGTAGCTCTTACGTCAAAGAAATAAGTTCTTCTTCCTGCCCGTAAAACTTTTGAGAAAATTTCTTCTTTATCCATCATTTCATTATCACTCATAATCCGTATTTATTAATTAATTAATATTGTTATGATGGTTTCAAAAATCCAAAAAAAATGTTAATCGTACAAAAAAAACTTATATTTCTTTTTCATTAAGTTGTTTTAAATAAAGTTCTTTGTAGTATCCGTTAGTCTTTATTAGCTGATTATGAGTACCTTGTTGGGTTATTTTGCCGTCTTCTAATACGATGATTTTATTTGCATTTTTAGCTGTAGATACCCTATGAGTTACTATAAAAGTTGTTTTATTCTCAGAAATTTCGCGAAGATTATTAAGTATTTCTTCTTCGGTTTCAGTATCTACTGCAGATAAACAATCATCAAAAAGAAGTATGGCTGGATTCTTAATTATGGCTCGGGCAATAGAAACTCTTTGTTTTTGACCTCCGGAAAGGGTAATACCACGTTCTCCTAAAACAGTTTTATATCCTTTGTTGAAGTTAATTATGTTTTTGTGTACCACTGCGTTTTTTGCTGCTTGATGAATTTCTTTTTCTGAGGCTTTTTCGTTTCCAAATTTTATATTATTTTCTATAGTATCACTAAACAAAAAAGCATCCTGAGGAACATAACCAATACTTTCTCTTAGATCGTTTAAATTGAGGTCTTTTATAGGCGTTTCATCAACACGAATTTCTCCAGAAGATACATCATAAAGCCTTCCGATTAGGTCGAGTATAGTAGATTTTCCTGAACCAGTTTTGCCAATAAAACCTATTGTTTCTCCGTTTTTAATGCAAAAACTTATGTTTTTTAAAGCTGTGATATTAGTGTCATCATAAGTAAAAGAAACATTGTCAAAACATATATCTCCTCGAACAGGTGTTTTTTGGATTACTGTATTCGTGATTTCAGGTTCTTGACTTAGAAATTCGTTAATTCTTACTTGAGAGGCTTCAGCTTGTTGTATAATAGAACTAACCCATCCTACGGTTGCAACAGGCCAAGTTAGCATATTTACAAATATGATAAATTCAACAATGATACCCAGATCTTTTATTGTTCCGTCAATAAACTGTTTCCCTCCAATGTATATTACCAATATATTACTAAACCCGATGAGTAAAACCATAAGGGGAAAAAATAAAGCCTGTACTTTGGCTAGATCCAAATTTTTCTCTTTGCTTTTGTTTGATAATTCAATGAAATTTTTTTGTGTTTGAGGTTCAATACCATATGCTTTTATAACTGTAATGCCACTAAAAGATTCTTGTGTAAATGTGGTTAATTTAGAGAGAAACTCTTGGACAACAGTACTGCGCTTATGAATAGCAACACTTAATTTGTATATGGATACAGATAATATTGGTAAAGGGGCTAAGGTGTACAACGTTAATTCGGGAGCTATACTAATCATGTAGCTTATTACTACAACAAATAAAGTAATAGTGTTTACGCTGTACATAATTGCAGGACCCACATACATTCTGACTTTAGTAACATCTTCACTAATACGATTCATTAAATCTCCTGTTCTGTTTTTTTTATAAAAATTTAGGGATAATTTTTCATAATGCTGGAATATTTCATTTTTTAAATCAAACTCAATAAACCTAGAAACTACAATAAAAGTTTGACGCATTAAAAAAGTAAATAAAGCAGAAATAAGTAAAGCTCCAATGATTAGTGAGATATTAATAATAAGACCGGTCTTTACTTGAGTGATATCCGTAATTTCTTTATTGATATATTGTTCTACTACATCAACAGAGTCACCAACTAATGTAGGAACCATTGTAGCAAAAATTCTTGCAATAATAGTAATGACCAAACCTATAATTAAGCGGTATTTATATTTAGAAAAATACTTGTTTAAATGTCGCAATGCAGGCATAAAAAATAATATTTGAGAATAAATTAATTAGTGTATTCGTAAAATTTAACAGTCTTAAATTTGAAATTGATAAAAATATGCTATTTTAGCATCTTAATTTTGAGTATAATATAATTTCATTATAAAATTTTCACAACATGATAACTGAAGTATTTACTGCAAATCAACTAAAAAAAGAAGCTCCAGTGTTTGGTCAACTATCGTTTGATGATCACGAACAAGTTGTTTTTTGTCAGGACAAAGATACAGGATTGAAAGCAATAATAGGTGTGCATAATACAATTTTAGGGCCAGCTTTAGGAGGGACAAGAATGTATGACTATGCAACAGAATGGGATGCTCTTAATGATGTATTAAGATTATCAAGAGGAATGACCTATAAGGCAGCTATCACAGGTTTAAATCTTGGTGGAGGAAAAGCAGTTATTATAGGGGATCCAAAAAAAATAAAAACACCAGAGTTAATGAGACGCTTTGGAAAGTTTGTGCATACACTTGGAGGTAAGTATTATACAGCAGAAGATGTAGGGATGGAGACAACTGATATGGATGTAGTTAGAGAGGTAACTCCTTATGTAACAGGAATATCAGAATCTAAAGGAGGGGCGGGAAATCCTTCCCCAGTTACCGCATATGGAGTGTATATGGGTATGAAAGCAGCTACGAAATTTACATACGGAGATGAGGCACTAAAAGGAAAACGAATTTTGGTTCAAGGTATTGGTCATGTAGGTGAAGAGTTAGTCCGCTTAACTGCAGAAGAAGGTGCACATGTTATAATTAGCGATATCAATGAAGAAAGGTTAGCAGAGGTGAGTAAAAAATACGGTGTAGATATATACAGAGGCAATGATTTGTATGCAGAAACGGCAGATATTTACGCACCCTGTGCATTAGGAGCAACGGTTAATGACGGTACTATTGATAAATTAAACGTAAAAATAATTGCAGGAGCAGCAAATAATCAATTAGCTGATGAAAATATTCATGGGCCTATATTGCAAAAGAAAGGAATAGTGTATGCACCAGATTTTTTAATTAATGCTGGGGGTATTATAAATGTATACGCAGAGATAGAAGGTTATGGTAGAGATCAAATTATGGCTAAAACCGAAAATATCTTTGATACAACTTTAGATATATTAAATAGAGCAAAAGCAGCTAATATAACTACAAATGCAGCAGCAAATGCTATTGCTGAAGATAGAATTGCTACTCGAAAAAAAGAAAACCAATAATAATAAGAGGTAAAAAACTTAAAATTCTTTTTAGTGACAGGCAATAATTACTGTTTTTTTATGCAGTATAATTACTTTAATTTTTTTTTGAACACAATTTAGATAGAAAAAAAAGAGTTTTAAGATCGGTAGATTAAAAATAATAGTATTTTTGCAGGACAAAAGTCAATAGTGGCTTTTGTCCTTTTTTAATATAAAGTTCTTTGTAATTTTCTATGTTAACCAGAAGACATATTAGAGTAAAAGTAATGCAGTCTCTTTATTCGATAGAGCAGACGCAAAGTGACAACCTTGTCAAAGAAGAGAAGTTTCTTCTTTTTAGTATTGATCAGATGTATGAATTATTTCTTATAAATCTTCAGCTTCTGGTAGAAATTAGAAAACATGCGGCAGATCTTTTAGATATTAGTAAAAAGAAATATTTGCCTACTTCCGAAGAAAAAAATCCTAACACCAAATTTATAAATAACGAAGTATTATTGTTATTAGAGAAAAATATTCTCTTAAAAGAGGAGATGGATAAAAAAAGACTTAATTGTTGGGAGTTAGATGGGGAATATGTAGCAATATTATGGAAAGAAATTAGAGAAAGTGATCAGTATAAATCTTATATGAGTACTAAATTTAGTGCTTTTAGAGAAGATAAAGATTTTATAATAGAAATCTTTAAAGAAATTATCGCTCCTAATGAAAAACTGTACGATTATATTGAAGATAAAAAACTTACATGGGTTGATGATTTGCCATTAGTAAACACATCTATTATAAAGATGCTTCGTAAACTAAAAGAATCCCATACAGAAAATATGTCTTTGCCAAAATTGTATAAGGATGTAGAGGATAAAAAATTTGCTATAGATATCTTTAAGAAAACAACACTTAATGGAGTAGAGTTTACAAAAGAAATTGATGGAAGAACCCCAAATTGGGATCAAGATCGTATAGCAGAACTGGATAAAGCTATTATAAAAATGGCTATTTGTGAGTTTGTAAAGTTTCCTTCAATACCTGTAAAAGTAACAATTAACGAATATTTAGAAATAGCAAAGGAATATAGTACCCCTAAAAGTAGTATTTTTATCAACGGAATTTTAGATAAAATTTCTAAAGAGTACAAAGAAAACGGTAAATTAAACAAAGTAGGCCGTGGACTTATGTAATATTAGAAAAAATAGTATTTTTAACCCTCAACAATAATTAAAAACTCAAGTAATGAAAAAAGGAATCTTAATTTTAGCTGGAGTTTTTGCTATGACATTCGTGTCTTGCAAAGATAAAGCAGCAGAAAAAGTTAAAGAAGAAAATGTAGAAATAGCAGCAGATCGCGACGCAAAGAATGCAGATTTTCCTGTTATGACTTTTACCAAAAACGAACATGATTTTGGAACTATTAATGAAGGAGATGTAGTAGAGCATAAATTTGCTTTTACTAATACAGGTAAAGCTCCATTAGTAATTGTAAGTGCAAAAGGTAGTTGTGGATGTACTGTGCCAGAGTGGCCAAAAGAGCCAATTGCTCCAGGTGATACAGCAGAGATGCTAGTAAAATTTAACTCTAGCGGAAAGCCAAATCAGCAAACTAAACAAGTTACTATAACTGCAAATACAGAAGCTGGAAAAGAAATTATTAAAATTAAAGCTATGGTAACTCCAAAAGCTCAACCAGTAAGTGGAACACCAGTAAGCGAATAATTTTATGGATCAAATTCAACAGTTTCTACCTTTTGTATTAATATTTGTGGTAATGTATTTTTTTATGATACGACCACAAATGCAAAAATCAAAAAAAGAGAAAAAATTTGCTGAAGAGCTTAAAAAAGGAGACAAAATAGTAACGAAAAGTGGTCTTCATGGAAAAGTTTTTGACTTTAGCGAAAAAAATAACGCTGTTATTATCGAAACAGGATCAGGGAAATTAACTTATGATAAATCTGCAATTTCATTGGAGATGAGTCAAAAGCTTAACCAGCCTGTAGTAGAAAAAAAGTAATAACTAGCATCCTTTTAAAAGCGCTATAAAACTAATTTAGTTTTATAGCGCTTTTTTTATTTTCTAAAACACTATTATAAAAATACATATTTAACCCATTTTATGCAGTAGAAAACTTATTGAATCTTCAAGCTTCATTACGAAATTCTACTACATAAAGAGGGTTTAACGGATGTATTTTATTTATTTTTTGTTAGCCGTTAGTTCTGCAATCTTTACGATAACTTCTACTGCTCGTATCATACTTTCTACAGGAACATACTCATAACGCCCATGAAAATTATGCCCACCAGCAAAAATATTAGGACAAGGTAATCCCATAAAACTTAATTGAGACCCATCGGTTCCACCGCGAATAGGTTTTATAAGGGGGGTAATACCAAGAGATTTCATAGCTTCTTCTGCGATATCCACAATATGCATTACTGGCTCTACCTTTTCTCGCATATTAAAATATTGATCTTTGATCTCTATTTGTATAACTTCTTTTCCGTGTTGGGCATTAATTTCTGCTCCTAATTTATTCATGACTTCTTTTCTCGCTTCAAAATGCTCTTTGTCATGATCCCGGATAATATAATGTAGCTGGGTTTCTTCTACATCACCTTTTATGTTATGTAAATGAAAAAAACCTTCTCTGCCTGTAGTGTGTTCTGGTGTTTCTAATCTGGGTAAAGAATTGATAAAGTCTTGTGCAATGTACATGCTATTAATCATTTTTCCTTTAGCGTAGCCAGGATGTACAATTTTGCCTTTTATAGTTACAACAGCTCCAGCGGCATTAAAATTTTCAAACTCTAGTTCTCCAATCTGACTACCATCCATAGTGTATGCCCAATCTGCACCAAATTTTTTGACATCAAATTTATGAGCTCCACGACCTATTTCTTCGTCGGGTGTAAATCCAATACGAATTTTACCATGTTTAATTTCTGGGTGCTGTACCAGATATTCCATAGCAGTTACTATTTCGGTAACCCCCGCTTTATCATCTGCACCTAGTAGTGTTGTTCCATCTGTAGTGATAAGAGTCTGCCCTTTATATTGTTTTAAATCCTCAAAATAATCAGGTGATAGTACAATGTTTTGAGAAGCATTTAATACAATGTCTTTACCATCGTAATCTTCTATAATCTGTGGTTTTACATTTGCTCCTGTAAAATCAGGACTGGTATCGAAATGAGATATAAACCCTATAGTAGGTACTTCATGGTCTACGTTAGATGGTAGTGTAGCCATAATATATGCATGCTCATCTATGCTTACATCTTTTAAACCTATGTCTGTTAATTCTTGTGCTAGTTTATTAGCAAGATCCCATTGTTTTTTTGTACTAGGAGTTGTAGTGCTTTCTGGATCACTCTCTGTGTCGATAGTAACGTAACTAATAAATCTATTTGTGATATGTTTTTTTGAAATCATGATACTGAAATATTTTATACATCTGAAGAATTCAAAAATACACTTTTATTAGAACCTTGTATGACTTATTTTTGCATAATCAAATCTATATTTAATGTATAAACTTTTAGTAAGACCTTTATTATTCTTATTTGACCCAGAAAGCGTACATCATTTTACTTTTAAAATGATCCGTTTTTTTTCAAAAATCCCCTTATTTCCATTCGTTTTTAGAAGTTTATATCAAATTAAAGATCCTGGTTTAGAAAGAGAAGTCTTTGGATTGAAATTTAAAAACCCAGTAGGATTAGCTGCTGGATTTGATAAAGATGCAAAATTATTTAATGAACTTCATAATTTTGGATTTGGTTTTATAGAAATAGGAACATTAACACCAAAGGCACAAATAGGGAATCCTAAAAAGAGATTGTTTAGGCTTAAGTCAGATTCTGCAATAATTAATAGAATGGGATTTAATAACGAAGGTGTTAAAGATGCCGTTAAACGATTAAAAAAGAATAAAAGAGTATTAATAGGTGGAAATATAGGTAAGAATACAGATACTTTACCAGAAAATTATACTAGAGATTATTTAGAATGTTTTAATGCATTACATCCGTATGTCGATTACTTTGTTCTAAATGTAAGTTGTCCAAACGTAGGGAGTCATGCAAAACTAAATGATAAAGAGTATTTAAATGAATTAATACTTGCTGTGCAGAAAGCAAATAAAACATTTCAAAAACAAAAGCCTATTGTTTTAAAGATAGCTCCAGATTTGAATAAAAATCAATTGGATGAAATAATAGAATTAGTAGCAGAAACAAGGTTAGATGGAGTTATTGCAAGTAATACTTCTGTTTCAAGAAAAGACTTGCGTATGCCAAAAGATCAATTAGATGCTATTGGTAATGGGGGGCTTAGCGGGCAACCGATAAAAGATAAAAGTACAGAGGTAATTAAATATTTATCAGAAAAAAGTAACAAAGCGTTTCCAATTATAGGAGTAGGAGGGATTCATAGCGCTCAAGACGCTTTAGAAAAACTGCAAGCTGGGGCGAGTTTGGTACAAATATATACGGGGTTTATATATGAAGGCCCTAAATTAATTAAGGATATTAATAAAGCACTGCTTTAAAACACAAACCTTGAGAGTTTTTAAAACCTTCAAGGTTTAAAAGTTATGAACTACGAAATTCTTTATACGTTTGTTATTGCTATTTCTGTTTTAGCGATAACCCCTGGTCCTGATAATATTTTTGTATTAATGCAAAGTGTCGTTAATGGCAAAAAGTATGGGTTAGCTGTAGTAGCAGGCTTAATGACAGGGTGCTTGATTCATACTACATTAGTGGCTTTTGGAGTATCTGCTATAATAAAGCAAAGTGAAGTATTGTTTTTTGTTATAAAACTATTTGGTGCGTTGTACCTGTTTTTTCTTGCTTACAAGGTGTTTAAAAGTGAAGCTTCGGTAAATTTGTCTGAAGGCAATTTACCCAAAAAAAGTTTCGGGCAATTATTTAAGCAGGGATTTGTTATGAATGTTTTAAACCCTAAAGTATCTATATTTTTTTTGGCATTTTTCCCAGGGTTTTTGTTTAGTACTACTATAAGTAATGTATTACAGTTTTATATATTAGGTTTTCTTTTTATTATAGTCTCGTTTATAATTTTTGGATTAATAGCTATTCTTTCAGGGTTTATTTCAGAGTATTTAAAAAAGAATTCAAAGGTAGGAGTTGTTTTGAAATGGCTTCAGATCGTTGTCTTTATCGGAATTGGAGTTTTTGTGCTTTTTTCTAAAAAATAGTTATATTTTTATACACACAATTGAATATTTCTTAGTTTAGAATTCTAAAATGGCTGAAAACATAAAAATTATTGAATGTCCCAGAGATGCTATGCAGGGTATAAAAGAATTTATACCAACAGAGAAAAAAGTTCAATATATTCAATCGCTGCTACGCTGTGGTTTTGATACTATAGATTTTGGTAGTTTTGTATCTCCAAAAGCAATACCTCAAATGACAGACACAGCAGAGGTTTTGTCACAGTTAGATCTTTCTAGTACAAAAAGTAAGTTGTTGGCTATCATAGCTAATGTAAGAGGAGCTAATGATGCGGTGCAACATGACGCAATCAATTACCTTGGATATCCTTTTTCGATTTCTGAAAACTTCCAGATGCGGAATACACATAAAACCATCGCAGAATCTGTAGCGACTTTGCAAGAAATATTAAATATTGCAGATGGAGCAAATAAAGAAGTGGTAGCTTATCTTTCTATGGGATTCGGTAATCCTTATGGAGATCCCTGGAATGTTGAAATAGTGGGGGAATGGACAGAAAAGCTTAGTAAAATGGGAGTGAAGATTCTTTCTCTTTCAGATACTGTAGGTACTTCAACTCCAGAAATTATAAGCTATTTATTTTCTAATTTAATTTCATCATATTCTGAAATAGAATTTGGAGCACATTTACATACTACACCAACCAGCTGGTTTGAAAAAGTAGATGCTGCGTATAAGGCAGGTTGTAGAAGGTTTGATGGAGCAATTCAAGGATTTGGAGGATGCCCGATGGCAAAAGATGAATTAACTGGGAATATGCCAACTGAACGTATGATATCTTACTTTACTACAGTTGATGCGGATACAGATATAAGAACACTTAGCTTTGAGTCGTCTTATAACGAAGCTACTAAAATATTTTCAGCATATCATTAAAAACAGTTTGCTTAAGGTGGTAGCAGATAAGTAAAATTATAATAATGTTAGTGTTTATTATCTTAGTTACGATATAATTTATCTGGTTAAATAAAATAATTTTAGACCCTTATAGGAGTTTCATTTTTTTGAGGACTTGCTTTGAAAATAAAATATATTTCTAAAAACAAACCTTGTAAAGGTATTTTAAAGTTGTTAATTTAGAATTCTTTATAGTTTTTTTAGAAAGAAAAGGATAGTCAATAAAGAAGTATTATACCATTTATCATTTGAATATATCAGAATAAAATGTTCTTTTTACACCTCAATTTCAAAATAAATATAAACTGTAGTTCAGCTATGTTCGATACCAGATCAAGTCTAGCACAAGCTTTTCTTCTTCATTGAAACAAAAAAATATTTTCTTTTCCAGTAAATTTAAACAATAATTGGTATTAATTAACGGATAATAGTTGGATAACACAGTTGTAATGTGAAATAAAAATTTATTTAGATTTATTACAAATAAAATTGGTCAATTCTATTCTGATAAATATATTTGTAAACTTTATAATTATTGATATTAAGTCTAAATAAAAAATGATGAAAATAAAAAATTTATTAAAAAGCATATGCTTATCTGTAGTTTTTGTATTAGGAGCTTGCTCTTCTGATGATGATAGCACGTCGCCCATTGATCAGGTAGTAGCACCAGAAAAATATACCTTTGAACGTAAAGGGGGAAGTTCTGTGAGTTTTAGCGGGCAAACTACTCGTATTGCCATGGCAGAAGAAATAGTGAGTGAACTAAAGGATCGTACTAATACAGAGGTGGTTTTGAATGCAATGTTTTCTCATGTCGAAGGTGCGAATGATTTTTCGGATACAGATTTAAATGCATCTAATAAAAGTGTTAGAAGTAAAGTTGCTGCTTCTAAAGATTATTTTTCTGCAAATACAACAGATGCGATTGCTATAAGAAATCAATTTGATGGTTGGATAAAAAATCAAGTAGATGAAGTTTTTCCTAATTGGGAGATAACTGCTAAAGCAGGAGTTGCAGGGGTTATACAAGAAGCTGGAGGAGGATCTAAGAGGTATGTTGATGCAAAAGGGTTAGAGTTAAATCAAGCATTTGCTAAAAGTTTGATAGGTGCTTTGATGACAGATCAGGCCCTAAACAATTATTTAAGTACAGCTGTTCTGGATGAAGCAGATAATGTAGTAAATAATGATAAAGATGTAGTAGAAGAAGGTAAGAACTATACTACTATGGAACATAAATGGGACGAGGCTTATGGATATTTATATGGGACTTCTGCGGATAAAACAAACCCTAATGCTACCATTGGTGCTGATGACAACTTTTTAAACAAATATATTGGTAGAGTAGAAGCAGATTCTGATTTTAAAGGTATAGCAAAAGACATTTTTGATGCCTTTAAATTAGGTAGAGCTGCTATTGTTGCAAAACAATATGATGTGCGTGATAAACAGGCAGCTATTATTAAAGAAAAAATATCACAAGTTATAGCAATTAGAGCAGTGTATTATTTGCAACAAGGCAAAAAAGCTCTAGAAGCACCTGTAGTGGATTATGCTAGTGCTTTTCATGATCTATCTGAAGGATTTGGATTTGTATATAGTTTACAGTTTACCAGAAAATCAGATAGCAATACACCTTATTTTACTAAATCAGAAGTCCAGACATATATAGACCAATTGATGGAAGGTGCTAATGGATTTTGGGATTTGTCTCCAAATACATTACAATCTATTTCAGAAAAAATTGCTGAAAAATTTAGTTTTAGTGTAGCACAGGCAGGTAGCTAAAGAATAAATCATTTATAAAGATAAAAAAGAGGTAGGAAATTATTTCATTTCGACCTCTTTTTTTACATTTGCAAAAATTTATTAAGAATAAATAAAAATAAAATGAAGAAGTCATTATTTTTAATTTTGATAATAACTTTTCTAGTAATCGGTTGTTCATCAAGTGATGACGCAAACGTTACGGATGGAAATAAAGATAATTTTGATAGAAAAGCATTATTAATTAATGTCGCAGATAATATAGTAATTCCTGCGTATCAAAATTTTTCGGAGGATATGACTGCTTTAAAAACAGCTACTTCTAATTTTACAACGACCACTAATGAGGCAAATCTTGTAATATTAAGAAACGTATGGATAGAGGCGTATATCTCGTGGCAATCTGTTGGTATGTTTGAAATAGGAAAAGCAGAAGAAATTTCATTTCGAAATTTCATGAATGTATATCCTGTTACTACATCAGATCTAGAATCTAATATTGCTACAGGAGAATATGATCTTACTACGGTTACAAAACAAGATGAACAGGGTTTCGCAGCTTTAGATTATCTTTTAAATGGTTTGTCGGATACTGATGCGGGCATCGTAGAGTTTTACTCTACAAATACCAATGCTGCTGGTTATAAAAAATATATAACCGATTTGGTTAATCGTATGGATAATCTTGCTAATCAGGTTTTAACGAATTGGAAAGAAGGTTATAGAGATACTTTTGTTAATAATAGTGGAGCTTCCGCAACAAGTTCATTAGATAAGTTAGTAAATGATTTTATTTTTCATTACGAAAAACATTTACGGGCAGCTAAAATAGGAATCCCTGCGGGAATATTTTCTGAAACTTTTGATAATAAAGTTGAAGCTTTTTATAAAGGAGATATATCTAAAAAACTTTTTAATGCGAACCTTAGTGCATTGCAAGATTTTTTTAATGGAAAACACTTTGCTGGAGATTCTAAAGGAGAAAGTTTAAAAACATATTTAGATTTCTTAAATACGATTAGAAATGGAGAAGATTTGAGCTCACTTATTAATAATCAATTTAATACAGCAAGAGCAATGGCATCAGGTTTAAATGATGATTTTTCATTTCAAATCCGTACCGATAATAGCCTAATGACAAAAACTTATGATGAACTACAAAAAAACGTGGTTTATCTAAAAGTTGACATGCTTCAGGCAATTTCTGTTAGTGTTGATTTTGTAGATGCAGACGGAGATTAAAGTAACTATTGTTAGATGAAATTTAATCTTAACGAATATTTTAAAAAACATACAGAGGCTGCACCACTTGCAGTCTTTCGTGTTTTTTTTGGATTAATGATGTTGACTAGTATTATTCGTTTTTGGAGTTATGGCTGGATTGATAAATTGTATATTCAGCCTAAGTTTTTTTTCTCTTTTTATGGATTTGAATGGGTAAAGCCTATAGGTGCATATACCTATGCTGTTTTTTTTATTTGCGGTATCTCTACAATTTTGATAACATTGGGGTTTAAGTATAAAATTGCTATTGTTACCTTTTTTCTTAGTTTTACTTATATAGAATTAATGGATAAAACAACATACCTTAACCATTATTATTTTATAAGTTTATTAAGTTTTATAATGATATTTTTACCTGCGAATGCATATTATTCGTTGGATGCAAAAATAAAAGGTACATCTTTTCAATATATTCCAAGCTGGACAATCGATGTCATTAAATTACTTTTAGGTATTGTTTATTTCTATGCAGGCTTAGCAAAACTTAATTCAGATTGGCTATTAGATGCTATGCCACTTAAAATTTGGTTGCCTTCTAAATATGATATCCCTTTTTTGGGAGATATACTACAAAAAGAATGGGCGCATTATTTATTTAGTTATTCTGGAGCGATATATGATCTTACCATTCCATTTTTGTTATTATATCGAAAAACAAGACCTTTTGCCTTTGTAATGGTAGTTGTTTTTCATGTATTGACTCGTGTGCTTTTTCCAATAGGAATGTTTCCTTATATTATGATTATAAGTACATTAGTTTTTTTTAATTCTGTTTTTCATCATAAAATATTAGATTTTATTTCTAAAATATGTAAAATAAATAAATCAAAATTTGATACAAATAAGGTGTTGAAATTCAGTTATGTAAAGAATAAAATTTTAATATCCTTCTTTTTGATATTCTTCATGATTCAGTTATTTTTCCCGTTTAGGTATCTAATATATCCTGGTGAGTTATTTTGGACAGAAGAAGGGTATCGATTTTCATGGAGAGTGATGTTAATGGAAAAGGCAGGTTACGCTAATTTTAAAATTGTAAATAGTGAAACAAAAGAAAGATTTTATGTGGATAATGATGATTTTCTTACTGCCTTTCAACAAAAACAAATGGCATCACAACCCGATTTTATATTAGAATATGCACACTATTTAAAAGAACATTTCGAAAGCCAAGGACATCAAAATATACAAGTATTTGTAGAGAGTTATGTAGCACTCAATGGAAGGTTAAGTACCCTATATATAGACCCAAAAGTGGATTTGGGAAAACAAAAAGAATCATTAAAACATAAAAAGTGGATTATTCCATTCAAAGATGAAATTAAAGGATTATAATATATTTTTTGTAGCATTATTAATAGTTACTACTGTTTTTGGGCAACATGAATTAGAAGGAAAAGTAATAGGATTTGATAATCAACCGATTGCTAATGCTGAAGTGTATATAAGGAATTCTAGTAGTCATACAATTACCAATAGTGATGGGGAGTTTAAATTTACTGATTTGAAATCAGGAGAATACTGGATTACTATTTTTAGTTTTGATTTTGAAATTTTAGAAGAAAAGATAAAAGTAGAGAGAAATGTAATTAAAAATTTTGTTTTAAACCCTTTAGGAGAAGAACTTTCAGAAGTTTTGATAACTCAACGAAAAGAAAAGATTTTTGGTTTAAAACAACTTAAGCCTGTAGAAGGGACTGCTATTTTTGCAGGTAAAAAGAGTGAAGTTGTTTTGGTAGATCAAACTGTTGGTAATTTGGCAGCTAATAATGCAAGACAGATTTACGCGCAAGTTGTTGGGTTAAATATTTATGAAAATAGCGTAGGTGGCTTACAGCTAAATATTGGGGGAAGAGGTTTGGACCCTAATAGGACGGCTAATTTTAACACTCGACAAAATGGATATGATATAAGTGCTGATGTTTTGGGGTACCCAGAGAGCTATTATACACCTCCAGCAGAAGCTTTGAGCGAAATACAAGTTGTGCGCGGAGCCGCTTCATTACAATATGGAACTCAGTTTGGAGGATTGATTAATTTTAAATTGAAACAACCTAATCCAAACAAAAAAATAGAACTAATATCTAGACAATCTTTAGGATCTTATAATTTATTTACGAGTTTCAACAGTCTAGGAGGTACAGTAGGTAAATTAAGCTATTATACTTATTTTAATTATAAAGAAGGAAAAGGTTTTAGGCCTAATACACAATTTGATTCCAAAAACTTATATGTCCATCTTGGATATCAAATTTCTAAAAAAACCAAAATATCTGGAGAGTTTACTTATCTTAACTATTTAGCACAACAACCAGGAGGGTTATCAGATGCTAGATTTAAAGAAAATCCTTCCCAAAGTAATAGAACTAGAAATTGGTTTAAAGTAGACTGGAAATTGTTTTCTTTGCGATTTGATCATAAATTATCTGATAAAACAGATATTAGTTTAAACCTTTTTGGGTTAGATGCATCTAGATCTGCAGTAGGTTTTAGAACTAATAGAGTAGATCAAGAGGATCAATTGGAAAGCCCTAGAGACCTTATTGTTGGTGATTTCTTAAATTTTGGAGCAGAAGGAAGAGTTTTATCAAGATATAACCTGTTTGGTAAGGAATCTATATTTTTGATTGGAACAAAATATTATCAGGCGAATAATGCAGAAGGACAAGGTCCTGGAACAGCGGATTTGGGCTCTGATTTTGATTTTACAAAGGATAAGTTTCCTACATACCCTAATCAGTCTGATTTTGATTATCCAAATTTAAATGTAGCTGTTTTTGGAGAAAATATTTTTAATATAACTAATACCCTTTCTGTTACTCCAGGATTTCGGTTTGAATATTTAAAAACGGAAGTAGATGGTTCTTCTAGAAATATTATCACAGATTTGGCGGGTAATGTCATTCGAGATAATAGTATACAGGATAATAGAACTTTTGAGAGATCCTTTGTTTTATTAGGACTAGGAATTAGTTATAAACCTTTAAATGTACTTGAAATTTATGCTAATATTTCAGAAAATTATCGATCAGTAACTTTTTCTGATATAAATATAGTAAACCCTTCTTTTCGAATAGACCCTGATATAACTGATGAATCAGGATTTACTTCAGATGTAGGTATAAGAGGAAAAATTAATGATTTGATTTCATATGATGTTGGTCTTTTTGGATTGTTTTATAATAATCGCATTGGGGTTATTCAACAAGAACAAGCTGATGGAAGTGTAAAAAATTTTAGAACTAACGTAGGAGATGCTACTATGTATGGTTTAGAATCTTTAGTTGATTTTAATCTAAACAAAATTTTATTGAATAATAGTTCTGATATCAGCTTTAATTGGTTTGCAAATACTTCGTTGGTTAATTCTAAATATAATGGCACAAATAAAGAAGTGGAGTTTGTACCTAATCTTAATATGAAGACAGGACTTAGGTTTGGTTATAAAAATCTTTTAGCCTCAGTACAATATTCATATTTGTCAGAACAATTTTCTGATGCAGAAAATTCTGTTAAACCTGGATTAAGTGGTGTAAGAGGGCTTATGCCAGCTTATGATATAATGGACTTTTCTTTATCTTATTCTTATAAAATATTCAAATTAGAAACCGGTATAAATAATATATTAGATAAAAGTTATTTTACGCAAAGAGCAACAGGATATCCTGGCCCTGGAATAATACCTTCTGAGCCATTAACATGGTACACAACCTTACAGTTTCGATGGTAAATGATATTTTATAATTTATCTAATGCAATAACATGATCTAACACATGTTTTTTTAAAACAAAGGTGTTTATTAGAGGTTTTGTTATTGTTTTAATTTAAAATATACCAGTAAATTTTTATAGGATTAAAGAATTAACTTTTGTTCAATATTAGTTACAATTTTAATTAGATACTTTTGAGTAAAACAGCAGTGCTTATGAATGAATTCTTTGCATACGATAGTGTAATGGATAAGTATTACAAAAAAATGTCTAACCATGTATTACCATTATTATCATGGGAGTTTTATGGGGAACATCATAAACTAATTGAAAGTTTTAGGGATGATTTTGTTGCGTTAAAGAAAGTTACCAAAAATTGGAGTTTTAATATAGATTATAAACAGTTTATTGAAGAGGACTCTGTTATTGTTGTTACTAATCCAAAACTTAAAATAGTATTTGCATCTCAAAATATTCAAAAAATGAATGGATACCTTCCAGAAGAAGTGATAGGTAATTCGCCAAAGATGTTTCAGGGTGATGAAACATGTATCAAAACATCAATAACAGTAAGAAAAGCAATAGATAGTATGCTCCCTTTTGAAGTATCTATCCTTAATTATAGAAAAGATCAAACATCATATATGTGTTTGATAAAAGGGTTTCCAGTACATGATAAACAAGGTAGGCTAGTTAATTATATAGCTTTTGAAAAAGCCGCATAGTTTACAATATTCAATAATTTACTTCTTAAACTTTATTAGTTTTTCATCGCCATATATGTTAAAAAACACTTATGGATCGTTAAAATGTTTTTAATCGTTAAATAGTCTTATTTTAAATAATACAATTGACTATACGTTATTTCTAAAGCATAATAAATTATTGTATTTTAGTTTTTTTGAAAAAAAATACAAAAAAATGATACAAGAAATAGAAAAATTATTAAATGATCAAATAAGATACGAAGCAAAAGCTTCAGTTCAGTATCTTTCTATGGCAAGTTGGGCGGATACAAGAGGATATAATGGTGTCGCTAACTTTTTTTATACTCAATCAGAAGAAGAACGAGTACATATGATTAAATTGGTTAAGTTTATTAATGAAAGAAGTGGTGTTGCTATTATTCCTGAAATAGATAAGCCAAGAGATGATTTTGATTCTTTAACTGAGCTTTTTGAAACATTCTTAAAAAGTGAAGAATTTGTAACATCAAAGATCAATAATATCATATACGAGTGTTTACAGCGACAAGACTATAATGTGCATAATTTTATGCAATGGTATGTTTCAGAACAGTTAGAAGAAGAGGCAATAGCACGTACATTGTTAGATAAATTAAGAATTATTGGAGAAGATAAATCTGGACATTATTTATTTGACAGAGATATAAATACTTTTCAGGCTGGAGGGCAAGGTAAATAATTGTTGATAAGCTATTAAAGATTAAAAAAAGTTTCTTTTTCTTTAAAATATTTTTATTATTTTCGTGCTTTATTTAGATTTAATAAAAATTAAAGAAAGTGCAAAATACAGATATTCCATCCTTGTATTCTCCTTGTTTAGTCCTTGATTGTGAAATATCATGTGGAGGGAAAAAGAAAAAGTGCTGTAAAAAATATAAAAAGAAAGGGAAATCTAATTGTAAAAGATGTCCTAAATTATAATCACCTTAATTAGGTTTTTTTGAAACTTAGTATACATAAAAGATAGCGGTGTTTATTATATAATACCGCTATTTTTGTTTATAAATGTTTGTTGAAAAAAAAATCAGCTCGAACCAAGGCTTGTCTTGAAAAACAATATATATTGTTCAGAAGCATATTTCTTAGCTTATTTTGAGTTTGTTAGTCATTAATATTTTTTTGTAAAGTAATTGTTATTTAAATTTAGTAGACATTATGATTTATTTATAAAGTTTACTAGGGAATAGATAATTACAACAAGGAAAATTTCTATATGTAGTATCCTGTTAATAAGATTAAATAGATGAGAAAAATTATTTTAATATTACTATTGGTGTTTTTGTATACAAATGTTATAAATGCTCAAGAATGGAGGACTAATTTTGATGAAGCTAAAAAGATAGCAAAAAATGAAAACAAACATATAATTTTAGTATTTGCAGGATCAGATTGGTGTGCGCCATGTATAAAATTAGAGAAGAAAATATTGGCAACTAAAGAGTTTAAAGAGTCTGTAAAAAATGATTTTGTATTAATTAAAGCTGATTTCCCTAGAAAAAAGAAAAATCAATTGGCAGAAGGTTTACAAAATCAGAATAAAAAACTTGCAGAAAAATATAACAAAAGCGGAGGTTTCCCTTTAGTAGTTGTTGTGGATAAAAATGGAGAAAAACTAGGAGAAGTAGGGTATGAAAATATACCACCGAATTCTTATTTAGATATTCTAAATCAAATGATAAAATAATATTTTGAAAGCCTTTTTTATAATCTTATTTTTATTAATCATAAACTGTAGTTTTTCACAACAGATACATAAACGAACCCTAAAACTAATGGGAAGTCGTTTTGATATTACTGTAGTAGCAGAAGATAGCGTTCAAGCTAAACAATATATAAATACAGCAATAAAAGAAATCCAACGTATAGAAAGTCTAATATCCTCTTGGAGTAAAGATTCTCAAACTTCTTTAATCAACAATAATGCAGGAATTACCCCAATAAAAGTTGATAAAGAGCTTTTTGATTTAATATCCAGAGCAATACAAATATCTAAATTAACAGATGGTGCTTTTGATATTAGCTATGCATCGATGGATAAAATATGGAAATTTGATGATAGCATGGTAGAAATACCCTCTAATAAAGAAATTGAAGCATCCGTTGCAAAAGTAGGGTACTCTAATATTATTTTAGATAAAGATCAATCTACAGTATTTCTAAAACTGAAAGGTATGAAAATAGGCTTTGGAGCAATTGGCAAAGGATACGCCGCAGATAAAGCTAAAAAACTCTTAATAGCTATAGGTGTGGACGCAGGAATTATTAATGCTTCTGGAGATATGAATACATGGGGGAAACAACCAGATGGAAGTGATTGGAAAGTGGCAATTACTAATCCGTTAAATAAAAACAATGCATTTGCGTTACTTCCAGTAATAAATAAAGCAGTAGTGACTTCTGGAAATTATGAAAAATATGTTGTTTTAGGTAATAAAAGATATTCTCATATCATTGATCCAAGAACAGGATATCCATCCACGGGGATTGTTAGTGTAAGTGTTTTTGCACCAAAAGCAGAACTAGCAGATGCTTTAGCCACTTCTGTATTTGTAATGGGCATAGAAACAGGGCTAAATAGAATAAACCAATTAGCGGGAGTAGAATGTATAATTGTCGATGAGCAAGGAAAAATACATACATCAAATCACATTAAAATAGACAATTAAAAATAGTTTTATAAAAACAATAATTTATATGAATAAAGTAATATTAGTAGTTTTTGCAATACTATTTTCTTTACAATCATGTGTTGCTGTAAAAGAATATGAAAAAGTACAAATTAACGATCCAGATATGGAACTTGTCTTAAAAAAATGTGATCGTTTTGAATCTAATTTTCAGGCGTATAGGGAGTCTGCAGCAGGTGCAAACGGAGGTAAAACGGGTGGAGGTTGTGGTTGCAATTAATCATAATTCGATATATAAATTTTGATAAAAAAACATTTTGAAAAAATTTCCATTATTAGCAATATTGTTTTCTGCTTTTTTTATAAAAGCTCAAGAAAAACAACAAAATGAAACAGCGACTTACAAGAAAAGAGTGTTAGAATCTACAGAAGTAGATTTCTTAATGAGTTATTATGCACAAGATGGGGATAATGCAGCAGTTACAGGAGGTGTTGGTACAGAGGAGCTTACAGACGTAACGCCTACTATTGTAGTTTCAATTCCTTTAAATGATGATGATGTGCTAAGTATAGACGCAGGTGTATCTGCGTATTCATCGGCATCTTCAAGTAATGTAAACCCTTTTGATGGTAATGTTCTAGCAAACCCATTTGTTGCATCTTCAGGAGCATCCGAAAGTGATATTTTGGTAACGGTATCAACAAATTATAGTCATAGTAGTGATGATCGAGATAAAATATGGTCTGCCAATTTAGCAATCGCTAGTGAGTATGATTATTTTTCTTTAGGATTTGGAGGCAGCTATACAAGGCTTTTCAATGAAAAAAACACAGAATTAAGTGTAAAAGCAAATGTTTTTTTAGATACCTGGAAAACAATTTATCCATCAGAGTTAAGAGATCAGCCAACATTTACTCCATTTAACAATAAATCTCGAAATTCTTATTCGGTAGGATTTGACTTTTCACAGATTTTATCTAAAAAACTACAAGGATCTCTCTCGTTAGATTTCATACAGCAACAAGGACTTTTATCCACACCTTTTCAAAGAGTACAATTTGCAGATATTGCGGATGTCGTTATTCAGGAATTTACGTATGCCGATGATGTAGAAAGATTACCAGACTCTAGACTTAAAATAGCAATGGGTGGTAGGCTACATTATTATATTAGTGAAATATTTACAGTACGTACATTCTATAGATATTATACAGATGATTGGGGTGTAAAATCCCATACAACAAGTATAGAAATACCTATCAAGATTACAGATAAGTTTACGATATATCCTTCATATCGATTTTATAAGCAAACTGCAGCAGATTATTTTGCGCCATTTAATCAGCATCTTTCTACTCAACAGTTTTATACATCAGATTATGATTTGTCAGATTTTGAAGCCAATCAATATGGTTTTGGAATTAGCTATACAGATATTTTTACAAAATTCCATATTTGGAAACTTGGCTTAAAAAGTATTGACCTTAGATTTAGACAATACGATAGAAACTCAGGGCTTAGTGCAACTCTCTTTTCTAGTGGATTTAGTTTTGTTGTAGATTAATTAAGCTTTTAGATATATCATTTTTTTATGTTTCAATAAAAACACAAGTAAGCAGGTTTTTCAAACTAAGCTTTCTGGTATAGGAAACCTTCACAATCTATTGATTAAAAACAAGTTTCATCTTTTTACTTAATTTTTTTTAAGAAAAACAATTATTTTCCTGCTACTAGGTATGGTTATTGATTAAATAAAAAAAATAAACGAGCAGAATAAAACTAAAAAAGTTAAATTTAACCTTGTTAAACCTCAATTTATGCATTTTAAATTTAATATATCTATTCTCATTTTTTTAGCAATAGTAATAACCAGCTTTAAAAAGAACCCTAAATTAATAAGGTCTGGAGAATTTAAAAATAAAGAGATATGTCAACAGCATTTGGAGTCTGAAAATTTAATAGGTAAATGGATTATGAATGGAGATCCAGAAACGTATATAAATTTGGGAGAGAATGGTGTTGCTGTAGAAAAATCTCTAGGAGATCCTTTAAAAAGATACTGGTTAATAAAGGGTAATAAACTATGCTTAAAAGCAACTTCTGTACAAAATAATAAAGAAATATGTATAGATTATGAATTAGACGAAGATGAACTTGTTCTAACTATGAATGATATGAAACTTTATTATATAAGATCTAGAGAGTAATGTTTTATAAAATATAGTAATTTAAATTTGACTCTTTTTTTGAATATATAAAAGAATTAAATCTATGAATTGCGAAAAAAAACATTAAATTTATCCTTATTAAAAACATTAAATTATGAAAAGACCCCAATCTATATCTGTAATTTTTGCCTTAGTTGCTTTGGTATTTGTATTAACAGCATTTAAGACAGAAGATATTTTATCTCAAAGAGAATATCTGAAAGAGATGCAGATCACAGATGATCAAAAAGATCATGGAGGATTAGTAGGAACATGGATTAAACAAGATGATCCAGAAACAATTCTTGTTTTTTCTTTAGACTTTACTTTAACAGAAAAATCTAAAGAAAAAACAACTCAAAACACGTGGTCAGTAAACTCAAAAGATCGTGAAGTTTGCATAGGGACTTCGGATTGTATATATTATGATGTAACGGAATTAGCTCTATTTCTTTATATAGATGATAAAATAGTTGCTTATAATAGAGATAGAAAGTAAGTTTTATTATAATATTACATACAAAAAAACGGATACAAGGAACGTATCCGTTTTTTTGTATGTAATATTTTGAGGTAAAAAAAATAATCTTCTATATTGTAGAATAGTTGCTGTTATAGAAAATAATTTCACTTTTTAGAAATAAAGCTTAATTATAGGGGGGTATTTAGGATTAGTTTTTTTTAAAATGAATAACCCAAATAAACTTAAGTTTGAAACAAATAACTATAAATATAATTTTTTATAGTTAAATTGAGAAGGTAGGTGACTTAGAATATATTTATATGGAAAACAATCAGGATCATATTCATAGGCTTTTAGAAGAATTAAATAATCTTCAAAATAGGCAACAAAAATTTTCAAATCAAATACAGGATCTTAAAAATAGGGTGTATGAATTACAGAATTCATTAAAAGTTGAACTAGAGCCAAAAGTAGAAGTTCCTAAGGATGTTTCTGAGATTCCTGAAAGTGTTGTAGAAAAAAATACTTCGTCTAAACCTATTATTCGGAAATCAGCAAATGTATCCGAAGTAAAAACTGAAATACCCCAAATTAAAACTCCTAAAAAGAAATCAAATCTAGAGAAATTTATAGGAGAAAATTTAATTAATAAAATAGGTATTGTTATTATTATAATAGGAGTAGCTATAGGAGCTAAATATACAATTGAAAATGATCTAATAGGGCCGATAACAAGGATTGTTCTAGGGTATTTAGCAGGATTAGGTCTTTTAGGAATAGCAATAAAATTAAAAAAGAGATATCAAAATTTTAGTGCTGTTTTAATAAGTGGAGCCATGGCGATACTCTATTTTATAACCTATTTAGCCTATGATCTATATGAGCTTATTCCACAAATAATAACATTTGTATTTATGCTATTGTTTACTGCTTTTACTGTTTATGCAGCCATGCAGTACAATAAACAAGTCATTGCACATATTGGGTTGGTAGGAGCATATGCTGTTCCGTTTTTATTGAGTAATGGTTCAGGAAGAGTAGGAATACTGTTTAGTTATATGGTTATAATTAATATCGGAATTCTTATTATAGCAATAAAAAAATATTGGAAACTTCTTTATGGCTCATCCTTCTTTTTTACTTGGATTATTTTTATATCCTGGTACTTATTTAAATATAAAGAAGAAGGTCATTTTGTTCTCGGATTTATATTTCTAGTCATCTTTTTTGTTATATTTTACTTAGTTTTCTTAGTATACAAATTGAGAAAGAAAGAAAGTTTTAGAACTACCGATGTTATTCTACAACTTTTAAATTCATTTGTTTTTTATGGAATAGGTTTTTCGATGTTACAACAAAATGAATATGGTAAAGAATTATTAGGAGTTTTTACATTGATTAATGCAATAATTCATTTTATTGTTAGTGTAGTTATATATAGATTAAAATTAGCAGATCCAAAACTATTGCATTTCGTTTCGGGTATGGTTTTAATTTATATAACCATTGCATTCCCCGTACAATTAGATGGAAATTGGGTCACGTTATTATGGGCTGGAGAAGCCGCTTTGTTATTCTGGATAGGAAGATCTAAAAAAGTGCCGATTTATGAAATACTCTCTTATCCTTTGTGGTTTTTAACTTTTTTCAGTTTGATGCATGACTGGATAACAGTGTATTATAGATATGATTCACTATCTCCAGAAACAGGTTTCATACCAGTGTTTAATATTTATTTAATGACATCAATATTGTGTATAGTAGCTTACATATTCATTTACATAATACATCGCAACAAAAAGCTTTCTTTTCCTTGGCCTACCCAATTTTGGTTATACACCCTTCTTTCCGTTATTGTAGGGTTATTATTAGTCTGTACAAGTTATTTTGCATTTTGGATAGAAATAGACAGCTACTGGGATAGTGTTTATATAGATAAAGAACAGTTTTTTCTATCTCAAAATATTAAAGAAAATGAAGAGTATACTGTCTTATCTAATATCAAAAATTTTAAAGCCATTTGGTTGCTTAATTATACCATGTTATTTTTTGTTGTTTTATCTTTTTTGAATATAAAAAAAATAAAAAATAACATTTTAGGCTATATCACTTTAATATTTATAGTATTTATTCTTCTAGGATTTTTAACTCGCGGTCTTTATTTACTAAGTGAAATACGAGTTAACTGTTTGTATTTAAGTACAACAGAATTTAAAGTTAGTTTATTTTCTTATTTAGGCATACGATATATATCGTTTATATTTTTAGCTGGATTATTATTTACTTTTTATAAATATGTACGACAACAATTTTTAGACAGAACCTTTAAAATTGCTTTTGAGATGATACTTCACTGTGCATTAATTTGGATAGTAAGTAGTGAGTTAATACACTGGCTAGATATAGCAGATTATACAGAAACCAATAAACTCGGCTTAAGTATTTTGTGGGGAGTTTATGCGTTATTACTAATTGCTATAGGAATAGGAAAAAGAAAGAAGTATTTGCGTATTCTCGCTATTATTATATTTGGGATTACACTTATAAAATTATTTTTTCATGACATCTCTAATTTAGGAACTATTGCTAAAACCGTTGTGTTCTTATCTTTGGGAATACTTCTTTTAATAATATCGTTTTTATACAATAAGTACAAACATATCATTGCAGATGAAAAAGAAAATTAAGTTTATAAATTTTTTTATACTATTATTTTTTTTAGAGAGCCAAGCGCAAATTAATCAGTATGCTTATAAAAGTATTTTGCCTGATGTTACAGATACATGGTATGCAATATGTTTGCCCAATGAAGTGTTTGGTAAAGTTTCATCAGATTTATCTGATATTAGAATTTACGGGATAACAAATAAAAAAGACACAATAGAAGCACCATATCTTTTACGATTAAGAAGTGAAAAAGTGTCTAAAAAAACAATACCTTTTTCTGTCTTTAATACTACCTATAATAATAAAGAAGCCAGTATAACATTAAAAATCCCTTCAAAAGAACCTATTAACCAGATTCAATTAGATTTTGAGGAACCTAATTTTGATAGGTTAATTACTTTAGAAGGAAGCCAAAATTTAACAGAGTGGTATGTTGTTGAAAAGGATTATCGTATTCTTTCTATTAAAAATGAATTCACTAATTATCAATTTACTACTGTTCGGTTTTCTAAGACACTATATAACTATTTTAGAATACGTATTAAAAGTGATAAAAAACCAGTTTTGAGATCTGCAAATGTTATAATAAAGGAAGTTGATGGTGCTGATTATCAAGAATATGATGTTGCTAGTTTTGATACTCAGAATCCCAAAAATATTAAAAAAACAATCATAGATTTAGCTCTTAAAACAGCTGTTCCTATAAGTTCTATTTATCTTCAAACAGAAGAAGATTTTGATTATTATCGTCCGTTATCTATTAAGTATTTGGCAGATAGTATACAAACCCAACAAGGGGTTTGGAAACCTTTATATAAAGAACTTACTTCTGGGGTATTAAGTTCTGTAGAAAAAAACATATTTCCTTGTAGAAGTACAATTGCTAAAAAAATTAGGATAACAATAGATAACCATGACAATCAACCTTTAAAAATAAATAAAGTTAGAGTAAAGGGATATAAACATGAACTTGTAGCAAGGTTTACTAACCCTGCTACATATTATCTTGTTTATGGCAATAAAAAAGCAAGAAAGCCAGTATATGACCTTAATTATCTATCTACAAAAATTCCAAAGGGGTTGCCTGTAATAACTCCAGATAAAGCACAGGTTATAAAATTTGAAAACACCAATACTATAAAACCATTATTCATGAATAAAATATGGCTTTGGAGTATAATGCTTATTGTAATTTTAGTGCTAGGAGGTTTTACATTATCTATGATGAAAAAAAAATAACAACAATTTTTATTTTACTGCTTCGTTGTTAATATAAAACACTTTTTTTAAATAAACAGGCAATAAAAAAAAGTTTTTTAGCCTCCTGTAAAGAGGTGTTTTCTTTGCTATACATAAGCTATGTTTCACAAACTTATTTTGCAGGGTTTTTATTGATAGATTTAAGAATAATAACGCTATATATGGAAACCCGTAAAAAAAATAAAGGATAATTAACTAGGTTAGTGGCTTCATAAGTTTTTTATTAAAATTTTAAACCAATTGTTGCAATGGTTAATTTTAATTAGGCTTTAAAATCTTATGATAATTTTATCGTTGTTTATCGCATTAGATGGCGTTTAAGCAAAATAAAAATTATAACTGCTTAAGATTTAAAATAGAATATAGCTATAAATAAGGATAGATGAAGACCCAATTAGTTACCATGTTTGATATGTTTTTTGGAGCAAAATCCAAAAATAAAATTGTAGAAGATAGTACATCAAAACTTTTTTTAACACACACTGATACCTTCTCTGGAAGAACTCTTGTGATAGAAGAAGAAGCTTATACGGTATGGGCATATCTTCTTTGTGAAAATAAAGAAAATATAGATTTTGATGGCTTTTTGTGTGCAGTAACAAATCCTTTTACAGCTAATAATATAACCCTTCAAAAAATTACTCCTACAAAAAAAGATATTCCATTCCCCTCAGTATTTGCAAATGAATATAGTTATGTTGAAAACTTAAAGAAAAAAGACATTAAAATTAACTGGAGAAAAGATCATATTAACATATTTATAAAGACAAGTTTATATCTCATAATGAATATAAAAGAAAAATGCAGTTATTCGAAAGCTTTAACCAAAGACTGTGATTATGGAATGCAATTACATTATTAGAGTGTAGTAATTTTTACTTGCTAAGTAGCAAGTTCTCCATTGCTAATTGTTTCTTTGCCTGTTTCAATAGCTCCCCATTTTGAACTTGTATTAAATCTTATAGATACAGGTTTTCCATTTTTAAGAGTTTCAAGAATAGATTGCAATTCGGTTTCATAAAAATAAATAGTAATGGTTCCATTATTACATAATCTGTTTGGAGGTAGTTTTTTTGTTTTTAATAATACCCAAATGCCCTAGGTATTGTTGATTAGAACCGTATAAATATACAAAGCCTATTTGATATCCGCCACCACTAGCGTAGTTACTTACTATTTTATGAGATATGACTATTATGGTAAATTTTGAGTTTGAGTTATGTTGATTTTGTCTTCAAATGTAGTGTATAATATACCTTTAATGTAGAGGGAAAAGACGTGTTTGTATAGGGGGGATTCTTCTTGTTGCTTTTTAACAGGTGTTTTTTTAGAACCTGTAATGGAAGATGTTTTTAGTTTTATAGCTTGAATTGTAATGGTGCAATTTTTCTATAGCATCTAGTTTGTAACGTGAAAATTTTAGATTATATAAAATTAGGTTATTAAATAAAGGGAGATAGCTCGATATTAATTAAAAAGACGTACATTTGCACGCAATTAAATTTTAATTGCCATGACAGCACATGAATCCAAAATCGTTGGAGAAGGTTTAACCTATGACGATGTTCTTTTAGTCCCCGCTTTTTCCGAAGTATTGCCTAGAGAGGTAAGTATCCGGGCTAAATTCACAAAAAATATAACACTTAATGTTCCTATCGTTTCTGCGGCTATGGATACTGTTACAGAAAGTCGTATGGCTATCGCTATGGCTCAAGAAGGAGGTATAGGAGTGCTACATAAGAACATGACTATAGAAGAACAGGCGATTAAAGTGCGTAAAGTAAAACGTGCAGAAAGCGGTATGATTATCGACCCAGTAACACTCCCTATCGATGCTAGAGTAATTGATGCTAAAAATAATATGCGAGAGCATAGTATTGGAGGGATTCCTATTGTTGATGATAATTATAAATTGATCGGTATTGTAACGAATAGGGATCTTCGCTTTGAGAAAAATAACCAACGCCCAATCTCTGAAGTCATGACTAGTGAGAATTTGGTTACCGTAGGGGAAGGGACATCATTACAACAAGCAGAAGTAATTTTGCAAAAGAATAAAATAGAAAAACTACCTGTAGTTGATAAAAACTATACACTAGTTGGCTTAATTACTTTTAGAGATATAACTAAGTTAACCTTAAAACCAAATGCAAATAAAGATAATTTAGGGCGTTTGCGTGTAGCAGCAGCAATTGGAGTTACTGGTGATGCCGTAGAGAGAGCAGAAGCATTAGTTAAATCTGGGGTAGATGCAGTAGTTATTGATACTGCTCATGGTCATACTAAAGGTGTGGTTGCAGTTTTGAAAGAAGTGAAATCAAAATTCCCTGAATTAGAAGTAGTAGTAGGTAATATAGCTACTGCAGAAGCAGCAAAATATCTGGTCGAAGCGGGAGCAGATGCAGTAAAAGTAGGTATTGGTCCTGGTTCTATTTGTACAACAAGAGTGGTTGCTGGTGTAGGGTTTCCTCAGTTTTCTGCGGTATTAGAAGTAGCTAATGCTATAAAAGGCTCTGGGGTTCCTGTAATTGCAGATGGAGGTATAAGGTATACAGGAGATATCCCTAAGGCTATTGCTGCAGGAGCAGATACAGTAATGTTAGGATCGCTCTTAGCAGGTACAAAAGAATCTCCCGGAGAAACCATAATTTATGAAGGTCGAAAATTTAAAACATATAGAGGGATGGGGTCCGTAGAGGCAATGAATAAAGGCTCTAAAGATCGATATTTTCAAGATGTTGAAGATGATATCAAAAAACTGGTTCCCGAAGGTATTGTTGGTAGAGTAGCTTATAAAGGAGATCTTATTGAAAGTATTCATCAGTTTATAGGAGGGTTACGTGCAGGAATGGGCTATTGTGGTGCTAAAGACATTCAAGCATTACAAGATAATGGTCGTTTTGTGAAAATTACAGCTAGTGGTATTAATGAAAGTCATCCGCATGATGTAACTATAACTAAGGAGGCTCCTAATTATAGTAGAAGATAATAGGACGGGACAAGTAGATAAAAAAAGAGAGTGTTTGAAAAGTCAAACACTCTCTTTTTTATTGTAAATTTTTCAAAAAACTAACTCTAAAAGAAGGTTTTGTAGAAAGAAACAAAGAGTTTTTAGAAATTGTTATTAATCCGATTAAATTGTATTAAAAATTACTTTTCAGACCTTTAGTTTGGTATTACTGTTTTTTTTATTTTTTAGGCTCTTCTATTTTTATTCCTAATTTAGTCATAACCTTTTTAGTGAGATCATAATTAGGGTCTATGTATGCCAAACCACTGGTGGTTATAGTGAATACTTGAGTATAGCTTTCTGCTTTAGCAATTTCTTCTAATGCTTTGCCGATTTTTTGATAAAGTGGTTGTAATAATTTATTTTGTTGTAATTGAACCAATTGGGCTCCATTCTGACGAAATTTAGCAATATCATCTTCTAAACCGATGATTTCTTCTTGCTTAGTTTTCTTTATAGGCTCTGTAAAAGAAGTTACTTTTTCTTGATATTCTTTTACTTTTACTTGATATTCATCGACTTTTATTTTTAAATCACCTTCAAGCTTAGAATTATAAGCTTTTAAGTCTTCTTGTACCTTAGTTAATTCTGGCATTTTAGAAAGAATAAAATCGGTATCGATTGTTCCGGTTTTTGATTGAGCGTTTAACTGCAAACTAGCAATTAACACTAAGAAGGATAATATTACTTTTTTCATCTTAAATTTTTTCTATTTTTTTAAGTTTTTGCAAATATATAAGGTCTTATTCAATATACGTGCCATGAATTATTTTTTTTAAAACCTAATCTTCGTACACTTGTCCACGATGAGGTTTTAAGGCATCTCTTATTTTTTTCATTTCAGAATCTGTAACAATCATAAAAGCTATGCTATGTATTTCATTTATATCTTGATAGCCAGTAATATTAAGAGACGTTTCTTCTAAATGAATATATTCTTTAAGGTGGATTTCATGATGTTGTGCAGTTTTACTAGCATTAGGACCCTTGAAATCCCAAATTAATTTTAATTTTCGTTCCAAAATATAATTTAATTAGTTTTACGGTTTTTAAAATAAAGAGATCTATTTTTAATCTAAAATAGAAAAACTTAAAGTAAACTCTAATATATTCCTCGTTTTTTAAATACATTTTTTTCTTCAACAAAAACAATGAAACTTTTTACTTAACAAAAGGATTTCTATTTAGTATTTGTGTAAGGAAGTTTCTTTAAATTGTTTTTTAACATTTGATAAAGAGAAAATATACGTAGTTGTAATTAATTTTGATCTAGTTTTTTCGTTTATATTATATACGCATAATATAACTTGTGTTTACTAGTTAAATAAACATATGTAGTAGGTATTGAGATAAAAAAATAAAAGTTAATACTACAATGTGTACTTGCTTCGTTACAAAAGTAACTTGTAAAACACCTTAATATTATTATTTTTGTCCGGTTAGGACTTTATCATATAGAAATTATGTACAAAAAGTTAGTATTATTTTTTTTAGGAAGTATTATTTTTACAATTACAAACGCGCAGCAATCAAAAGATGTATTGTTTACGATTGATAATTCTCCTGTCTATATTTCGGAATTTAAAAGAGTATATCTCAAAAATATTAATCTAGTAAAAGACGATTCACAAAAAAGCATAGACAAATATCTAGATCTATTTGTTAATTACAAATTGAAGTTAAAAGAAGCAAGATTTTTGGGATTAGATAAAAAAGAAGCTTATCTAAAAGAATTAGAAGGATATAGAAAGCAACTAGCAGCTGGATATCTTACAGATACAAGAACTTCTGAAGCTTTAGTAAGAGAAGCGTATGAGCGTTCATTAGAACAAGTAAATGCAAGTCATATTCTAATAGAAGTAAAACCCAATGCACTTCCAAAAGATACGCTTGTTGCGTATCAAAAGATTATAGAAGCAAAAAATAAGATCAATAAAGGAGAATCTTTTGATATTGTAGCAAAAGCGTATAGTGAAGATCCTTCAGTAATTAAAAATAATGGGGATCTAGGATGGTTCTCTGTTTTTCGAATGGTATACCCGTTCGAACAAGCAGCATACCAGACTAAAGTAGGAGAAGTTTCAGAGCCTTTTAGAACCCAATTTGGTTATCATCTCGTAAAAGTTAATGGTAAAGAAAAAAGATATGGAGAGGTTACTGTAGCACATATTATGGTGGCGATTAATAAAAATAGAAGCTCTGAAGAAGCGGAAAAAAGAATTAAAGAAATCAACCAACAATTGACACAAGGAGTTTCTTTTGCTTCTCTGGCAAAACAATATAGTGATGATCCAAGTACCGCTATTGATGGAGGTAAGATCAGACGTTTTGGGCAAGGAGCATTAAATTCAGAAGAATTTGAAAAAGTTGCATTTAGTTTAGAAGAACCAGGTGAAATATCTAAACCTGTTGTAACACAGTATGGATGGCATATGATTCAATTGATAGAAAAACATCCTCCAAAAACTTTTGAAGAACAGAAAGAAGAGTTTACACAAAAAGTAAAAAGAGATAGTAGGTCGAAATTAGTCACAGAATCATTTATTCATTCTTTGAAGGAGAAATATTCAGTTATAGAAAATAAAAAAGCAATTAATTATTTTAAAGAAATAATTCCAACCACATTTTTTAAAGAAGAATGGAGCTTTCCTGAAAATAAGCGTTTAAGTGAAGAATTGTTTAGTATAAAAAAAGAAAAGTATTTATTTAAAGATTTTGCACAATTTTTACAAAACAACCAAAGGAAAGAAAACGAATTCGTAGATGTATCTGTTTTTGTAGAAGAGATGTATAAAAAATATGAGTCCTCGGTATTATTAAAATACTATGAAGAACACCTTGAAGAGGATAATGAAGATTTTAGAAATGTAATAGGGGAGTATAGAGACGGTCTTTTACTTTTTGATCTTATGGATTCTAAAATATGGAATATGTCTAAGGTAGACTCTATTGGATTAAAAAAATATTATGAAGAACAAAAAGAAAGCTATACACAAAATGAAACATATAAAATCCTTAAAGCCTCTTCATCAAAGCATGAAGTAATAAATAAAGTTCAAGAATTATTAAGGAAACAAAAGACTATTGAAGAAATAAAAAGAGAAGTTAATAATGATGATATGGCAGTGGTTCTCTTTTCAGAAGAAGAGGTAATAAAAGGAGAAGATATGTTTCCTGCAGATTTTTCTATAAAAGAAGGAGCTATAACCGTAGCAGAAGAGGAAAACTTCATGACTTTGATTATGGTTAAAGAAATAGTACCTTCCCGAATTAAAACGTTTGAAGAAACTAAAGGAGAGGTTGTTAATGATTTTCAAGAAAGTATAGAAAAACAATGGTTGGATCAATTAAAGACTAAATACTCAGTAAAAATTAATGAAAAGACATTAAAAAAAGCTAAAAAAGAATTATCCATTTAGTGCCTACCAAGTATTCTATTCTACTTGCCAATTTAATAATAAAAAATGTAACGTGTGAGATATTGTAAATTGATAGTATTGTTATTTGTAATTGTTTCTTGTCAAAATTTCAGAAATCAAGTTAAAGAAGAAGCGATAGCTAGAGTAAACAATATATATTTATATAAAAGCGATATAGAAAAGTTAGTTCCCAAAAATACTTCTAAGGGAGATAGTATAAATATTGTAAATGATTATATTAATAGATGGGCTACACGTCAATTGTTTATTGATAAAGCAAAATTAAACCTAACCGAAGAAGAGCTAAAAGAGTTCGAGGATCTTGTAGAGAGTTATCAAAGTACATTATATATTAATGCATATAAAAATGCAATAATCAATAAAACTATTAATATGGAGATCACAGAAGAGGATCTTCAGACATATTATAATCAAAATTTAAAAAATTTTAATCTTAATGAGGAGTTAGTAAAATTACGTTACTTACATTTGCCACCAGATTACGGAAATATTGTTGCAACGCAGAAACAATTAAATCGTTTTAATGAAGAAGATGTAGAGGAACTTAAGGAGAGAAAAATAGAGTTTCTAACATATTCATTAAATGATTCTGTTTGGATTAAATTGGATCAGGTGTTAAATAAGATTCCAATCCTTAAAAAACAGGATAAAACAAAACTCCTAAAAGAAAGAAATTTTATACAGCTTAGAGATTCTTCAGGAGTATATATGGTTATAATAAAAGATGTTTTAAGACGTAAAGAAATAGCACCTTTAGAATATATTAAACCAACTATAAGACAAATTATATTAAATAAGCGAAAGCTGGAGCTTATAAAAAAAATTGAAAAAGAAATTACAAAAGATGCAGTTGAGAACAAACAATTTGAAGTTTATGATTAAAACTACAATACTATGTGTGATATTTACCATTGCTACGGGGATACAAGTTTATGCACAAGAAATTATAGAAGATGTAGTTAAGGACGCTGATACTATAATGAAAAATGATACCATAAGTATTGCTATAGATTCTGTAAAGCAACCTTTTCAAAAAATGAAAATTGACGGTGTAGCTGCAGTTATTGGAGAGAATGTAATCTTAGATAGTGATGTAGATATTGCATATCAACAATTAGTTAGTGAAGGTGTTTCGATAGCAGAAGTAAGCCGTTGTGAACTTGCAGGTAGTTTGTTTGAGAGTAAATTATATGCACATCACGCAATTCAAGATAGTATTGAGGTAAAAGATGCTGAAGTTAATTCTATGGTAGATCAACAATTAAGTTATATGACTAATGAGTTGGGAACAGTAGAAAAAGTGCTAAAATTCTACAAAAAAGATGATCTGACAGATTTTAAGAAAGAACTTTTTGAAATCAATAAATCTAATAGATTGTCAGAGCAAATGAGAAGCAAGATTATTAAAGATATAGAAATTACTCCTGAGGAAATTAGAGAGTTCTTTAATGATATTCCAATAGAGGAAAGACCTCTTTTTGGAACCGAAATAGAATTAGCTCAAATTGTAATAGAACCAGAAATAACTGCAGAAGAAGAGCAGAAAGTAGTTGATCGTTTAAACCAATTTAGAGAAGATATTGTCGAAAATGGAAGCAGTTTTGCAACAAAAGCAGTGTTGTATTCTCAAGATCCTGGTTCTAAATCTACAGGAGGGAAATATACTTTAGATCGCCAAACAAATTTTGCGAAAGAATTTAAAGATGTAGCTTTTAGCCTACAAGAAGAAGAAGTAAGTGAGCCATTTAAAACCGATTTTGGTTGGCATATCGTAAAAGTTGATAAAATTAGAGGAGAAGAAATAGATGTAAGACATATTCTTCTTGTACCAGAAGTGACAAAAAAAAGTGAAGAAAAAGCAAAAAAGTTAATAGACTCTCTTAGAACAATTCTTGTATCTGGTTCTATAGACTTTAAGGAAGCTGCACAAAAGTTTAGCGATGAAAAAGAAACTCGTGAAGATGGAGGGCAATTAATAAATCCAACTACAGGAGACACACATTTTGAACTTACCAAAATTGACCCTATATTGTATGATCAAGTATCAAAATTAAAAACAAAAGAGGTTTCTTTGGTTATTCCTGATCAAGATCGTCAAGGTCGAGTAAAATATAAGTTGATAACAGTGCTTAATCGATATGATGAGCATATAGCAGATTACGCAAAAGATTATCTTAAAATACAAGAACTAGCACTTAGAAAAAAACAAATCGATGCTATTCGTAAATGGCAAGAAGAAAAAATATTAGACACCTATATTAAGGTAAATGGAGAATATAGAAACTGTGAGTATAGTGGTAACTGGTTAAAAAAAGAAAAATAATATGTCAAAGGACGTAGTGGCTGTAGAAAAACTGGTAAAAAAACATTCAGATCTCAAAAAAGAGATTTCTAAAGTGATTATCGGTCAAGAAAAAGTTATTGATCAAATACTTATTTCTATTTTTTCTGGAGGCCATTCACTATTGATAGGGGTTCCGGGTTTGGCAAAGACTTTAATGGTTAATACTATCTCTCAAGCTTTGGGTTTAGATTTTAAAAGAATCCAATTTACCCCAGATCTAATGCCAAGCGACATATTAGGAAGCGAAATACTAGATGAGACAAGACATTTTAAGTTTATAAAAGGACCTATATTTTCAAATATTATTCTTGCAGACGAAATTAATCGAACTCCTCCAAAAACACAAGCAGCACTTCTAGAAGCAATGCAAGAAAGGTCGGTTACTGTAGCGGGTCACCATTATAGTTTAGATTTACCATATTTTGTTCTAGCAACTCAAAACCCTATAGAACAAGAAGGAACATACCCTTTGCCAGAAGCACAGTTAGATAGGTTTATGTTTGCTATAGAATTAAAATACCCGAGCTTTCAAGAAGAAGTTGATGTAGTTAAAAGCACTACAGGAGATACAACCAATACAATTAATCCATTATTCACTGCACAAGAAATTATTGAATTTCAGAAACTAATTCGTCGTATACCAATAGCAGATAATGTAATTGAATATGCAGTAAAGATGGTAGGTAAAACTAGGCCTAACGAGGAAACAGCAACACATTTGGTTAAAAACTATATAGATTGGGGTGCAGGTCCTAGAGCTTCTCAAAACTTGGTTCTTGCAGCAAAAGCAAATGCAGCTATACAAGGAAAATTTTCTCCAGATATTGAAGATGTGCAGGCTGTAGCAATGGGTATACTTCGCCACCGTATGATAAAGAATTATAAAGCCGAAGCCGAAGGCGTTAGTATAGAAGATATTATAAATAGTTTATTCTGATTTTTTATAACATCATATTTTTTCTACTCTTTATTTTGTTTTGATCTTTGTAGCTAGCTTAAAAAAGCACATGTTTTATAAAGTATACACTTGTTATTTTTACAATTTTTTAAATGTTTATTTATAGAGCATTAAACCTTTAAAGGTTTAATAAGTCTTAGTATAGAACGTTCAATAATTATATTGTTTAAAAAATTAGAAAAGTAAAATATGAAAAAGAGTATAATATACACTCTGGTATTATTTTTAGGAATTTTATCAGTATCAGCACAGTCTAAAGAAGGTAAAATAGACCACAAAAAATTAAGAAAAGAATTTTATGAAAGTTTGTCTCAAGATCAAAAAAGCGCATTAGAAGATAAAAAAAGACTTCGAAAGGAACATAAAGAAATAATGAAAACTAGTTTTAGTAAAGAACAATTAGCAATTGTAGAAGATAAAACACTTTCGAAGCAAGAAAAAAGAAAAGCACTCAGAAAAACCTTTAATGATAAACAAAAAGAAATTTTTGAAAAACATAAAACATTAATGAAAAAGGAGCGTGAAAAGTTTAAAGCTTCATTGTCTGATATACAAATTGAACAATTTGAGAAGTTAGAAAAGAGAAAAGGTAAAAGAGGAAAACATAAAAAAGAATAAATTTTTTTAAATAGTTTTAGAATTGTAAAAGGTGGAGTTGTATAGCTTTACCTTTTTTTATTCCTATCTTTTTACTCTTATTTTTTTAAGCCACTATAACGTTTTCGTAAGTTAAATTAATATAGAAACTTTTTCTTGTCTTAATTTTTAGTGATTTATTGAATTTGATAATTTAAAATTATCAAATTCAATAAATCACCGCCCTTATTTTTCTAAAAATGCAAAAACAGAGTATTAGATATAATCATTTAAGAAAATCCTTTAAAATTCGTATTTTTGCAGGAGTTTTCAATACTTAAAAAAAATAGATATGGCATTTGATATCGATATGATAAAAAAGGTGTATGATCAGGTAGCAGATCGTGTTAATACAGCACGAGAAGTTACAGGTAAACCTTTAACATTGGCAGAGAAAATTTTATATTCACACCTATGGGATGTAAATACAAAAAAAGCATTCGAACGGGGTAAAGATTATGTTGATTTTGCACCAGACCGTATCGCTTGTCAAGATGCAACTGCACAAATGGCATTGCTGCAGTTTATGCAGGCAGGAAAAACTAAAGTAGCAGTGCCAACAACAGTACACTGTGATCACTTAATACAAGCAAAAGAAGGAGCAGTAAAAGATTTGAAAAATGCTAATGACATCAGTAGTGAGGTGTTTAGCTTCTTAGAATCTGTGTCAGATAAATATGGAATTGGATTCTGGAAACCAGGAGCAGGTATTATTCATCAAGTAGTGTTAGAAAACTATGCTTTTCCTGGAGGGATGATGATTGGAACAGATTCTCACACTGTGAACGCAGGTGGTTTAGGAATGGTTGCAATTGGTGTTGGTGGAGCAGATGCTGTAGATGTAATGGCAGGTATGGCATGGGAATTAAAGTTTCCTAAATTAATAGGTGTGAAATTAACAGGAAAATTATCTGGTTGGACAGCACCTAAGGATGTAATCTTAAAAGTAGCAGAAATTCTTACTGTAAAAGGAGGAACTGGTGCTATAGTAGAATATTTTGGACCAGGGGCAACATCCATGTCGTGTACAGGAAAAGGAACTATTTGTAATATGGGTGCCGAAATTGGTGCTACAACATCTACTTTTGGTTATGATGAATCTATGGAACGCTATTTACGGGCCACAGAAAGAGCAGAAGTAGCAGATGCTGCTAATAAAGTAAAAGAACACCTGACAGGAGATGCTGAAGTTTATGCAAATCCAGAAAACTATTTTGATCAAGTAATCGAAATTAACTTATCTGAATTAGGGCCATTATTAAATGGACCTTTTACACCAGATTTATCAACAACAGTTGGTGATGAAATGACAGAAAAGGCAAAAGCAAATGATTGGCCAATTCAAGTAGAATGGGGATTAATAGGATCTTGTACAAACTCTTCTTACGAAGATTTATCTCGCGCCTCTTCAATTGCACAACAAGCATTAGATAAAGGTTTAAAAATGAAAGCAGAATTAGGGATTAACCCAGGTTCTGAACAAGTAAGATATACAGCAGATAGAGACGGTATTCTTGGGATATTTGAAAAACTAGATGCAAAAATATTTACGAATGCTTGCGGACCTTGTATTGGACAATGGGCAAGGTATAATGATCCTAAAAATGCTCCAAAAAATAGTATTGTACACTCTTTTAATAGAAACTTTGCTAAGCGTGCAGATGGTAACCCTAATACACACGCTTTTGTTGCGTCACCAGAATTAACTGCTGCAATTGCTGTAGCAGGGCGGTTAGATTTCAATCCATTAACAGATAAGCTAATTAATGAAAACGGCGAAGAAGTAATGTTCGACGAACCAAAAGGATGGGAATTACCTCCAAAAGGGTTTGAAGTGAAAGATAATGGATACTTAGCTCCAGTAGAAGATGGTAGTGGTGTAGAAGTAAAAGTAAGTCCAACCTCAGAAAGATTACAACTATTAACACCATTTGAGCCAATAGGTAGAGAGATTAAAGGAGCTAAATTACTTATAAAAGCATTTGGTAAGTGTACTACAGATCATATTTCTATGGCAGGGCCATGGTTGCGTTATAGAGGACACTTAGATAATATTTCTAATAACTGTTTAATTGGAGCGGTAAATGCATTTGGTAAAAAAACAAACTTTGTTAAGAATCAATTAACAGGAGAGTTTGGTGGTGTACCAGATACAGCTAGAGCATATAAAGCAGCAGGAGTACCAACTATTGTTGTAGGAGATCATAACTATGGAGAAGGATCATCACGAGAGCATGCAGCAATGGAGCCACGTCACTTAGGGGTGTGTGCAGTAATTGTAAAGTCATTTGCTCGTATACATGAAACAAACCTTAAAAAACAAGGAATGCTTGGATTAACGTTTGTTAATGAAAATGATTATGACTTGATACAGGAGGATGATACTTTTAATTTTACAGATCTTGATCAATTTGCATCAGGAAAACAGTTAACATTAGAAATTGTTCATGCAGATGGATCTAAAGATAATGTGATGTTAAATCATACTTATAATAATCCTCAAATAGAATGGTTTAAAGAAGGTTCCGCATTAAATTTGATTAAAAAACAAAATAATCAATAAATAACTAGAACCTATATAAAAAAACAAACTCCTAAAGATTTATCTTTAGGAGTTTGTTTTTTATAATACCTTAATTATTGAGGAAAACAGTCAGAATGCACTAAAACACAGCCCTTGTATTGTGGCGGTAGTTCCTCATATTGTGCACATGTAACTATAATTGGACCATTGTAACCGCTACAAGAACCTCCTCCATTTATTGTTCTTTGTTCTGCTTTAGACAAGCATTTTCCTAAGTTTAGAATTGTTTTTTTCATATTGTTTTTGTGTAATATAGAACCCCGAACTAAATACAACTCTCAGGGAATGAGTATGCTTATAAAGTTACATTTTTTTAGTTTATTATAATTACTTTATGAAGTATAGATAAAAAATACACGTTTTTTTATACATGAGGACTTATATATAATTTAGTATTATATAGTTGGAAGGTTTTTTTATACAATAATGTAAGAATTTTCATCGTTTTACGAACTAAATAATGAGACTAATCTTATAAAAGATAAATGGCATGCGTACTATCTGGTTTTTTGAGGATGCAAATCTCCTTAAATTATTATGCCCTCATAAATTTAAAAGATATAAAGAAGATCATAATTTTCATGCCTATAGAAAAAATGATTATATCTATTTTGAAGAAGATTCTGCAAATAAAGTATATCTTATTGAGCGAGGAAAGGTAAAAATAGGATGCTATGCAGATGATGGTTACGAGATAATAAAAGCAATTTTAATAAGAGGAGAGGTTTTTGGAGAAAAAGCTATTTTAGGAGAAAATAAAAGAACAGAGTTTGCACAATCTCTAGATAATACTACTTCTATATGCCCAATTGGAGTAGGAACAATGCATGGACTCATGCAGGATAATCAATCATTTAGCTTAAAAATTTATAAATTTATAGGTATGCGTTTCAAACGTTTAGAAAGAAGATTACAATTACTTCTTTTTAAAGATACTAAGACAAGATTGTTAGAGTTTTTAAACGAACTTAAAGAAGATTACGGATATTGTTGTCCAGACACAGGTGATATGGTAATAGAGCATCCTTATACTCAAAAAGATATAGCTAATCTTATAGGAACTTCAAGGCCTACTTTAAATATTATTCTAAATGAATTAAAAGAATCTAATATTATTGAGTTTAATAGAAAAAAAATTCGATTAAAAAATGTTGCTTAGTGCTTTAGGTGTCTAATATTTTATTATGGTAGATACTTTGTATAATAACTATAAAAACAAAAACGTAATTGTGGGAGTTTTTGGTGGTTTGATCTGTCGCTTCTTTTCTGTAATAATGATCAATCTAATAATATGTCTGTCGAATCTAATTTTAACATTTGGTGTGGTTTGTAACTGCTAGGAATACCTCTTGTTGTTAGTTTAAATTCACTAATTTTAAATACAGGATAAAACTATAAAGGTGGTTTTGTTAATCTCGACAAGAACATTTACGATAATGATTACAGCAGATGGTATTATTGGAAATATTAATTAGTTTTAGTGAATAGTATTTAATGGGATTCAATTATCAGGAGAAGACTTTTTTAGAAAGTAACCCGATAGAGTTTTTTTATTGAATATTAGACAAAAACAGTAGTGATATTTGTAAAGCCATTTCACGCTTTATTAATTTAGGATTAGGTTTTTATCCTTTATAGTTTAATATATAAAACTACTTAGGTAGTTTTATATATTATTTATATAGTTTTGTAAGTTGTTAAGGATTTTAGGACAAACCAAACGCAGAATAACCTTAAAAGAAATATATGAAATTTAATAAAAAGAATATTTCCAATGTAATTTTTGTAATCATACTGATTTTGTTTTTTATACCTAATACAAGAGGTATGATGCAAATATTTTTAACTAGGATTTTTTCTTTTAGTCCAGGAGTAGTAGAGGTAGAGGAAAGAGCAAAAGTGGTATCTTATGATTGGAAATTACATGGTGTAAATACCGAGTCTATTAATTTTGATACAGCTAAAGGAAAAGTTATTTTAATTAATTATTGGGCGACATGGTGCCCGCCATGTATTGCCGAAATGCCTTCTTTGCAAAATCTATATAACGACTACAAAGATAAGGTGGTGTTTCTTTTTGTAACTACAGATGATGACCCAGAAATTAATAAGTTTATGAAAAATAAAAGTTACTATTATCCGATATACAGATCTTTGTCAGAACATCCAAAACCTTTTGTAAGTAAAACTATACCAGCGACATATTTAATAAATAAAAAAGGAGATATTATAATAGATAAAGTGGGTGCTGCGGATTGGGATAGCTCTAAGGTAAGACAGACTATAGATGCATTGTTAGAAGAATAGTGCTATTGTTCTATATCTATTTTTTGAAATATTTAAAAGGAACTAATAACATGCCGAAACATTCCCCTTTTTCTTTTCCTATATTTTTGTGATGCATTTTATGAGCTCTCCTAACTCCTTTTGCATATCGGTTATTTACATTTCTGAAAAGTTTAAATCGTTGGTGAATAAAAATATCATGGACCATAAAATAAGCAATTCCGTATGCTAAAATACCAAACCCTATTGGTCTGCCTATCCAGAAACTTTGAGAATCATGAAGTAAAATACAAGACATGCTTACAATAGCATAAAAAACAAAGAAAAAATCATTACGCTCCCACCAACTATTGTGATCTTTATGGTGGTGATCCTTATGTAATGACCATAAAAAACCATGCATAATATATTTATGAGAGAACCATGCCATAAATTCCATTATAGAAAATGTAGCTAAAAAAATGAATATTTGAATTAATATTTTCACAGTATAAATTTTTACACAAAAATAGGATTAAATTAAATTCAATCTATAATCTAAATATGACTTCGCTAGCAGTCCAAATTTTTGATAATTAGAAACTCGGATACGTGTATTTTTTATTTCTAAAGATGGTGTTTTTTTTAACTTGTTTAATAGTTTTTTGTAATAGACATAAGCAGTGTATACTCCAAATTTAGCTTCAATAGGTAATTGTAGAATGCCATTTAGAGCTTTATTAAAATCCTCTTCTATTTCATTGATAATCCTAAGCTTAGATTTTTCATCAAGTTGATTTAGATTTGTGTTAGGAAAATAAGTTCGATCAAGATCTTCATAATCAGATTTTAAATCTCTTAAAAAATTAACTTTCTGAAAAGCAGAGCCTAAGTGCATAGCACTCTGTTTTAATTCATTATATTTTTTCTTATTTCCGTTTACAAAAACTTTTAGACACATTAATCCAACTACGTCTGCAGAACCATAAATATATTCTTTGTATTCTTGATCTGTTAAATATTTGGTTTTATAAAGATCTAGCCGCATACTTTTCATAAAAGCTTCATATAGTTCAATATCAATATTGTATTGATGTACTGTTTTTTGAAAAGCGTTTAAAATAGGGTTAAGGCTGATTTTGTATTTAATAGCTTTGTACATTTCTTTTTCAAAATCATTAAATAACCTTTCTTTATTATAATCATGAAATGTATCTACAATCTCGTCTGCAAATCTTACAAATCCATAAATATTATAAATATCTTGCCGTATAGAGTTAGAAAGCATTTTTGATGCTAATGAAAAGGAAGTGCTGTAGGAATTAGTTACAATTTTACTACAACTATAAGATACGGTATCAAAAATAGATTTCATAGAGATGGGGTTTATAGTTTTTTTATGATTTGCTGTTTTACATTTTAATTAATTTTCATTTTTTATACTGTTTGTATTGATTTTCAATTAATCCTGCAACTAGTTTCCCTGATATTAAAGAAGGGGGAACTCCTGGCCCAGGAACACTAAGTTGTCCTGTGAAAAATAAATCTTTCACCTTTTTACTTTTTAATTTAGGTCTAAGAAAAGCAGTTTGTAATAATGTGTTTGCCATTCCATAAGCATTACCCTTGTATGAATTATATTCTTTTATAAAATCTTTGACGCAAAAGGACTCTTTAAACATAATGTTGTTTTTAATTTTTTGTTTAGTAAGTACTTCAAAACGTGTTATTATTTTTTCAAAATAAATTTCTCTTAATTCCTCTGTATCTTCAATTCCTGGAGCTAATGGTATTAGAAAAAAACCATTTTCCATTCCTTCTGGAGCTGATTTTTTATCTGTCACAGATGTAAAATTTGCATAAAACAAAGGTTTTTCAGGCCATTTAGGGGTATCGTAGATCTCTTTGGCATGTTTTTCAAAATCAGTGTCAAAAAACAAATTATGGTGATTTATATTTTTTAATTTTTTGTCAAAACCTACATAAAACAATAAAGAGGAAGGAGCAAAAGTTTTATTGCTCCAATATTTTTCAGAATATTGTCTATATTCTTTATCTAGGAGTGTTTCTCCATGATGATAATCTGCACCACATAAAACAGTGTCGGATTTAATTTTTGTTGAATTAACTATTACGCCAACAGTTTTGTTGTTTTTTACCTCTATTTTTTCTACAGTAGTATTGGTTTTAATAACAACTCCTAAGGATTTTGCTAATTTCTCCATGCCTAATATTACTTGGTACATTCCTCCTTTGGGATGCCATGTTCCTAATCCAAAATCAGCATAATTCATAAAGCTATAAAAAGCAGGGGTATCACTGGGTTTAGCACCTAAAAAGAGAACGGGGAATTCTAGAATTTGAATTAGTTTTTCGTTTTTAAATTCCTTTCGGACTTCCTTTGAGATCGTACTAAAGAACTGCCCTATTTTTAAAATAGTTTCCTTAGTTATTAATTCAGCAGGCGAAACTCCTGGCCGGTACACTAGTTTTTTTATAGCAACTTCATAATTATTTTTAGCAATATGAATGAATTTTTTTAGCTTGATAGAACTTCCTTTTTCTTCCATTTCAAAGGTGTCGTATATTTTGTCTAACGAATCACCTATGGTAATACTTTCATTATTCTTAAAGAAAACCTTATATGCAGGGCTTAACTTGTCTAATGTGTAAAAATCAGATATGGATTTATCAAAGTCTCTAAAAAAACTTTCAAAAACATCTGGCATCCAATACCAAGATGGACCTATGTCGAAAGTAAATCCATCTTTTTTAAATTGTCTGGCTCGGCCTCCAATAGTGTCATTTTTTTCATAAATAGTTACATTAAAACCCGATTTTGCTAAGTAGCAAGAAGCAGAAAGCGATGAAAATCCAGAACCTATTATTACTACTTTTTTAGACATAATTTAAAATGGTTAACAAAGTTAAAGCTCAGAAATCAATTCATTAATGGATTCAAAATGTCGGTGATTCTTTTGACTGCTTTTAGGGCTGTTTAATATCTGTTTTCCTAATACCCAAAATTCATTAAGTTTATCAGTACAAACAATTTTATTAAACTCATTTAAGTATTCATTGATGTTTTCTTTTTCTGGTTTAATTGTAAAATAAGAAACAAATACACTGTTTTCATGAAAGGAGAGTATATTGGGTAAGCTATCTAAAGGTATGCTTGGGCCAAGATAAATCGCTTTGTATCCGTGTAAAAGAATCTCATAATTTATATATAATAAACCTAACTCATGTATTTCATTTTCAGGCAGAAACAAGATAAAAGCTTTCTCTTTTTTTGTAGGTTTAGAATATTGAAACTTTTCAATATTTAATAAAAGTTTTTGTTTTATAAGATTAGTAATAAAATGCTCATGAGATGGGCTTATTGTATCGGTTTGCCATAATAACCCTATTTCTTTAAGAAGAGGAATAAAGATATCTATGAAGATTTGTCTAAAATTTCGTTTACGAGCTAATTGCTCATAAGTTTCTGAAAAAAGTTCAAGATCATAATTTAACATTGAAATTTTAAGAGAATTAATAGCTTGATTTTTTATACTATTATCAGAAACGATACTTCTTACATATTCATTAATTTCTTGATTATTTAATTTAGATATTCTGGATATTTTATAGCCACTGTTTACCAAATAAGTTACATTAAGTAACTTTTGAAGATTTTCTAAATTATAAGTCCTGATATTAGTTTCTGTGCGGTTAGGAGAAAGTAAGTTATATCTTTTTTCCCAAATTCTTATAGTGTGAGCTTTTACGCCACAAAGGTTTTCTAGGTCTTTGATACTAAAGTATTGCTTAATATTGTTCACTCTTTTATTTAAATTGTTAAACAAAAATAACAAAAAGAAATGATAATCTTTTTCAGTTAGTGTTAAAATAATAATATAAATTGTTAAAAGAAGACTTTTTTAATGCTTTTTTTAGAAGTTTTAATTAATAGTATTGTATTTAGGAATAGATCTTGATATGGTATTGTGTCTAGCAAGGAAAAGAGTTTTTTGTTTAAATTTAATCGTTTTATAAGATCTAAAATGGTCTTATAAACCTAAATGTATCAACAGAATTTTTTAACGCCAAAATAAAAGCCTTTTAGAGCCTTAATTCAGAAGGGGGGGGGCTAGAATTCTTCCTGTTTAGATTGGCTAGAGTATTTGCGTAAACACAACTTTTGGGAATGGTCCAAGTTGTACTCGGGAAATTAACTAAGAAAACAAAGATTAAGAAAATGTTTACTTACCGCAAAATTACCACCATAAAATTAAAAACCTGTTAGTTAGTGGTTTAAATGTATAAAAGTGCCCAGAGCGGGAGTCGAACCCGCACGCCCTAATGGACACATGGCCCTCAACCATGCCTGTCTACCAGTTCCAGCACCTGGGCGACTTATTTCTTACAAGATAGTATAAAAACAAAAAAGTACCGTATAAAATACGGTACTTTTTAGTGACCGGGCTGGGGCTCGAACCCAGGACCCTCTCCTTAAAAGGGAGATGCTCTACCAACTGAGCTACCAGGTCATAGAAAAATTCATTAACATAATAAAATAAGAACTAAATAGATAATTAAAAAAGCATTATAGCTATTTATCTCTTAGTGACCGGGCTGGGGCTCGAACCCAGGACCCTCTCCTTAAAAGGGAGATGCTCTACCAACTGAGCTACCAGGTCATACATTCTTTTCCTTGAATGCGGGTGCAAATATACTATCATTAATTTATTTTTCAAGAAAAATTTGATATAAATTTACAATTTATTTTAAAACTCCTTTTTTTTTAAAGATATCTAACTAATTTTGATGCTATGAATATAGTTTTAATGGGATATATGGGGAGCGGAAAATCTTTGATTGGCAGGGATTTGGCTCGAAAATTGAAATTTGATTATTTAGATTTAGATAATTTTATTGAAATTCAAGAAAAAAAAAAAATTTCTGAGATTTTTGCAGATAAAGGAGAAATATACTTTAGAAATAAAGAATCTTTATGTCTAAAAGTGGTTTTAGAAGAGTATAAAAACACTATTATTTCACTAGGGGGAGGTACTCCTTGTTTTGCAGGAAATCTAGAAAACATACAACAAGATAAGAATTCAAAAAGTGTGTATCTGCAAACCTCGCTAGATCAATTGGTCCTAAGACTATTTGATGAGCGAAAAAAACGACCATTGATTTCTCATCTTAATTTAAAAGATGAGTTAAGTGATTTTGTTCGTAAACATTTATTCGAAAGATCTTTTTATTATAATCAAGCAGATTATAAAGTGATAACCGATAAAAAAGACCCTAATCAAATAAGCGAAGAGTGTATCTCTCTTTTATTTTAAGATAGCAAGGTCTTCTAATCCAAATTGTACAACAATATGTTCATGTAAAGAGGTAGATAAGGAAATGCCTTTAAAGTCTGCTTTAATAGGATATTTTTTATGGTTACGGTTAACTAAAACAGCTGTTTTAAACCTAGTAAGGGGAACATCTAGAAAATGTTTTACACCATAAATAAGAGCTGTGCCAGAATTTAATACATCATCGGCAAGTATTATAGACTTATTTTGATATTTATCGGGAGCTATAGAGGTTTTTACAGTGTTTTGAGGGGATTTTTTGTTCATAGTAACTTCACACAATGTCACCTTGATATCAGAGATGTCCTCTAAGGTATTTTTTAAGCGTTGTGCAAATATGTAACCATTTTTTGCAATTCCAGCAATTATAATCTCTTTTTCATCAACATTGGTTTCATAGATTTGATAAGCAATACGTTTTATTTTATGCTGTATTTGCTCATGAGTAAGAATTATGTTTTGATCAGTTTGCATATTTTTTATTATAGATTGAAGATACGATGGTGTTTATAAATAGTGTTAAAACGATATTCTTCTAAATTTAAATAAGATTTTAATTTAGGGGAATACTTATAATGGTTTTTCAAATATAAAAAAGAGTTCGTTACCCATGCGTGGATCTATAGAATTATAACAATTTTCTAGTGTTTTTATATTATAGTGTTTTGAGAACATAAGTTTGTATTCTTTTTTTGAACCACCAAAAGGAGGTCCGATTTGGGTGAATTCAGAAGAAAATAAAACGCCAGCGATCTTTCCTTTAGGATAAAGAAGATTATATGATTTAAGAATATAATCATTTCTTAGTTCTGCTGGTAATGCACAAAAAAATGTTTGCTCTAAAATTAAATCAAAAGCATCGTTGTGTTTAAAAAAATCTTTACAAATTAAATTTTCTGAAGGAAATTCAGGAACACGTTTTTTGAAATTTCTCAATACTTCCTCTACAATATCTAATATGTATATATTTTTAAAACCTTTTTTAAAGAGGTATTCGGCTTCATGAGCATTTCCACAACCTGGGATAAGGATTTTAATATTATGATCGTATAATTGATTACAATAATCAATTAAAGGGGGAGACGGATAACCAATATCCCATCCGGTTTGTTTACTTCTATAGCGATCTTTCCAATATTTTTTATCTGGTGTCATTCCTCGCTATCGTTTTCTGTACCATCTGTATACCAGTCATCAATATCTCGACGATCTTTTTTGGTAGGTCTTCCTGCTCCTTTTTTTCTGTAATAATCTTTAGAGTATTTCAAAAGATCTAATTTTTGCAACGCTTCTTTAGGAGTAGTGTCTTTACGATAGATATCAACTAGTTTAGCTCCGATTCGACTATCGGGTGTGTCTAATACTACAAGTTCATAATTGATTTGATTTTTACGAATAGTAATTTTATCCGTATTGTAAATTTCTCTGGAAGGTTTAATAAGGTCGCCATTAACACGTACTTTTCCTTCTTTGCAGGCCTTTGTAGCGATACTTCGTGTTTTAAAGTATCGTATGCACCATAAATATTTGTCAACTCGCATAATAGGGTTAAAATACATTTTATATTATATAATTATGAAATGAATTATAATAAAAAAACAATGTTAGATTTTATTATAAACAAATTTCATCTGCTTATTAAAACAAAAACATAAACAGGAGTAACAAAAGTACAAGAAAATCGTATCTTGCGTCCTTAAAAAAGTAATTAGTAATGAATATTAAGACACATATTTTTATAATCGCTTTAATTGTAACAGCTTTGTCAGCTTGTAAAAAAGATGATGATGTAGATGTGGTTGTTGTGCCTCCAAGAGATAGAGGAGAACAGCAGATAAAGGATGATGCTTTGCTTCAGGATTATTTAAAGACACACTTTTATACTTTAGAGGATGTATATGTAAATGGAGATAATACCGTAGAGTATAGGACGGTAAAATTGGATACTATAGCTGGAGATAATAGTGATAAACCATCTATTATGGATTCTGGATTAGTAACGACAAAAAAAATCACTAAAGGGGATGTGGAATATACATTGTATGTTTTGGGTCTAAGAACTGGTGAAGGTAGTCAAAAACCAACTTTTGCAGATTCAACATTAGTGACATATAAGGGGCAGCTTCCTTATAAAAACGGAGATAAAATATTTGATAGTGCTCTTAATCCAGTTTGGTTTGATTTAACATCTGTTGTAGATGGGTTTAGAGAGGCTTTAGTTGATTTTAAAGGGGCTTCTGGAGTTTCAAAGTATAATGAAGATGGTACAGTAACTTATAATGATGATTTTGGAGAATTAGTTGTGTTTATTCCTTCAGGGCTAGCTTATTTTTCTGAAGCTAGAACAAGTATACCCGCCTATTCTTCACTTATTTTTAATGTTCAATTGTATAAGGTTAATGAAGCCGATCATGATAGAGATGGTATACCGTCATATTTGGAGGATTTGGATGGAGATGGAATGCTAGTAATGGATGTTGATGATAATACAGATGGAGATGGTTTTGTAAATTATTTAGATACAGATGATGATGGTGATGGTATATTAACCAAAAATGAAATAACAGTTAAAGATCTTAATCAGGATGGTTTTATCACTCTAGATGAAATAACCTTTTATGATGATAATGGTAATGGTATAAAAAACCATTTGGATAAAGATGATCGAGATTCAAAAAACAAATAAAAAATGCAATCTGTTTTTAGAGGACGCTGAAAAAATCTTTTAATAGGATTGAAATAAAAGGAGTAAAACCAAAATGTTTTTACTCCTTTTTTGTCTTAGATATTGATTTATATCTATTATATATGGATTTAACAACAAGAAAGTAATTAAACTCTATAGTAATAAGACTTAATCGTTCTGAAAGACAATCTTCTTAGAAAAATCAACGAATTAATTGATTTTTTCTTTATTCATGATGAATTATCTAAAGAAGCACTACTTAAATAATGGTTAAAGCAAGGGGTCCTGTCCGTTCAAGTGTTTTTTATCATTTATAATTTAAAAGAATTTTTTTTTAGTGCCTCGATTTTTTAGGAACCTTTTGCTTTAAACAAATTATAGATCTATAGCTAGACTAAAAATAACTTGATTAGGTCTAGAATCTACCCTAATACTCTTATCTATAGATTCAGCTCGATTTTTACTAAGCCCTTGCTCGTATCGTATATCTACATTAAAACGATCAAATTGTAATCCAGCTCCAAATTGTAGTCCTACTGTAAATTTGTTTTTCACATCACTTAATCTAACATCTTCTAGGTCATTTTTTACGATGTACTGAAGTGCAGGCCCTCCAAAAACATGAATAGGTCCTAAAATAGTGATTCCTGCAAGAATAGGTAGGTCTAATTTTTTAATACTATAGTCTAAGTTTCTTTTTGTAAGGGTATATTTACTTTTGTTTACAGTATACTGTAGTTCTGGTTTTATATAGATGTTGTCTGTTAATTTTCCTCTTAAGAAAATTCCAAGATGATATCCAACACGATCTTCTGCTGATGTCTTAGTGATGTCAGAAATTTCAATTTTTCCATTATCTCCATAGTTAAGCCCAGCTTTAACCCCGAAAGCTACTTTTTTTTCTTGAGAAAGTATTGTGCAGGAGATAAGTAGCATAAAAAAAATAAATCCATTTTTCATTGTAAAATAATTTTTTTCTTAACCTGAGTTATAGAGCAGAATTTTGTTGTGAAGGCATAGTGAAATCAGATGTTTTGTTTTTACATCATTAAATTCAGAAGTATAGTGTAGCTTCATGAATTGAAGTGCTTTCAAGTTGTGATAGATTTTCTATTCTATAATTCAAATTAAAGATTAATAAATAATTTGAGTAATATTGGTATAAAGGCTAGTGTTTGTAAAAACGGTTATGGTTTATTTTTATTTTTATTAAAAACAAAAAACCTTCTAAAATTAATCAGAAGGTTTTCTTAAAATATATATAGTATTCTATTTTCTTTTTATCACTTTTTGTACAGCTTCATTAATAGATGTAGCATTCAAACCATACTTCTCCATTAATTGATCAGGAGTTCCGCTTTCTCCAAAAGTATCATTGGTTCCAATAAATTCTTGTGGAACTGGATGATGTTGTGCTAGTACCCTTGCTACGCTTTCTCCTAAACCACCAAGTATGTTATGTTCTTCAGCAGTAACAATACACCCTGTTTTTTTTACAGAAGCTAGAATAGTTTCGTCATCCAATGGTTTAATGGAGTGAATGTTAATTACTTCTGCATGAATACCTTGTTCATATAAAGATTCAGCAGCTTGTAAGGCTTCCCATACCAGATGTCCAGTTGCAACTATAGTTACATCGCTACCTTCTTGTAGTAGAACAGCTTTTCCTATTTCAAATTTTTGATCTTCAGGAGTAAAATTAGCTACTTTTGGTCTTCCGAAGCGTAAATATACTGGTCCTTCATGATCTGCTATTGCAATTGTTGCGGCTTTGGTTTGGTTGTAATCACAAGTGTTGATTACAGTCATTCCTGGTAGCATTTTCATTAAACCAATATCTTCTAATATTTGATGAGTAGCACCATCTTCACCTAATGTCAATCCAGCATGCGACGCACAAATTTTTACATTTTTATCGCTGTATGCTATAGATTGTCTAATTTGATCATAAACACGTCCAGTAGAGAAGTTTGCAAATGTTCCTGTAAAAGGTATTTTTCCGCCTATTGTTAATCCAGCAGCGATTCCCATCATATTAGCTTCGGCAATTCCTATTTGAAAAAAACGCTCTGGATTGTTTGCTATAAAAGCATCCATTTTTAAAGAACCTATTAAATCGGCGCATAATGCTACAACGTTCTCATTAGTTTTACCTAATTCTTCTAAACCAGCACCGAAACCTGAACGAGTATCCTTTTTTCCTGTGTCAATATATTTTTTCATTTTCTTTTTTGAATTTGGTAAATTAATAATCTCCTAAAGTTTCAGGATTTTGTTCTAATCCTATAGCTAATTGTTCGTCATTAGGAGCTTTGCCATGCCAAGCGTGAGTGTGCATCATAAAATCAACCCCATTACCCATCACGGTATGCATTAAAATGCAAACTGGTTTACCTTTACCTGTTCTGTTTTTAGCCTCGTTTAATCCTTCAATTACAGCAGATATGTTATTACCTTCTTTAATTTCCATAACATCCCATCCAAAGGCTTCAAATTTAGCTTTTAAATCTCCCATAGGAAGTACATCATCAGTAGATCCATCGATTTGTTGCCCATTATAATCAATGGTAGAAATAAGATTGTCTACTTTTTTTCCTGCAGCATACATTGCAGCTTCCCAAATTTGACCTTCTTGTAATTCTCCATCTCCATGTAAGCTATATACAAGGTGATTGTCATTGTTTAGTTTTTTTGCAATTGCAGAACCAATAGCAACAGACATTCCCTGCCCTAGAGACCCTGAAGCAATTCGTATTCCTGGTAGCCCTTCATGGGTTGTTGGATGTCCTTGTAACCTGCTGTTGATTAACCTAAAAGTATTTAGCTCTTCTACCGGAAAATATCCACTTCGTGCAAGAACACTGTAATATACTGGTGAGATATGACCATTAGACAGGAAAAAAATATCTTCGCCGATACCATCCATATCAAAATCGTCTTTTCTATCTAAAACCTTTTGATACAGAGCTACAAAAAACTCTGTACACCCTAAAGATCCTCCTGGATGACCAGAATTAACCTTATGCACTTGTCGTAAAATATCTCTACGAACTTGCGTTGCAAAATCCTCTAATTGTTTTGTTTTTGGCATTATGATGCTGATTTCTTGATATTAAAGTTTCAAAAATACAGGTTTTGAATACGGTGGCAAAATGAATAGCAGCTTTTAATTAAGAAACTATTGTTAATAACAATAAGTTTTCAAAAATGATATTTTTTTTTAAAAAGATAATAGAAAAATAACAAGGAATAAACCTTTATATATAGAGTTTTACTTTATAATGAAGTGTGTTTATCAAACAAAAAAATAACTATCGAGTTGCAACTTAAATTTGTTAGTTATCTTTGCGGTCTACCAAACAGGAATTATGCAATTTGACCTTTTATCCAAAGACCCTCTAAGTAAGGCGAGAGCAGGCAAGATAACAACAGATCACGGAATTATTGAGACTCCAATTTTTATGCCAGTAGGAACTGTAGCTACGGTAAAAGGAGTTCACCAGCGTGAATTAAAAAATGATATTAATCCAGATATTATTTTAGGAAATACCTATCATTTATATTTAAGACCAGGGACATCTATTTTAGAAAAAGCAGGTGGACTGCATAAGTTTATGAATTGGGATCGCAATATCCTTACGGATAGTGGAGGCTATCAAGTATATTCATTATCTTCTAATCGCAAAATTAAGGAAGAAGGAGTAAAGTTTAAATCACATATAGATGGTTCTTACCATGTGTTTACTCCAGAAAATGTAATGGAAATTCAGCGAACTATTGGAGCAGATATTATTATGGCATTTGATGAATGCACACCATATCCTTGTGATTACAGATATGCGAAAAGAAGTATGCATATGACACATAGGTGGTTAGATCGTTGTATGCAACATTTAGAAAAAATACCAGTTAAATATGGGTATGACCAGGCTTTTTTTCCAATAGTACAAGGAAGTACTTATAAAGATCTTAGACAACAATCCGCAGAGTATATAGCAAATGCAGGAGCAGTAGGCAATGCAATAGGAGGATTATCTGTAGGAGAGCCAGCAGAAGAAATGTATGCGATGACCGAAGTTGTAACTGCTATTTTGCCAGAAGATAAACCCAGATATTTGATGGGAGTAGGTACACCAATTAATATATTAGAAAACATAGCTTTAGGAATTGATATGTTTGATTGTGTAATGCCTACACGTAATGCGCGAAATGGTATGCTTTTTACAGCTCATGGAACCATTAATATGAAAAATAAAAAATGGAAAGATGATTTTTCTCCAATAGATGAAATGGGGATTACTTTTGTAGATACAGAATATTCTAAGGCATATTTAAAACATCTTTTTTCGGTAAATGAATTGTTAGGAAAACAAATAGCGACTATACATAATTTAGGTTTTTATTTATGGCTGGTTCGCGAAGCTAGAAAACATATATTAGCAGGAGATTTTAATTCTTGGAAAAATAGGATGGTTAAACAAATGGATAAAAGATTATAAAAATGCTAAAAAATAATATTAAGGATCAAGACTAATTGTAAGTAACAATTATAAAGTTTTGAATTTAGAGTAATTTTATGAAAATATTAGATTGGTATATACTTAAAAGATATTTAGGAACCTTTTTTATGATGATTCTACTTTTTATTCCTATAGGGATTATAGTAGATGTGTCTGAAAAGATTGACAATATTTTGAAGAATGAAGTTCCTTTTAACGCAATAATATTCTATTATATTGATTTTACAGTATATTTTGCAAATCTATTGTTTCCTTTATTTGTTTTTCTGTCTGTAATTTGGTTTACCTCTAAACTAGCCAATAAAACAGAAATTATAGCCTTTTTAAGCTCTGGAGTTTCTTTTTGGAGGTTTTTAAGGCCTTATATGATTGGTGCAGTTATTATTTGTTTAGGAGCTTTGGCTATGGGGTTGTTTCTAGCTCCAAAAGCTAGCCAAGGATTTAATGAATTTAAATACAATTACCTCCATAAAAACAGGAAAGTTCAAGAAACACAAAATATATATCGCCAACTTAATGATAGTATGTTTTTATATGCTAATAACTTTAAACCTTTAGAAAAATCAGCAACTAATTTTACCTTAGAGTATTTTAATGAAAATAAATTAGTAACTAAAATTTCTGCTAGAAGCATTCTTTACAAAGACAGTATTTATGAATTGAAAGACTATGTAAAGCGTATAATTTTAGAAGATAAAGATATTATAGAAAAAGCTAAGACTAAGGATACTGTTTTGCCATTTAATATAGATGAATTTACACCAGTTACCTATGTGGCAGAAACCCTTAACTATACTGAATTGAATAAATTTATAGAAAAAGAAAGTAAAAGAGGATCTTCAGACATAAATAGATATAAAGTAGTAGCTTATAAACGATGGAGTATACCTGTATCAGCATTTATTCTTACCATTATAGGAGTTGCGGTCTCTTCAATGAAAAGACGAGGCGGTATGGGAGTTAATCTAGCAGTTGGTATTTCTTTAGCCTTTATATTTATCTTTTTTGATAAAGTACTAGGTACTTTAGCAAATCAATCTGATTTTCCACCGATAATCGCAGTATGGTTCCCTAATGTATCTTTTGGAATCTTAGCCATTTATTTGTTATATAATGCCAAACGCTAAACTTTTTAATTACCTGCATTTACATTTTATAGTTTTTGTATGGGGGTTTACAGCTATTTTAGGAGAGTTAATATCTATAGAAGCTTTACCATTAGTTTGGTATAGAATGCTACTCGCATCGGGATTTATTTATTTATACATATACATAAAGAAAATAAGACTAATAATTTCGCGAAAGCTATTTTTTGTACTCTTTTTTGCAGGAATAGTTATAGCATTACACTGGATTACCTTTTTTGCAGCGATAAAAGTGTCTAACATTTCCATAACCTTAGCAATGCTGTCTACAGGGGCCTTTTTTACATCTATCTTAGAACCTATTTTTTATAAAAGAAAAATAGTGTGGTATGAGGTGTTTTTTGGATTAATGGTTATTACTGGATTATACATAATTTTTAAAGTAGAAGGAGATTATCTTACAGGTATTCTTTATGCATTATGTTCCGCTTTTTTGTCTTCGGTATTTTCTTTGATAAACGGAAAAGTAGCACAAAAATATAATCCATCAATGATTTCTTTTTATGAATTATTAAGTGGAGTAGGAGTGGTAACTATTTATTTATTAGGAATGACGATTTTTGGAGATACCACAGGAGGATTTACCATCTCCTTTTTTCAATTATCTACTTCGGATTGGGTATTTATATCCATATTAGCATCCATTTGCACAGCATACGCTTTCATAGCTTCAGTGCAGGTAATGAGATACTTAAGTCCGTATACTGTCATGTTAACTACTAATTTAGAACCTGTATATGGGATAGTATTAGCTTTCTTAATATTTGGAGAAACTGAGAAAATGAATCCTCAGTTTTATTACGGAGCAATTATTATTCTTTGCACAGTTGTATTGAATGGAATATTTAAAAATGCTAAAAAAACAAAAAGACAAGGAACTTTAAGCAACATTACGAAGTAAAGTTTTTATATTTGTCGGCTAACCCTAGTTAATATAAATATATTCTTGATATGGAATATTTAGATTTTGAACTCCCCATTAAAGAGCTTGAAGAACAATTTCATAAAGCTTGTGCCATAGGCCAGGAGAGCGAAGTAGATGTTACGGATACTTGTAAACAAATTGAAAAAAAATTACAAGAAACCAAAAAAGAAATATACAAAAATCTTACGCCATGGCAGCGGGTGCAGCTGTCTAGGCATCCTTCAAGGCCATATACATTAGATTATGTAGATGCGATTTGTGGAGAATCTTTCTTAGAGTTGCATGGGGACAGAAATGTTCGCGATGATAAAGCGATGATAGGTGGTTTAGGAAAGATTGGTGACCAAACTTTTATGTTTATAGGTCAACAAAAAGGATACAATACTAAAACCAGACAGTATCGTAATTTTGGAATGGCTAACCCCGAAGGATACCGCAAAGCATTGCGTTTAATGAAAAGTGCAGAGAAATTTGGGATTCCTGTGGTGAGCTTTATAGATACTCCAGGTGCATATCCTGGATTAGAAGCAGAAGAAAGAGGTCAGGGAGAGGCAATTGCCCGTAATATTTTAGAAATGACCCGTCTTAAAGTTCCGATTATTGTACTTATAATAGGTGAAGGAGCTAGTGGAGGAGCCTTAGGAATAGGAGTGGGAGATAAAGTATTAATGCTAGAAAATGCTTGGTACTCTGTAATTTCACCAGAAAATTGCTCTTCTATCTTATGGAGAAGTTGGGATCAAAAGGAACAGGCGGCCGAAGCCTTAAAACTTACAGCAAAAGATAGTGTAAAGCTTAAGGTAGTAGACGAAATTGTTAAAGAACCATTAGGAGGAGCGCATAGCGATAGAGAAACTACTTTTAAAACTGTAAGAGATACAATTTTAGCTTCTTTTGAAGAATTAAAAAACTTATCACCAGAAGAACTGGTAGAAAAGCGTATGGATAAATATGCGAATATGGGAGTATTTAAAGGATAAATCCCAAGTAGTCGCTAATCACCTAAATCTGAAGTGTTAAACTTCAGATTTTTTTATGCTTATTAACAATAAAATAAACTTATTAACAGTCCATTTGTTGAAGACCAGTGGACATTCGTATCTTTATATGTAGGTACATCTCTTTACATTTTTTTTACATTCGTAGCTATGGAAAAAGTACAGCAAACTAAGCAAGTAAATTATGGTCGGGGGAACGTAATTTCGCTTGAGAAAGGAAAAATACCACCTCAAGCAGTTGATTTAGAGGAAGTTGTTCTTGGAGCGATGATGATCGATAAAAAAGGAGTTGATGAAATTATTGATATTCTTAATCCAGATGTTTTTTATCGAGAAGCACATCAATACATCTTCGAAGCAATATTTAAACTCTTCGAAAACTCTGAGCCAATAGACTTATTAACGGTTTCTACCCAACTTAAAAAAGACTCTAAGCTAGAATTAGCAGGAGGAGATTATTATTTAATACAATTAACTCAAAAAGTAGCATCTTCTGCACATATTGAGTTTCATGCAAGGATTATTCTTCAAAAATATATTCAACGAAGTTTGATTAAAATTTCGAACGAAATTATCGAAGAATCTTATGATGAAACTACCGATGTTTTTGATCTTTTGGATATGGCAGAATCCAGATTATATGAGGTTACACAAGGTAATATAAAACGATCTACCGAAAGTGCCCAAAATCTGGTTATACAAGCAAAGAAAAAAATACAAGAAATATCTAATAAAGAAGGAATGAGTGGTGTTCCTTCTGGATTTGATAAATTAGATAAACTTACTTCTGGGTGGCAACCTAGTGATTTAATTATTGTAGCAGCTCGTCCTGGTATGGGTAAAACAGCATTAACCTTATCTATGGCAAGAAATATGGCTGTAGGAAGCAATATACCTGTTGCCTTTTTCTCTTTAGAGATGTCCTCGGTACAATTAATTACACGTCTAATTTCATCAGAAACAGGACTCTCTTCAGAAAAATTACGTACTGGTAAATTAGAAAAACACGAATGGGAACAGCTTAACGTAAAAGTTAAAGACCTGGAAAAAGCACCATTGTTTATCGATGATACTCCTTCATTATCTATTTTTGACCTTAGAGCCAAAGCACGAAGGCTTGCATCTCAACACGGGATTAAAATGATTGTAATTGATTATCTTCAATTAATGACTGCTGGAGGTTCTGGTAAAAATGGAAACCGTGAACAAGAGATCTCTACAATTTCTCGTAACTTAAAAGCTTTAGCAAAAGAATTAAGTATTCCTGTAATAGCTTTATCACAGTTATCTCGTGCCGTAGAAACTCGTGGAGGAAGTAAAAGACCTTTACTTAGTGATCTTCGGGAATCTGGAGCGATAGAGCAGGATGCTGATATTGTAGCTTTTATATTTAGACCTGAGTATTATAAAATTGATGAATGGGATGATGAAGAAAGATCTCCTACACAAGGACAAGGAGAGTTCATTGTAGCAAAACACCGTAATGGTGGATTAGAAAATATAAGGTTAAAATTCATTGGTCACTTAGGTAAATTTGATAACTTAGATGATTTTAGTACCCCTTTTGAGTTTCATTCTAAAATGAATGACGGTAAAGAAGAAGATGAATCCTTTAGTGCCAAACATCTTCCTAGTGCCGATGAAGCCTTTGGGAGTAGCATAAATGACTCTAATGATGATGATGAAGTACCTTTTTAAAAATATACAAATAGCAAAACCAAGGACGCTATATAAAAGATCTTTTAGACCTTTTATATTTGTCTTGATTTTGCTATTTACAATACAATCTTTTGCTTCTTATATACTAATACCTATGGACGCCGAAGGGCAACAAAACCATCTAAAAGCGTATGGGATTACGTATTGGACTTTAAGTAAAGATCTTAAAGTTAAATGGTTGTTGAATTATAGAGGAGGATCTTTTTTATTACCAGATACCGAAGATATTCGAAAAGAATGTACCATTCGTGGTGTATCTTATGAGGTACTTAATGATAGAGATACCAATCAGATTTTAGAAGATATTAGTAGTCCATCTCAAAATATGGAAGCTGTAGTTCTCGAAAAAGCTCCAAAAATTGCAGTATACTCTCCAAAAGGAAATCAACCTTGGGATGATGCCGTTACCATGGTATTAACTTTTGCAGAAATCCCTTATGAAACCATTTACGATAAAGAGGTATTAGAAGATAATCTAATTTTATACGATTGGTTGCATTTGCATCATGAAGATTTTACAGGACAATATGGTAAATTTTACGATTCTTATAGGGCTGCTCCCTGGTATATAAGAGAAAAAGCAGCAGCAGAAAAATTAGCAAAAGACCTTGGATATCAAAAAGTATCTCAAGAAAAATTAGGGGTTGCTTTAAAAATCAGGGATTATGTTGTTGGAGGAGGCTTTATGTTTGCTATGTGCAGTGCTACAGATAGTTTTGAGATAGCATTGGCGGCAGAAGGTGTGGATATTTGCGAATCTATGTTTGATGGTGACCCTAGTGAGCCTGGGTATCAGTCTAAAATAGATTATAATAAAACCTTTGCATTTAAAAATTTTACGTTAGAACGTAGTCCAAATATATATGAATTTTCTTCTATAGATATGACTAGAAATCGTCGTATCTCTAAAACCACAGACTATTTTACTCTTATGGATTTTTCAGCTAAATGGGATCCAATACCTACCATGTTGTGTCAAAATCATACTGCTTTAGTTAAAGGTTTTATGGGGCAAACAACCGCATATAATCCCAACGAAATAAAATCTAATGTATTAGTTTTAGGAGAAAATAAAACCAATTCTGAAGCTCGCTATATACATGGGATTAAAGGAAAAGGTTTTTTTACGTTTTATGGAGGGCATGATCCCGAAGATTATACGCATAGAGTTGGAGACCCAAAAACAGAATTAGAATTACATCCTAACTCCCCAGGGTATCGCTTAATTTTGAACAATGTCCTTTTTCCTGCAGCAAAAAAGAAAAAGCAGAAAACCTGATATTAGCTTGTTATTTCTGTAAGGTTATAGAATAATTTCGACTACTTGTGCTTTAAAGTATAAATTTGTATAACCTCAATTATGAAAAAAACACTCGCACTATTATTTATAATAATTTTATTAGCGTCTTGTAACTCAAAAGTAAATAAAGAGCCAGAAGCTAAAAAAGAACCCAAAGAAGAAATTATACCAGACAGATCTGCTGATTTTCCTGAAGATATAACTGCTGTTTTTAAAGCACATGGAGGCATTTTAGCTTTTGATCAAATGAATACTTTAGTTTTTGAAAAGGTTAATCCAGAAGGAAACGAAAAACATATTACAGATCTTAAAACTCGACGTGCTCGTATAGAAACAGATAAATTTGTTTTAGGTTTTGATGGCAAAGAAGCCTGGATAGTACAAGACTCTACTTACTTTGAAAGAGACCCTAGATTCTATCATAATCTAATGTTTTATTTTTATACAATGCCTTTTGTATTAGGAGATCAAGGGATTTCGTATCAAAAATCTGATGATCTTAAAGTCGATGGGATTTCATACCCTGGGTATAAAATATCTTATGGTGATGGAGTAGGAGATTCTCCAAAAGATAATTATTTTCTTTACTATGATAAAGCTTCTAAAAAAATGAAGTTTCTTGGGTATACAGTTACTTTTTTTAGTAAAGAAACCAGTGAAAAAATTAGTTTAGTAGAATATACGGATTGGAATGATGTAAATGGATTATTATTACCTAAAACTCTAAAATGGAGAGAATATAAAGATGGTTTGGTTGGTAACGTTAAGAAAGAAGTGAATTTTATAAATGCTAAAGCAAGTAAACAAAAACCTTCTGCTTCGTTGTTTGAAAAGCCGAAAGAAGAAAAAGCTGAAAATTTATAGTTTATTAGGAGTATAAATCTATTTAAAATAAGAAGCGCTATAGAGTTAACTCTATAGCGCTTCTTATTTTATGAAAAAACTCACTTTTTTTTTTCATAAAAATTAGGGTGCTTTTTTTTGAATTTAATAATTTCTTTAAAATATTTTACATCCTTAATTGAGTATTGATAGTATGAGCTTTGATTTTATATAAAACTTAATAAAAACCAAAACCACAGGTTAATCAAATTATTTAACTTTATCGAAAACGATATAGTTGATAATCTGCTAAAATTAATAGTATGTATAGCGAGCTTAAAACCAGTACTAGAATTTTAATGGGACCAGGCCCATCTGATGCACATCCCAGAGTTTTAAAAGCAATGGCTACCCCATTGATAGGTCATTTAGATCCAGAATTTGTAACGATTATGGATGAGGTAAAAACAATGGTACAAGAAACTTTTATTACTAAAAACCACCTAACCTTTGTAGTATCTGCTCCTGGAAGCGCAGGTATGGAAACATGTTTGGTAAATCTTATAGAACCAGGAGATGAAGTCATTATAGGGGTTAATGGAGTCTTTGGAGGCAGGATGGTCGATATAGCAGAGCGCTGCGGAGCTATAGTACATAAGATAGAAGTAGAGTGGGGAACAGTGATTTCTACCGATCATGTTAAAAAAGCATTAGAAAAATGCCCAAAACCTAAGTTGTTGGCCTTGGTTCATGCCGAAACTTCTACAGGAGCATTGCAGCCATTAAAAGAAATTAGTGATCTAGTTCATAATGCAGGGGGTTTATTTATGGTAGATGCAGTGACTTCCTATTGTGGAATAGAGCTAAAAGTAGACGAATGGGGTATAGATGCAATATACACAGGAACACAAAAATGTCTTAGTGCTCCTCCTGGGTTATCACCAGTTAGTTTTTCGGATAAAGCAGTACAAGTATTAGAAAACCGAAAAACAAAAGTGCAAAGTTGGTTTTTAGATCTTAGTTTAGTTAAAAATTACTGGGGAGGTGCAAAACGAGCGTATCATCATACCGCACCAGTATCCTCTGTATTTGCGTTAAGAGAATCGTTACGAATTGTTTTGGAAGAAGGATTAGACAATCGATGGGTCAGACATCAAAAAGTACATCAAGTATTAAAAACAAAATTAGAAACATTAGGGTTTCAATATCTGGTAGAGGAACCATACCGTTTACCAAATTTAAACTCTGTATTCTTACCAAAAGGAAATGATGAAGCTTTACTTAGGACAAAATTATTAAATGACTATAATATCGAAGTAGGAGGAGGGTTAGGAGCTTTTGCTGGAAAAATTTGGAGAATAGGTATCATGGGCGAAAGTTGTACAAATAATCATGTAAATATGCTGGTTAGCGCATTAGAGGATATGAAAGAGTTTAAGTACTGAAAAAACAGTATTTCTAAAAAATATACTCCACATAAATTATTTAATTTATGTGGAGTACTTTGTTATTATTATTTCTTATTTAGTAGTGTACTTGTTCTTATATCGTTTCCAAAGCTTAGTCTGGTGACTTTCTAAACTAATATCACGTCCTTGGATAAAAGCTTTTTCTAATTGATTTGTTCGCATATCCAAAGCATCTCCAATACTAATAAATAAAGTAGCATCTTTACCAACTTCCAGAGTTCCTGTAAAAGCATCAATACCAAGTATCTTTGCACTATTACCCGTAATAAGCTGTACTGCTTTTTCTTTATCTAATCCATGTGCAGCAACCGTTCCTGCTTGAAAAGGCAGATTTCTAGCATTAGCACGCTCCATTTGACCAGTGTTTTGCAATGCAACCAGCACACCAGCATCCATAAGTAGCTTTGCATTTTTATACGGTAAATCGTAATCGTCATCTTCTAATTCAGGAGTACTGTGTGTTCTTGTGATCAATACCGAAACATTATTTTGTTTTAATTGCGATGCTACCTTATACGCTTGGTACGCACCAACTATTACTGTTTTTTGGATATTATTTTCTTTTGCAAAAGTGATTACATCCAAAATTTGCTTTTCGGTACCTGCATTTACAAATAAGGTTTTAGATCCGTCAAAAATACCATGCATTGCTTGATATGGTAGATTAGTTGTCGTACTTTTTGAAGGGGTAGCAGCTTTAGCCTGATGTATAAAATCTACTAATTCTGTAACTTGTTTAGAATAGTCTTTATTGGGTTTGTAACCAGGATCTTCACCTAGCCACCAACGACCTCTGGTAAAAGTACTTGGCCAATTTATATGTATTCCATCATCTAATTTTATTACTGCATCCTCCCAGTTCCAGGCGTCTAATTGTACGATCGATGAGGTTCCTGAAATCTTACCTCCACGAGGAGTAACTTGTGCGATCAAAATACCATTTGGACGCATACTTTCTACAATCTTGCTTTCTGCATTATAAGCAATAATACTGCGTATATGGGGATTGTAATTTCCTATTTCGCTATCGTCATCGGTTGCTCGAACCGCACCTATTTCTACAAGACCTAATGTAGAATTGGGAGCGATAAACCCAGGATATACATGTTTTCCTGTAGCATCGATTATTTTTCCTGTAGTAGAGAAATTTCCTTTAACTCCAATGGCGGTTATCTTTCCATTTTCAAAAGTTATACTGCTATTTTCTATAACTTCTCCATTACCAATATGAGCAGTAGCACCAGTTATGGTAATTATTTCGCTTTGCGCCTTAGCAGGAGTTTGTTGTGCTGTTAGATTTCCGAAGAAAATTAGAAACAGCCCTGTTATGCATACTATTTTTTTCATGTTTTTGTTGTATTGGATTTCGACAAGCTCAGTCTGACATAATTTTATTTTTAATTAATAGTCTCTAAAGTTTCACACTCAAAATGCTGCTTTTCTTTTTTCTTTGCAGGTTGTGTTTTAAGACCACTATTTTTGGCTTTTAATAATAATGCTGAAAGTTTGTTTTTTTCTGCAGCAATAGATTTTCGCATTACCTTATCTTTTTCGATATCAAAGTAGACAGCTCCTTCGATTATTGTTTTTTCAGCTTTAGCGTATATGGATAATGGATGGTCTGTCCATAAAACTACATCTGCATCTTTTCCTACTTTTATGCTTCCTACCCGATTATCTATATGTAATAATTTAGCAGGGTTAAGAGTTACAAATTTTAAAGCATCCTCTTCACTAACACCGCCATATTTTACAGATTTAGCAGCCTCTTGATTAAGACGACGAGCCATCTCTGCGTCATCACTATTAATAGCAGTAACTACTCCTTGATTGTGCATAATAGAAGCATTATAAGGGATAGCATCATTTACCTCATATTTATATGCCCACCAGTCTGAAAAAGTAGACCCTCCAACACCATGAGCTGCCATTTTATCAGCTACTTTATAGCCTTCTAAAATATGGGTAAAAGTATTGATCTTAAAGTTGAACTTTTCAGCAACTTTCATAAGCATGTTGATTTCACTTTGTACATAAGAGTGGCAGCTTATATAGCGCTCTCCATTAAGGATCTCTACAAGAGTCTCCATTTCGGTGTCTTTACGATACGATTTTCCGCTGTTTTTAAGTTTTTCGTATTCTTTTGCACGAGAAAAATAATCCATATACAATTGTTCTACTCCCATTCTGGATTGCGGAAAACGGCTAAAACTTTGCCAGTTGCTTTGCTTTACGTTTTCACCTAAAGCAAATTTTATAAATTTAGGAGAGTTAGGAAAAATAAGATTATCCGCATCTTGCCCCCATTTTAGTTTTATAATTGCAGATCTACCACCAATAGGATTTGCAGACCCATGTAGTATTTGTATAGAAGTAACTCCACCAGCAAGATTTCTATAGATATTAATATCATCAGGAGACACTACATCTTCGATAGTCACCTCTGCAGAGGAGTTGTGCCCTGCTTCATTAATTGCTGCTGCTGCAATATGAGAGTGTTCATCTATTATTCCTGCAGTAATATGTTTTCCTGTAGCATCAATTACTTTTGCATTTGTGGAGCTAAGGTTTTTACCAACGGCAGAGATTTTACCATCTTTTATCAATACATCGGTTTCTGTTAAAATTCCATCAGCTTCATTTGTCCAAACTGTTGCATTTTTAAATAGTATGGTTTCTGGTTTAGGTAGTTGGGTGTTGCCGTACGCAATATTTGGATAGGTAATAGGGAATATTTCTGGTTTTTCTTCTGGTTTTTTAGGTTTTTCTTTTGAATTTTTAGCAGAATCATCTTTTGGTTTCTTTTGTATAGAAAAAGAAGTTTCAGATCCATTTGGCAGAATTGCTTTACCACTCCAAAGTGTAGCAGTGTTGTTAACCTGGGATACAATTCTGGTATATTGAGTCTTTGTGGTATCGGGATCTGTAAAAGTAAGATGCACCCAATCCTCTGTTCGGCTTATTTTGGTTCCTAATTTAGTCTCTCCTAATTTGATTACAGCTTTAGGGGTAGAAGTTTTTCCTGAGATAGATACATCATAAGTAGTACCTGCAACGGTTAGCTCATAAGCACCATTGATATCGGTAGTAGTCCTATCGTTTATTATATTTTTATGCCCTTGTACCCAATTTTCATACAGTATATTGTCTTTAGAGAATAACTCTTTTTTAGTAATTAAAAAATTAGCGTAGCTTCCTTTTTTAAGGCTTCCCAATAAATCACTTTTTCCTAAAATTTGAGCAGGAATAGTAGTAAGAGCGGCAATAGCAGTCTTTTTGTCTAAACCATGCTGAATGGCTTTTTCTATTCTGGAGTTAAGTTCTCCTATCTTTTTTAGTTTGTGTGTAGTTAACGAAAAAGAGATTCCGTTTTTAGATAAAACCGCAGGGTTTGTAGGTGCTTGGTTCCAGTGGCGCATATCTCCCAAACTTACCGAGTTAGTAGCAAAAGGATCGGATACATCGTATGCTTCTGGAAAATCTAAAGGAATAATATATTTAGCATTTGTAGCCTTTACTTTATCAATTTTTGCATACTCATCTCCACCACCAACAATAACATATTGTGTATTAAACTGATCCCCTATCTTATCTGCTCTAAAACCGTTTATTCTGCTTCCTGCTTCAAAAATTTGCGGCAAATTTTTATTTCGGAGTAATGCCTCTAAGGATAAATCTTTGTTATCTGCGTTACCAGTAGTATACCAATTGGCATCGTAGTACATTTGCCTTAGTAATGCTATCGCTCCCATTAAAGAGGTCGGATAAAGTTGTTTACTTTTATTGCTTTTAGAAAAAGACAAAAACTGTGCAGATCGATCACTTAATAATCGTTCTCCTTCCGTTCCTTTATTATTTAGAGCAACTAGCAATCCTGTTCCTCTTACAATACCATCGGGCATGTGGGTATGAAGGACTCCAAAACCTTGTTGGATATATTCTGTAGCTTTTTTTGCATCATATTTAAAATGAGTAAGCGCATTGGTTTCGGGTCGGATATGATCGTTCCAATAATACCCTGCTCTGGATGCCTCATATTGAGGATTGCCACGAAATGGGCTTTCTCCTTTAGATTTTGGTTTTTCGATACCAAAATTAGTGTAAGGATCGATAAAAGAAGCATAAATATGTTTTCCTTGTAGATCTATAATAATACTGTTAGCAGGTATGGTAACAGTATTTCCGACCTGTACAATTTTACCTTTTTGAATAACCAACGTTCCGTTCTTAATTTCAGAATCGGGTGAGGTATGAATGGTAGCGTTTTTAAATACGGTATAGTTAGAGTCTGTAGTGTTAACTCCATCATTTTTTGGAAAATAATCCTGAGCATAAGAATTTAAGATTCCGCATACCACCGTAAGTGATAATAGAAGTTTTTTCATAGGAATAGGTGTAAAGCAAAATGAATTGATTTTAAAGATAGCAGTTGCACTAAAAAAATATTATTAATTAAGATTGTTTTAACATTAGTAATGTTGTTATATACACTGATTTTTAGAAATTGAACCAAAATATTAACAATAAAATTTTAAATAATGCAAAATTTTTTACTTTTATTTCTATTAACTATCTCAATGACAGGGCAGCAAACTATAGATAATGGAGCTGATCCGGAAGGAAACTCGTTTATCTCTCCTTATAGTACAACAATGATTGTTAGAAATAAAGAAATAGATCGTACCATCAAAGGACATCAGTATTATGAAGAGCATAATAGTCTAGCTACGATATATATCAATAAAAAAAGAGATCGCAAATGCTTAGTTAGATATAATGCTTTTAATGATGAAATAGAAGTTTCACAAAAAGATCAAGCTTTTAATATCTTAAAAATAGATAACATCGAAGTAGCTCTTGAAAAATATAGTTACAGATTATTTAATTATGAAGGAGATAAACATTTTTTTATAACGTTTAATAAAGGACGATACTCGTTAGCAATAAAAACTCAAAAGAAAATAAAAGGAGGTAGACAAGCTAGAACTGGTTATGAAACAAGTAGTCCTTCTCGATATATTTCAATTAACAAGTATTTTGTAGTAGATAATGAAAAGGAAGAAATTAAAAGCATAAAGCTTAAAAAGAAAAATATTATTGAAGTTTTAAACGATAAAAAAGACCAAGTAGAAAAGTTTTTGTCTTCAAAAAAATTAAATTTAAAAAAAGAAGAAGATGTAATCGCAGTTATCGATTACTACAATACGCTATAACTTTATGATTGACTTATCTATTTAATTTTGTCTGAATTTAATATATCAGATTGTTAAATAGTGTTTTTAATAATGAGTGATATGATATGTAAAAGTCATTTCTTTACTTCGGAAAAGTTTAAATTTAAGAGAATGCAAAAATTGTTTTTAGTGCTTTTATTGTTGCAAAATTGCCTGGTTGTTGGGCAAGCAAAAATTGGCCCAGTTGCTGGGGCTGAAGAAACCGAAAATATGAGTGCCTATGGGACTCGAGTAGTTGTCAAGAAACCTCTTAAGAACACTGTTCAGGGGCATCAGTATTATGAAAATGAAAATAAGCTTGCTTCAGTATACGTAAACGGAAAAAAAATGCGTAGAGCCTATGTTAGATATAATACTATAAATGATGAAATTGAAGTTACAGAAATATTCAATGTTTTGAAAAGAGAGAATATTCGAGTTGTTTTGGACGAAGGGTACGTTTATAAGATGTTAGATTATGAAGGGAGAAAGCAGTTTTTTGTCTTTTTAAAAGAAGGGGAGAATTCTTTGGTGATGAAGGTAGAAAAGAAATTAAAGCAAGGTCAAAATGCAATTAATGCTTATGAACAGACAACGAATGATGAATATGTAGAAAAGCGTAGTTATTTTATATTGAAAGCTGGAGGCGGTTTACTTAAAATCAAATTAAAACAGAAAGATATATTGAAAGTTTTGGAAGATAAAAAGAATGAAATTGAAAAGTACGTTTCCTCAAAAGGGCTTAATTATAAAAAAGAAAATGACCTAATTAGGATTGTAGATTATTATAATACATTGTAGATGCTCTATAACCTAGTCTTATAATAATTAACTAATAAAGCTACAACATAACTATAAGTTTCCATACCATCAGGTTGGTTGTTGGCTTTTAAGTAACTGTCGTAAGTACTTTCAAAAATAAACTCTAAAGGGTTTTCGTAAGATTCCCAAAACTCATTTACTTCGCGATAATTTGCTCGTATACCAGGTCTTAACTCTTCTGCCAGGCAAATAGCCTTTTCTTCGTTACGAAAGTATAAATCATTAAGGCAAAATTTTAGAGCAAATGTAGTTCCGCTATATTTAAAATAAGGATCTTCATAATTCATAGTAGTTAATGCCGCAATAAAATTAGCTTCATTTTCTTTAGCAAAACCTAGTTGGTGAGCCTCTTCATGACAACTTGTTGTAGGAGCTTTGTAATTAAGAATCAAACCATTTACTTGTGCCTCGTTAGTAAGAGGGTTTAGATATCCGCTAAATCCCATATAGGTAAGAGGCAGACTTAATATAGATTTTTTAATACTTTTTGGATGGTATTTTAAATCGGGTAATATGGTATGTAATTGCTCGTATGCAGGAATAGTTTTTTTAAATATTTCATTTTTATTATATGGTATTTGTATAGATAAAGAATCGTTGGGTTCTAAAGTAGCGTGCAAAGAATTAGCATGAGTTATTAATTTTTCAGAAACAGTAATAAGCTCTTCTTCAGTATATTCATCGTCTAATTCTAATATTTCATGTAAGGGTAGTCTATAATAATTTATTCCCCAAAGGATATGAAAACATGCATATACAATTGATAAAGTAGCGCCAATATCCAATACTATTTCTTTCCATAAAAAATGCTTTTTAAATACCTTTTTAAATAAAAAACGTATTAGCATAATAATTAAAACACAGTATAAAATGTCTCCAAAAGAAAATGGCAACCATCCAAATACATATCGCAAAATTTTAGAGGTATATACAAATAAACCATTACTATAAAATCGTTCTACAGCTTCAGGAAAAAAAGAGATCCCCTTAATAATAAGGATTTGAACTGGTAATAATAAAGTAAGATATAGTTTTGTCTTAGATTGCATTGCGTAAATATATGTACAATTTCAAAGTTAAATTGATATAGAAATCAACAATTAAGAGTTTTTTAGTACAGATTAAAAGTAATTTATAAACTTAGCTACTTTACGCTCCTTAAACTTTGATACTTAATTTAAAATATAGAATTTCGCAGTTCTAAAAATAACAGATCTATGAATTCAGAAATAAGAGCTTTAGAACCCCAAAACCTTTGGAATAAATTTGCAGACCTTAATGCGGTACCACGTCCTTCAAAAAAAGAAGAACGAGTAATTGCATTTATGAAAAACTTTGGAGAATCCTTAGGATTGTCTGTGCATATTGATACCGTCGGTAATGTTATTATCAAAAAACCAGCTACGGCAGGTATGGAGGATCGCAAAACGATAGTGATGCAATCGCATTTGGATATGGTACATCAAAAAAATGCAGATACCGATTTTGATTTTGATGCTCAGGGAATAGAAATGCGTATCGATGGGGACTGGGTTAGAGCTAATGGTACTACTCTGGGAGCAGATAACGGATTGGGAGTGGCAACTATTATGGCAATTCTAGAATCTACAGATATACCACACCCTGCAATCGAAGCATTGTTTACTATCGACGAAGAGACTGGAATGACAGGTGCAATGGGGCTAGAAGGAGGTTTGTTAGACGGAGAGATATTACTAAATCTGGATACTGAAGAGGATGATGAAATAGGAGTAGGATGTGCTGGAGGTGTAGATATTACTGCAACAAGAAGCTATAAGCAAGAAACGGTAGCAGAAGGCAAAACAGGGTATACTATTGCCATACGAGGACTTAATGGTGGGCACTCGGGTATGGATATTCATAAAGGTTTAGGTAATGCTAATAAGATAATGAACCGTCTTTTATATGATGGGTTCGAAAACTTTGGATTACAAATAAGTAATATAGAAGGAGGAAGCCTGCGTAATGCAATCCCAAGAGAAAGTTTTGCTACTGTAGTAGTAGATACGATACAGGCAGAAGCTTTTGAGTTTGAAATAGGAGAGTTGTCTAAAATTATTAAACAAGAACTTGTAATAGTAGAACCTAATTTGGTTATAGAAGTTACTGCAACAGATACTCCAGAAAATGTAATGGAGTTAGGGGTGCAAGAAGGGATTATAAAAGCATTGTATGCAGCACATAACGGGGTGTATACCATGAGTGCATCGATACCTGATTTGGTAGAAACCTCTAATAATATAGCAAAAGTAACTATTGCAAATGGAGAAATTTCTGTAAAGTGTTTAACTCGTAGTAGTGTAGAAACCTCTAAACAAGATTTGGTAAACAAACTAAGAGCTACTTTTGAGCTTACAGGATGCGAGGTAACTACAGGTGGAGATTACCCAGGATGGGCACCCAATATGGATTCGCCAATATTAAAAGTATTGGATACTCTATATACAAAATTAAATAATGAAAAAGCACATGTTGCCGCTTGCCATGCTGGTTTAGAATGCGGTATCCTTGGGCAAAATTATCCAGATATGGATATGATTTCCTTTGGACCAACAATTTTGGGAGCGCACTCTCCAGACGAAAGAGCAAGCATATCATCGGTACAGAAATACTGGAAATTTGTAAAAGAGATTTTAAAAGAAATTCCTAAGCGATAAGTAAAAAAATAGTGTATTAAAAAATCCCTCGATAGTATCTAACTGTTGAGGGATTTTTGTTTTTGTATATCTATAGATACTAATTTTGGATACCTATGAGATAAAAATTTATAATACATAACAGTGACTTGATATGTCATTCCGTTGCAGAACGGAATCCACGACTAATACTACTTAAGTGAAAGGTTAAGTACAATACAATAATTTACAGGACACACACATATAATTCGATTTGTTATTCTTTAGTGAACACTACCTGTCATTCCGTTGCAGAACGGAATCCATAGGTTATACTAAGCCCCAAACAGAATAGATTCTGGTATTTTTACATTGTTACGTTAAGATTATTAATTGTCTGTCGTAGTCTTTTGAAGGTAGAGCTTCGAGAGCCTCAGCCCACTGCAACCCCTGAGGTTCTAGAAGGGTGAAGAATGCGATTGCGGCAGGTAGGAACGTAAAATCAGGTGGAGGAATGCAACATTAGGGTGTAGGAACACAACATTAGGGTTGAGGAATGCAACATTAGGGTGTAGGAACGCAACATTAGGGTTGAGGAACGCAACATCAGGGTGTAGGAACGTAAC
>NZ_KE387188.1:0-35269 GCF_000430665.1 Aquimarina muelleri DSM 19832 | reverse complement strand
AACATTAGGGTTGAGGAATGCAACATTAGGGTGTAGGAACGCAACATTAGGGTTGAGGAATGCAACATTAGGGTGTAGGAATGCATAATTATCGAACCCTGAGGCTCTCGAATCCTGAGGGTTATTTTATTATATACTGATTATCAGATGTTTATATTTTTTAAAGTACGCATTTTATGCTTATTTAGTAGCTTTTCCATACTTTAAAACCGTACTTTAAATACATTCGAATAATTTAAAAATACATGCTTAAGAATCGATTTTATTACGATGTTTTTAGAAGTCAAAAAGATAATATTTTTTCACAAAACTTCATCTTTAATTCGTCCTATTCTCTAACCATTTTAAAGTTTTATAATAAGTTGTTTTAGACAAGCCATAATCGGTTACGATTGTTGGTAACGGTGACTTATGGAGCGATAGTAGAAAAGGCTGAGAAGATCAGTCAGGTGTAAATATTAGAGATGAGTGAAAGCGAATGAATCTAGAGGTTCACGTACGGTTCTGAGAGAGGATTAGGGGTGAAATTCCCCTTTTCCTACTCGACTGGCAACTGGTTTTTTTTAATTTATAACAGATGTTCTATTTATCCCTTGTCGTATATTTCCAAGAATTCATTAAGGCTATTTGCACAAATTCTATAATGATATATAATGATATATTTTTTAAGATCTTTTTTAAGATCTTGCCGTGTAGTCAAAAAATTGAACTATAAACAATGTAAAATATCACTTCATATAAATATTTTGAATAATGGAAAATAAAAATATCGGTCAAACAAACGGAGCTAACTCATCCGAAAACAAGAAAACTGTTTCAGTATTAGAGACATTGAAAATTTAATAATCGATTGGAGATTTCTTGTTCTATTTACAAAGTTTTCAATGATAGGAATTTATTGGTATCTATTTTAATAAACTTATCAATGACAAGAAGCTTAATAAGTATCTTGGTGGTTTGTTTTACTTAAGAGAGTTTATATTCTCTTCAAAGAACTCTTTTAATAATTAGTATCTAAACTGACGAAGGTCAGTGCTTTTGTATTGTTAAAATCAGAGCTTTGCAACAAAAGCTACTGTATTAACTTTCAATATAATATGTCTTTATACTTAGATTTTTTAAATACAAAATTATAAGCTTAGCCTAAGATAGATTTCTAATTGGAGTGATTATATTTTACGCGAGCACTCTTTACGATAATTCAAAATAAGAAAATAAAAATGAAAGTAGAACAAATTTACACAGGCTGTCTGGCACAAGGTGCTTATTACATTGAAAGCAATGGGGAAGTAGCAATTATTGACCCATTACGTGAAGTAGCACCTTATATAGAAATGGCTAACGAACGAAATGCAAAAATAAAATATGTCTTTGAAACGCATTTTCACGCCGATTTCGTTTCAGGTCATATAGACCTTTCCAAAAAAACAGGAGCTACTATTGTTTATGGACCAACAACAATGGAAACAGGTTTTGATTTTGTCTCAGCAAAAGATGGACAAGAATTTAAATTAGGTAATGCTAATATACAACTATTACATACACCTGGTCACACGATGGAAAGTAGTTGTTATTTACTTACAGATAAAAACGGTAAGGCAACTTCACTTTTCTCAGGAGACACATTATTTATTGGTGATGTGGGACGCCCAGACTTAGCCCAAAAAGTGATTGCTGAATTTACACAAGAGAAACTTGCTGGATATTTATTCGATTCTCTTCGTAATAAAATAATCCCGTTAGAAGATGATATTATCGTCTACCCTGGACACGGTGCAGGAAGTGCCTGTGGAAAAACGATGAGTGATGAAATTACAAATACATTAGGGTATCAAAAAAAGACAAACTATGCACTTCGTGCAGATATGACGAAAGAAGATTTTGTCGATGCTATCTTAACAGGATTAACGCCGCCTCCTGGTTATTTCCCACAAAATGTAATGATGAACATCAAAGGATATGAAAACATTGATAGTGTGGTAAAAAAAGGGATAAAACTACTAAATATCAACTCTTTTGAAACTGCAATGAAAGAAACTTCTGCTATCGTATTAGATACTAGAGAAGCACAGGTTTTTGCAAAGGCATTCATTCCTAAATCCTATAACATTGGGATTGATGGGAGTTTCGCTAATTGGGTAGGCACAACGATAATAAATCTAAAACAAACTATTCTTATTATTGCTGAAGAAGGAAGAGAAGAAGAAGTAGCAACACGCTTAGCAAGAATAGGATTTGATAAAAATCTAGGGTATTTAAAAGGGGGGATCGAAGCTTGGATGGCAGCAGGAAGAGAAGTCAATACCATAATCTCTGTCACTACAGAAGAACTTTCTCTAACTACAGAAAGGAGCTCTATTAATATTTTAGATGTACGTAGAAAGAGTGAATATAATAGTGAACATATTGAAGGTGCGGTTAATGTACCTCTTGATTATCTTAATGAAAGTATGAATTTAATAGATAAAAGAAAAACCTACTACGTTCATTGTCGAAGTGGGTACAGATCTATGACATTTATATCTATTTTAAGAGCAAAAGGGTATAAGCACCTTATTGACATTAAAGGGGGCTTTGATGCTATTAAACAAACAGGAGTATTTGAGATTTCAGAATATGAAGCACCCACAACACTGTTATAAATTTAGACCCCCTATGAAAACACATTATCAAATACTCGCTATTGGAGGTGGAACTGCTGGTCTAATGACTGCTAGCAGTTTACTTAAAAAGAATCCAAAATTAAAAGTAGGTATTATTGAGCCTTCAGATAAACATTGGTATCAGCCTGCTTGGACATTGGTAGGTGCTGGCACTTATAATTATGAGAAAACGCAAAGATCGATGGCATCCGTTATGCCTAAAAAAGCAGATTGGATTAAAGATAAAGCGGTTTCAATTTACCCTGAAAAAGATGAAGTTAAAACAGGGAATACTACTTTTTCATACGATTATTTGATAGTTGCTCCAGGATTAAAATTAGATACAACTTTAGTAGAGGGTTTACCAGAAGCTATTAATAAAGGTGTAGTATGTAGTAACTATACCAATCCAAATCACACTTGGGATGTGATTAAAAACTTTAAAGGAGGTGTTGCGCTATTCACTCAACCAACCAAACCTTATAAATGTGGTGGCGCACCACAAAAGATAATGTATCTGGCTGATGATCATTTTAAAAGAGCTGGCATTAAGAATAAAACACACGTCATTTATGCATCTGCCGCAGACGGAATCTTTCCTGTTCTGGAAATTGCAAAAACATTGTATGAAGTTATCGATAGAAAGAATATAAATATAAAGTTTAGTTACGAACTCAAAAAATTTGAAAGCGACAAACAAATTGCTTGGTTTGTCGTATCTCCAGAGAGTGAAGAACGTAACCCAATCATAGTAGAACTTTTTAAAGAGAATAATTTGGTGGGAATCAAATACGATATGTTACATCTCGTACCACCCAATGTGCCGCCAGAGTTTATAAAACAGTCATTACTGGTAGATGAAGCAGATTGGGTAGATGTTGACCCATTCACACTTCAGCATAAAAAATATACAAATATTTTTGGATTGGGAGATGTTTCTAATGTTCCTACGTCTAAAACCAGTGCTGCAATTAGAAAACAAGCTCCAGTAGTTGTAACTAACGTTTTAAAGCTTATTAAATATCAAAAACTTAGTGACAGGAAGTACGATGGCTATTCTTCTTGCCCTTTTATTACCGGTTATGGTAAGATGGTCTTAGCAGAGTTTGACTATTCTAAAAAATTTATGCCAGATCCTAAATTGAAGCGATTGTTAATTAAGGATTCCTCCAAAGAACATTGGCGATTATGGATTCTCAAAAAATACATTCTCCCCTTTCTGTATTGGAATAAAATGCTAAAAGGTAAAGAAGTCTAATTAGGATAAAAATTTTATTCTTTTTTTAGATACTATTATATTCTAAAAAACACTTAGTAAAACTAAATTATGGCAAAAATAAGTAAAGTACATCTTAAGGAAATTCCAGAGTTTGTTAATGTAAGTGAGAATAATACGAATACCATAACGGTGATTACAGAAATTATTTTTCATCCTTTGGACATAAAATTACAAATGGAGTACCAACTCTATTTATTTGTTTATGACATACACGGAAAAGAAGATATTCCCATTTTAATCGCTAACTGGGATGATAGCAAAATACGCAGAATCTCAAAAGAACTAGGAAGAGATGATTTTATTAGTAAAGAAAGTTTTTTAATAAAATCAAATGATAGTAAAAATAACAAACTGGTAATAGAAAAGCAGATGAAGTTAGAATTAGGTAAGATAACTGAAAGCACCTCTGTATTTACTAGAAATTTTGAGGTTTTTGTAAGTCTTATTCCTGTTATACATAGAGCTTCTTCTAGATCTGAAATTTTTGAATCTAAGTTGGTTTTTAAATGATACACTCTCTTAGAAAGTCAATTAAAGCAAAAGTCAAATACTCCTATAATTTATAAAACAAATGAAAAAACTACTCATAATACCAATTGCAATATTAGTTTTAAACTGTTCCAATATGGATAACAAGGCTAAAACAGAATATAATTTATCAAGCAAAATTGAATATCAAGACAAAGTAAATAACAAAATCTATTTTGAAAGTGAAGGGTATAAAATGATATTATTTGCTATGAAAAAGGAGCATATATTAAAACCACATACATCTCCGATGGACACACCCTTATTAATCCTTGAAGGGCAAGCTAAAATCACTATAGATGATAAAGAATACGCTTTAACTACTGGTGAATCTATTGTACTCCCTAAAAATATTCTTCATGGCGTCTATCCAATCACTAATGTAAAATTCGTTTTAATGAAATAGTATATACTAATCTATTAATTTTATTTCTCCAGAAATATTGCAGGTCTCTTTTAAGGTATTATAAATAGTACCAAATTTCTGAAGATTTTTATGCAATAATTTAACATTTAAACTGGCGTCTTCACTTTTAATGTGAATAGTGTATTGGATAGCAACCAATTTTGTTGGTCTTTCTTGTCTTTCACCCAAGACTTCAATTCGAGCGTCTTCGTAGTTAAATTTTAATGTGTCTGAAAAACGTTCAATGTTTTTTAAACAACAGGCAGCAAATGCCCCTAACAATAATTCCGCAGGATTTGGGAGATAGTTTTGGTCTCTTTTAATACCAAAAGAAACATTTGTTTGCTTAGAGGTGAACGTTGCTTGTTGATGAGCAATGATATTTCCACTTACAGTATAATTCATATTGTCAGCTATTTTTTAATGATAATATTATAAAATTAATTGTTGATTAAGAAATACGTGTTGAATTGAGTTGTTGTAATAATTCTTCGATATCTGTTAAGTAGTTTATAAGAGTATCGTTGTTCATTCCCATTTCTGTACCTATTAAATGTCCAAAAGGTTCTTCATCAAGTAAACTATAGACTTCAGGATATTCATTCTGTAGTTTAGACAGCACTTTAGTAACCTTGTTTATTGTATTTGAAGTTATATTTTGTTTCATTGAATATATTTTAATTATTAAAAAACAGTAAAAAAAGCCTATATGAAATTACAGTACTCACTTTTTCAGAAAAATTAACTGCTATATGAATGATTAGTTAAGTTTTTTATGTCGGATTTTTTTAATTCAAATAGAGATTAATTTTTCATCTTTAAAAACCCTTTTAAGATACTCACTTGAAAATCTCTAACAAACGATAGATTAGGGTTTGCATTCATCAATACTAATCCATATCCTAAATGAGAGAGTTTACAATTTTGAATGATTTCTTGCTCTATAGCACTATAAAAAGGGGTAAAGTGTTTTTGAATGACAATGCCTAAAGATTTTGCTATTTTAACTGCTATTATCACTGCATCTGAGATTTGTTTTGGTGATAATCCTTTCAAAACTGTTATAAAATCCATAAAGCTATGTGAATAGTATCCGATGTATCATGCCTTTTGGGATATATGGTTAGTTTCATAAAATATGTTTTAATACTACATTTTATAATAGCTTTTTAGCATAATCAAAAACAATTCTTTTGAACGTTTTAAAATCACTCGTAAAAGTGTCCATTCGTAAAAAAATATGATAGTGTTTTTCTCGGTAATCAGCATCAGCCAATCCTTTTTCCCCTTGTTGTATTCTGGATAATAGTTGCTCGTGTTTTACAATACTATATTCTAGGTCATCAAACAAGTCAGTGTAGATTTTATCGAGGTCCTTTAGCATCTTTTCATATTCTAGATTCTTTTTTTCTGAAGTTTCTTTTTTCTTTAATAAATTATCAAAGAATGTAACTTCGTCTTTCCAAAAGGCAATGGTGTCTAACCATTCTTCACTTTCAAAATGTAAAACATCTAGTCCTGCACCTAATAAAAGTTGTGTTTTAGGGTTTAATAGTGTCTTATTCATCATCGTATATTTTAATTTGTATGTACGGTTTGCTTTTGTCTTAATAGGTATATTTTTTATTTCTAAAATTTATATTGGTATTTTGAAAGAATACAAAACAACGAGTCACTCTTAGAAGTTATTTTTTGTATATTTTATCATCAACATTCAACAAATATTTACTTATAACTTGAAGGTCATGACAGGTAACTTTGCGTGATTTGCTAGATCCTCAGAAATGCTACCTTTTAGAAAATGATTCAAGCCTTTTCGAGCGTGGGTACTTACTGCAATGAGGTCTGCATTTGTTTCTTCTGCATATTGAATTAATCCATCTTCAACTGTATACCCAGCAATAAATTTTACTTTGTTTGATCCACCTGCAGCTGCAAATACTCTTACTTTCTCTTTAAATTCTTTGGAACTTGTAAAATTATTGTTTGGTAGATTGACATAAACAGGATGGATTGTGCTTCCCAAAGCAGAGAATATCGCAACTTTCTGTGAAAATACGGAAGTGTTTTGTGGATTCAAATCTGTAGCTATTACAACATTCTTTAATTCAAATTCTTTAGGCTCAGACTTTATAATTAATACGGGTGTTTTACTGTTTCGGACCATTTTTTCTGCGTTTGACCCCGCAAATATGCCATCCTGTGCAGTTAAACCGTGCGAGCCCATAATAATTAAATCTGCATCTACTTCTTTGGCGACAAGATCTACTTCTTTGTATACCTTATGATGCTTAATCATAGTCTTAACTTTTACACCTTCTAGATATTCCTTTCCTAAAAAGGGAGCAAACTTTTTTTTGGCTAGAGCGAGCATAAATAGCATTTCATTTTTATTATCTGTTTCTGAATGTGAAATAATGCTATCAGATAATTCCAACATATGCAGAATGTAAAGTACTGCATCGTGTTTCTTTGCTAAAATGGCTCCTGCCTTTAAAGCGAACTCTGATTGTTTAGAGAAATCAACAGGTATAATTATGTTTTTCATTTTGTATTATTTTTAGATTACTTATTTCACTTTTAATAAAACGGAAAAATGTCAATCCTTTTTAATTCAATTTTATTTTCGTGGTCTGATTCTTCATAGGTTCATTTTTTGTCCTTTTTTTAAGTATATAAAGGTGCAAATAGATGATCCATCATAAAATGACCAGAGTCAGTACATTTGATTTAGTTTAAAGTGAATATTAAATGATTATATTCACTATCGATTGCAAAAAAAAAAACAAGGAATGCCCATCTATTTATGTAAATGTGGATTTGGGGTTTGTTCGAAAGGCAAACTATATAGGAATCCACAGAGTTACTTTCAGAATTATATGTTCTTCACATTAGTGGCTTCCGTAAACGGTTAAGAGTTTTATAGGTCAGTAGATAGTTACTTATATAAAGTAATAATTGATTAGCGACTGTGCTCGAACGGACAACGAATTTAAGATCAGAATACTTACAAACAGCAAATTACTTCTTGTGCATAGTAATTTACATCTTTAACCGATAGTAAATCTATTAAACAAGCTTGCTCTTAGTGATTTTCTAGCACCATCTAGAAGTTGTTTAGCATCTGTAATACTTATATCTCTTACTTCAGCAATTTCTGCTATCGTAAGATGATGTTTTGTAAAAAGCTCAAACACATTTTGAGTTTGCAATGGTAAATTGTGCAATACCAATTGTACGTGTTTATCTACCTGTTCTTGAGGTAAGGTTTCATCTATTTTTTTTATGAGTTCACGTTCTGTATTTTCTATAAATACATCTTTTATTGTGTAAGGATTTTGGTAATACGAAATATCTGTTAATTCTTCTTTCATAATGAGATCCCCATCACTTTCGGCTGTGAATTTTTCTTCCATTTGATCCCATTCCTGTTTTGAATAATCATCTATATTCTGAAAGAATAAATCGTCAAATTCTTCTTCGGTGATAGCATCATCTAGTAGTTCGTTGGTCTTCTTATAGAGCCAAACATAGAATTCATCTTCATTAGATACATTTTCAATATGATCGTAGGTTTCAATAAATAACTGATCTATAAAATCATTAGGTTCATATTTGTTTTTCGGAAAGTGATTTTTCTGAATAGCGGTTTTAACTCTTTTGATGATATAACTACGTATATCAGGTATTACTTCTGTGAGCAAATTATAAAATGCAGCATTGTTTATTTCCTTTTTTAGTCTCTTAAGCTTCGGAAGTGTTTGTTTTATCGAGATGCGAAGTTCTTTCCGGATCTTATAATATGTAGTCTGATTTTCCATAGATCTTATCGATTATTTTCGATTGCAGATATAAAGGTAGACATACATGATCCTAAATGAAATGACCTAGGTCAGTATATTTTATTTCGATTAAAGCAAATACTGAAGGTTAGATGTTTTTAGAATCAAAACAAAAAGGGTATATAGTTTAAGATGACTGATCCAAGTCATAGGTAAGATTGACTTATACAAGTTTCTTTGCCCTTGAAATGAAAAATTAAGTTTTAAAGCTATGACAGTAAATGTTTTGCCAAAATCAAACTATAGCCTGAATCTAATAAAGAAATAGAAACATTATGAGAGCTTTGTCCTACATAGTTACGTGCCTATTAGTAATGATTTGGTTTATAAGCTTTTTTGTTTACAATGAGGGAGCTTTTATCCATCTGTTATTGGTATTAATATTAATAGCCGTATTGCCTACACTTGCTGGAGGTAGCTTTTATACCTACTAACAACAGCAAAACTATAATTCAAGAAATAGATGAAAAATTATAGATTAAATATAATAATAAGTATAACAGTATTGATTGTCAGTGTATCAATAAATGCTTAAGAAAAAGAAAACTGGAGAATATACAATAAAGATGAATTGGACATACTACCTATACATTTAAAAAACAAAAATGAATAAAGCAGAATTAAATTTACCTTCAGAGTTTAAAAAAATACTTGAGTATTGGCGACTTATTGCCACAGTACTATTCTTAGTACTCATTTCGTGGTCATCAATTTTTCAGATAAGCACTGAAGAAGTAGGAGTTATTACTAGATTTGGTAAGTATGTAAGACAAGTAGAATCGGGATTGAATTTCAAAATACCCTTCGTTGAAGATATTTATAAGGTTCCGATAGAAAGGCAACAAAAGCTGGAATTTGGTTTTAGAACTACCAAAGCTGGAATAGATACTCAATATAAGAAATTATCAAGTACAAAAGACGAATCATTGATGCTTACTGGTGATCTTAATCTTGCAGAGGTGCAATGGGTTGTACAATATAGGGTGGATGATGCTTACAAGAACCTGTTCAAAGTTAGAAATCCTCAGAGTACTCTTCGTATTATTTCAGAAGCTGCAATGAGACAAATTGTGGGTGATCGCACAGTAAATGAAGTACTGACTGTTGGTCGTACAGAAATAGCAAGTGAGTTACAGAAACTCATTCAGCAAATATGTAGAGAGTATTCAATGGGTATCAAAATAGAACAAGTGGTACTTCAGGATGTAAATCCGCCAGAGCCTGTTAAAGCAGCTTTTAATGCTGTGAATGAAGCTCAGCAAGAAAAGGAAACCTTGATTAACCAAGCAAAATCAGAATATAATAAAGTGATCCCCAAAGCAAGAGGTCAGGCAGAAGAAACCATTCAACAGGCCAAAGGATATGCTGCTGAACGTGTAAATAATGCGGATGGGGAAGCCACCAGATTCACTGCCCTATATAATGAATTTGTCAAGGCTCCAGAGGTAACAAAAAGAAGAATTTACCTTGAAACAATGTCAAATGTGATACCCAACATAGGTAATGTAGTTATAACAGACCAAAAAGGCAACAACGTTTTGCCTTTGTTACAAATGCAGATGAACAAAAAAACAGAAAACAATGAAAACTAAATCAATCTTAATCACGATATTAAGTATTATCATTCTGATAGTTTTAAACAGTAGTGCTTTTGTTGTAGAAGAAAAGGATCAAGTGGTAATCACCCAGTTTGGAAAGCCAGTTGGAGAAGCCATTATTGAACCTGGGGTATACTTCAAATTGCCCTTTGTACAAGTTGCTAATTATTTCGAAAAACGCTATATGGAATGGAATGGTGCTCCAAACCAAGTACCCACCAAGGACAAAAAGTTTATTTTTGTCGATACTTATGCAAGATGGCAAATTATTGATCCGCTTCAATTTTTTAAACGCCTAACGAACGAACGTGGTGCGCAATCACGTATAGATGATATTCTTGATGGAGACACCAGGAATTTTATAGCTAATAATGACATAGAAGAGACTGTACGTACAAGTAACAGAATCCCTGAATCATCCGATACTGACATTATTGGCGATTCCTTGGTAAAGATTTATGTAGGTCGGGACAAAATCCAACAAATGATATTGAACTCGGCTAATAAACAGACTGAGGATCTTGGAATTAAGATACTAGATTTTCGTTTTAAACGCATCAATTATGTGCAGGAAGTGCAGGATCAGGTGTATAAACGAATGAAAAGTGAACGTTTCCGTATCGCTGATAAATTCCGCTCAGAAGGCCAGGGTGAAGCCTCACGTATTAATGGTGAGAAGGAACGAGAGCTCAAAAATATACAATCCCTTGCATTCAGGGATGCTGAGATGATTAAGGGTAAGGCAGATGCTACTGCGGCCTCGATTTATGCAAAAGCTTACGATAAATCAAGTCAATCAAGAAATCTTTATGGCTTTCTGAAATCAATGGAAACATTTGAGAAAACTTTTGATGGAAAAACATCTATTTTTATTTCAACAGATAGTGAATTGTATAAATACCTGAAAAAGATGGATTAACCTTTTATGAAATGACCTACGTCAGTGAATTTTATTTAGTTTAAAGCAACCACTGAATAATTGGATATTTTAGAACCAATACAAAAAGAACATAGAGTTTTGATATGACTGATCCAAGTCATAGGTAAAACTTATGTTTAAAAGTTCCTTTGCTATTATATAGTATTAACCGTAAAAGCTAAAAAAAAATGAAAATTACAATCCTTATTAGTATTTTAATATTTGTGCTTTTAACATCCTGCGTAAGTCAAAAAAAATATACAGATCTTCATAACAGAGCAGAACTTTGTGAAGGCGAACTTAGAAACGCATCAAACAAACTTCTAATGCTAGAAAATAATCTAGCAAATGAGAAAAATAAATCGAAGGCGCTCGAAAAGCAGGGTGACTATTTTAAAAGTACGAACACTAATCTGTTAGATAGACTTTCTGACCTTTCTATAGTAAGCAAGTTTGGTGCTGAGAGCATAAAAAAGTCTTTGGAGGCTTTAAACGAACAAAATACCTATATTAAAGATCTAACTGGCTCTATGCAACGAAAAGATTCTCTCAATCTGGCATTAGTGATGAATTTGAAAAGATCCTTAGACGATTTTGACGATGAAGACATAAGTATTGAGGTAAAGAAAGGAGTGGTGTACGTCTCTATATCAGACCGAATGCTTTTTAAGTCGGGAAGTTATAGTATTAATGAATCAGCACAAGCGGTAATAGGGAAAATAGCAAAGATTGTGAACGATCATAAAGAGTTGGATATTCTTGTTGAAGGACATACAGATAAAGTTCCCATTCATACAGATTGTATCGAGGATAATTGGGATTTAAGTACAAAGAGAGCAACATCTATTGTTCGTTTAATGCAAACTAAATTTAATGTGCAACCAGAACGAATGACAGCTGGAGGACGTTCTGAATTTGTGCCTAAAGCTACCAATGAAACATCCAATGGTAGAGCATCTAATCGCAGAACTGAAATTATTATTCTTCCAAAATTAGATCAATTTTTCAATTTGCTAACTCCTCCAGAAGTAGTCTCTGCAGACTAATATCATTTTTATAAAAATTAATAAAATAACACTTAAACTGATCTAGATCAGTTCCCGCATTGAAAACTAGAGGTATATTGCAGTGTAATTAAGATAATAAGTTCTTTGATAGCATTAAAATATAGATTCTTGGATAGTAATATCCTTTGAATTTTAGAGTTGTTAAACGTATTCTAAGCCTTGTATTTTATGTTTCTAGTAAATAGCAATACCAAAATGGCAAGTTTTCTTAAACTACATTTAATACCTCCATAGAAATCGAGACGTTGAAAGGTCTCGGTTTCTTTAAAAAATGATCTCCTAAACTGTAAAGTAGAAGAGGCATTATGAAGTAATTGACATTTTTCTTTAAAAAACCATTTATGAAGAATTTCTAGACATAGAACTTTTGATGGATTGGAGTTGTTAGAAAAATAATAAAGTCTTCATAAAAAACGGGAAGTTTGAACTTCCCGTTTTTGTATTTAAACCAATTCCTATTTTTATACTTTCAAGATTAATTTATCCCTAGCGGTATTATTTCAGAATATAATGTTTCGATGAAAGAATAAATTAATTAATCTCAGAAGCTAATCATTAAATTTTAATATGTCGCAATCGTAATGCGTTTGCTATTACAGACACAGAACTAAAACTCATTGCCAAAGCTGCTATCATTGGCGAGAGTAATAATCCAAATATGGGATATAAAACACCTGCTGCGATTGGTACGCCTATAGTATTGTAAACGAAGGCAAAAAATAGATTCTGTTGAATGTTTTTTACCACTTTATGGCTTAATTGTCTCGCTTTTACAATGCCTTGCAAATCCCCTTTAACTAACGTTATTGACGCGCTTTCAATTGCAACATCAGTTCCTGTTCCCATAGCAATACCAACATCAGATTGAGCCAAGGCTGGGGCATCGTTAATGCCGTCTCCTGCCATTGCAACAATTTTACCTTGTTGTTGTAATGTTTTTATTTCATTGAGTTTGTCTTCTGGAAGACATTCGGCTTTATAATGTTTTAGGTTTAATTGTTGGGCTACTGCTTTGGCTGTATTTTTATTATCGCCTGTTAGCATGATGACTTCAATACCATTATTTTGCAATTCTGCAATTGCATTTTGACTTGTTTCTTTAATGGCATCAAAAATAGAAACATAGCCTACTGCTTCATTTTCTAGGGTGATAAATGAAACGGTTTTGCCTTGCTCTTGTTCAGTAATAACTTTTTTGACTAAATCTTCTGAAATCGAAATAGAAAACATCTCTAAAAGTTTGTCATTTCCTAATGCTATTTTTTTAGTATCAACTGTACCAATAACACCTTTTCCTGTAATGGATTCAAAATCATGTACTTTAGTGATTGATACATTTTTTGACTTCCCATAATTCACAATGGCTTCTGCCAATGGATGTTCGCTATATTGATTTAATGATACAATGTATTTAAGTAACACATCTTCGCTTATTTTATTTGTAGAAATCACTTTTTCAACAGATGGTTTCCCCTCTGTTATTGTTCCTGTTTTATCTACAATAAGCGTATCTACCTTATTCATTTTTTCTAATGCTTCTGCATTTTTAATCAAAACACCAGATTGTGCACCTCTACCAACACCAACCATAACAGACATTGGCGTTGCCAAACCTAATGCACATGGACAGGCAATAATTAGTACAGCAATAGCATTTACAAAGGCGAATACATACGGAGGTTCTGGTCCAAAAATAACCCAAACAATAAATGTTATTACAGAAATTAGTAATACAATAGGAACAAAGTATTTTGCAATTCTATCTGCTAATTTTTGAATAGGTGCTTTTGAGCGACTTGCATTATTAACCATATGGATAATTTGAGAAAGTAACGTTTCTGAACCTACTTTTTCTGCTTTCATTATAAATGACCTTGTACCATTGATTGTTCCTGAATTTACTTTATCATCAACAGTCTTATCTACAGGAATTGGCTCTCCAGTTACCATGGATTCATCAATGCTACTATGGCCTTCAATAATACTTCCATCGACAGGTATTTTTTCGCCAGGTTTTACACGCAATAAAAAACCTTGTTCAATTGTATCAATAGCAATTACTTTATCTTCTCCATTTACAACCAATGTTGCTGTTGCAGGCACTAATTTTAGTAATTCCTTGATTGCACCATTAGTTTTACTATGTGCTCTTGCTTCTAATAATTGTCCTAATAATACTAAGGTGAGTATAACCGTAGTTGCTTCAAAATACACAAACACATTACCATCGGCAGTTTTAAAATCTGATGGAAACACATCTGGAAATAATAGTGCAAAAATACTAAATAGAAACGCAATACCTGAACCAACACCAATTAGCGTGAACATATTAAGGTTCATCGTTTTTATGGAAGTCCAAGCACGTTTATAAAACATCCAAGTAGCGTAAAACAACACAGGAATTGATAATGCAAATTGAATCCAATTCCAATATTTTTGTTCTAAAATAGAATACAACGGATTGTAGCTTAACATTTCAGACATTGCTATTAGAAATATAGGCACAGTAAAAGCAACTGCAATCCAAAACTTTTTTAGTAGTTTCTTATAGGTTTTATCTTCTGCTGAACTATCTGCTTCCAATGGAATTAAATCCATTCCACAAATAGGACAAACTCCGGATTCCTCTTTTATAACTTCAGGATGCATTGGACACGTCCATTGTGTAGATTTGGATGTGGAAATATTTTGTTCTTCCACTAAATCCATTCCGCACACAGGACAATCGCCTGCTTTGTCATACGTCTTTTCGCCTTCGCAATGCATAGGACAATAAAATGTTCCAGTACCTTTTCCTGTTAGGAATTTTTCCTTTGCTACTTTAGAATGATGATGTTCTCCTAATTTATGAATATTATATTTTTCGCCATCATTCTTTAGAGCTTCTTGAAACATTTCTAATGGAATATGAGTTTCCATTTCAATGGTTACTTCTGCCTTTTCTAAAGCAACTTTCGCTTTTGAAACACCTTTAACTTTCGATACTATTTCTTCAACGTGATTACGACAACCATTACAGGTAATTCCGTGTATGTGATATGTATATTTCATCTGATTTATTTCAACAGCTTACTACAACTTAATATTTGAGAATCATATTAGAAATTTTCCGTTTGAATCTCAGTTTTTTTTTAGCGTGTGGATAACTATGCATATTACAAAAACAACAAGAGAGACATCTTTAGTATTAAATATTTAACATAGGTTCTAGAGTGTTTAAAATACTACTTTCCCCTCGAATAATTAAACAATAATTTTCATTTTTTAACGCAGTTAAAAAGCTATCAATCTCTTCGGTGCTAATTCCTAATCCTTTAAATATTCCTATAAGACCTGTAGGTAATGATCCGAGCTTTCTTTTATCAATTTTATTAATGAATGTTGAGGTTAAATGACCTGCAATAAATAAGGCGCCAATCTCAGTATTATGGAAATAACCAAATTGATATTGCTTGCCTAATACAGTACTTAATTGCTGTTTTATATCGACTATTATTTTTTTAAGTTCTTTTTTAGTAATTGATTTATTGGTAGTAAGCTTACCCAAGATAGATAACTGAAGTGATGTATTATTTTTTTGAGCAATATTGCTTAATACGGTCTCTATTTGTGATAAACTTGGAAATGTTCTTATAACAAATGATTTTTGTTGTGTGTTATGTTTTTTTGAAGACATTCTACAAATATTAATTTAGTTTCAATGTATTGCTAAATTAACCGTAACAATTCTTTTCTTCAATGACGAGGGTCAACATGTCTGGTTTTATCCAAAAAGAGCAATATCTTCTACCCTTTTTTTATCTTCAATACTAATTTCTCTTTGAGAACCAATACTAATTAATGCTTCATCTTTAAAATCGGTTAGCATTCTAATAGCAGTTTCAGTAGCTGTGCCCATAAGACTTGCTAAATCTTCTCTTGAGATACTGATTCCTTTATTTAAAGAAGTATGAAGTATTTTATTTTTAGATAAATCCAATAATACTTTTGCTAAACGTTGTCTAACTGTGGAAAAGGCCATACCTACTAGTTGTTCTTGAAGATCAATTAGATCGTTGGAAATCATAGTGATGAATTTATTTGAAATCAACTTATCACTAAATAACAACGTTTTAAAATCGGCTTTAGGTATTTTAAAAATTTCTGCTTGTTCTAGAACTTTAGCAGTATCTCTATACGTGCCCTTATTCGTTAGTAAAGATAATTGACCTACAAATTGTCCAGGCCCAAATAAGCCTGTTACCAAAGATTTACCAGATTCTGTAGTTTTATATGTTTTTATAGCGCCTTTTTGTATAAAGTAAAGTGTATGTGCTATATCTCCTTCTATAAAAATAAAATCTTTTTTATTAAAGGTTTCCACCTTACGATCTTTAGAAAGGCATTCCATACCTTCATGTACCGATACCTCATTGAAAAATTGATGGATACCTTCAATATCTTTAGAAATTTTTTTTTTAAGGAAGCTATATTTTTTAAGTCTTGAGGCAACGGCATCTAATAATTCACTTTCTTCAAAAGGTTTAGTAAGATAATCATCAGCTCCTAGGTTCATCCCTTTTCTAATATCTATTTTTTCTGTTTTAGCGGTTAGGAAAATAAAAGGCGTACTAGATGTTGTTTTATCTTTACTTAAATGAAGTAATACATCGTATCCGTTCATTTCTGGCATCATAATGTCACAAATAATAATATCTGGTTGTGTATGTATCGCAACTTCAAGACCTTTCTTACCATCTTCTGCTGTGCAAACTTCGTAGTTTGCCAATTCTAAGATTTCTGCCGTATTTTCTCGAACATCTTGATTGTCTTCTATTAAAAGTATTTTTGTCATCGTTTTTTATTTACTAGGTTTTGGCCACTTGATTAAAAAAGTTGTGCCTTTATTGATTTCACTTACAAAATCAATAGTGCCATCCATTAGATCTACGTATTGTTTTACAATATTAAGACCTAGACCTGTTCCTTGAATATTCTGTGCATTTTTTGCTCTAAAGAAACGCTCGAATAGTTTTTCCTGTTCGTCCTTTGGAATACCAATACCTTGATCTTGAATTTGAAGAGAGAAAAACTGCTTACTTTCTTCAATTGTAATATGGATATCTGTGTTTTTTGGAGAATATTTGATTGCATTAGAGACTAAATTCATCAATATAGTACGCACTAATTTTGGATCAAGATGTAATAAAAGAGGGTGGTCTGGTGATACTAAAATAATATTTTTTCCTATTTTTTTAGTTGTTGACACTTCTTCAATAAGTGTCTTAGAAAAGGCAACAAAATCAAACAGCTCTTTATTTGCTTCAACTTTTCCTTCTTCTAACTTACTGAGGGATAGGAAATCATTCAAAATAATGACCAAGTGTTTTACGTTTTTCTTGATTTGCGCCACATATTTCTCTCGTTTTTGTTCTTTCCCAGCTTCATTTTGTCTGTCAATAAGGATCGCTGAGGTTTGTATGGCACTTAAAGGCGTTCTAAATTCGTGTGATGCCATAGAGATAAAACGTGATTTTAATTCGTTGAGTTCCTGTTCTTTTTTTAATGCATTTTTAGTAGCACTTTCAATATTCTTTTGTGTCGTGATATCGCTATACACGAATAAGGCGCTGGAAATAACAGCATTCTTATCAAATAATGGTGTAGTGTTTACAGAGAAATATTTGTTTCTATATATGATTTCAAAACCAAGATGCTCTCCAGCAATCGTTTTTATGATATCTTGTTTTAGTTTTGCTTTTTGTTCTTCGGAAAAGATGGCGATATCATCAGCGGTTGTATCTTCAAAAACCATTTCATCTAGCCCTAAATTTATAATAGATTCACCTTCAACAAGTAGTATTTCAAAATTTGGATTAAAAACAATGATAAAACCGTTGGGGAAGTTTTTGGCAATTGCTGAGGATAAGGATTTATTCGCAATAGCTCTTTTTTCTGCCTCTTGCGTTTCTTGTATTTGATCTTCGAGACTTAAATTAGATGCCACAAGTTTTTGAACGGTAGTGGTTAGTTCATTAGTTCTACTGGCTACTTCATTCTCTAATTCTTCGGAATAGATTTTTAATTTGGCTCGACTAACATTTAACTGTTTTTCTATTTTTTCTCGCTCCGAAATATCTATTACAAAAGCTATTACAACCTGTTTTTGTTCTATGGTTGTTGGACTTAAACTTATTTCTAATGGGAATTGAGAACCATCTTTTTTTAGCCCCCACAATTCTAAGTTCTGACCCATTCGTCGTGCTTTTGATTTTACAATGGAACCTTCTCTATAACTTTTATGTTTTTTTTTGAACTTATTCGGGATAAGGCTCTCTATTTTCTGCGCTATAAGCTCTCCTTCTTTATAACCAAACAGTTGTTCACTGGCAGGGTTGGCTTTAATGATGATGCCATCTGCATCAACCACTAAAATACCTTCCACAGAAGATTGAAAGATGCTTTGAAAAAGGATCATATTTTGTAATTATTTACTCAAAATTGGAATGTAGTTATGCCAATTAAAATGTATTACAATGTAATCTATTTAAAAATGATTTAGACTATGTTTTATTTATTTGACTTTCAATTATTTAACAGCTATGATTTCTGCCATTTTAATTGACAGTTTACGTCTTTGGTTTTTTATAACCTCTTAAATAATATATAGCAGAGAAAACTTTGTACAATACTAAGTTTTCGGATAAAACAGGTTCAAACTGATACAGGTCATCTTTTATGTTGATACCTTCTTATAGATTTGCAGTGGTTATAATATTGATAATTAATAAATTATAAATTTAGTAGTCATGTCAAAAAGAATTATTCCAGTAAAAGAAATTCAATCAAATGGTGCTTCGTCTGAAAATTTATCGATAATGAAAGGTTTAGTTTATGATGGACCAGGAAAAATTGTATATAAGGATGTCTCAAAACCCGAAATTAAAAAGCAAACAGATGCCATTGTAAAAATAGTTAAGACCACAATATGCGGAACAGATTTGGGTATATTACATGGTAAAACGCCTAGTGTAAAGCCAGGAACCACGATCGGTCATGAGGGTGTTGGGATAATAGAGGAAGTGGGTAGTGGCGTTGGTAATTTTAAAAAAGGAGATCGTGTAATCATTTCATGTATCACTGCTTGTGGTACTTGTGAATATTGCAAAAAGCAAATGTATAGCCATTGTAAAGATGGAGGGTGGATTTTAGGTAACCTCATTAATGGTACGCAAGCAGAATATGTTCGTATTCCACATGCCGATAACAGTCTTTATATTGCTCCAGAAGGAATTGATGATGAAGCACTAGTTATGCTAAGCGACATTCTGCCAACAGGTCATGAAATAGGTGTTATAAATGGCTGTGTAAAACCAGGTGACACAATAGCAATTGTTGGTGCTGGTCCTATTGGGATGTCTGCCCTTCTTACCGCAAAATTCTATTCTCCTGCCAAGATATATATGATTGATTTAGATGAAAACCGTTTGGATTTGGCCAAAAAATGGGGAGCTACAGATACCATCAATTCAGGTACGGATGATGCCATCAAAAAGATACTATCTGAAACTGTAGATGGTGTAGATGTAGCCATTGAAGCCGTAGGTGTTCCTGTTACTTTCGATATCTGTCAGCAAATTATACGTCCTGGTGGTCACATCGCAAACATTGGTGTACATGGAAAAAGTGTAGATCTGAAAATTCAGGATTTATGGATAAAGAATATCACTATTACCATGGGGCTAGTAAATACTAACACCACTCCGATGCTTCTCAAAACAGTGGTCTCTGGAAAAATCCAACCAGAAAAATTGATTACCCATCACTTTAAATTGAGTGAGATCATGCACGCTTACGAGATATTTGGTAATGCAGCCAAAGAAAAGGCGTTAAAAATAATTTTAACAAACTAAGGTCTATTTGATTTGCTTAAAATTTAAAAAAATGAAAACACATTTTAAATACTTAGTACTTATTATCCTTATAGTGTTTACCAATATTGGGTTTACACAATCTATATACAAAATTCAGACAAATGATACCATAGATATGAAACTTAAAGGAACATCAACCATGCATGATTGGGAAATGGATGCTATTACCGCTACAGGAGAAGCACGATTTACCTTCAAGACTACGGATGAAAAAGAACTTACGTCACTAAAATCACTTACATTTAATTTGATAGTAAAGGATTTGAAAAGCGACAGTAAAGAACTTGATAAAAATGCTTACAAAGCATTAAAAACGAATGAGTTTAAAGACATCTATTACACGCTATCTACGTCTACATTATCGCCTCAAAAAGAAAGTTATCTTTTTAAAACCAATGGCAAATTAACTGTTGCGGGAGTTACAAAAGATATAGCAATGGACATGCACGTTGTAGTGAGTTCAAATAACACTATTATCTGTAAAGGATCATATAAATTAAAGATGTCAGACTATGGTGTTGAACCACCATCATTTATGATGGGGATAATGAAAACAGGTGATGATACTACGCTTGATTTTACAGTAACTTATATAAACTAAAAGGAAAATAGAGTCTTCATTAATAAAACAGATATAATGAAAAAAATTACAATAACAATGCTTTGTATTTTCTCTTTTGGAGTAACGGCGCAACAAAAAAAGTTACAGTATTTTAGACCTAATGACCAAAACGGTTTAACTATTTTTGAAACCTCTAAAACAGATACCATTGTGTTTGAAAGTTTAAGAGTTAGAGTCGGTGGAGACTTCGCTATGCAGTTTCAGGGGATCAACCAAAGTAATGATGCCAATAATTTGGTAGAGCTTGGTTCTGATTTTAATCTTCCAAATGCTAATCTTAATATAGATGTACAGTTGATTGACGGTATTCGAATGCACCTAAAAACCTATTTATCTTCACAACACCATGAAGAAACATGGGTAAAAGGCGGGCATATCCAAATAGATAAACTACTATTTATCAATTCGATCTTTTTAGAAGGGCTTATGCGCTATACTACTATTACCATTGGTTTAGATGAATTTAATTATGGTGATGCGCATTTCCGTAGAACCGACAATGCTAGGGCTATTTTTAACCCCTTTGTTGGGAATTACATAATGGATTCTTTTTCAACAGAAGCTTTTGGAGAGATAACTGTTCAAAACAATGGTTTATTGGCCGTGGTAGGAATCACCAATGGTAAACTTAATCAAAATGTAGTTGTTAACGACTTAAGTGATAACAAGCCGTCTTTTTATGGTAAGTTGGGTTATGATAAGCAATTGAAAGAGAATTTGAGAGTGCGTTTAACTGGATCTGTCTATTCTAATCAAGGTATTTCAACTGGTACTTGGTTATACGGTGGCGATCGCTCGGGCTCTAGATATTATAATGTATTACACACGTTGCCAGACGTTGAAGGCAATACTGAAGGCGGTGAATTTGAAGGTAGATACAATCCTCGCTTCAAAAAACTCACAGCCATACAGATCAACCCTTTTATAAAATTCAAAGGACTTGAGTTCTTCGGTATTTATGAAATCGCATTAGGAAGTAATGAAATCACTACACCAATAACGGATAAAGAAGGAGATTTTACCCAGTTAGCAGCAGAATTAGTATATCGTTTTGGACAACAGGAACAATTCTATATAGCGGGAAGGTATAATACCGTAGAAGGACAACTTTTGACAAGCGCAACAGAAGACCTGAAAATAAATCGGTTGAATGTTGGCGGAGGCTGGTTCATGTCTAAAAATATTGTCATGAAGTTAGAATATGTCAATCAACAATATAAAGGAAATGGCTGGAGCGGAAGGTTTACAGGTGCAGAGTTTGACGGATTCAATATCGAAGCAGCGATTAGTTTTTAAGCACAAAAAAAACATTACAGGGATTATAAATAAGTATTCATCCAAAATAAAATAACAATGAAGGAAGAAAATCAAGAATACGAAATAATTAAGATACTCAGAATAGAAGATGAAACCCTAATTTTAAAGCAGTAACATCATAAGGAGATATTAACTTTCCAGATAACTATGCAGGAAAACATGTGATTTTATTTAGCCATCCAGCAGATTGGAATCCTGGTGACGATGCTATTGTTTCGCCTGCTGGATCTTGTGGTGTTGCAGAAGAAAGAATGACTTCTACTGATGAATTAGATTGTAAAGACTGGTTTTTCTGTACTAAAAAATTAGACAAAGACGAAGTGTTAAAAGCTATTTTGAATAAATAACAAAGATATCAATTGCTAAAATCCACTTAAAATGAAACAAACAACTTATATTATATTAACAATTATTACACTTATATTTATTGTTGTATTTACGCTTCAAAACACCGGTGAAGTAAGCATTGCTCTATTATTTTGGGATATTAAAACATCATTAGCCTTATTGATTTTCTCTTTATTCTCTTTAGGTGTAATAATTGCAATTTTTATTCTAACACCAATAATTATTACTCTTAAATCTACATTAAGAAAAGATGAAAAAATTATTTCTGAATTGCAGGAAACCAATGTCTTAAATACTGATAGAGAAGTAGAAATCGAATAATGATCAGTGCAAGTATATATTTAATTACCTAGATAAGTGTATTATTATATGATTGTCAATTCAAGCTTAAGAAGAGATCAATTTAACACAGGTTTGGCAGTGTTAATTAGATATAGGACTACATAGTCATTACATTGAATACTAACCTTAAAAACAAAAATAATGGGAGTAATAAAAGACAAAAGAAAGTTTAAAATAACAAAGGTACAAACCAATCCCACGAATCCAATTGGAGATTTAAAAAGGGATAATAAAGAATTTGATATAAAAAGAGAAACTATTAGGGGTAGTAAAACGAAGGAATAGTAAGGGAAGATGGAGAAAAATATTTTAAATAAATAAAACACTTACAATTATGAAAATCACAGAAAAAAAGAATACAATAAAAGATAGAAAACCATTTAGAAAATTAGGCTTTACTTTTCTAGATTCAGCAGAAATTGTAGTCGCATTAAATCAATTATTGGCAAATTATCAAGTGCAGTATCATAAATTACGAAACTTTCACTGGAATATTGAAGGCCGAGATTTTTTCGAATTACATCAAGAGTTTCAAAATGAATACAATACCGTAAAATTAAATATTGACATTATTGCTGAAAGAATTAGAGTTTTTGGTCTGAAACCATCGATGAGTATGACTGAGATTTTAGCCATATCTGAGATAAAAGAAGTTAAGACAGATAATATGTCGGCAATAGGTATGACAACAGAAGTATTAAAAGATTTTGATATTCTTCATAATAAAATGTTAGATGTATTAAATGCAGCTCTTGATGCTGGTGATAATGTTACAGAACAGATTGTAACTGATTTTATGCGAAATCTTGAAAAAAGAAATTGGATATTTACATCTTGGAGTAAATAAAATTTTGTTGAAGACCAATTTTAAGGTATCATATTATTTAACACTATCTCATAAAGTGGGATAGTGTTTTATTTATTCAGGGTATTGGATACACTATATTTTTTTGTAAAATCATTTAATCCATTTCTTCTTTAAAAAGAGTATTCTTTATATAATTTGGGATTGAAAAATTAAAAGATAATTGGTCGATTGATTTTAAATAATGAGAACTTATTTCAATATCCTCTTTTAGATTAAAAATGGATAAATCTAAATCAAACTTATTAGAAATTTCATGCAATCCTTCTTCATTAATATCAATTATGCGAATATTAAATATGTCTTTAGATTCATAATTAATTTCACTAATTAAATTAACTTTCTTAACATCGTCTGTCTTTAAATATAGTTCTATCATACTTTTTACGATTCATGAAATTTGGTGTATTATTTTAGTAAACAGTTTGACCAGAATACATTTAACTCATTTTAACTATTGTTATTAAGAGTTTTTGTATTTGATTTAGTTCCATAAAATCTATCAAATATTATACACGCTGTTAAATCACCGGTTACGTTAACCGCAGTTCTAAACATTCCTAAAATACGGTCTATTCCAATAATGATAATGAGCCCATCAATAGGGATACCTGCACTCTGTAAAACTGTTGCGAGAATAATAACACCACCTCCCGGAATGGCTGGTGTTCCTATAGAAGCGGCCACTACAGTAAATGTTATTAATAGAAGGCTCATTATAGATAACTCAATACCGTAAGCTTGTGCCATAAATAAAGTAGTTACGCATTGAAATAGAGCTGTTCCATCCATATTAATAGTAGCTCCTACTGGAATCACAAAATCACTAATATTAGAGGATACTCCTAATTTTTCGTCTGCTGTTTTCATTGAAAGAGGCATAACAGCTGCTGAACTGGCAGTAGAAAATGCTAGTAGTTGGGGTTCTTTTATCGCTTTTAAAAATTTGAAAGGATTTTTCTTAGCAATTACAAAGACTAAAACTAAATAGAATGTCAATAATATAATAAGACCTAGTATAACCACACCCATATAATAGCCCAAACCAAGAAAGACTTCAATGCTTGTTCTGGATAGTAGCGCTGCCATCAATCCAAATACGGCATAAGGAACAAGCATCATAGCCCATGATACAACAATCATACAAATTTTTTGAATAGCTTCAGAAAAGCGAATAATAGGTGCTGCTGTTTGCTGACGAAGTTGGGTAATTGCCACACCAATAATAATGGTAAAAATAACCACGCCTAACATTTCTCCTGTTAATATGGACTCCATCGGATTATTGGGAATAAGATTTGATATCGCATTGGGGATGTTCCCAGCAATGTCAATTTGCTCGTCAGGTACTATTTGGCTTTCTCCACTATTAGGAAATCCACCTAAATCAAAAATATACTGGCCAGGTTTCAAAATTAATGTGACTAATAGACCAATCACTATAGCAATAGTTGTGGTGAAAACGAAATACAATAATAGCTTAAGACCAAAGGTTTTAAGGTTTTCTGATGTATTTCCTACAATTCCTGTAATAATCGATGTAAATATCAATGGAATCATAATCATTTGCACCAATCGCATAAAAATTTGACCTGGTAGGTCAAGCCAATCTGCAATTCGTAAACTACTATTTTCAGAAAGTAGTCCTGTAGATGGATTTAGAAGCATTCCTATTCCAGCTCCTAATAAAAGCCCAATAATGACTTTAAGCCATAAGCGACCTTTGGTAAGGTGTTCTAAATAAACTGATAAACTATTAAGTGATTTGAATTCTATCATAATGCTGCTTTATTTTTACCCAACATTCACATTAAAAAGATAACCAACTAACGCTGTCAATCCCATTGCAACTGTTCCCCAAAACGTAACTCTTAAAATAGCTTTTTTAATGCTGGAACCGCCAGTCTTAGCAGCCAGTGTACCTAAAATTATAAGAAAAAATAACGCAGAACCATAAAGCGTATATTCCATACTGTCTAAAGGAAGAAAAAGTACTACTAAAAAAGGAAGTAGTCCGCCTATTGTAAAAGAAGCTCCTGAAGCCATTGCAGCTTGTATAGGTTTTGCTTGAGTTATTTCATTTATACCTAATTCATCTCGAATATGAGCTGCTAAAGCATCTTTTTCAGTTAGTTCTTTAGCAACTAGTAAAGCAGTTTCTTTTTTAAGACCTCTTTTTTCATAAATTTCTGCCAGTCGTTGTAATTCAATTTCTGGCATTTCTTCTAATTCAATTTTCTCTCTTTCAATATCTGCCTTTTCTACATCGGTTTGAGAACTTACTGATACATATTCTCCAGCTGCCATGGATAGTGCTCCAGCAACCAATCCTGCCAAAGTAGCTAAAACAACGGGGGCTCTTAAATCGCTTGCAGCAGCTACACCTATAGCTAGACTCGCAGTTGATAAAATGCCATCATTTGCTCCAAGAACCGCTGCTCTTAACCAATTACTTCTATGTATATAATGATTTTCTAAATAATCATCTGGTATTTCGCTCATCTTTACTGTTTTAATGATGATGTTTAAATAGCTTTCTGAAATGGAAAAAATAATCTCGTAAGCAATTTTAGATGATTTCTCCTCCTCCCATATCAATGGTTGAAGCATCATTCATATCTGATTTTAATATATTAGGCACTGTGTTTCTCAACGGTCAACCTCGCCAACAAATAACTTACAGTACTTTCTGCTCCTTGGTTAAGGTTTACTTGATGTTCTTCCAATCCATCGTAGCAACCACCTGTAACAGGATTGTAAATGATTTGATGTAAATGATTTTCACCCAAAAACCAATTAAAAGCAATTTTCATTTTATCTAAATATTCGTTGTTTTTATAGGTATTAAAAAAGGCGTCTAACGCTAAAATGGTATAGGCGATTTCAATGGGTTGTTCACCAAAATGGTTTTTATCTTTTCCTTTATGATGCCAACCTTGATTAGAAATTACCTTGATTTTTTCAGTATTGAAAGTAGTTTCTAATAAAAATTCAAATGTTTTATGTGCTATGTCTTTAAATAGTTCATTATTTGTGCATTCTGCAGCCAATAACATTGCCTCAGGAATTACAGCATTACCATAGGTAAGATAATCTTCATACCATTGCCAATCTTTATCAGAAACACCTCTGTATTTGGATGCTAAATTATCTGCTAATTTTATGATAAGCTGTAAAATGGTCTCCTCTTTTTTAAAGTGATAATAGAAACATAGGCCTTTTATGCAAAATGCGATTGCTCTAGGCGATTCTAGATTGTGAATAGCATGGATTGCTTTTTGAAAAGCATTTTCTACCTTGGCTTGTAGGCTAAAATCTAGTAATTGTTTTAATGATAAAAATTCGCCTAATGCCCAAATAGCTCTTCCGTTTGCGTCTTCTAGGTTTTCATCTTTGTTTTTGTCAAAAAAATTTTTGTTGTAAGTCACATAATTTAGAAATGTACCATCTTCTTGTTGGCAAAACAAAATGAATTTCAAATAGATATTGATTAAAGGTAAATCTCTAAATTTTCCAGTCAATTCAAAATGTTTTGCAACTGCAATTAGAGCTCTGGCATTGTCATCTAAAGTGTAACCTGATGCTAAATCTGGATTAGCTATGTTAGCGAATTGAATCATTCCAAAACCAGTTGTCATGCGTTTGATGTGTAATAAATTTATATCGGGAATTTTGTAATTCAATTGAAAATGTTTTTTCTTTAGAATTGTTTTTGCAAGATCAATATGAGCAATGGCAGCATTTTGCCAAGCGGTTGGACTAATTCTATGTAGTGCATTCAACTGCATATCTTTCATCATTTCGGTGTTTGAAAGTGCCAAAATAGTGGCATCTGCAAGCTGTCTTGCATTTCCAAAATCAAAATTAATACCAGCACCGTCTAACAGTTCCAACGCGTGAGGGATAGGCGTAGATATTACAGGGCAGGCTGCAGACAGCGCATACACCAAAGTGCCGCTTACCGCTTGTTGAGGGTCTTTGGAAGTAAAAAAGTATAAATCAGTACGTCGCAAATATTCTAACAATACATCTAAAGCAAGGTATTTATTTATGAAAATGACATTGTTTTCAATATTCAGTTCCTTTACTTTTTCGTGTAGATTATTTCTGTAAACTTCACCTTCCTTTTTTATAACTTCTGGGTGTGTTTTTCCAATAATCAAATACAAAACATCGGGAAATTGAGCTATAATTCTAGGTAATGCTTCTAATGCTGTCTCAATACCTTTTCCTTCACTAATCAAACCAAAAGTTGAAAGAATAGTTTTGCCTTTAAATGGAATGATCTCTCTTAAGTTTAATGGTTTAATAAGATGCGTACCATGGGCAATGATTTTTATTTTTTCTTCAGGAATTTTATATTCATTTTTTAATATTTCGGCCGATAGATGTGTCATCACAATCACTTGGCTTGACAATTCTGAAATTTTTTGAATTAATACCTTTCTATCTTCTTCTGGATGTGCTAGAACTGTATGAAATGTTATCACAACGGGTGTATTAAGAGCATCTAAAAAGTCGAGAATAAAATCTCCTAGATGACCTTCATATAAGCCGAATTCGTGTTGTAAATAGATGATTTTAATAGCCTTATCCAAATTTATAGTTTGGGCTAACTTATTATAATCTTCTTTCGACCATGTTTTTAAAACATATTTTACATTGTTAGGATATTTTAAATCAACGTTCTTTTTTTTTAAAGCACAAACTTTGATAGTAAAACTAGTACTGTATTTATCTTCAATGGCTTTAATTAAATCCTGACTATAGGTTGCTATTCCACATTTTCGTGGTGGAAAAGACGTTATCATAAGTATTTCATTGGTAGCCATTTTTTTTAGATTTTAAAATGTAATAGTTCTGTGATTAATTCTTCTAAATCAACCGAAGCCACAGCTATTCTTTTATCTGCAGCACCATAATAAATGTATAATCGACCATCAAAGAGTGCCGTTCCTGTTGGAAAAACCACATTATTAACATAGCCTGTAAGTTCCCAAGGCAATTCAGGTTTAAACAAAGGATATGGTAATCTTGATAATTCTTTTGGTGGATCTCTTAAATCTAATAATGCAGCACAGGCACTATACACATAGCCTTCGGAAGTATCATGAACTCCATGATATATAATAAGCCATCCAGCTTTGGTTTCAATTGGCGGACAACCACCACCTATATACCCGATTTCATGCTCATGTTTTGAAGTCATTAAAATATGTTCATTGAAATGCAACAAATAGTCTTCCCAAAATTCTTTTGTTAACTCTTTGATGTTTTTTACTGAGACAATTTGAATATCTGGTCTTATACGATGTAAAAAAGTCAATTTACCTTCGATAGTTCTTGGAAAAAAGATGAGGTTTTTGTCCCAAAGCAAACTTTCTTTATTTGGATTCTTTTCAATATTGTTATGGATATGAAAACGTTTGTATTTTTCATTTAGATGTCCACCACATTCTGCAAGTTTATAGAATTCTTTGTAAGTTACTAGAGGAACGATTACTCCGTGTTTTTCAAAGTGAATTAAATCAGTAGAGGTTGCTAAGGAACCTAAAGCATTTATGCCATCATAAGCACAATAGGTCAAATAATATATATTATCAATTTTTATTATTCTTGGATCTTCAATACCATGAATTTCATCATCAGTAGTCGGAATGATAAGCGGTTCTTTTTTTCGTTCCACTACCTTCAAAGGACCTTCTAATTTTGCATAGCCAATAGTAGAATAATTACCTCTTCGAACTGCTCGATAGAGTATATGAACCGTGTTTCCTTCTTGAATAATGGCAGGATTTAATACGCCATCATTTTCAAAATCTAAATCGGTTTCCGAAAGAATAATACCTTCTTTTTTTATTGAAATCATTTTTCGTAATATTTAATACTATTATGGAAGGTGTTCTTATGTCAAAAAAGTTGAAAATCTATGCGCTTTCAAAATGCTTTTTTACAAAAGCCACTTTTTGATTATCTGTCATCTTATCTGCGGATTCAATAGCAATGGTAATATCCTTAAAATGTAAATCGGTAGTCAAATAATTATACAGCTCTATATTTGCATTTGTTGGACCAAATAAAAGGACATTGTCATATTTTAAAATTTCATCTGCAATTTCTTTATAATAAGCTTCATGCAATTGCTGCCTTTTATTATGCATAAGATTTTCGCTTCTACTCAAAGCTTCTTTTTTTGTTTCAAAAGTAAAATTTGATGTTATAGATTGCTTATTTTTCTTAGCATCTAAGTCAATTAAATTGGCAGTTGAATGATCCATCCAGATTCCTAAGTTTTTTTTTGCTTTCATTTTTATAAATATTAATGTTTTTGTATTTTTCCAAGAATGGTTTCTATCGCGGTTTTTATTTTGTTAATAGCACCTGCTACAGCAAGATCTGTTGTGTCTGCCTGATTAGTGACGGCAATAGGTTGTCTTCCCTCAAGCCTAGCTTCGAGTAAACAGGAGATATCATTAAATCCATCCTTCTTCCCATTCTCATCTTTTAAGTGAACCTCTATTCTGGTAATATGAGATTCAAAACGTTGTAACGCTTCTGCAACTTGAGAAGTAAAAAAATCGCATCTTCTTTTTTCTCCACTAAGGATTTTATCGGTATTTATTTGGATTGTCATATTTTATAGTTTTTTAACGTTTTCTTCATAAGTTTCTAATAAATAGTTTAAGGATTCTAGATAGTCCTCCAGAGCTTTTTTATTTACTCCTTTTTCAGTATTTGATTGGGAATTCTCGGGTATTTCACCTAAGTATTTTGTCAATTCTGGAAACTCTTCTTGAATTTTTGAAGTTGTTAAGAAGATAGTTTCATTGAGGTCATTTTGAGATTCCATTTTCTATAAATTTTAACAAGTGTTTTTTTGAAGTAATCATTCTATTACATAGTAAAGTACAAAGATTGACTATTTAATCTTAAGTCCCGATGACCTAGGTCATTTGACACACTTTCTTACTCACTTAATTTTGAAGTAATCAAATTGTTATTTACTATTTTAGTTATCGTTCCAAGACTATGTTATTTAATTATTCTAATCAATTAAATTTTCTATATATGATTTTAATATTAGCAGCTTTTCTTCACAAATCTATTTTTTAACTCTTCCTATTCTCTAACCATTTTAAAGTTCTATAATAAGTTGTTTTAGACAAACCATAATCGACTACGGTATTGCATCTGGCATGATTGGAAAAAGCCAGAAAGAAAACGTAAGAACCTGATTCGATTAGGGATTACATATGGACAAGCCTATGCTTGGAGTCGAACCCGAATGGGAGGATGGGCAGTAGCTCAAAGTCCTATACTAGGTACTACCATTACCATATCCAGAGGTAAAAGAAAAGGATACGTTCCTATGATAGACTACATAAATAAAGCGCAAACTTCGATTTGGTGAACCGCCTGTTACGAGACCCGTATGGCAGGTGGTACTTCGATAAACTCAGTAGAGCTGTGTGAGGTGCACTCCGCTATCTAATGATGGCGGAGCCATCTACACGATTAGGCATAGTTTTTATTCAAATTTAATTCTATCCCGTAATTCATAATCCAATACGGAACTATCACTAAATTCTATATCGTATTTCGTTTTGTCGTCTTCTCTTGGAATGAAAAAAACATAATATTTACTTTCTGTAAAATTTCCAAATCCGTTTTTAGCTTCCACATCAAGTGATACTAAAGTAGTTGTGCTATTCACATATTCGTTGTCTTCATTAAAAGTCTTATGTTTGTGAATATAAGCCTCATTAAATTTGGCTGAACTTGGGTTCTTAAGTCTGTTTTTTACTTTTTCAACTGCTCGCTCGTAAAAATATCCAACTTCTTTAATTGTGTATTCACACCCATAAGTAATTCCTTTTTCTGCAAAGTTTTGAGAAATCTCAATATCCTTTTCAATATTGCCAATTTCTGATGTAGAAAGTTCAATTTTTTCAAAAATCAGACTGTCATCCGCTGAAGTCATTTCAACGTTTTTTTCTTTTGCTTTAAACCACATTGTGTCAGTTTTCAATTCGTTCGTTTGGTAAAGTCCATCTTCATTTAGCTTAAAGGACATAAAATTCCAACCGCAAGTTTTTAAACTGTCCGAATTAATCGCAACGACAGTATCATTAACAAAAGTGATATATAATTCTTTTTCGTTGTCAATACCTTTGTAGAATTTTCCGCTTTTGTTAAAGTCAGAATTTGACTGACAAGATATTATGCAAATTGCCAAAAATGATAGTAGTAATGTTTTTTTCATAGGTTGCTCTTAAATTATGCCTAACAATTGGATATACCCAATTGGCTGTATTTCTCTTATGTCACTCACAAATCTAACGGATTTTTGATAGATCTCAAATTATTTGTTGCTACTTCAGTAGCCAAGGCATTTCAAAGCCATAATACTCTTTAAAATCATCTTTCAATACAAAATACATCACTCACTACACTTTATTTAATTCTACATTTTCGATGACCCAATTCTCTTCATTTAGGCTATCCTTCATTGCAGCTCTTAATTGACTTCTAACATCTTCTTTTGCCCACTCCATTAAATCTTCTGTCGATATATCAAAATCCAAATCCAAATACTCCACTTTGAATATTTTTTGATACCACTCCGGACCAGAATCTTTTCTTATAGAAACATATACATTAAACAGGTACATAAATAGGGTAATTAAGTTGGTTACAATATCAAAAGTACAAAATAGTCCGCCATTTTTAGGAGTACCTGTCTGGAGAAAAAAAGATACCAACCAATAGGCAAAATAATCCCCCTAATGGCAAAAAAGCCAAAAGGCAGAAGAGAGAAAATGATTCAAAAAATGGCAGATAGATAAAAAAAAGCGTAATTTATAAATAAGTAAAAGTTAAAGAGATAGAATAATTTCAACCAAAAAAACCTCTGAATCGTGTTTTTTATTAAATTTTTCTTAATAAAAAAATAAATAGTTTATTTTTTTAAATATTTTAATTCTCCTTTTCCTAGTAATACCGTATGTTTAGAAATGTATGCTATATGTTTCGAACTAAATATACGGGAAAGCCATAACTATTTTTTGATAAAAATTCTTTTCTTTGTTTTATTAACCAAACAATTAACATCTTAAATATCTGTAACACCTACCCTAACAGAGATTTAGAATACAAAAATATTTTTTCTAGTCAATAAATTATATTTTCTACCATATTGAAATTACTACTATCATTATATAATTAACACCAATTAATAAAATTGACAAAGACAGAGTTAAGTCCCCAAGAGGATAATCAGGAAATTAAGATCAAAAATAAAGGGTTAAATTTATTTTTTATAGAAAAAGTAGGGTTTTTATTTATTTTATTAAGTGGATTAATGCCTTTTGTACATTCGTTTGTAAAAGATGAAACCCCTGAAAATAAGATATTTGGATTTACAGGTATTCAAGCTTTTTTATATTCATTAGGTGTACATTTAAGTATTTTGTTTTTAGTGATAGGAATTTTATTAATCATTTCGGTTGTTAATAGTCCTGCTAGATATAAAATTGTACAGAATTATTTGCGATACTCTCTTATCTCTCCTTTTATATCAAGTATATTTTATCTATCCTGGGTATTTATACCAGATGTGGATTATAATTTGCTAGCGTATATATTTTTATCTCTTTTTATTTGCTTTATTTCTCTTATAATATTTTACCAGATTCTTAGATATATTAATGCTCTGAAAGTAGATTATAAAAATCAATTAATTCAAATTAAGAATACGATATCAAAGATAAAGATAAATTTTGACCAAAGTAAACTACCCGAAGGTATTGCTAATAATATTTTGTGCAACTTAAATGATTTCGAAAATTCTAAAAGATTTACAAATAAAAGTGTTAATCTAAATTATTTAGCAAATGAACTTAAAACCAACAGCAAATATCTTTCAAAAACGATTAATATTTACAAAAAAAAGACCTTTACCCAATATATTAACGATCTCAGGATAGAGTATCTAATTGAAAAATTAAATACAGATAAAACATTTAAAAACTATACTATTCAAGCAATTGCTACAGAAATAGGTTTTAATACTTCTAATGCTTTTTCCAGAGCTTTCTTTAAAAAAACAGGAATGTATCCATCAGAATATATCAAAGAACTAGACTCCTAAATTTTAAGTATTATACTAATACGTTTTCACGGAAAACGAACTTCGCTTTTACCGAATTGTAACTACTACCTTTTGTTATTATCCTCATTGTGCCTTTACATTTGAACCAACAAAATGTATTGCATGGAACCTTACTCAAACTATAATCAAAGTAAATTTTTTACTGATATAATTGAAGCTTTGCATATGAAAGCAGACACTTTTATGTACAATTTATCGCATCATAATTCTTATGAAATGCTATTGTATGTTTGGATTTATAAACTCTATAGCAAAGAAAAATCTATAGAAGAAGCCATACAGCTTATTTATAAAGCCCGAAACATCCTTTTGCTACATAGTAGTCAAGCATTTTGTAATACTCCACAATAAAGATTAAAGAAAAACATCACCCTGTTTGATTATTTGTGAGGCACTCTATACAAAAGAAAACCAAGAACTATTTACAAATCATTTTTTAGAACATTTTATGAGAGACATTATCCAAGATTTACTTACTCAAGACGAAAAAGAAAAAGCAGTACAATTAGTTACTGAATTAGAAACTATATTTTCTAGTAAACTATCTGCATTAACCGAAAAAGAACGAAGGGATTACAAAGCGATTAATGAAAAGAATAAATTATTTGTAAATAAAGTTTGGGATTATCGCCAGCACAGTAGCAGTTTAAGTTCTCCCGATGTAGATTGGGTAGAATTTGAAAAAGATTATAAAGCCAGAGTATTTGCAGAAAGTCTTTTGGGTCGTATAGAAAGTTTAGCTTATCGTTTAGAAAGCACCAAAATACTACATGATTATGATAATTATCAAGATTCCTTAAATGACTATGCATATTCACAATATAGTAAAGGAGCAGGAAAAGCAGGGTTTACAGAAAAAGTAGCCGAATTAAAGCAGTTTTTTGCTCGTACCAAGAGTATTCCAACTATAGATTCTGGATCAAGTTCAGAATGACAAAACAGATATGTTTAACCCAAAAGACCTTCCTGTGCGTCAAAAAGACGTTCCGTTTAACACAAAAGACGAAGATTTTAATCGCTTTAGCTAAAATTTTAGCTTTTAACGAGAGAATTTCAACTCTTCCTCTTAAAATTTTAAACAGATAGCTTAAAAATAGGGTGATCTTAGCGAAACACTTCGTCAAAAAGACGCGTGAGAAGGTCAAAAAGACACTCCAGAAGGTCTTTTTAGTTAAACAGAATATATTATTGATTAAAGCTGTAACTAAAAAATTAAAAATTATCAAAATAGGTAGGATAAAAGGAATCGCGGGGGTAATCTGTTATTTTATATAAGTCGAGTTTGTGTAATTAGAGCCTCGTACTTTATTTAGGATTGCTCCCGCACCCTTTTACTGATACAAAATAAACAGCTTGGCAAAGCAATGTATTACTAATGTTAGATAGCAATTCTACATACAATCAATTATC
>NZ_AUML01000006.1 GCF_000430665.1 Aquimarina muelleri DSM 19832 | reverse complement strand
CCTGCCGCATTGAAATTTACCACATCCATTCCTAGTTTCATTTTTCTTTCCATTTTAAAAAAATTAAAGATTTACAAAAAATGATCCTAAGGAAATGTAACTTTGTATTTGAAAATTATTCTGAACGGGGTAACTGACAAGTCAGTTCCACCACTGAAATTATCAACAAGCCTCTGAACCTCTAATTCAGGGGCTTTTACATTTTCAACCAGAATTACGCCCGAGCTATTATGCATCAGTTTAAAAATCGGCCTTGCATAGGATCTCTATAAAGTTCGGGAGTTCTTAACGTTAGCAAAAGAAATTAATAGATTTCCTTTATGTGGGGAATTAATGCTAACGGTTTTTTGTATGCTTGATTTTATGCAAAAAGGTACTAACTTTTTATTGAATATTTAGAAAGTAGAAATAAAGAGGTTTAAAAAATTAAAAATACAAAAATTTAAAACTTTAATAGAAGTCTTAATCCCTATATTGTTGTTATTTTATGATGTGAAAATAACTTTTTGTCTAATGATAAACTCGTTAGATTTTCTATATTTTTTTTAGAAACAAAAATATAGGTATTAATTCGAGTTCCATTATTTTTAAAAGCACTTTTAGTTTCTGGTTTTTTTAAAGGATATGGAAAAGATTTTATAAAATAATGACTTTGTACTCTACAAGAGTCATGATTTATATTACATCTCCATTTTTTTATTAAAATGGTATAAATAATTTAACAATCGAAATCAGGTTTTCAATTTTTTATGCTTAAAAATTTAATCTAAATATTCTTTTGGGAACATTAATTTTTTTGGTTTTACATACCTAAAATCTATAAAAATCAAGTTTTTACCAAAAGTTACTCCATCTAAATAACCACAACCTTTCTCAAAAGTTTGATATGGATTAACTTCTATTTCTTTGCCTTCTTTGTTTTTATAAACGACACTAAGACGATTTGATTTATATGAGACTTCAAATATTTCAGGTAGTAATGGGTTTTCGTCAAAACTACCACTATGCATTATTTCTGCACAGGTAAAGCATTTTTGACTCAATCCATCACTGTTTGTTTTTTTTGCTAAATTCTCTAGGTTTTCTCGTAATTTTTCTTCGTTTAAAAATGTGTTTACTATTTTTAAATTCGTGTTATATACATATATTTTTGAGTTTTTAATAGCTGTAAAAAATATGTTTTTCTTCGAAGATTTATCAACTAATAAATCAGGTTCACTAAATCTTCCTGTTATAGCTGCAGGTAATTTCTTGGTGTTTTTTAATAAAATATAGCTGTCATAATCTAATGTCCCAATTATATATTCATTCTCAATACCAGAATTGGGGTTAGTTAGGGTTATATTTTCAAAATTAGTATATTTAAGTGATAACGATATTTTTTCATTATTTTTTAAATCTATTAATATTGATTTGTTATTGTTATTAAATAGATAAAACCGTTGCTTGCTTATAAAAACTTCAGTTTCAAATGTTCCCGGAGATTTTTGTTGAGTTCCCTTTTCTAAATCAAAAATTAATTTATCATCAAGAGAAACATAATCTAATTCGCCTAAAAATCTAATGTCATTATATTTAGGTTCTATTATGGTTTTTTGAGTAGAATCAACAATCCCCCAGAGGTTATTATGCATAAACGGCATATATTTTTTTTTATCTTGTGAGTTAATGTTGTTTATCAAAAACAATGATATTGTTATAAAGAGTATTTTTTTCATTTTTTTATAAGCTGTTTTTCGGATATGTGAAATGTTTTTTTTAACGTTTACTAATGTTTAATATATGTGTCGTAGCAAGGCAAAATGTTACCGAACTATTGACTTTTTCTGCATCTATTTTATAAATATCTATCACTAAGCTACTATGATCATATCTATAGGGTACAATTCTCTTATAGGCAGGAATCCCGTTGATCTTGTATTTAACCATTAGTAAGTCGCAAGCTGTTTTATCGTGAGGTATACGAACCCATCGATAGGTTCAGGGCTGGTGAGCAAGACTTAAGTAGCCTATGTTTAATACGATTTACGGATGAGAATTGCATATAAATAATTGCAAAGGTTTTTCGCTAGATTGATGAATCAAATTAAAGAATAGCCATAGCTATTGTTTCATTTTATGAAGAAAATATAGTAGAAAAAGAATGCGATTATATGCGAGATTTTTATTCGTAAATCGTATAAAATACAAAATAGTTGTTGTTGCAATTCCAAATCCTTAAATGGATTTTGAACAAGTATAAACGCTTCAAAAGAAGTCGGGTTTTAGCTGTAAAATGGCTAAGAGGTATTGCTAGAAATTATCCAACTATGTTATCATTGGGAGTTAGGTTATTAATTAACGTAACGATTGACTACATAATAAAAGTCGTATAAGAGATTGGTATAGCCTTTCCTGAGGTTTAGCAGTAAAACCCCTGTTTTTCTACTCGATCATGCTATGTTTTTATTTAGTTTCCAATTCAATACGATGTGTATCAGATCCATTTCCGTTATTATTTTTAGCGGCTCCTTTTATTATACCATTTCCTGAATAGTCAGAATTAAATTTAATTGTTGCAATTGATTTAGCGATTAAACCATCGATTGAATTTTCAACATTCAAAATTTCCATATTACCAGACTCTACTGTCCACGAAAATTCAGTATTAATAGGTATGTCATTTCTTGAGTAAAAAGTTGTTACAAACTTTATGATTTCATCAGGTAGAGCGACATCAGTTCCATCTACACATATTGATAGTGATGTGGTTGGTTCTATTGTTATTTCACAATCGGTTACATTTTTTAAGTTTTCAATTGTGGATTGAGTGTCATCATCATTTGAACAAGATGTTGCTAATGTGGCAAACATAAATAATAGTAAATAGATAGTTCGATTTTTCATAACATTTCATTTTTTAATTAATATACTTTCTTTATAGTCTTTAAAACTCCCAAAGATTACGTTTAAAATACAACTATGATTATATAACGTTTTCGGTTTTTCAATATAGCATAACGTCTCTTGTATATTGTGTTTGCTTCCCGAAGAGAGCATATGTACATATGCAATATACAAATTGTGTGTGCTCACCATGGACTTTTATTTATCGAAGATAAATAATTAATCTATAGGGAGCAAGTCCTTTATGGGCAGGGGTAACCCTTCGATCTTGCTCAAGACAGGCTTATTTAACCATTAGTAAGTCGCAAGCTGTTTTATCGTGAGGTATACGAACCCATCGACAGGTTCAGGGCTGGTGAGCAAGACTTAAGTAGCCTATGTTTAATACGATTTACGGATGAGAATTGCATATAAATAATTGCAAAGGTTTTTCGCTAGATTGATGAATCAAATTAAAGAATAGCCATAGCTATTGTTTCATTTTATGAAGAAAATATAGTAGAAAAAGAATGCGATTATATGCGAGATTTTTATTCGTAAATCGTATAAAATACAAAATAGTTGTTGTTGCAATTCCAAATCCTTAAATGGATTTTGAACAAGCATAAACGCTTCAAAAGAAGTCGGGTTTTAGCCGTAAAATGGTTAAGAGGTATTGCTAGAAATTATCCAACTATGTTATCATTGGGAGTTAGGTTGTCTGTAAACTTAATAATTGACTACATAATATAAGCCGTATAAGAGATTGGTATAGCCTGTCCTGAGATTGATGAAGGATACGGTGGTACTTCGATAAACTCAGTAGAGCTGAGATAGGTTTAGGGGTGAAATTCTCCTTTTCCTACTCGACTGTACATAGTACTATTCACTAATCAGGATATTCTGATTTAATTTTCGCCTTGGATTGTCAACATTATAATAGTCAATATAATATCCATCGTAGTCAAGAACTTTTAGTAAAATTCTATTATAAATGGTTATGTAAGCGTTCGTAAGTTTTAAATATTCGATTACCTCATTTTGCGAAATATTAGACATCGAACCATGAGCCATTTTGTTTCTAGCAATTAAAGCTTTTGTTTCTATTGATTCATCATCAAATTCAAAATTTATTTCATTTAAAAACAGTTTTATTTTTTCGCCTACTCCAAAATTAAAAGGGTTGTTAATTTTGTTTATGATAAATTGTCCGAATTGATAATCCTTTATTTTTTTTGTTAAATTTTCTAAATCGTCTTCTATAGAACTTCTATATTTTTTCTTTTCCGTTTTTGAGTATTTTTTAATAATGTTCTTTTCTTTGATATAGTTAACGGCTAATGTGTCTATACCACTAGCTAAAATTGGTAGATTAGTTCCTAATGATTGGACTCTACCAATCCATAATTTCCATAAAACATCTTCTAAATCAAATTTTTCTCTACATGATAAATAGTTTGAAAGAAGTTTGCTTAATATTAATTCAGAATTTTGGTAAAAATCAATTGGAGGAAATGGTTTTGAACTACAATTTGAAATAACATTATTTCCCCAAGGTGAATAACAAAAACTATTGATGAATTTTAAATCTTTATTAAAAAGAGTTGAACCAATTCCTAATAATTGAATTCCAAACATAAAACTAATGAATTCAGCTATTGCGCGTCTTGTTTTTGGTATTGGTAATTGGGAAAGGTCATTTCTATATTCAATAGAAATTCCGCTTGTCCAACTTGGTAAATAATCATCATCTATTTTTTGAATGATTATTATTAAATCTGGAATTTGAAGAATAAAAAAATCCCTTTTCAAGGAAGGCATTTTATCTGTGTCTTTTGTCGTTGGGGGTTCGTTAATTCCTGTCCTAAATTTATATGGAAAAATATTTTCGTAACGAGTCGTAAACCTTGGAAAGTTTATATTATTTGCAGAGCAGATGTTCCAATCAATAATTGAAAAAGTTTCATCTACTGAATCTGCATATTTTATTATACTTGATATTGATAGTTTAGATTTAAAAGTAATACCATAATCTTTGTTTTCATATGTAAAAGAAGGACCTGTTATTAAACAATCTCTTAATTTATATCTCTCTGCTAAATCTGATTTTCCAATGAAATTTTCACCTCTTAGGATAATGTCTTTATCTAAATTCTTTCTTTTGAGATGCTCAAGATTTTTTTCGTTATCTACATAACCTGTTATCTCTCCAATTAATTTGAATTGATCATCTCTCCAAACTTTTATCTCAACAATTTCTTTGATTTTATAAAACCCTTCCTCAAATCTAATTTTAGACAAGCTTAAAGGGAAATTAAAATTTTCCCAATCAAATTTTTTAAATATATTGTGGTTTTCGATAGTTATCAGGTATTATGTACAACATTAATATATAGTTACCATGGTAACTATATATTTCTTACGTGGGTAGCTAATTTAGTAAATCTTTTATGTTTTTAAACCTTTTTATATAGCTATCGAGTATAGGTTTCTATTGTTTTTGATACTGTTATACCCAATTGCGTAGATTTAGAAAACATTTCTGCATTATCCAGTGTTATTCTTGGGGATAGATCTCCGTTTTATCAGATTTAATAAAATTTATAATTATTTTCTACCTGTAAAACCAAAAAAACTTTTTTTCGGTTAATTAATAAAGCTTTATTAGTACTATTAAGAAATATAGTACCGTTAACAAGAGTATGATGAAATTTATACAAGCAAAGTAGTAGTAGAATGAAGATAATAACGCATAACAAGTTTAAATATTTAACACGTATTATTTACTTATTTTTAAACCAACTATTACAAATATAGTTCCGATTATTTCGAATAATGTTATTGGTTCTCCCAAAATTAAAAAAGATAACACATATCCAAAAACAGGAGCTAAAAACAACCATTTGCTAGCTTTAACAGTGTCTTTTTTTAATAAGTTTAGCCAAAGTAGCGTAGCAAAAATAGAAATTACAATAGTCAGCCAAAAAAGAGAAGTGTAGAAGTTAGAATCTAAAATAATAGATTTATTATTCATTAAATAAGCAGCGGGAATAAGAAAAACCCCACCAATTAAAGTTTGCCAACCATTAATAGATCTATTAGATAATTTTAAATCGATTTTTTTATAATATACACTGCCTATTGAGTATGAAGACATTCCGATTAATAATAATATAATACCTATTACACTTGCTTTTGATTCTTGAAGTACAGGTAATGTAGCTATTGTAAGACCAATAAAACATATTAGAAAGCCTACAATTTCACGTTTTGAAACTTTTCGATTAAGAAAAAGAATTGAAAATAATACAATTAATATTGGATTTATAGAAATAAACAAATTCATTAAACCAGCAGAAACAAACTCAATAGCAGCAAATAAGCACCCAAGATATATAGTGATGTTAAGTAATCCGAAAACGGTTATTTTTAGCCATTCAGATTTGGAAGGTAACTTTTCTTTTAAAAATATTTGCAAAACAGATACCATTAATATACCTGCTATTAAAAATCTAATTACAGCTAATGTTAAAGGAGAAGCGGATTGTATTCCAATTTTCATTGCAATTGCAGCCGAAGCCCATAATATCGCAAAAAATATTCCTGTAGTATTTTCTTTTTTTTGTATGGATAATGTTTTCATTTAATTTTTGCGATTAGTATCAATAATACAGCTACTACCGTAACCATACATGATATGAGTAGCTAAATTAGGGAATATTTTAGTTTTCTACCTTTTTTTATAACTACAAATAAATACCTTTTTGTGGCTTACACGAGTTTACTTAATACGCTGTATTGGGATACAGAAATAGTCGTGTTTTTACTGGTTTGTAAACTGGTATGTATAGTAAAATTATCAAAAAAGATATAATTTAGTATGTCCTCTTAAATATATAAGTCTCCTGATACATATTATATAAGTCCTCGTAGTTTTTTTATGATCCCCGCAGTAAAAATTATCGTCCCTGTAATGGTGAGCATAAAAAATAGTACGGTGATGAGCAAAGATAGTACGGGGATAACTATAGTAGTACGGTGGTGAGCAAAGATAGTGCGGGGATGGCTATAGTAGTGCGGTGATGAGTAAAGATAGTGCGGTGATGAGCAAAGATAGCGCGGGGGCGAGTAATATCAAGGTTTTTTATTTTCTGTAATTACTGATATACCCTTTATATCGATCAGAATCTTTCCTAAAAACATATTTACCTGCACTGCGTATTTGGTCTACTGCTTCTTTAAGGTGTGTGTATGCCCGGTTTCTTAATTGTAGTACCGTACTGTTTTCATACATAGTACTGCTAGTTACCTCGGCAAGTAGTTTTGCCATGGTGGCAGAAAGTTGCTGCGCAGTATCTAACACAGAAATATCAAAATTAATTGCTTGTAGCTCGGGAAGGTTTGAAGCACCTAAAACACTAAGGTCACTAAGATCCTGTATTAAATCTGAATATCTTTTTCCTTTGGCAATATCTTTTAAAGCTAGTAATATTGCGGTATTATCTTTGTACGCATATCGATAATCAGCCAATAAATCGTTGCGCAGGGCATAGGCAATGGGTAGTTTTTCTCTCCAGGCCAGTTGTGATTTTTCTTTTCCGGTTTTTCTTCGTATCCATAAAGATTGTGCATGTCGCAATGCCGCTGTACGAACCGTAATATCCTCTACATATTGTTGCCAATCCAGATTAATTCCTAATAGTGCTTTTTTATCCTCTTGTACCCACAAGTATAAGTTCTCGGCTTCCTGTAGATAGGTATCTATAGGTATATTGGGGATTTTTATATTTTCTGTAGGTATAGCTTTTAGGGTAGTAAGCGTATTGTCATAATCTTGTTTCGACATATTTTTATGGTAAACTTAAGATAGTAAATGTAAAAGGTTATTGGTAGATACAATAGTAGCAAACTCTTCTTTTAAGCTGGCTATTGCAGTATCGTGTATTAATTGTGCGCTATATTTTTGTCCGTTCGCACCTACTTTATTAAAAGTAGCTACGGCATCTTCTACCAAATAGGTGTTAAAACCAAAATTACCAGCCATTCTGGTAGTGGTAGATACGCAATGATCAGTAGTAAGCCCAATAATTACCAGAGTATCTATATTTTTGTTTTCTAACTGTTCTTTAAGATCAGTACCTATAAAAGCACTATTTACTTCTTTTTGTATAACCGATTCTTGTAATAATGGGGTATTAAAATCCATGAAATCATTACCTGCATTATTTTTGGAAAAAGGAGATACAGGATTGGTAGAACAGTGTTGTATATGAAATACGGGTAGATTGTTTTCTCTCCAAAAAATCAGTAGCTTTTCCATATTTGTTTCTGCATCTGGATTATTGCGTTCTTCGCCCCAGTAGGCTATATCTTCAAAGCCTTTTTGTATATCGATTAATAGTAGAGCAGGGGAGTCGCTTTTAGATAATTTCATAGATATATATTGTTTATATTACTTTTTATGCTGCATTTTTACCTTCTTATTAAAGAGATAATAGTTGCCCGAGTTTATGGAGCAAATGCCATACAATACACAGGATGTTTCAAAGATAAATTTTATATAGAAACAATAATAAGATTACAATTTCTTTTTGTTAATCTGTTCAAAAAAATGTTTACTAATCTTAATAGGATTGTAACTCCAAAGGATAGAGTTTTGATTATTTATGGGGCAGGACATAAAGATATTTTAGTAGACCTTATTAAAGATAGAGTAGACTGGGAGTATTATGATATCAATCAAATTCTGTATCCAAAAAAATAGAATTGTTATATACACGTGAGCTATGTGTGCATTTAACAAAATAAATGAATTTTGTTTAAAAAAATTGTATTATAAATTTCTATAAGGTTAACAATTGTACATAATATATAAATAATCATTAATATTTTTTTAAACAAAGGATTAAGTTTGTAACTTTGTGATACACAAACGATTTTGAATTTTTGCTGAGGAAGGTTTATGGGGCCAGAATCATAACTAAGTAAAGATTCAAAACTTAAAACCATAAAAATGAAACGTATTTTAACAATCGTCATTGCCTTTATGACGGTAATGAGCTTCGCACAAACTCAACTGCAAAAACCTAGTGACCTAGTATCTCAACAAAAATCCTTGAGATCCAATTTTGAAACTACCGAACTCTTTACTTCCATTGATCAACAAAAAAGTAACATACAGGTTCCGAAAGAACTTAAGGATTATGTATTACTTTCTTTAGATCAGAGTAAAATGAAGTCTTTACAAGGTAATTTCCCGAATACTATGAATTTAAGTATTCCTGGTCAAAAATCAGCAATGTCTCTGGATCTGGTAAAAGTAGAGGTTAGAACAGATGATTTTTCGGCTATAGATATGCCTTCTGGTAAAGTGCTTTCTCGTGATAATATAGCGCACTATCGAGGAGTGGTAAAAGGCCAGTCTAACTCGCTGGTTGCTATTAGTTTTTACGACGATAAGGTATCTGGTTTTATTAGTATCGATGGTCAGGATGGTAATATGGTAGTTGGACCTGTAAGTAACAGTAAGAGCCATATTCTCTATAAGGATAAGGAAATTAGTCATTTAAATGATTTTTCTTGTCAGGCAGAAGATAATATAGAAAAAGGAGGGTACACTATTGAAGAATTGGCGAATAACTCACAAAGTAAAGCAGCTGCAAAGTGTGTAAAAATATTCTTTGATATATGTACAGATATTGTTAACGACAAAGGAGGAGCGCAACAAGCTTCTAATTATATCGAAGCTGTATTTAATCAAGTAGCGGCACTATATGCCAATGATCAGATATCTATTAAATTATCAGGTACCAAAGCTTGGACTTCTAATCAACCATTTACCAATAATAGTCTGGATAGTTATATCAGCTATAAAAACCAAAATGGTATTAATGGAGACTTAGCACATATGGTAAATTATAGTTTTGGAGGAGGACTAGCCGGAGGAATTGGAACACTGTGTAACTCATCAAGAAAAGCAGCAGTTTCTGGTATTAAAGGTAGTTATCAAAATATACCTACCTATTCTTTTGATGTATTCTTAATATCACATGAGACAGGACATAATGTAGGATCACGACATACACATGCGTGTGTGTGGAATGGTAACAATACTGCAATAGATGGTTGTGCTGGACGTGTAGAAGGAAATTGTAGATTGCCAGGAAATCCTTCAGGTGGAGGAACTATTATGAGTTACTGTCCAAATACTAGTGTTGGAGTAAATTTCAATAAAGGATTTGGATCACAACCAGCTAATGTAATCCGTAACTATATTGCAGGATCTAGTTGTTTACAAGCATGTGATGGTGGTGGATGTAACACAGGAGATGCTATATCGGTAACCTTTACTAATAATACAGATTGTACTCTAGAGTATTTTCAGAATAATTCTTTACAAGGTTCTGCCAATGCTGGTGGCTCATACAATGCAAACACTACTGTAGGTAGTACATGGCAAGCTAAAAAAGCTTCAGGGGATACCGTAGATAACTTTAGTATTGCTTGTGGACAAACCAGGTATAACTCTTCAGGAAACTGTAGTAGTGGAGGTGGTAACTGTGATGGTGTAGCGCCATACTCTGCTAGTACTACATATAATATAGGGGATAGAGTAACGTATAACGGATCTTTATATGAAAGAACTGCTTCAGGATGGACTAATTTAGGACCTTGTACAACAACTGATCCTTGTGCAGGAGTAGCACCATATTCTGCTAGTACTACATATAGTATAGGGGATAGAGTAACTTATAACGGATCTTTATATGAAAGAACTGCTTCAGGATGGACAAACCTAGGACCTTGTGGTGGAGCATTCACTGCATTTAACGAAGATGGACCAGCGGGAGGATTAAACTTTACAGTATATCCTAACCCAGCGAAAGATCTTTTAAACCTAGAAATCACTAATATAAAATCTTCTTCTAGAATTAGTATCAAGGATATGAACGGAAGAACATTAGAAATTATAGAGTTACAAACAACTCCTGAAAGTGCCGTAAGAAAAACGATAGATATTAGTAAATTATCTACGGGTATCTATTTTGTACAAGTAACTACGGGTACAAAAACTCTTACGCAAAAGATTTTTGTAAAATAATTTTTAAATAATTAATAATAAATTGGCCCTATTAAAAGCTGTCTGTAAAGGCAGCTTTTTTTGTTTTTTGTAAAGAAAGAATAGTAAAATATCATTTCATTTAAGAACGAGTATAAAAGTATATTTTGTATTAATAGTATTATCTTTAAAAACATATATCTATACATAGAGTAATTAAAACGTTATGTTATTAGATACTAGAAAATAATCCTTTTACTAATCATGAGAATTTACATTAAATATATGGTGAGCCTTCGTTGTAAAATGATGGTAAAAGAGGAGTTAAAAAAAATAGGAATTAAATATGTTGTAGTAGAACTTGGTATGGTAGAGATATTAGAAGATATAACCAAAGAACAACGAAGTATACTAAAACAAAATTTAATGAAATCAGGGTTAGAAGTGCTAGATAATAAAAAGAGTATCTTGATTGAAAAAATAAAAAATGTAATAACAGATATGGTTCATTATAAAGATGAATTATTAAAAGTAAATTACTCAGATTATATAAGTGAAAAATTAGGGTATGACTATACCTATCTGGCTAATACGTTTTCTGAAGTAAAAGGTATAACCATTCAGCAATTTATTATTATGCATAAAATAGAGCGAGTAAAAGAATTGCTGATCTATGATGATTTAAACCTTACCGAGATTTCTTATAAAATGCATTATAGTAGTGTAGCACATTTGTCGGGTCAGTTTAAAAAAGTAACAGGATTAACCCCTACATTTTATAAGCAATTAAAAAATAAAAGAAAGTCTAATCTCGAAGACCTTTAAATCTTCATTCCAAGTTTAATTATCCAAAATTTTGTTCGAAAAATAAAACATACCTTTTGTAAGTATATTCTGTGCCCTTTTGGCTTTATTATTTCTATGGGTTTCACTCTACACTAAAGATCAGTTTTATAGAATTAGGAAACTATTGCAAAGTTGCCGTTAGTAATATCGGCTGCAAAGAAATTGAGAGTAGTAAAACATGGGATATATGTAATAATCTACAAGAATTATACAATACTTATTAGCCTAAAAACAGCGATCTTTATATGTGAAACAAAATCACTTTAACTTGCCTTATCCATATCTTTAAGTTTTGTATTACCAGTCTAAGCTTGTCGAATACCAATAAAATCTATGTTATTCAATTACATTTCGATACGTTCAATACAACAATTAAATATCTTTTGGTCTAAAGATAACGATATGGATAAGTAGGGTTAAAGATTAATAAAACCCATACAATGTCAAAAGAAAAAGAAGGTAAAGCTAAATCAGGTAAAAAGACACCAGAAAGAAATCTTAAAGAAAAAAGAGCTGCAAAAGCGCAAAAGAGAGCCGAACACAAGAAGCAAGGCTAACTTGTGTATGGTTTTAGTCTCCGTTATTATAGAGGTTTAATTTTTTTATAATTGCCAATTAACCAATCTTTTGGATCTTCAAGGGTTACTTTATTCAATAAATTAATCCTTTGGGGGTTCCAAATAAAATACAAACAATCATTTAACATTAAATCATGAAACCAATAAAATCTACAATAAGCAAATATAAAGTAGGAGACATTGTATTTGCGAAAGTGAGCCCTAGAATTTCGCTTGTAGTAAGACGACATATGGATGGAGTATATTACTGTGGATTTCAAAATGACCCAGATAGATGGGAATTGGGGCTATCTTTAAAAGCACTGGTAGGAGGTTAAGTTCGACCTCAAAGTTAAATTTTCTTAATATAATTAGTAATTAAAACATGAAAACTTCAGCAATTGTATATTGTGAAAATGAATTTGGTAAACTGGATGGAAAAGTAGCAAATGGCCTTGTCAGACATTCAGATAAATATAAAATTGTTGGTATCATAGATAGTTCCAAATCAGGTCTTGATGCAGGTGAATATTTAGATGGAATTAAGAGTGGAATACCAATATTTAATGATTTTCATCAGGCTATTACAATTTTGGATAACATTCCAAAATATTTTATTTACGGAATAGCTCCCTTAGAGCCTACACTTAGTACTAAAGAAAAAGAAATCGTTTATGAAGCTATTAGGTCAGGAATGCATATTGTAAATGGGCTTCCAGAGTTCTTTTCAGACGATAAAGTCTGTACAGATCTTGCAAAAAAATATGGAGTATCTATTTTTGATGTAAGAAAACCACCATCCAAAGAAAACCTACATAGTTTTACTGGTAAGATAAGAGATGTACAAACACCAATAATAACAGTGTCTGGCACCGATTGTGCAGTTGGTAAACGTACTACAGCACTTAAGTTGGTAGAAGCTTTGCAAAAAGAAGGTTTGCACGCCATTTTTATAACTACAGGTCAAACAGGTATATTACAAGGCTCAAGATATGGTATTGCAATAGATATGTTAAGTTCTGGTTTTGCCTCTGGAGAGGTTGAAAATGCTATTTTAGAATCACTTAAAGAGCAGCCAGATATTATTGTAGTTGAAGGGCAGGGAGCACTTAGTCACCCCGCATTTACCTCTTCAAGTGCCATTATAAGAGGTGCTATGCCAAAAGCAATCATCTTACAGCATCCGCCAAAAAGAAAAACAAGATGTGATTTTCCTGAAATTTTAATGCCAACACTAGAAAGTGAAATAGAAATGTTAGAAGTTTTCTCAGGAGCCAAAGTAATTGCAATTACAATCAATCACGAGGGAATGAATGATCAAGAAGTAGAAAATGTAACTACGATGTATGAAGAAAAATACCAACTACCTGTTACAGACGTTTTAAAAAATGACTGCGACAAGCTTATAGAAAAACTTTATGAAGTATTTCCTGACTTAAGATCCGTAAAACCTATACTGTGGGAACCCCAAGATTAGAAATAAACCATGAAAAAATAGCTCATAATTGTGCATTTCTTACTCAAGTATATGCAGCTAAAAAAATTTCGATTTGTGCAGTTACTAAGGGGGTGTGTGGAAATATAATGATCGCCCAAACCCTGGTATCTACAGGGGTAACTATGCTTGCTGATTCTAAAGTTTCGAATCTTAAAAAAATGCGAGAAGGAGGCATTCTTGCAACATTTTTACTTATAGGAACACCAATGCTTAGTCAAGCTCGTAGTATCATTAAATGGGCAGATATTAGTAATAATTCAGAGTTGGTAGTAATTGAAGAATTAGCAAGGCATGCTTGTATTAGAGGAGTTACTCATAAGATTATACTTATGGTAGAAATGGGGGATTTGCGCGAAGGGATAATGCCTTCTCGTTTAGATAATATGGTTAAAAAAGTACTAAAATTAAAAGGAATTAAATTGGTTGGTATTGGTACAAATTTAGCATGTTTTGGAGGTATCCAGCCAAGTAAGGATAAAATGGAATTACTATCTGTTATAGCAGAGTGTATCGAACAAAAATACCATATTTCATTACCATATATTTCAGGAGGAAACTCTGCAAATTATGGCTGGTTTAAATCAACTCATGATATTGGTAAAATTAATCATTTACGACTTGGAGAATCTATTCTTTTAGGTGTAGATCCGGTTAACAGACGTCCAATCCCAAATCTTTATACAGATGTTTTTAATTTAGTTGCAGAGGTAACCGAATTAAAGATAAAGCCCTCTGTGCCATACGGAAAAAAAGGGCAGAATGCATTTGGTCATATTTTACATTTTCCTGATAGAGGAAAAATTTCAAGAGCAATACTAGGAATCGGACTTCAGGATGTGGATGTATCAGGATTAAAATCGAATCTGGATATCTCTATCCTAGGGGTAGGAAGTGATCATACTATTATTGACCCACAAAAAACTAATCTTAAAATAGGAGATGAGGTATCGTTTAGCCTTAATTATGCTGCATTACTATCTGCAATGACCTCTCCTTATGTTGAAAAAATAAATATTGTTTCTTATGAACTCGAAGGAATACTGTGATCAGGTAGAATCTCATGATATTTTACACAAAAAACTCGAAAAGAAATTCTTTATTAAAGACAACGGATCTCCCTTAGTTAGTCTTAAAGATACTGGTTTTCATCTAATTTATGAACCTTCTATTATAAAGGGATATAGGTATATGGTACGCCAAGAGTTAGTAGAAAAAATCGAGAGAATTAGCAATCATCTAGAACAAAAGGATAAAACTTTAGTAATACGTTCTTCATGGAGATCTTTTGAGCATCAAAGATTACTATGGGAACTTACCGTTTTTGGGATGCAAAAGAAATTTCCTAATAAAAAAGTTAAAGAGATTAATGAAATTGTTTCTTATTACATAGCTCCCGAAAAAAAGTCAACTCACTCTACTGGTGGAGCAATAGATGCATTGATATATGATAAAAAAAAGGATCAAATCCTAAATTTTGGAACTAATAAAGGATATAAAATTGATCTCAGTAAAAAATGTTACCCTTATCATCCAGCAATTAGTCTGGAAGCTAAAGAAAATAGGAAATTACTTATCGATCTGTTCGAAAATGAAGATTTTGTATGTGATATGAAAGAATATTGGCATTTTGATTATGGTAATGTGGGTTGGGCAATAGAAAAAGGTAAAGATTATGCTATTTATGATATAATTAGATGAATTGTTAAACAGATATAGTATCCTATGGTATTAAAAAAAGAGGGTGTTTGACTTTTCAGACCCCCTCTTTTTAGAAGTTCTTAAAAATAGTATAGATTACTATTCTTAGTTTTTTGAATCAACTTTGGTAGACTCGGTCTTACCATCATTTATCATTTTAGTATCCCCATCTTTTAAATAGGTGTCCAAAAATTTTAGAACTCTGCCATACGCTTCAATTTGATTTTCTTTTTTTACAAAACCATGTCCTTCATCTTCAAAAAGAACGTATTCTACAGGGACTCCGTTCTTTTTAACCCCTTCTACAATCTCATCAGATTCTATCTTTAGAACTCTTGGATCCTGTGCTCCCTGAAGTACAATTAAAGGTTTGGTGATTTTTTCGGTATGAAAAAGTGGAGAAATCTGATGTAATCGAATAGAGTCTGCGGTATTCGGATCTCCCATTTCGGTATATAATGCTTCTTTAAAAGATTCCCACCATGGTGGAATGTTTTTTAAAGTTCTTATCCAGTTAGTAACTCCAAAAAGATTTACCCCAACTTTAAATTCTTCTGGAGTATAGGTAAGTGCTGCCATCGTCATATATCCACCATAAGATCCTCCTATAATACCTATTTTATTACTATCAATAACATCTTGTTTAGCAAGCCAATCTTTTCCAGCAATACAATCCTTTAAATCCTTGTCACCATGGTTACGGTCATCCATTTTATAGAACGTTTTGCCATAACCACTGCTTCCTCTGTTATTTACAGCCAATACAGCATAGCCATGGTTTACCAAATATTGAATTACAGAAGAATACCCTTGTCTGGATTGCCCTCCGGGCCCACCATGTACCCATACTAATGCAGGAACTTTATTTGTAGCGGTAGCTTGTTTTGGTTGGTAATAGATTGCAGGAATTTCTAACCCATCAAACGAAGGAAAACGAACTACCTGAGAGGTTACCAAATGTTCTGCATTAATATCTTTATTTAAAACATCGGTAAGTTTATGATACTCTTGGGTAGCAAGATTATAAGAGTAAGAGTTATCTGGAGTGTTAGAACCGCCAACGCTTAGAAGAGCCATAGACTCGTCTCGAGAAAAGCTTGCTTGATTAATTTCCTGATTATCTATAGTAGGAAACTTAACTTTGTTACCAGTTGCAACTTCGGTTACTTCTATAACAGTTTTAGCATCTTCGTTGGTAAATAGTATTTGGTATTTTCCGTTTCGAGTAAAGTAAAAACGAGCAATATCCCATTTTTTTTCAACTACTTTTTCTTTAGTACCTTCTTCAAGATTATATTTCATTAGGTAACTAAACTCTGCACTATCATCTGTCGTATAATAAAAAGAAGTACCGTCTGGAGAAAAATCTTCTGGAGAGTTACTACTTAAATTAGTATTGATCTTTATTTTTTTGTTAGTAACTGTATTTAGTAGATAAAGATCTCTATCATTGGTATTGATAGTTTTGGTTAGTAGGATGTGCTTTCTATCTTCGGACATTATCTCAAAATCCATCCCATCTTCATTTTTATAAATCATTTTAGAAGTAAAATCTGCAATATTCATTTCATAATAATCCATAAATTTAGAATCTCGCTCATTGCTTCCGTAAAAAAAGCTTTTTCCATCTTTAGCCCATCCTCTAAATAATGCTCTTACATTTTTCTCTGGGGTTAAGCGTTTAATTCCCGAACTATCTTTTACAAAAATTTTAAAAATTTCATCTCCGTTACCATCCATTCTAAACAGAATTCTATCATCTTCAGGAAAATAAGAGATTCCGTATACAGAAGCACTATCGGATTTTGTAACAGGAGTAAACTCTCCACCGCTAGAGGGTACAGTATACATATTATAAATACCAGATCGGTTGCTGGTCATTAATACGCTTGATTTATCTGGCGAAAAACCATTTGCAAACGCATTTTCGTTATCCATAAATTGCTCAATGGAGTATGGGTCGATGGTAATGGATTGTGCAATCTCTTCTTTTTTTTCTTTTTTACAAGAAAAGAAGAGAAGCAATCCTAAATTTAACAGGATTATTTTTTTCATAATTTATATTACTTTATTTATTGTTGGATATTAAAATTCTTTATCTCTTTAAAAGGAGATATTTTTAATTTTTCTATGGCTTCCCTATAGGTTTTCCAGTTTTGTGCAAAAAATGTATTGGTTTTATCCAGTGCTATTTTTAAAGCATCTTTTGCTTGTTTTATAAGTGTGTTTTCGGTACTAGTTAATCCATCTTTGCGACTACTAGTATACCATTGTGCGCTTTCTAGGCGTTGCATTACATTTATAGTTGGATCGCTGGTAATACCTTGTCGTTTATCTTCTTTACCAATATATAGTGCAATTACAGTATCTATCTTTTTAGAAATATCTTTAGATAATTTTATTTGTTCTTTATACTTCTTTTTGTCTAGTTTTTGCAATTCTGTTTGGTATTTTGCGGCTATCTCTTTACTTTCTGCCAATTGTTTTACGACATCTGCAATTTTCTGTTTTATCTTTTCTAGATTTTTAGAAGCGGCATATACTTCATTTATATTTTTTTGAGATACTGGCAACCTTGGATCTGATTGTACTTCGATACTACTTTCAGATTTTTGATCTCCGTATTCTAACAATAGTTTGTATTTTCCTGGTTTAACAGCTATTCCTCCTGGTTCTTTATCTTGTTTTTCGACTTTTCTATTTGGTTGTTCTGCCCCTTTTTCGTCCATCAACCATTTTATTTTATGAAACCCTGTAGAATCTGGAGTTTTTTGTTTTAAAGTACGAATCAATCGATCTCCATCATAAACTTTAAGACGTATAGAATCCCATTTTATGGTAGCTTCTTCTTCTTCGGTATCCTCTTCTTCTTCCTCGTCTTTGTTAGGGTCTTCTTTTTTCTTTTCGACTTGTAGGTAGTAAGAGATTAATGCTCCATATTCCCTGTTTTCACCATTATATAATGCATCTCCTCCAAAACGACTTCCTGTTGGTTGTTGGTATGCTGCCTGATAAGCTGTTGGGGTTTCAAAAAGCTGTAATTTTTTATTTAAAATAGTTTTATCCTTTGCAAGTGCTCTTAATGGTCGTATATCGTCTAATACCCAAGCAGCACGACCAAAAGTACCTATTACTAAATCGTGTTCTCTGGGTTGTATTACCAAATCTTTTACAGGTACGGTAGGAAACCCTTTGGTCCATTTTATCCAATCGTTACCTGCATTAAAAGAAATGTATAACCCATCATCGGTACCCAAAAACAAAAGGTTTTTTTCGATAGGATCTTCTACAATACTTAGGGTATAGCTTTTTACATCGCTCTGGTCTACAATACGATTCCAGGTTTTACCATAATCGGTTGTTCTGTATGCGTATGGGGTATAGTTAAATCTTCGGTAATCATTGGCTATTAAAAGAGCTTCTCCTTTATTTTTATTCGAGGCTTTTATTTGTACTATCCAGCTACCTTTTGGTAATCCTTTGATGTTTGCAGAAACGTCTGCCCAGTTTGTACCTCCATTTTGAGTAATATGCACGCGACCATCATCGGTAGCTGCCCATAGCATGTTTTGTTCTAAGGTAGACGGTTCTACTACTAATACAGTACAATGATTTTCGGCTCCAGTGGCATCCATCGTTAATCCGCCGCTTTCATCTTGTTTTAATTTTGCAGGATCGTTGGTGGTTAAATCTGGAGATATAATAGTCCAGGTAAGCCCTTTATCGGTGCTTTTATGTACAAATTGACTTCCAAAATATATAGTGTTATTATCAAAAGGATCTATATTAATAGCAGCGTTCCAGTTAAAACGTAATTTTATTTCGGGATCTGGGTGAGTAGGGCGAACGGTATAGTTATTACCAGTCATCCAATCGTACCTGCTTACATATCCTTGCTGGCTCATAGACCATCCATATCTGGAGTCGTCTTTATCGGGCACTACATCAAATCCATCTCCAAAAGATATTTCTTGCCAATACGAGTTTCGTATTCCTTGTGCTTTCCATACATAGGCGGGACCTCTCCAGCTACCATTATCTTGCATACCACCATATACATTATACGGGTATTCATTATCTACATTAATATGATAAAATTGTGCTACGGGTAAATTGCCGATAAAGCGCCAGGTTTTTCCTCCATCGTGCGAAATGTTTAATCCACCATCATTGCCATCGATCATAAAACTACCATCGGTTGGATGAATCCACCAAGCGTGATGATCTGGGTGTACGCCATTATCTACACCATAGGCTGGCATTAATTGCGTAAAATTTTTACCGCCATCTTCAGATACGTTTACATAGGTAAATACAGAATATACTCTGTTTTCATTTTCGGGATCTACAAATATATCTGAGTAATAAAAGGGGCGGTTTCCGATATCATTTTTATCATTTATTTTTTTCCATGTAAATCCTCCATCGATAGATTTATACAGTGCATTCTTTTTGGCTTCGATAAGGGCATATATAATATTAGGCTTATTTGCAGCGACGGCTATACCTATCCTTCCTAAATCTCCTTTTGGTAAACCGTCTTTATCGGTACGTTGTTCCCAGTTTTTACCACCATCATGGGTGATATAAAGACCAGATCCTTTACCACCAGATTTAAAAAACCATGGGTCTCTTTTATGCTCCCACATGGCAGCAATTAATTTGTTAGGATTTGTAGGATCCATAACTAAATCTGCTGCACCTGTTTTATCGTTGTTAAACAAGATTTTGGACCATGTTTCTCCACCATCGGTAGTTTTAAAAACACCTCTCTCTGGGTGTTCTCCCCAAGGAGATCCAATTGCAGCAGCATATACTGTATTAGGATTGGTTGGATCGATAATCACTCTATGGATATGTCGGGTTTTTTCTAACCCCATTAGTTTCCAATTTTTACCGCCATCCATCGATTTGTATATACCATACCCACCATTAAGACTGTTTCTTGGGTTTCCTTCTCCTGTTCCTACCCATAATACTGAGGGATTGGATTGTTGGATGGCTACTGCTCCTATAGAAGCGGTAGATTCATTATCAAAAACAGGGCTCCATTTAATTCCACCCGATGTTGATTTCCATAATCCGCCAGATGCAGTCCCTGCATACATTATATCTGGATTAGAAGTAACTACATCGATAGCTGTTACACGACCACTCATTCCACCCGGACCTATATTTCTAGGGGTATTGTCCTTAATGAGATCCATTGTGAAATTTTGCGCAGATGCGATAGACACTACACTGAGTAACAGGAAAAATAATAGTTGTTTTTTCATTTTTTTTAATATGCGTTAATTATAGTTGAATTAGTTATTTTGGTTCTGTAAGAAAGGGGGATATCAAAATATTTATTGTTAAGTACTAAAAATTCTGGGTTTTTTATTTTTTGCAAAATATGAATTGTGATGTTTTGTATTGGGAGAGCATATTTATGAATTAATTCTATTACATTTTTATGCAAGAGCATATAATACAATAAAAGATAGGCGTCAATAGCTTTTTTAGGTAGCTGTAATTGGTTTAATAGACTCTTTTGCGCAACACCAAAAATGGTATAAAGAACGCTTGATAAGAAAAGGAATGATTTTAACACATTACAATAGATTACCTTTTAAGACTCTAAAGTAAATAAAATCAAAATGCTAAAGTCTTAAAGGGGTGTTAAGGTAAAAGGGAGGTTGTCTATTAGCTAGCTTAATTTGATCTTTTTTTTGAAGCATTCTCTTTTAAAAATTAAAGTATCTATATACCATAATACTTAATTAGGTTTTCCAGATGCTTATATTATTGGTTAAAAAGGTAGGCTCGAAAAGCTAAAGTTTTCATAATAAAAAGAATACTTTTTTTTATTGAATACTTTATGGGGTGTCTAGAGGGATATTTATTGATGTTTTTCAATCATATGATTTGGGTCATAAAGATTACGCCCTGTATAAGCGTATTTTTGTTATCAAACAAAGATGGTAAAAAACTAAAGGAAAATTTATTATGGCAAGTAAAAATACAATTGAAATTGTTAAATCTACAGCACCTGTTTTAGAACAGCATGGAGAAACAATTACTAAAGTGTTTTATAGGTTATTATTTGAAAATCATCCAGAGTTAAAGGATGTTTTTAATATGGTAAATCAAAAAAAAGGAACGCAACAAAAAGCATTGGCAAGTACAATATTTCAGTATGCTGTACATATAGATAAATTAGAATTATTAGGAGATGCGGTAGAGCATATTGCTCAAAAACACACTAGTCTATCTATTTCAAAAGAGGCTTACCCTATAGTAGGGAAAAATCTTCTTGCTGCAATTAAAGAAGTTTTAGGGGATGCTGCAACTCCTGAAATCATTGATGCATGGGCAGAGGCTTATGATGATTTAGCTGCTATTTTTATAAATAGAGAAGAGGATATATATTCTAGTAGAGAAAAAAGTATTGGAGGCTATAGAGGAACAGAGAAGTTTATTGTAATAGATAAAATAAAGGAAAGTGATGTGATTACTTCATTTTATTTGAAAAGAAAAGATGGTACACCAGTTCCTACATTTCTTCCGGGGCAGTATGTTGCTTTAACAATAGAGATACCTAATACAAATCATAAACATACCAGAAATTATAGTTTATCAGATGCAAATGATAAAGATTATTTAAGGATTAGTCCTAAAAAACAAGAAGGAAATCCAGAAGGAATTGTATCAAATTATATGCATTCAAATATAGATGTTGGAGATATTTTAACTCTAGGAATGCCTTCTGGAGAATTTGTTTTAAAAGAAGTAGAAAAACCAATAGTTTTAATAAGTGGTGGAATAGGCGTAACTCCTTTATTAAGTATGTTTAAAGAGTTGATAAAAAAAGATAATCAAAAAATTATCTTTCTTCAATGTGCTTTAAATAGTGAAACGCATGCTTTTTCTAAGGAGATAAATGAGTTAATTAAAGTAAACTCAAAATCAGTGGTTGTTTATAGTGCTCCTTTAGACAGCGATTTTCTAAATAGTAATTACGATTATCAAGGGTATCTTACAGCGGAGATTCTAGAGGATTTAAATATTAATAATGAAAGTGATTTTTATTTTTGTGGACCACCTCCTTTTATGGCAAATACTTTAAAAATATTAAAAACTTTAAATGTTAATCAAGAAAATATAAACTATGAGTTTTTCGGACCAGCAGAAGAACTTGCTGTGGTTCATTAGGAAAATCTTATAATTTAATAAAAAAATGCTCTTCTTATTTTTAAATCTGTAGAAGAGCATTTTTTTATTAATTTTTTTTAGATATTCTACTTGTTTTATCAGATGCTAAAAACTTAAAATATAGCTCTGTAAAATAGAATTAAGAAAAAAGGAAGTTTTTGTATAGATTCTAAAAACGAATCGTTTTTTAATCTGCATTGTGGAGTTTAATTCTCCGCGAGGTTATTGATTTAATATGATTTTTATTCTTTTTTTGGTTTAAACATTTTTTCGAAGGCATTGTATACTGCTTGATGTAAAGCATCTCCATGTGTTTTGTCTTCCAAAAACTCAAAAAATAGTTTTGTGTTTTCTGTTTTTTCGTTCTTTAGCTTTGCGTACAATTTTTTTGCGGTACGTTCCATAACTTCTCCTTCTTTACCAACGGCAATATAAATTGATTTGTTAGAACTGTATTTTGTGGGTGGATAATTTAAAAGGTTTTCATTATCCCACCACAGGCTTGGGCTAACTATAATATAGTTATCAAATAGATCGGGGGTTTTAAATAAAATTTCTGTAGCTAATAACCCACCAAGAGATTGTCCGATAATAGTATTACTATTTCCTGTTCTAAAAGTTGTCTCTATAAATGGTTGTAGCTCTTTTTGAAGAAACTTTACAAAATTTTCTGACTTTCCTGATGTCGGAAAATCTTTTTGATCCAGTGCATTTGTAGATGTATAGGTAAAATCTTTTTTTCTATCCACATTTGCTATACCAACTACAATAGACTCGGGGATGATATTTATCCATGAAAAAGAACCAAATTGTACGATTCCAGAGATATGGATAAAATCCTCATTTTTTGAACCGTCTAACAAATAAATAACGGGATATGTCTTTATACTATCTTTAGAATACCCCATAGGCAAATAGATATTCAAGTTTCGGGTTTCTTCTAAGATTTTAGATTTGATGGTAATAGATTTGCCTATCGAAAAATCACTTTCGCTTATTGCTTTGGGCAAGCTCTGCCCAAAGGATCCCCAAGTTATCCATGTCAAAGTTAAAGTTACTAATATCTGTTTCATATATAACTATTAGGTAAGGTATTTGGATTTATTCTTTTTTTTGTTGGTCTACTATATTCTTTAGGGAGTGTTTATACGTTTCATATTTTTCTGCCATTTGTAGAAAAGGTTCTATTGTAAAACTGAAGGTGCTATCGCCATTAAAAATCCAATAATTGCCCTCTAGTTTTCCGTTTTTAGTTTTGATATTTTGTTCTGGAATATGATTTATAGAAAATTGATTTTTTTCTTCATTATACCAAATGCCCATTGCTTGTAAATCTTCTTCTTTGGAATAACTAAGTGTTAAATGTGGTTGTATGGTTTCTTTTGTCGTTTTAAAAGTAAAACTTTTTACATTAAAATTATCGAGCTCTTTTGCCCAAGGAGTATTTTTTTCTTTCCAATAAAATAATTTGTCCCATTGTTCTAATACAAGTGCTTTATCTTTTTCGGATTGGATAACGGTAAATAGATTTTCTTGAATGATTTCTATTTCTTGTTTTTTGGGATATATAGTAACTGTTGTTTTATCGGCAGCAATTCCTACGTTTTCCATTCCAAAGAAAGAGCCTAAGATGAAGAAAAGTATTTTTATAGATTCCATTTTTTATGTTTAAGTAGTTTTAATCTATTAGTTAGATGCAGTACGGCTATTGCATGACGTGATAAAAATAGTAATATTCTTTGTTTTTATAAACTAACATACATCTTTTTGGAAAACATTTATTAGTGATGTTTTATATTGTTTTACTTACAGTATTTCTAGTTCTTTTGCTATTTCAATTCGCCATTTTTCTTTTTGGTCATATTTGGTGTTGTATTCTTCAATTGGTATGTCTAAGAGTTTAAATAATTTTTCTGCTTTATGAAACTCTATTTTTTCACCAACTCTTTTAAAATCATTATTTTCGATACCGTTATCAATTTTGTCTTCAAAATATTGAATCATAATATCCATTAAGAGTACGTTCCAATTATTGCCATAGTCGGTATATATCGCATCATTTTCAAGCTCGAAATGTATAATTCTTTCAGTGTGCTTATTAAAAGTGAATACATAAAAGCTTTCGCCACAGGAAAAAATAGGAATGATATTTTGGTTTCTGATTATTTTATAGTCAAGAATTTTCGGTAAATAAAAGTATGCTCCATCTGTTTTTTCTACTCTAAATTCTAGTTCGGTTACGTTACCAATATTTTCAAGGAATAATTTTGGCGCTCCAAAACGGATCAATTCATCTATTCTTTTTTCTTTCGGTATGAGATTTGTCATATTTTGGGTAGTAACGTTATATAGTTGCAATGCATATTTATTATAAATATAATTTTCTGTAAGTTGTTAATGTGTTTTTCTTTTTCCGATTCTTAAACTCAATTTATTAAAGTTATTCACTTTATAATATATAGCAGATTATTTTGAGAGGCTCAAGATACATTAACATCTAGTATTTATTTTGCTTAGAAATTCTATTATTTGTAGATTTTGTTTTACAAGCAGGAATAAATAAATCAAGCCTATTTATTAGTATCATAAACTATTTTCTATTACCAATCGGGTGTTCCTGTTAGCCCTTCTATCTTTTTTTTGATGTATATTTTAGTATTGTTTATATTTATTTTTTCTTTGTTAATTAAAGGGGAATCGGATAAGAAAATGGTATCTCCTTTTATGATTCCATAATCCATATCATATTTTCCGTTTTCACCAACGCCTACATAAAATGTTTCTACAAAAATTTTGTTAGTATCTTCTATTTTATAGTATCCAACAAAAGCACCTCCTCTGGACATATTGTTTATATCTTCGATATTGAGTGTTTTTCTTTTGAAATCGTATGGGTACCCCCAAACACATTTACCATTAGTGAAAAATCTAAGAAAATATTCTTTCTTTTCTCTCCCTCCATTTTTATATATTATTTCCCGCTCATTAATATAAATAGAGTTTTCGTCAATTAGATTGTTTTTATCTGGACCAAACGTAGTTTTGGTTAGTTTGTATTTTGGTGTCTTAGGTCTTAAACCAAGTTTTTCTGTATAATAGTAATTTTTAAACAGGGTATTACATCCAATAGTTGTAAAAAGTAGTAATAAAACCGTTATTTTTTTCCACCCCATATTTCTATGTTTTTGTGATTATACTCAAACCTAAAATCTTTAATGGCTTTATGTATTGCGTTTTGTAACCACGCATCCCCAATTAAATCTACCGTTGCATTATAACCGCTAGAGTTATTAATACGAATATATGTAGAGGCTTTGTTTAGTTTTTTATGATAAGATGTTTGGTTATGGTAATTAGATGTCATTTTTTTAAGTTCCCCTTCTAATTCAGATACCCTAGCTTCTTTTTGAAATTTACTAAGATCATTATTTTTTTTAGTTTCTTTAATTCGTTCTAAGATATCCTTACGTTGTTTATCATCTTCTTGTGCATATTTACCCGAAAAATCTTGAAACCCTATTTCAAGAAAAGGGGTTGCTACAGTTAGGCCACCTGTCCATCCCATATCGGTTCCCCCTCCAAAATAGGCTCTTTTGGTATCGTTGTTAGAGCTTACATTAACATCTCCCAGCCGAAAACCAATCATACCTTCTCGTTGTATACGGTCTAACGAAAATTGATTTTCATTTAAAGCAGAGTTCCATGTTAGTAATTGCCCATAACTAAAAGAGTTATCAAAATCATTGAGCGTTGGTATTGGCGAATTGTAATTTAAGGAATACGATTGTAGCGGTGTTCCGTATCCACTACCAATAGTAAGGTTTATCGCTGCGGTTAGATTCACGACCAACCCTTTTTTACCTACGGCACTGCCCAGCCCTGCGTTATATGCAGAAATATGTAGTGAGGATGTTGCTCCAAAATTGCCATATCGGTTGCCATATCCAATATTGGCATTGCCCCTTACCCTAATTTTATATCCTACCAGTATTTGAATACCAAATGTTACGCTAAACCCTTTGTCGGGGGGATTTCCTGTATATCCCCTTCCAGAGGTAGATGTTTTTCGGGCGATGTCTTGTATAGAGCTTTCTACTTTTGTTTGTAAACTTGTTTTAGCCCAAAAATTAGGGTCTTTATGGGAGTTCCCTAAATCAGATATACTAGAGTTAAGGGCAGAAGAAACGTCGCTTTTTATAGACTGTAGGTCAAATAAAGAATTGGATACCATATAATTTTAGGCTTTAAGGAGTATTATTTGGTAACAAGATTACATAAGTACTAAAATACAATTACTTTTTCAGTAATAGTAGTACAAAAATCTGTATACAATAAAAATAATATATTACCCTTAGTAGGCATCTTGGTAATATGCTGCATACTATAGCTGATGCTTTCGCCGTGTAAGCTAATGATTTCCCCTAGATAGCTGATGCTTTCGACAGGATAGCTAACGATTTCGCCATGATAGCTGACGATTTCGACGTGTTAGCTAACGATTTCCCCGTGATAGCTGATGCTTTCGACAGGATAGCTAGTGCTTTCGCCGTGATAGCTAATGATTTCCCCGAGATAGTTAATGCTTTCGCCGTGTTAGCTAATGATTTCGACATGATAGTAGACTATTAGAATTACTACATTTGCTTGGATAGTAAGGTTACGTTTAAATTTTATAACTGTAAATGTGCATTTGGTTAGTGTATGTGTATATTTTTTGATTGGTAGTGTCTGTCTCAAAATAATTTTAACTAACCATAAAGTAAATAAAGTTAGAATACTAAAACCTTAAAGAGCATTTTAGGTGAAATATGGTAAATTTGAGGAATTAAAATTTTTAAAAAGATGAAATTCATAGAACTTACTCTTAAAAACCATACTATTCTTCATGGGTTTGATGCCAGAAATAAAGAAATAACCGAAGATGTAGAGGTACAAGAAGCTTCAAAAAAACTAGTTGCCATAGATCGTATTTTATCCCTAAGCGAAAAGTTTATCTTAATTGAATATGCATACAATAGAATTATATATTGGGAGTATATGGAGGATTATAAATCGGTGAAAGCAATACTGGATAAGCATTAGTTTATGGTTTTTTAAATTCTTGAGGGAAATAAGAAGGATCAAAATCCCAGAAAAAAGGTAGTAGGTAATAGGTAATTAACACTATAAAAATAATAGATATAGTATTTAACCAAAATCCTTTTTTCATCATATCTGGTATGGTTAAATACCCAGACCCAAATACCACCGCATTAGGTGGGGTAGCTACAGGAAGCATAAATGCACAGGATGCTGCTATGGTTGCGCCTACCATTAAAATAAAAGGGTGTACATCCAGAGATAAAGACATGGATGCTAAAACGGGTAATAACATAGATGTGGTGGCAACGTTAGAGGTAATCTCGGTTAAAAAATTTACTACGGTTACTATAAAAATTAATAACGTAATTAAATGTACTCCTTGTAATAAAGACATTTGTGTACCTATCCAAACGGCAAGTCCGGATTCTTTAAAACCAGCAGCAAGGGCAAGTCCTCCTCCAAAAAGTAACAGTACTCCCCAAGGTAATTTCACGGCAGTTTCCCAATTCATTAAAGGCTTTCCTTTTTTGGCACTTGGCAGGATAAAAAGAAGTAGTGCTGCTGTTATTGCAATGATGGTATCATCTATAGCAGAAAATATCGGTTGTAGTAAAAAGGATCTGGTGATCCATGCAAATGCAGTACATATAAATACTGCAAGTACCAGTTTTTCTTCAAAAGATATTTTGCCTAATGCTTGTAATTGATTTTTAACTTCTTGTTTTCCTCCAGGAAATTCTTTTTGTGGAAAAGAGAATGCTATATATACCAAATAATACCAGCATATAAAAAGCAGGAGTAGGGCAATTGGTAGTCCAATTACAATCCAATTGGTAAAGGTTATTTCGAACCCATAAATTTCTTTTACCACACCTGCCAGAATAAGATTAGTAGGAGTTCCTATAAGAGAGGCAACACCACCGATGGATGCGCTATATGCAATACTTAGCATTAATGCTTTTCCAAAAATTTTATTTTCATCTGCTATCGTATTAGGGTTATCGGTAAGCTGTGTTATGATCGCAATTCCTATTGGTAGCATCATTACCGAGGTTGCTGTGTTAGAAATCCACATAGATAAAAAAGCAGTAGCTACCATAAAACCAAGTATCATGGTTTTAACATTGGTACCAATTATGGTAATAATACGCAGAGCAATACGCTTATGTAGGTTCCATCTTTCTATCCCTATGGCTAAAATAAATCCGCCAGCATATAAAAATACATTATGGTTGCCAAATGCAGCAGTAGTAGTTTTTATATCTAATCCACCAGATAACGGAAAAAGAATAATAGGTAATAATGATGTAGCAGCAATTGGTATAGCTTCTGTAATCCACCATATAGCAATCCATAATGTGCTTGCCAGTATTGCATTGGCTTCTTTACTCAATCCTTCTGGGTGAAAAAATAACAATACCAGAATAAAAATTGAGGGGCCAGATATGAGCCCTGTTTTTTTAATATTTACAAGCATATATGACAAATGTAAATTAATGTATTACAAATTTATGAATGATTGAAATTCAAAAAACTGTACATCCAAAAGTACTAGAAAACTTTTAGATATATATACTACATAAATTTTGAAAAGGATATGCGGATAGTATTTAAAAACTATTTCTCTTATAAAAAGTCATATTGAGCGTAGCCAAATAGTAATCAAAGGGGAGAACATAGTATTGACTCCGCCCAAAATGACATCTATTATTATTAAAAACAAAGAATATTTTATAAAGTAATTATTATCGTATTATGGCGTTATGTTTTTAGAATTATCTGCATTTCGAACAGAGATAAGTTTAAAATCTTTATCTACCTTAATAATAAAAACCTTGCTAGTACTTAGATTAACCATTTTCCATCGAAAACCATAGGATGTTTCGAAGATTGCAGACCTTGCTGTTTTTCGTAAATCAACTTCATCAATATTTTCAATAATTTGATTTACTAAAAGGTCAATACCTCTTTGTTTTACTTCTTCTGCAGAAAGTTTACGATCTATGGGGTTTTGAGTAAATACAGATATGGGAGTACTTTGTTTTTTGACGACATTAGGGTATACTAAAAAAGAGGAAAATACTAAAAGGGGGAGTATGTAATTTTTCATAATCTGACGATTTTTATAATTACATATCTGTGTTACTCACATATTATGCAATTACATTAGGTTTACGTTTATTTCCATGTGTATTTGCTAAGTGCTTTAACGATTAAATGATCTTAAAATAGGGGTAGAGTAAAATTAAGATTTAAATCCTCTTTCTTATAATATTATTATGTTAAAAAATATATAATGAATCTTAAATTCTTGTGCTCTGTTTCTTTTCTAAGCTCAGTTTTTTTTGAAATAACAAATAATTCTTTGTGAGAAGAGAAAAGATATGAAAGGTTGGTAGTGGTACTAATTATTATTCTGAGATTATCAAAGACTAATAGAATCCGTGTAAAACTTTTACATTAAACTTATCGAAATGCAAAAGCTTTACACTTTCCTTTGAAGGAAAGTTGGGATGGATGTGTTTTTTAACTCTAAGATGACAAAGTAGAAATAGGTTATTTATTATTTCTGATATAATTTCTTGCCTGCATCATAATATTTATCCCCTTTTATCCAGAACGGAGTTTTTGGATTGTTAGCTATATTTCTGCAAGCTAAAACATAGGATTGAAAAAATTTGAAAAGGTATTCATAATCTAAAGTATCTGGATTATCGGTTACTTGATGATAATATTTGGTTATTTCTTCGTCAAAGGCTGTAAAACCCATACTAAAAGTAGGAGCAGGAATGCCTTTTGCGGCAAAGTGTACGTTATCAGAACGATCAAATAATCCTTGTTCTGGTGCAGGGTCATCTATAGCTTTAAGTCCAAAAGCAGTAGCTGCATCGACAATATCTTTTTGTGCAGTGGTTCTGCCCAAACCAACAATAGTAGCTATGGAAGTATCATTATAACCACCATTGTCACTATTAAAACAATATACCATTTGATGAAGCGGTAATACAGGATGATTGACATACCATTTACTACCTAAAAGTCCTTTTTCTTCTCCGGTAAAAAGAATAAATAAAGCAGATCTTTTGGTTGGATATTTAGCTATGTTTTCTGCAGCAGAAAGTACAGTAACTGTTCCTACAGCATTGTCTCTGGCACCGTTGTAAATAGAGTCATTGTCTATGGGTTTACCAATACCTACGTGATCGTAGTGTGCAGAGTAAATAATATATTCGTTTTTAAGAACAGGATCAGAACCTTCTACATACCCTACTACATTTTGTGAGATAATATCCTTTTTTTGAATCCCTTCGACAATTATTTCAATATCGATCTCGTTTTTTTGATCAAAAGCAGCACTTATTTCTTCTTTTTGGTCATTAATCCAGGTATGAGAAAAAGTACTAGAATCTTCATTTTTGCCTGCAACATCCATTTTATCTCCATTATAATAATGTTCCATTCTACTCCAAGTAGCATCATCAACGTTACAAATCTCGATAAAACCAATAGCGCCTTTTTCTTTAGCGAGGGCCATTTTTTCTTTTGTTTTAGAAAAAGCAGATCTAATATCTTTATCTTCTTTAGTACCGATAATAGAGATTACATATTTTCCTGTAACATCTATATTTTTATAATCGTCTTCTTGTGCGTGATTTAAAAAAATAGCTTTTCCTTTATAGTCGGTATTTACCGATGCAACGGTTAGTATTTTATCCAGATGTAACGCTCCTGTTTTAAAAACGGTTTTTGTTGCCGCAGAAGTCTTTTTTAAGAATACTTTTTGAAAATAACTATTCGTATCCTTAATTTGTTTTACGCCATAACTACGTAACATATTGGCTAGGTATTGTGCAGCAATTTTATTTTCGGCAGAACCAGTTTGTCTCCCCTTTAATTCATCTGAAGCAAGAAAATAAATATGTCCTTCGATTTTATTTTTAGAGATAGTAGATTTTACTTTCTCTATATCAGATTGTGCAGAAACAGAGATTACAAATGTTAAAAACAATATGGATAGAATAGAATTTTTCATAGATAGCGTATCTTATAATTTAGGATAAAGAACATTTTATTCCAGTAAATTCAAATGATAAATGGTATTATACGATTTACGAATAAAAATCTCACATATAATCGCATTCTTTTTCTACTATATTTTCTTCATAAAATGAAACAATAGCTATGGCTATTCTTTAATTTGATTCATCAATCTAGCGAAAAACCTTTGCAATTATTTATACGCAATTCTCATCCGTAAATCGTATTAGATGGTAAATTATGGTTTTTCCACCTTTCAAATATAGTAAATAGTAATTTTACAGAATAATAAATTAAACAGGGGTTAATTTCTCCAAAACAAATGTTAATTCTAATTTCTTAGATGATGGATAAGCTCTTATCTTATACAAAATGTACTAACTTTATCTTGTGAAATCTATATACGTTGTTTTTAAAATTAAGTAAGGACTTAAAAAAGAATCATACTATTAAGTGTATAGAAAACATGTAGCTAATGAAAAAAGAAAAAAGAGTATTTAAAAAAGGTTTTGCGTTTAAAGTATTTGAGGCTCCCGAGCAGTCTCCTTTTGATAAGCTTTTTGATATTTTTCAAGAAATTATCACACACACTTCTGGAGATTTGGATGAGGCTTTAGATTGGATGAAAGAGCTGGATAAAGAATATCAATTAACAGATGAGGAGTATACATTAGATGATTTTGTAGAAGACTTAAAAAAGAAAGGATATATAAGAGAAGAAATAAAGCCAGATGGTAAAGGAGGAATGTCTATTACTGCTAAAACCGAACAGGCTATTCGTAAAAGAGCATTAGATCAAATATTTGGAAAATTAAAACGTAGCGGATCAGGAAACCACAGAACAAATTATATTGGTAAAGGAGATGAACATTCTGGAGAGTTTCGAAATTATCAATACGGAGATTCTTTAGAACGAATATCCATGACAGAGAGCCTTAAAAATGCGCAAATTAATCATGGTATAGGGGATTTTAATTTAACAGAAGATGACCTTGTAGTCGAAGAAACTCGTTTTAAAGCACAAATGAGTACCGTTTTAATGATCGATATTAGCCATAGTATGATTTTATATGGGGAGGATCGTATTACTCCTGCCAAAAAAGTAGCAATGGCACTGGTAGAACTTATTACTACCAAATACCCAAAGGATACTTTGGATATATTGGTGTTTGGTAACGATGCATGGTCTATAGAGATCAAAGATTTACCGTATTTACAAGTTGGACCCTATCACACAAATACAGTGGCGGGATTACAATTAGCAATGGATATGCTACGCAGAAAACGCAATACCAATAAGCAAATTTTTATGATTACTGATGGTAAACCAAGTTGTCTTAAACTGCCAGATGGGCAATACTATAAAAATAGTAATGGTTTGGATCGCCATATTGTAAACAAATGTAATATGATGGCGCAACAAGCCAGAAAGTTACATATACCAATAACTACTTTTATGATAGCACAAGATCCTTACTTGATGCAATTTGTGCGAGAATTTACCTATGCAAATCAAGGTAAAGCATTTTATACAGGTTTAAAAGGACTTGGTGAAATGATTTTTGAGGATTATGAAACCAACCGAAAAAAAAGAATTAAAGGATAAACTAATTTCAAATTTTGAACAGGAAGTTTACACGACTTTTGTTAGAAATAAAAGAAAATATGAAGGAACAAATAGATATTAAAAGTATAAAAACATTAGGTCAGTTAAAAGAATCGGGATATAAAAGTATATCTATAAAAGATGAACTAAGAAATAATTTAAGGACTAAAATAAGTAATAAAGAAAAAACATTTACAGGTATTCATGGATATGAAAACACCGTAATACCAGAGTTAGAGAGAGCTATTCTGTCTCGCCATAATATTAATTTATTAGGATTAAGAGGGCAGGCAAAAACACGATTGGCAAGACAAATGATTACTCTTCTGGACGAATGGATACCAGTAATTGAAGGGTCTGAAATTAATGATGATCCTTTTCATCCAATTTCCAGATATGCAAGTAATTTAATACAAGAAAAAGGAGAAGATACGCCTATAACATGGGTACACAGATCCGATCGTTTTGCAGAAAAATTAGCAACACCCGATGTGACTGTAGCAGATATTATAGGAGATGTAGATCCAATTAAAGCAGCTAATCTTAAGTTAAGTTATGCAGACGATCGTGTTATTCATTTTGGAATGATCCCCAGAGCTAATCGCTGTATTTTTGTAATTAATGAATTACCAGATTTACAAGCTCGAATACAAGTAGCATTATTTAATATATTACAAGAAGGAGATATCCAGATTAGAGGGTTTAAATTGCGATTACCATTAGATATACAATTTGTATTTACTGCAAACCCAGAAGATTATACTAATAGAGGAAGTATTGTAACCCCATTAAAGGATAGAATAGGATCTCAGATCCTAACGCATTATCCCGAAACTATAGAAATAGCAAAAACAATAACCCAACAAGAAGCAAAATTAGATACCAGACAAGCCGATTTGGTTTATGTTCCCGATTTAGCAAAGGATTTATTAGAACAGATTAGTTTTGAGGCGAGAGAAAGTGAATTTATAGATCATAAAAGTGGTATAAGTGCACGAATGAGTATTACTGCGTATGAAAATTTGTTGAGTACGGCAGAATATAGAGTATTGCGTTCTGGTGAGGATAAAACCATATTGCGATTAAGTGATTTTGTAGGGGTTATACCTGCTATAACAGGTAAAGTAGAACTTGTGTATGAAGGAGAGCAGGAGGGAGCTGCATCTGTAGCACATTCTTTGATTTCGGATGCAATTAAGACACTTTTTGAAGATTATTTTCCTAAGATAGAAAAACTACAAAAAGAAGAGTATCAAGATCCATATCAGGATTTGGTAAATTGGTTTTTTGAAGAAAGTGGCTTTGAGTTACTAGAAGATATTACAGATAAAGAGTACAAAGAAAAACTAGATGCGATAACGCCACTTAAAGATTTGATAAAAAAGTACCAACCAGAGGCTAAGTCTGAAGATCTTTATTTTATGATGGAATTTTTATTATGGGGATTGGTAGAATATAAAAAACTAAGTAAATACAGATTGTCTGAAGGTTTTCGTTTTAATGATTTATATGGAAGTTACATTAGCGAACTTTAGTTTTTAGATTCATAAGAACGCGATTACCACCAAACAATAAAAAATCGAAAATAAGAATCTTCGTTACTTTTTATCCAAAGTAGCGGAGATTTTTTTTGAGATAATAAAGCCTCTATAGATTCAATAATATCCTTAAAAGAGAACCAAGTATCACAATGTTTAGGAGCAATTACCCAATCTTTTTTTTGTGGTATATAAAATTGGTAAGAACCATATTCTTTTAAAGTAAAAGCTTTTATTGGTATCCAATAGCCCACTATACATTGGTTATTAATGTATGGAAAAGTAGTTTTTTTAAGAGAAAAAGGAATAAAAAGATTAGCAAGATAACAAACCTGTTGCTCTATAGTATTGATGTCTAATTGTAATTTTTTTAAAATAGCACTTGTTTCTTTATAGTGTAATAAAGGCAACTGTTTTTCTTTTATTTTTTTTGCTTTTTGAAGTAGAGTATCTTTGCGATTAGGACCTATCCATCGATGTAAATCACCATCTATTGTAGGGTCAAAAAGATAAAATTTATAAACTAGTTCAATATGGATTACTTTGTTTTTTTGTAGGTCTTTTACTAAAAAGTCTAATTCTCCAATAGTAATTTTATCTTTAAATACTTGAATATTATTTGCGATTATAGTATACCGATTAGAATTAATGATACTATATTCAAAAAAGTGTTCTATTCGTTTACCCAGAACTTCGTTTTCTCGAATATTGATTTTTATAGACTTATCTATAGAAAAGTCAGGTGGTACCAAACCAGCAAAGTTAAATGGTGTTAAGGATAAAAACTTTTTGTCTAGCCACAAAGGATGACTACTAAGAAAACCCAGATACTCATTTGTAATTGACATTTAGGTAAATTTGGATTTAGAAAAAACAGAAAAGTATTTATCAATAATAGGTCTTAGTATTTTTCTATCTATAGGTTTAGATACAAAATCATCACAACCAGCATCTAGTGCTTTTTGTACGTCTTCTTCTGTAGAATATGCCGTTTGTGCTACAATAGGTAGTTCGGGTCTCATTTTTTTTATCTTCTTAGTAGCAGTATATCCATCCATTATAGGCATTCTTATATCCATTAATATTAAATCAATGCCTTCATTTTTTTTGCAGATTTCTATTGCTTCTTTACCATTTTCTGCACGATAAATTACAAATTTAAATTCTTTCATTGTATGCAGAATAGTTTTTAAGTACAAAAAGTTTATTTCTCCATCTTCAACAATAAGAATCACTTGTTTTAAAGGGAGATCGTGTGTGTTGTTTATTTTTAAAGAAACATTTTGATTTGTAGCAGTAAACACAGGATTATGGGGTATAGTAAAAATAAAACTAGAACCTTTGTTGAGCATAGAAGTAAAAGAAATATTACCATTGATTAGTTTAGCATTTTTTTGAGCTATAGATAATCCTAATCCAAGGCCATCATAACTTTTGGTAGCTTCTTTCTCAGACTGCGAAAAGTTTTTAAAGATTAGTTCTTGATCCTCAGATTTTATACCTATTCCAGTATCTTTTACCGAAATAATTAGAATTCCTTCTTTTATTTCACAATAAATTTCGACTGTACCTTTGGTAGTAAATTTAATAGCATTGTCGATAAGGTTACGTAATATTTTAGTTATTTTTAGTTTATCGATTAGTAAAAAAGCCTGATCGTCTGTTAGTTTATTATTTAGATATATTGCAATATTTTTACTTACCGCCTTACTTTGAAAATCAGAAAACAGTATATCTAATAAAGCATTAAGGTTTACTTCTTCAGATCTAACTTCTACTTGATTGGTTTCTAGTTGGGAAATTTCTATAATATCATCTATAATATTGATTAGTTGATTGCTACTGTCAATGATGATTTTAGAATATTTTTTCTGATCCTCAGCCGTAATTTTTGGGTCATTTAATAATTCAGAAAACCCAATAATACCATTCATAGGAGTTCGAACTTCATGAGATATGTTATGAATAAAAGCTGTTTTTAGCTTATTACTTTCTTCTGCTTTTTCTTTTGCAAAGCTTAATTCTTTTGTTTTTTGTAGGATTAAAAATTTTAAATATCTATTAAGTAAAAGAATGATTATTAATAACAGTAAAGCCATTGCGGTAAGAGTAATCCAAAAACTAGCTTTTTTATAAAATGGAATTATAGGGTTATACAACCAATTATCAAAAATCACTTGTTTTTCATGATCTGTAATACTATTAGTAGATTTTGAAATAATCTGATTAAGATATGTATTACTTTTTTGAACAGCTAAACTTGGAGCGTAGTTATATTTTGTTTCTGCAACAATTTTAAGATCGTTTAGGCTTTCTGTTTTTATAAGGTAATTAGCGACAGCTTTTGGACCAATATAGGCATGATATTTTCCAGAGAGAACTTGTTTTAAACAGGTAATGTCATCTATTTCGGTAGATATGTTAAGATTTTTTTCTTTTTCTTTTAAAATTTCATGTATGGCATAATCCTTGGGAACAGTGATTATTTTATCGTAGTAGTTTTCTAAATCTTTTCCATAATTAACATCTTTTCTAGTAACAATAGTATGACTAGATTCAAAAAGTTGAGAGTAAAAGTTGAGATAAGAATCTCTACTAGAAGTTTGTTGTATTTCTAATATAATTTCAACTTTATTATTTTTGGCATCATTTAATAAGTTTTCCCAATTAGTATATAATTTTCGTTGAAATTTATGCCCTGTCTTTTTTTCTATAAGAGAAAGGTAATCAATTAAAACACCATCTATCTTTTCATTTTCATTTATGAATTGATATGGAGCGTAATAAGGGAAAACTCCAACAGTAATGCTATCATTGTTTTGAAGCCATTTTTTTTCTTGTTCATTAAGTATTGTAGACTTAGAGCAAGAAAGATATCCTAATATTAAAATAGATGTAAGGAAAATATGAAGTGATTTTTTTACCATAGTTTTTAACTAGTTATCCCTTACTTTTTTTACCCTTTGTTAATAAAGATAGTATTTAATCACAAGACTCTCAAAAAAGGGTTCTCTTATTTTTTGAATTTATTAAGATTATAAATAGAGTTAAGACTTAATCAGTAATTTAAAAAAGAATAAGTTGGTAGATATTTATGTATTATCTTTTGTATTGATTTTGGATCAATAGGTTTTGAAATAAAATCATCGCAACCTGCATTAAAAGCATTTTGTATATCCTCATTATTGGTATAAGCTGTTTGAGCGATTACAGGAAGTCTAGGATGTAGTTTCTTGATCCATCTTGTTGCATCATAACCGTTCATTTCAGGCATTTTTATATCCATAAATACTAGGTCTATAGTATTTATTTCTTCAAAAAAAACAGTAGCTTCTTTACCATTATGAGCTCGATGAATAATAAAATCATAGTTTTCTATTTTTAGCAAGATGGTTTTTAGTACTAGAAAATTAATATCACCATCTTCTGCAATTAAAATAGTATAGGTTTTTATTTTATCTAGAGTAACAGGAAGTATATTGTTTTTATTTTTAAAGGTGAATATAGCAAAAGGTATTTCAAGCCGAAAAGTAGATCCTTTATTGGGGATAGAAGAAAAAGATAATTTACCTTTCATTAACTGAGTATTTTCTTTGGCTAGGGTTAGCCCAATCCCTAAGCCTCCGTATTTTTTTGATATTTGATTTTCAGATTGCGTAAAACTTTTAAATATAAGTTTTTGATTTTCTGATTTTATTCCAACGCCAGAGTCTCTAATTGTTACCACCAAAGTACTTTTATGAATCGTACAAGAAATAAGTATAGCGCCTTTTTTTGTATATTTAATAGCGTTTTCGACTAATATTTTGATTGTTTTGTTAAGCCTTGATTTGTCTATATATACAAAACGATGATACTCTATAATGTTATTGTTAAGTAATAATACTATTCCCTTTTCTTTAGCTTTTGTTTCATATAGTGAGAAAATATCGTCAAAAAGTTCCTGCAAATCTGTTTTCTTAGGATCGAGTTTAACTAGTTTAGTTTGTAGCTCCGAAATTTCAAGTATGTTGTTCATACTATTCATTAATTGTTTACTACTATTAGCTATGATTTCAGAATATTCTATTTTCTCTATATTATTTGTGTTTTCATTTAAAAATTTAGAAAATCCAACAATACCATTCATAGGTGTTCGAATTTCATGGGAGATATTCTGTATAAAAGCGGATTTTAATTCATTATTTTTTTCTGCTTCATCTTTAGCTATTTTAAGGGACTTTGTTTTTTGTTTTACTTTATATCCCAGATAAAAATTTATACCTAGTATAAAAATGAGTCCAGATGCCATAAAAAGAATAAAGGGGATTAGAAAACCTGCTCTTTTATAAAAAGGTTTTGTTTCTGTATATAGCCAATTTTCAAGAATGTTTTGATTTTCAGAATCAGAAATAGCAAGAATAGCCTTTTTAATAATGTCATTAAGGACTTTATTTTTTTTATCTACAGCAATTAAGGGTATATATGGTATATCTGTTTCTGAGGATATTTGTAGGTTATTTAATTTTTTGGTATTAATAAGATAGTTGGCAATTGCTTTAGGACCAATATAAGCATCGTATTTTCCTGAATTTAGGTTTTGAAGACAAACCAAATCGTTTTTGTTCTCTTTAAAGATAATATCTGGATACTCTTTCTCTAAAAGTTCTAGAATGGCAAAATCTTGAGGGATTGTTATTTGTTGTTTATTAAAGTCGGTAATTTTTTTGTTAGTGGTAACATCTTTTCGGGTAACAATAACATGATTAGATTCAAAGAGGTGAGAATAAAAACTAAGGTAAGTATCTCTGGATGGGGTTCTTTCTATCTCTATAATAATATCTATCTTATTACCTCTAGCATCCTTCATTAATTTAGGCCATTCAGAATAATATTTCCTTTTGAATTTGTGATCTATTTTATCTTCAATTAAACTTAAGTACTCAATAAAAATGCCTTCGATAGTATTATTATCGTCTATAAATTGATAGGGAGGGTAATAAGGACATAATGCAACAATAATAGAGTCATTCTGTTTTAACCAATCTATTTCTGTTTCTGTTAAAATCTTCTTCTTTGCACACGAAAAGAATAAAATAGTATACAGAAAATAAAGAAAGGGTAAAAGAAAGGTTTTTCTATTACACATTTGTTCTAAATTAAGTAATTATAAGACTAGAATGATGTTAAAAATATTTTATTTAATAAAAAATTGAAATTAAAGTTAGTGATTATTTACTTTTAATGAGGGAGTTATGTGTTATTTTTTTATTTCGGTACCATCAGGATAAAGAGCGAATCTACCTACAGAGGGGTCATGAACATGATCATAACCAGACCATGGCCAACCACCAAATTCTGTTTGTTGGTATTCTTGTATAGCTTCTCTAATTTCTATTTGGCTATTCATAACAAAAGGCCCTTGTTTTACTACAGGCTCGTTAATTGGTCTACCTTGTAAAAGTAAAAAATGTGCTTCGGTGTTTCCATTTTTTATAGTGATCTCTTTATCGGCGTTTAGTACTATTTCATGGTTAACAGGTATGGTGTATCCTTCGCTAATTAGGTCATTGCCTTTAAAAAAATATAAAGATCTATTTATTCCTTTAGATGCGGTAGGAAAAGTAAATGTAGCATTGGGGTCCATTTTTATGGTCCAGATAGCTATTTCATTTTCTGGATCTGTAGCCCAGGAATCTGGCGCAGGGGTAGGAGCCATTTCATCATTAAATTTTCCTGCAATTAAGGTTATTTGAGTGATTTTTTCAGAATCATCCTTAGTTTTAAGGATCGGAATTTCGTCGCTCCATAACATCTTAAAATGTGGATCTACCATTTTTTTATTTCTGGGGAGGTTAAGCCAAACCTGAAATAGTAAAAAGGGATTCTCTTTTTCAGTATTCAATAAAGGAAACATTTCAGAATGTTGTACACCTTTACCTGCGGTCATCCATTGCACATCTCCATTGCCAAAACGCCCTGCAGCACCCAGAGAGTCTGAATGATCCACTAATCCTTTTTGCACAACTGTAACGGTTTCAAAACCACGATGTGGATGTGCAGGAAAACCAGGTATGTTGGTGCCATGATACATTCGCCAACCATCTTTTAAAGTAAAATCCTGACCTATATTTCTTCCTTCGAGTGAGGCGTCTGGCCCTAATTTCCCATTTCCTTTTGGATATTGATCTTCGTGATATGCACAAAACAAAAATGGATCGCTGGTTTCCCAAGTAAAACCTAAAGGCTTAATTTTAATAATTGCAGACATAGTTTAGTATTTTGATCCTTTGCTAATATTAGCAGAGGATTTGGTTATAAATGCTCTAATATCATCGTTGGCTTGAATTAAATCCTCGTTGCGCAGATACATCATGTGTCCACTACGATACCCTTTAAAGCTTAGGCGGTCAGTAAGTTTACCATTGGCATTAAGCTGCCACATTACATATTTTGCATTAAAATAAGTAGTAGCACCATCATAATAACCAGATTGTATCATGGTATGTAGATTAGCATTCATAGCCATGGCTTTTCTTAGGTTTTCTCCTGTTTGGTTACCTTTTGTTCTATCCCAAGGTCTTACAGATCCAAACATATTATATTTAAGATCTGTTTTAAAATTAAGTTCTTGACTGTAATAATAATTTATAGCAGGAGTAAATGAGTGTAACCAAGAGGTTAGCTCACTATTATAATCTGGTGCCTCTCCTGCTTCTTTTATATCCATTCCTTTGTAGCGAGAATCTAGTCTGCCAATAGTATATCCATCTTTATCTCTTAAAAGATCTTTCCAAAAATAAGCTTTTGGTACTTCGAGGTTATGTTGGCGTATTGTTTTTTTAGAAAGCCCAGAGTAATATGCCATTTTAGTGATAACATTTTCCTTTTTATCTTTTTCAAGATATCCACTTTTTACAATCGCAGGTAATAATTCATTAATAGTATAGTTCTCTACTTCTGGTAATATTTCGCTTAGATCTTTATTTTGTAGTTCTGGCGGAAGCATTTTATGATACCATGCTGCTGCTGTAAAATAAGGTAACCTGTTGGCAACCTCTACTGGGCCAGCAAACTTAAATCCAATTTCAGTTGGTGAGACTAATATTACTCCATTAAGGTACATCCAGTGTTGGTTTTGTAACTCTAATGCCAAGCCAGATACTCTGGTTGTGCCATAACTTTCACCAATAAGATATTTTGGAGATCTCCATCGATTATTCCTAGATACAAAGGTATTAATCCAACCTGCCAAATATTTTACATCTGCTTGTACTCCAAAAAATAATTCTTTTTCAGGCATTTTTCCATCACTACCAGGGATCATTCTGGAGTACCCAGTATTAACAGGGTTAACAAAAACGATATCTGCAACGTCTAATATAGAATTTGGGTTTGCTTTAATACCGTAGGGTTGTACAGGAAATCCTTCCTCATCAATTTTGAGAATACGAGGTCCGGTATATGCAATATGCATCCATACAGAGGCAGATCCAGGGCCACCATTAAATGAAATTACTAAAGGTCGTTTTTCGTCATTTTTAATATCAGACCTCTTATAGTATGTATAGGATAAAGATGCTATAGGTGTACCAGATTCATCCCAAACAGGTTGAAACCCTGTGGTAGCCTTATAAGGAATTGTTTGTTGCTTAATAGTGGTGGTATGGTTGGTAACTATAGTAGTATCTATAGAGACTCTCACATTTTGAGCCTTTGTAGAAAGCATACTAGCAAAAACCAAAATTAGTAAAGAAAATATTTTTTTCATCTGTTAAGGATTATGATAATACTAGATTTATATTTTTAATTATGCCCGATATGACATCCACATCCTGGTTGCATAAAACTATTAGATTCTTGATGCCAAGGAAATGCTTGACTATAGTTAACATTCTCCCACCAAAATTTTGTTCTGTTTTTAGGGGTGTTACCTATCTCGTTCATAGTTTCGGTATCAAATAATCGTCCGTTAACCATGGTATATTTTACGGTTTCTGTATTTCTAATATCTTCTAGAGGGTTTTTATCCAATAGGATTAAATCTGCTAACTTTCCTTCTTTAAGAGAGCCTATGTCATTTCCTGCCCCGATATATTCTGCACCATTAATAGTTGCAGCTCTTAAAGCTTCCATATTGGTCATTCCTCCTTGTTGTAGGAGCCATAATTCCCAATGTGCTCCCAGCCCTTGTAGTTGTCCATGAGCACCTAAGTTAACTTTAACACCTGCATCAGTTAATGCTTTACAGGTTTTTGAAACTAATATATGTCCGTTTTCATATTCTTCATCAGGTACCATTGTTCTGTGTCTGGAGCGAGCATCGATAATTGCTCTAGGTGTATATTTTAGGAGTTTTTTATTTTCCCAAACATTGTCTTTTTGATAGAAATAATATTCCCCATTCATACCACCATAATTTACAATCAATGTAGGGGTATATCCAGTATTACTGGTTTTCCATAATTCGTTTACATCTTTATATACGGGAGCTACAGGAATATTGTGTTCTATACCAGTATGTCCATCCATAATCATACTCATATTATGATAAAAAGTAGATCCTCCTTCAGGAACTACATTAATTTCTAATTCTCTAGCCGCTTGCAGTATTTGTTGGCGTTGGTCTCTACGTGGTTGGTTATAACTTTTTACAGATTTAGCTCCAAATGCTTTGGTTCTTCTAATAGAAGATCGCGCATCTTCTAAAGTATTTACCACAGCTTTAAAATCGCCGTCTGCACCATATAAAATAATACCAGTAGAGTAGAGGCGTGGCCCTACCATTTCCCCTTTTTTAATCATCTCAGACATTGCAAATATAGATTCGGTATTTGCAGAGGGATCATGAGATGTTGTCACTCCAAATGCCAGATTTGTATATAACTGCCAATGTTTCTGGGTAGTTAAACCATGTCTAAAAGCACCTATGTGTGCATGCGCATCTACAATACCGGGCATAATTGTTTTGCCTTTTGCGTCATATACTTTTGCGTCTTCTGGGACAGATATCTCAGAGGTCTTTCCTATTTTTTCGATACGATTATCTTTAATAATTATCGTTCCGTCTTCAATAACCTGATCTCCTTCCATAGTAATTATTCTTACATTAGTAAAAGCTATCCTACCTTGTGGCTTGTCTGTTTTTACTTTTAAATCGATCGTAATGCCTTTGGTAGTAATTTCTCCTACTTTTTCTGGAGAGTTTGGTAAAAATGTAAAACGATCTTTTATATCGTTTACAAAATATTCCTCCCCAAGAGTCCAGAATATTTTTTTACTATTTGCAGACCAATGCAAGTTAATTCCTGCGTCTTTAGAGATTTGAGATACAGGTACAGATTTAGTATTGTTATCCAAATCTATTTCTGTACCATTAAGTACCAATGGTGCTATAAAAGCTTTATGTAGGTTGGTAAAAGCAATCCATTTATTATCAGGACTAGGAACTAACCGATTAGCATATTTAGATTTTACATGTGTTTTTTGATCTTTTCCGTTAAGGTCTACGGATTTTAATTCTTTGGTTAATGCACCAAAGTATGTACCTCCTGTTTGGAAAAAAATTCGAGTATTGTCTGCCGAGAACATTGGGTATTCTCCTTCTTCTGTTACTAGTTTATTATTTTCTCCAGAAGAGGACATGGTATGAATACCTGTGTTTTTACTAAAACTAAGTCCTTGGTCGCTATTTCCTTCTTCTTTCTTAAATACGATTAGGCTATTAGAAGAGTTAAAGGAAGGGGTTCGATAAATTCCTTTTTGGGTAGTTAATTTGGTTGGGGTACCACCAGTTGCGGGTATTTTATATATTGCTCCCAAGTTTTCATCATTCCAGGTTACATATACAATGTGTTTACCATCTTTAGAAAAACTAGGTTCGAACTCTAAGTCGTTAGATTGTGAGGTAAGTCGTTGTGGTGTACCTTTAGGTAAAGGTTTACTCCAGATATATCCCAGAGCACTAAATACAATTGTTTTGCCATCTGGAGAGGTAACAGCATTACGGATTACTTTGGCGGTAAATTCTTCTGGAGCTACAGGGGAGTTAAAATGTAAAGTTTCAGCTATTTTAATAGTTGCATCTACGGTAAAAGGAATATTGGTTACTTGTTGATTTTCAATATTTATTTTGTTGATCTTTCCACCAGACCAGAATACTATTTCTTTATTATCTGGCATCCAGTTATAATTTGGATATACCCCAAATATAGCCCATGCTTCTTGTTGATCTTTATTTAATGCATCATAGATTGGCCATTCTTCACCAGTTTCCAGATTATGTATATATAATACTGTTTTGGTACGTACTCTTTTTACAAATGCAAGCAATTTACCATTTCTGGATACTTGTGGTCTTGCTGCTCCACCAGGACCGCCTGTAATAGTAGTTGTTTTACCAGTTTTGAACTCATATCGTTTGATAGCATAAATTTGCTTGTTTGGGTCTTTGTTGTATTGAAAAAAGCCACCAGGATACATGTCTTCTGAATAATACAGATATTTACCATCGGTAGAGATATTAGGTTCATTAACATCTTGTTGGTCGTTTTTCTTTTTGGTTAATTGTATACCAGACCCTCCTGTAATGTGGTATTGCCATATTTCGCCTGCTCCTAAGGAACGTTGAGAGGTAAAGTGTTTTCTAGCTATTAGATAATTACTGTCGGGCATCCAAGTAGCATTATTTAGTAATCTGAAATCTTCTTTAGTGATTTGAGTAGCAGAGGAGCCGTCGATATTCATAGTCCATATATTATCTCCTCCACCTGCATCGCTGGTAAAGGATATTTTTTTTCCGTCTGGACTAAATCTTGGTTGTACTTCAAAAGGGACTCCAGTACGTAGTGCTTTTGCTTTGCCACCAGATACAGGAATGCTATAAATATCTCCCAAAAGATCAAATACAATAGTTTTACCATCTGGACTAACATCCAGATTCATCCAAGTACCTTGATCGGTACTGAACGTATGATCTTTATAATTAAATCCGCCTTTAGGATTAGAAATATCCCATTTCTCACCTTCCTTTTTATTTGCTTTTTGAGAGTTGATATTAAAAGTTAAAAAGACCCCGATTAAAAGGGTAGTAACAATATGTTTATGCATGTTAAGTGAATTTAGATGCATCCAAAATAAGGATTTATCCCACAATATATCTTAAAGTGGTGTTAAGGGAATTTTACTAGATTTTATGTATGATAAAATCATAGATATAATTTTTCTTAATTAGATAGAGATATTTTTGTGCATTGTTTGATAAAAGATATAAATGTTATTATCAAAATCTAGATGAGTTGGGGATTGACAAAAATTAAAAAAGAAAGAATTTTTTATTTTTGTAATATAAAACAGTACTAAGGGAGGTTGTTTTTGAAATTATATTTTATGAGTTTACTCTTAAGTTGTTTGTTTTACCAATTATCTCTAGACTTAATATTAGAGGTGCAGAGTTTAATAATTTCGGCAATACGCTTATCTCTTGTTTCTTGTCGTTTAGCTTGATTAAGCCAATAGAGATAGCTTTTACGGTATCCTTTTGCAAAATTTAAGTAGTTTTTGAATGCTTTTGGTGTTTCATCAAATGCATTTTGAAGATCTTTTGGGATAATACCATTCTCTACATCGTCTAAAGCAATCCAGGAACCATTATTTTTTGCAGTTTCGATACTAAGCAAACCACTACTGTGCATAAGATCATTTTGTATAAGATCTATGATATGATTTTTGTTAACTTTACTCCAAACACTTTTAGGTTTGCGAGGGCAGAAATATTGCCTGCGGCGTTGCTCGTCTATTTTTTTTACGGTAGAGTCTATCCATCCATAACATAAAGCTACTTTTACTGCTTCTTCCCAACGCATACTGGGATTAGAACTCTCTACCTTATAAAATATAAGATATACACCTTGGTATTGATCGTGGTTTTTATGTAGCCATACACGCCATTCCTGATCGTTTTTAAAATATAGTTCTGGTTTGTGGATCATATTTCTCGGGTAACTATTTTTTCGATTTGACTTATTTCTTTTTTTAATTTTATACTATTTTCTTTAACAGCAAAATAAAAGGTGTTTTCAAGACTCTGAAACCCTTCCCAAATTAATTTAACGTTATTAGCTTTTAATGCGTTGGAACATAAAAAATCAGGTACGAGTGCCATTCCTTTATTATTACTTAGGCATCTTATAATGGATAGGATATCGGGAACAATATAGTTGGGTTTAAATAATTGTTTTTTATTAAAATTTTGTGACCAAAAAGTTTTTGAATACTCCATAATATTATAAGAACAGTACCAAGTCTGATGGCTAAGATGATGTTCGAGTTTTTTCCATTCTTTATTTTTGATAGATAGTTCTAAGTTTGAAGTATCTGTATTAATACCTGCAATGAGTTGAATTTTTTCTTTAAAAAAAGGAGTATATGTAATTGTATTATTATTGATCTTTTTTGGGGTTATGACTAAATCCAAAATACCTTCGTTTAATTCTTTTATCATTTGTGGGTATTCTCCAAAATGAGCTATAATATCAAAGTCTAATTGTGCTATATGGGGTTCAAAAAAGTATTGAAAAACCTCAGAACACATCCCGATACTTAGTGTAGGAGTAGTATCCAATCCTTTTTTTCTAAAATGTTGCTCTGCTTTTTCTAATTTTTTTAAAGCATCTATAATATAATCATACATTACCATCCCTCTAACTGTAGGGATCATTTTTCTAGAGGTTCTTTCAAATAATTTATATCCCACATAAGATTCTAAAGAGCTTATGTGTAAGCTAACCCCAGGTTGGGAAGAATACAATACCTCAGAAGCCTTTGTTAAATTGCCCTCTTCATAAACAGCCTTAAAAGTTCTATACCATTCTAAATTAATCATGTTATTATAATTATGATACTAAGGTATGATTTGTATAATTTATATAATACAAAAAATCAAAATACTTTTACATAATAATTTAAAAAACGAATACAATGAAAAACATTTTGATAATTAATGGTTGGCACTCTTTTTCAGACTCTAAAGGTTTGTTTAATACCTCTTTATTCAATACTACAAAAAACTTTTTTATGAGATTTGATTATTATTCTATAAAAGAAACACAAATAGACAAAGGGTATAAGATAGAAGAAGAAGTATCTAAATATGTTTGGGCAGATATCATAATTTATCACACTCCTGTATGGTGGTTTTCAATACCATTTAAGTTTAAAAAGTACTTTGATGAGATCTTAACAGCGGGTTATCATAACGGAATTTGGACAAGTGATGGAAGGAGTTCTGAAAATCCTGAAATAAATTATGGAACAGGTGGACTTTTGCAAGGTAAAAAATATATGCTTACTACAAGTTGGAATGCTCCAAAAGGCGCTTTTACTTTACCGGGCGAATTTTTTAGGGAAATGGATTCTGATCAAAGTGTGTTATCGGGATTTCATGCAATGAATAGGTATATAGGGTTGGATTTAATAAAATCTATACCGTTTTATGATATAGAAAAAAATGCTGATATTTCTAGAGAACTACAAAAATATATTACATTTTTAGATAATGAATTTAAAAGAGAAGAGAATTTTATAATGGAAGATGAAAAAAGAGATAGTTAAATCCGCTTTATGTAGTAGAACTTCGTAATGAAGCTTGAAGATGCCATAAATACAGTCGTTTTCTTGATTTTAGGGTTAGCAAAGCGTCTGTATTTGTAACGGCTATAAGATGTAATAGATTTTCTTTTGCATAAAATGGGTTAAATGGGGGTGAAATAAAAAACATGGATATCTTGTTTTGCTTTAATGAGCTTCTGTTATTAATTTATACCCAGTTCTATAAACTGTTCTTTAGAGAACTCCTCAGGAATAGTATTTCTAAGAAATTTCAAAATTTAGTTAAGATACTTTGTTGTAGAAATTTGAGTTGTTTTTTTAAGGGGTTTTTTATCTCTTGTCGATGAGAGAGGGATCTTTAAGGTAAGATAATAGAAATTCCATCCAGAGGTAATTCGAACCAATATCCAGACCTCTATAAGCCTTCGAAGGATTTCGATAAGAGATTATCTCATACTGGTATAGAGTTGAAACTACCCAAAATATTCTTAGAGTTGGGGTGTATAACTCTTCAAGAGTGCTAGAGTTTAGGGTAGGATATGATAGTTTTATTTTATTATGCCATTACCTTTGTTACCTCTAATGTCTTCTTCTGTGTATAATACAGGTATAAATACTCTACCAATAAGGAACTGACAACAATAAATAATAACAGAGAGTAAAATAGAAATTAAAATTACATACTCCTCTATCAATACAGTTGTAAAGCAGTGTTTTAAATAACCTAAATTTCCATTATAAGCATCTGTGTATTCTAAATTATTAATGTATTCGAATATCAAAAAAAACAAAATCAATATCCAGTAAAATATTAGGAGTGCAAAGAAATGTTTTTTGTAGTTTTTTATTTTATAAATCATAAATGGGGCTACCCACGAAATAATAAATGCAGAAATAAGATAGATTAAATCAAAATATACAGGAATCCTAATGGAGAATAAATAGTCAATTTTTTCAGCAATTAAGCCATGCACGATCATAAGCACTCCTATAATAGAAGCGTTTAAAATACTGCTTACAATATGAAACTTAATATTATCTTTCATCAAATATAAAAATATATATTTCCTTTATCCTCTAATTCACGTCGTCCTCCGATATACCAGTTATGGCTGTCACATTTAACCGTTCCTAAATCGCTCTTTTTTCCTCCTCTACCAGCACCTATAGAACAAAATCCATCATCTGCAAAACGATTCTTTTGTACTTCTGTTATAATTTCTACATGTTTAGCGCTTCCTCCATATTTGAATACTACAATATCTCCTGCTTTTACTTCTTTATAACTATTTCTTTTTCTTAAAAAAGATTGACCACTGTATATTTGATATGGATCAAAGTAGTGCTTGTTCCCAGAAATAAAATTATTACCATTGTACAGATATATGGCATCTCCTATAAAAACATTACAAAGCCACAATTTTCCATCTCCTTCGTTTGCCCAAAAAATACTATACAAGTCATTTCTCCACTTGCTGCTAAGAGCATTTTTTAATTTAGATAAATGCGCAGTATTACGGATAATATTGGTAGCGTCATTTTTAAAACCTGCTAAGGTAGATAAAGTCATTTTTTGTTTAACAGATAACCTATCCCAACTATTCCAGTTATTTAGAGAAGAAGGCCTACTGGTGGCCTGATCAAGATTAGGATTTGGAGAAAAAAACCAGTTTTGTTCTCGTTGCTGATACCTCCAATAGGAGTCTATAATATCTTGATCCTTAGCTAGTTTTTTAGCTGCTGCAACTAAAAGTAAGTTCATTTTGTGTTAAGTCTATTTGTGGTATCTAAGCTAGGAAAATTATATGTTTTTTGTTTACGGTAAAACCATAATACTTTTACATCGGTTTTTGTTAAATTATTTGATAATCAGTGGAATAAGCAAAAATATGCGATGGTTTTACAGTAATATACATGTGGTATATACCGTACATATAATTACGTAAATAGATTAATTGAGGTTTTTGTTTCTTATGAGATATCCCTCAAGTTATGTTTTGAAATGTAGAAGATTATTATACGATATGTGAGTGAGCGAGCTTTTTAAGTATAAGAGTCAGTTAATCTTTTATTTTGTGGCTAACCTTATAGTACGATACTATATACTTTTTTCTTTTAAATTGAATAAATAGTATACTGTATAAGGAAGTTTTTTGAGTTAATAGTATTACTGTATTAAGACCAGTAAAATAAGAAGGTTAAAGGCTGTAACCTCTATTCGTTTATAGTGAAATAGTATTATAAGTTAACATTTTTTTTACCAATAAAGGTTTTCCTGTATTTTCTTTATTGTTTTGTATTTTATTGATTTACAGTGAAATAAGATGAAATATTTATTCTGGATTCTAATGATGATATTTGTTTAGGAATCAAAAAAGTGAAGGGTTTTAATACACTTTTTTTAATATAAGAATATACTCTTAATTATAAACCTTAAAATTTTTAACTATGTCAGCACGCAGTACAACAGTAAAATTGCAGAACACAACATCTGATCTAATCAAACTTACCGATGCTTCTCTATCTCATGGAGTATGGTCTTCTAACCAGTATCCGCCAAGTACTATTTCAGCAAATAGTGACGGTAGCTGGATGTCAGAGTCTGATGGATTTATGACAGGTACCGAGGGTACAGTAACGTATCAATTACCTAATGGTATTGGTAGTATTGTAATAACTTGGGATAACCCATATGTAGGTAGTAACTCGTATAGTATGAAAGCTCCTGCTGGATTTGAAATTAATAAAAGCGGTGGTAGCGGGGATAATGCTGTAGTAACTTTTACACTTTCAGTTAGTAAAGTAAAACAAACTAAATCATTTGAAGAGGCAGTAGGTGCATTTGCTAATTAACCTATCTAATATTTTATGTAAAGAGGCTGATTTAAAATTCAGCCTCTTTTTGTTTTTGTATCCATACAGATTATATATGTTATACAATTCAATTAATATAAAATAAAAAAAAGATATTCATTACACTGGATACCCTTACTTACTGTACTGAAACATATATTTCTGCTTCTCCGTTGGTTGGGTTGGCGGCTTTTATACCATACATTTCAAAATCAGTAGTATAGGTTCTTTGTATATCCATTGCACAAATTTCTCCCCATTTGTCGATAACTGCGGTATCTGTTAGATCTCCTTTTGTAATAAATTTATGGTAAGTTGCAGGTTCGATTTTTATACCTACCATATCTTCGGGTATCTTGTCTAAATTATGTACTCTGTAACCTATAATGGTAGTATAGGGTTGGTTGTGGTCTCCTTCATAATCAGTATAAACAGCATAGATAGTTTCGTCTGTTATATTCGGAATTTTTTCAAACATGTTTTGAGACATAAATTTACCCCAAAGTTCTCCTATATCTTTTTTTGATTTTTCATCCTGATTAGTGGTTCGTACTGAAATCCCAATTACCTGAAAAGAATGCATTTGTAGTTTTTCCATTTAGTATGATTTTAATTTATAATTTCTTTAAAAGTATAAACACTTAATGACAAGGGTATGTCAGTAGAGGGTTTTTAGATATCAATTAGTTAGTCGGTGAGAGGGGTAATAAATTGACGGTTTTTATAGTATATCCGAATATTAATTGAATTTGGATTCATAAGTATTACTGTGGTAACGTTTTTAAGTTAAGATAAAATTCTCTTAGAAATGATTAAATTTCGTTCGCATAATTATTTTTTTCAAGAATTTCATTTCTTAACTCGATAATTTCTAAAAGAGTACGTATCTCTTTTTTAATGCTTTTTCTTATTATAAGAAAAGGGATAATTGCACCAATGATGTAAGAGCTATCTATTAAAATCATTTGCCAGGTAGAAAAGTATATACTAAACTCTGGAGTGATCATATAAAAACCAATAGTGTACAAAGCTATTATCGTAACAGTAACAGGACCATGAATTCTTTTTCTGAAGGTATAAAAAGTCAATGTATTATTGGTGGTTTTTAAAACACTATCGATAATATCTATTTTTTTGGACTTTAAAATACTTATATATTCTATTAATATTCTTAAAAACAGACTGCCTATCATTAAAAATACGCCGATCCTACTTGCTATTTCCTTTACTGGTGCTACGTAGTAGAAAAAGGCAGCAACTCCTAATACTACGATAGATAGGATACTAATGTTTCCGTAATGAAAACGGATGTTTGATTTTTTTTTGGCAGTTATAGTAGCAAGCATTTTATTTGTTGCTTCGGGATTATTTTTAATGTTCTGTTTATTTTTTTGCCATTTACGTTGCAATTCTTCAAATTCATTACTCATGTTCCATTATTTTTTTAAGACGTTTTTTTATTCGATGAATTTTTACTCTAACATTAGTAGGTTGAATACCTATAATATTGGATATGGTATCATAATCTTGTCCTTCTAAAACCATCATTATAATTAATCTATCTAATTTTTCTAGTTTACCAATTGCACCATATAATTCTTGTTCAGGATTATTTTCTAAACTTGGGTTTTCTTGTACTAAAGCATATTCTACTTTTTCAATAGATAGATTGGTTTTCTTTTTTTCTTTTCTAATGTATTGTAGACAAGTATTTACAGTGATTCGGTATACCCATGTTTTTGGAGTTGATTTTTCTTTAAAATTTTCTAGAGCGTTCCAAATATTTATAAATACTTCTTGAGAAAGGTCATTAGCTAAATCTTTATCTCCTTTCATAAAACCCAGACACATTTGTAATACCATAGAGTATGCTTGTTGGTATATTGTTTCAAAAAGTTGCTGGTTCTTTTTACTCATTGGTTAAAAAAGTATTTATTTTTTTGTAAAACCACTCTGGTTGATCAAACATGATAAAGTGTTTACTATCTGGTGCCATCTCTATTGTTTTGTTTTTCATAATTAGATTTTGCAATTTCTAAGCTAGGAAAAGAGGCTCCTAAAATTAATGTTTTTGCAGTTACTTTATTTAATATTGGTCGCAGATCTAGTTTTAGTAAATCGGTATATCCATATACATAAGTTTTTCTATCTGCTTCTAGAATCCATTGAATAAGAGTGTCTACTTTATCTTTGGTATTTGTCATGTTTTGTGCCATCCTGGTTGCATTTTGCTTAAATTGTTCTTCTTGCATTGCTAACATTTGTTTGTTATAAGGGGTGTCGTATTGTATTTGACTATCTGGCACTCCGGGCATCATTAGCTCGCGCATACATGGTATGGCATCTACAATTAGTATTTCAGTAACTGTATCTGGTAGTTCTGCGGCAAGATCAACAGCTATATTGCCGCCCATACTATGCCCCACTATTTTTAAATTGGCTAGTTGTTTGTCTTTAATGTAGGCTATTAGTTCTTTTTTAATAGTAGCATACCAAGGCATTGCTATAGGGGGATTACTATTAAATCCTGCATAAGAGATTAAATGTGCTTCAGTTTTTTGGGTTAGATTATCTATAGTTTCTTTCCATATAGATCCTGGGGTAGTAAATCCTGGTAAAAATAATACAGGTTTTCCTTTTCCTATTACTTCAGTTTTAATTGCGGGTGTTTGCGCAAATCCTAAATGTACTATTGCTAATACTAATACAAATGTGATTTTAAATGTTTTCATGTTCTTGTTTTTCCCTTTGATGCATAAGTTTATAAATTGTTACAAGAGGAATTAAAAAAAGATGTTTTATAACGTCTATCTTTTGTTAATAAAGACTTTTATCAAAAAATAAATATTACAATTTTTGATATTTATGGTGAAAAAACGGAGTAGTATAGATGTATTGACTTTATCTAAAGGAATATATATTATATAGATGTCGTTAGATAATCATAAAGCAGAAAATATAACAAAAATCTTCTATAAGAAGTAATAAGAATCAAAAAAGAAGTTGTTTTATGATAAGCTAAAACAACTTCTTTTTTATAAAATTTAAAATAATTCTAAAGCAAAAATAATATTATCTAAATTGTCTTTATCTATTTTATGTTCTATAAGATGAAAACCGTTATTGAATAATAAATTTTTAGAAGCTTCATTGTTTTTATGGGTATATGCTTCTACAATTTCTAGGTTTAGAGATTTATAGCCATAATTTAGTATAGAGTTTAGAGCCTCATTCATAATACCTTTTTTATGAAACTCTGGGTGAAGATCATATCCTATTTCGGCAATTTTTTGATCTTCAGAAAAATTCCATAAACAAATAGTTCCTATTAGGTCTGGATTACCATTTATAGTAATTCCCCAAAAAATCCAATCATGTTCTATAATACCATTATTAATCTTATTTATAAAATCAATAGCATCTTGTACAGTATCTGTTTTTGGTCTTTTGACATACTTGTTGACTATCGCATCGGATCGTAAAAATAAAATAGAATTAGCGTCTTCTTTTTTTAATTGTCTTAATAATAGTCTATCGGTTTGTAGGTTGGGAAAAGGTATAAAATTCATTTAGTATTACTTTTAATCCCTCGTCGAGGGTTTCTATTTTTAAGAAATGTCTCGGAAATAAAATATTTTTTTGGTAACAAATCTTAAGGGTTTGCTCTGAGGTTATCGATTTTTAGTTTTTGATAAAGACTGTTACTAGATTATTTAAACACTTCTTAATAAATGCAAAAGGAGATATTTTTCTAACCAGCTAAATAGTCTTAATAAAAAATATATTTGTTAACGAGATTAGATATCGAAATCTTATTTTTTTTTTTATTTTTTTCTTATTGCAGAAACATATTTTGTGTTTATCAGAAATTATAATGCATTTATATTTATATAAAAATTAGGGTCAACAGTGATTTTATCTCCTTTAAAATCGGTTGTTTGCCAAGAAGCACTTGGTTGTATCCATTGTAAACTATCGTCTGTAAAAATGCGTATTGGCATATCAAAACCTTGTATACTATTTGTATACCTATATTTTAGTTTTCCTTTCTCTAAGCTATATTCTAGAGTAGGTATTTTTATAGTTCTAAGGTATTGCTCAAAAAAGAAAGTAAGATCGATTTTGGTTTTAGTACAAAGATATTCTTCGATTTGTTTTGTAGTTACTGTTTGATGATAAAACTCTTTGTTGAGATCTCTTAAAATAGTTCTCCATTTTTTATCATCATCTACAAGTTGGCGAAGTGTATGTAGCATATTTGCTCCTTTATAGTACATATCTCCAGAGCCTTCTTTATTTACGTTATAGGGACCAATAATTGGTTTGTCATTTTGAATCATTTTTCTGGTTCCGATAACATATTCTGACGAGGCTTTTTTACCGTAATAATAATCTAAAAACAAATTCTCGGAATAAGCAGTAAAACTTTCATGCACCCACATATCTGCAATATCCTTATTCGTGATATTATTTGCAAACCATTCATGACCAGATTCGTGAATAATAATAAAATCAAATTTCATACCCCATCCTGATCCAGAAAGGTCATTTCCTAAATATCCATTGCTATATTTATTTCCGTAGGTCACAGAGCTTTGGTGTTCCATCCCCAGATAGGGTACTTCAACCAGTTTAAAACTATCTTCATAAAAAGGGTAGGGACCAAACCAGTGTTCAAAAGCTTTCATCATTTTAGAGGCATCTTTAAATTGCTTTTTAGCTTTTTCCAGATTGTCTCTAAGCACATAATAATCCATGTCTAAAATTCCTTTTTCGCCCTCGTATTTTTCTCCAAAATGAACATAATCTCCAATATTAATATTCACCCCATAATTATTGATGGGATTACTTACAAACCAATGATATGTTTTGGTGTGATCATCATGATTTTCTATTTTACGTAATCTTCCATTAGAAACGTTGATTAAATCTTTAGGAACGTTAACACTTATTAAAAGACTGTCTACTTCATCATACATATGGTCTTTATTGGGCCACCATACACTAGCACCTAATCCTTGACAGGAAGAGGCTATAAAGTGTTTGTTATTCGTGTCTTTTTTCCAAGAAATACCACCATCCCAAGGTGCATTAACAGCTTCGCGAGGTTTTCCACTATAGTAAACATCGATTGTATATATAATGTCTTTTTGTTGAGGTTCTGTAAGTTTTATAAAGTGAGCGTTGCCAATAGAGGTTATTTCAAGCTTTTTATTGTTTTGTAGTGCTTTCTCAATCTTTAAAGGAGCTTGCAGGTCGATTTGTATTACATTATGCTCTTTTAAAACACGGTATTGTATAGTGTTTTTTCCTGATATTGTCTTTTTATCTGGATTTACTTTAATATCCAGATGATAATAGGTTAGATCCCACCACTCTCGTTCTGGAGTTATAGATCCGCGCAAGGAATCTTGTTTTGTAAATGGCAGATCTTGTGCGAGCAAAAACTGTACCTGAATGGTAAGCAAGCAGAAAAGAAAAAATTTATGCATTGTCTTTAAGGTGTTGATTTTAGTTATAGATTTAACTCTTGTGCTAAACTAGCAAATAATTTTAGGGATTTAGTTAACGCTTTCCATAAATTAGTTAATACTTTTTACAGGATAGTTGCTGTTTTCGCCATGGTAGTTAACACTTTCTCCAGCTTAGTTAATGGTTTCTTCATGATAGCTAACGATTTCTACAGGATAGTTGCTGTTTTCGCCATGATAGTTAACACTTTCTCCAGCTTAGTTAATGATTTCTTCATGATAGCTAACGATTTCTACAAGATAGTTGCTGTTTTCGCCATGATAGTTAACACTTTCTCCAGCTTAGTTGATGATTTCTTCATGATAGCTAACGATTTCTACAAGATAGTTGCTGTTTTCGCCATGATAGTTAATGTTTTTTTCAACTAGGGGAGTGTATTTTTACTATTCATAGGGTTTTTATCAAAAAGCAAAGATTTTTTATTGTGATTGATTGTTCTCTAAAATATTTCTGAAGGAAATACTACGGGGCTTTCGTATCCATTTTTACCTACGGTAGCAATCCCAAAAAAGAAATTATCAATAACAATATTATCTAATATAAAATTATCAATGTTACCTACAAATCGGCTGTGATCCCAAGTTGGGGATGTAGTATCTCTCCAATATATTTTATATCCTAAGATGTTAGGGTCGTTAATTTTTTTCCATTTAAATTTTACAGAGGGCTCTACAATTCCTCCAATTTTAACTTCGGTAGGAGCAGGGGGAGCCCATGCTATACTGGCAAGATTTATAGCATTAACAGAAGTTAGTTTTGTTGCATAATCAAAATTAACATGCTCTACTACATCTCCGTATTGGATTCCATCCTCTTCTCTGATATTTTGATGTTGCTGAGTATAATTTTCATGTGCTTCCATAATTCTGATTCCAGCATAACCAGCATCGTTAAATGGTCTGTGGTGTCCACCACGCCCAAAACGATCTAATCGATATACCATCATGGGGTTCATTTCTGGCATATATGTTTTTACGGTTTTATGAATATATCGTGCAAGTTGTCTAGAAACGCCATCTACTTCGCCACCATAAAACCGTCGCGATTTTCTTTGTTTTTCAGTTTCGGATGGAGGAACTGGTTCTGAAAATATTCTAAAAGTTCTATTGTCAATAACCCCGTCTACTCCTTTAATATTACCTATCATATCGTTATTCATGATTCCAATAATATTCCAATCTTTTTGTTTTGCATACTTTGCCAAGCCTTGACCACCAAATAAACCTTGTTCTTCTCCAGATAAGCCTACATAGATAATACTGTTTTCGAATTTATATTTGGTTAGTACTCTTGCGGCTTCAATAGCTCCTGCCATACCTGTAGCATTATCATTAGCTCCTGGAGAATCCGAAGTGTAATCTGTGGGGTCTGTAACTCTAGAGTCTATATCCCCACTCATCATAATAAATCTATTTGGATATTTTGTTCCTCGTTGTATAGCAACAACATTTACTACCCATACATCTTTTGTAATACGTTGGTTAGTGCCTTGTTTTACCAAATCTTTTTGATAAAAAACGTCTAAGCAATTATTACATTGGTTAGATATTTTATCGAACTCTGATTTTATCCATCGTCTGGCAGCACCAATTCCTCTTGTATTAGAAACCGTATCGCTTAGTGTATGACGGGTACCAAAACCTGCTAATGTTTTTATATCTTTTTCTATACGTTTTGAGGAGATATCATTAATGATATCATACATTTTTTGATCTGTTTGTGCAGTTAATATAATGGATAATAAAATTAAGGTTGCGGTAAGAAATGTTTTCATGTGTGTTAATTTAATAGCCTAATTTAATTAAAATGATCTCAACATATTTATAAGAATAGGGTTTACCTTATAAAAGTCACTTTAGTAATTTTATTATTTTCTATTTCGTAAATAGCAATGGCGCTATAGTTTTTTCCATTAATGGTTAAAAATTCTTTATCTATAACCGTATTGCCCATCACGATTCTATTTTTAATTTCGCAATGTAGATCAGTAGTGTTTTTAAAGAAATCAGAATACTCTTTTTTCATTTTTTCTTGACCTTCATATAAAAGTTTGTTTGGGAAATCATACACTTTTACATCCTTGGAGTAAGTATTCATAAATCCATTAATATCTCTGTTATTATATCTATCTAATTGCTGTTGGACTATTTTTTCTGCATTTTTTTCGATACTATCATTATCGTTTTCTTGTGGTTTTATAAAAGTTACTTTAGCAATTTTTCCATTTTCTATTTCATAGATAGGAGCTACTTTTACATTTTTATTTTTGTAGGTAACATATTCTTCATCTATTACTTTATTTTGATATACAATACGCTGTTTTATTTTGCAATTTAAATCAACTTCTTCTTTGAATTTTTTTTCATAGTAAGGTCGCATAGCTTCCTTATTTTCATATCGAAGAGTATTAGGAAATGTATAAATAGAGACTTCTTCAGTATAGGTAGCCATAAAGGCATTAATATCACGAGAGTTATATGCTTCTACTTGTTCTTGTACGATGTGTTCAGGAGAAACTTCGGATACTACCGTAAGTTTATTTCCATTGCTATTTGTTGCCATTCTTGAAATGTTTCCGATTTCGTTATCCATAAAAGTATAAAAAGTACTCCATCTCGAATCTGTTTTTGGAGTGAATTTGAATATCCTGTTTTCTTTTCCCATTAAGATAGTACCATTTGGTAACCAGCACATATCTTCTACTTTAGGAATTGTATGTATAATTGTCTTTGTAGATTTAGTAATAGGATCTAAAGATTTAATTTCCCAAACTTCATTTTCTTTACTGATGTAACTAATCAGGTTTGAATTTGGAATTTTATGTAGCGATCTACCGACTTGTTTTTGTATGGTATCGTTAGTATTATTTTTTAAGTTAGATACTACTAATGATAATCCATTTTTTTCCAGAACTGAAGAAATAACTATATCTTTTGTGTACCAAGTATGGTATCCTACTTTAAGGTTAGGTAATAGTACTTTAGAATCTCCTGTTGTATACTTGTATCTATATAGTAATTGTTTACCGTCTTTGTCCAGTCGAATGGCAGAAATATCATTTGTATCAGGAATTCTGACAGGAGAGTACTCACTTCCTGTTTTCGTATTTGTAATCCAATTTAATTTTGTCTGTTGGATATTATATGCAGCTATGTCTGTTTGATTGTTTCTGGTAGAGGAAAATAAAACAACAGAGTCTTCTATAATATAAGGTTGATTATCATACCCGTTATTATTAGATATGTTTTTCTTATTGAATAGGGTCTGTTTATTTCCTTTTTTAAGGATATCAAAAAGGTATATTTCTGTATTGGTTTGGGCTAGGGAAGTAAAGGCTATAAGGGTAATTAAAAAAGCCAAAATATTTTTCATTGTTTTTTTTGTTTTCTAAAATACAAGGAAATACAGATCTTATTCTTAAGTAAATGTTAATGTGATGTTTTTTATAAAAGTATAATGTTGTAATAAATCAAAAAAACCCAGAGAGTTAGCTCTGGGTTTTCGCAAGTTGAGTTAGAAAGGCTATTGTAATGAAACAATAGTTTTTTGTATTTAAATTTTAAAAGTTAAATTCCATATATTGAAAATCTAAAATTAGGAAAGCTTACGCTTGTTAATGAGAAAGAAGGATTGTTTCTAAACCTACTCTCATTAGTTTGTTGTACATACCATCCAGCACCATCTCTTAATAAGTTTAATAAACTTTCAGCTTCATTTATTATGGCGTTGTTTGTGGATCCAAGATATTGTAAAACAATTTTTTGCCCTGGTATTTTGGCTATGTTAAAAGCTAAGGTTAATGGCTCACTAAGTCCATTTACAATTATACCATGTACATCTGGTCCAAACCAATTCATTCTAATGTCCAAAACAGGAGCATTGATACTTTTAGTTAAATGCAGAAAATCTGGTGATGTTAGCTTTAGGAAGTTACCAGAAGTATCATCAAAGTATAAATATCTAGGAAATCTAGTGTCAAAAGTATCTACATCATCTGAGAATAATTGAGGAACAAGTGCTGTTGCTACAGGAGCTAGATTATATCCGATAATGGTGTTTAAATTACCATCTTCAGAAATAAAATTATTATCTGCTTCAACAAAAGAAAAAGTAGTAATATCTACCCCATTCACTTTAAAAGGTGTAGTAAATGAAAACCCAGTATCACTAATAGATACAACATAAGAAGTAGAAGCTATTTTTCCTGTACTTTGATCAAAAGTGGTAATAATACCAGTTCTGTCTAGTTCTGAGAATGAAAATGTACCACTAAATATAGGGGGATCTGTTGGAGCTGCTGCAGGATCTGTAACGATTATATTTCTAAGAAAACTATTTGTTTCATGTCCAAGGGCTACTTCATCAAAAGATTCCCGTAATCCCATAATACGTTCTTTGTCACCAGATATTGCTTTTTCAAAAACAATTTTAGTAACCTCTTCTCCTTTATCTGATTTACTTCTAAATTCAATTTTATTATCTGCTACATTTTCAAAAATAAATTCGAATTCTGCCTGTAGGCTAAAATTTGCAACTTCAAATAGATTATGGAAAGTCGAATAATTTTCTAGTACTAATTCTGGAAAATGACTTTTACCTACTCTATAGGTAGTTTCAAAATCTTGTGTTCCTCCTTGATAATCAGAAACTATTTCGACAGTATTGTCTTGGTTAAAGTTTAATAAAATATTATAAAAACCAACACTATTTTTTGGTTGGTATACTACTTTCCATCCAAACTCTGGAGCTGTTAAAGTTGATTTATAACTTTTTAACAAAGTATCCACACGAGTATCAATGTCTTGATTAAATAACGGTTCTACTTCATTATCTGTACTACAGGCGATAAAGCCTAAAGTAATAAGAAGTAATGTATATATTTTTATATTTTTAAGCATGTCGTTCTAAATTTGATTAATTGATATTATTTAAAAACTCATCTCTTAATACAAAAAGATCAATTCCTACTTGTTCTTTCATGTATTTTACTACTACGTCATACTTCTGTTTAATTTTAGCTTTACCTTTATTTATTTCTCCACAGTTAGCTGGAGCTCCAGCAACAGAGCAGTCTGCAGGTGTAATGTAGGTAGATTCAAATACAGCAGGATCTGTAGTAATTATGCGCGCCATAATTTCTGCAAAATCTTCAGAAGGAGCAGAAGTGGCATATGGGGTTACCATGCCTCTAATAATAGCACTTTCTTCATCTTCTTGAGTCCATGAACCAGGAGAAGTATAGCTATCTTCAGAAATTTTAAAGAAAGCTTCTATATCAAATTTGAAATTTTGATCTACAATATGTGCAAATTCATGGTGTAGCGTTCTAAATGTTTGTAAAATCCAACCAGTATTGCCAGGTGCATAATTATTTGCTTGAGTTAAAGTAACTCTAACTCCCGAGTCTGCTACGCCTAATGTGATCGTATTATCATTGTTAAAAATAGGAGAGCCTAAGATTACAATTTCTGCAGGAAAATAGGTCTTTAAAAACTCATCTCCTTGGTTTGAAGCTTTATTGTATGGTTTTATCCATGCTTCTTTAATTAATTCAGCTATAGGTCTCACTACTTCTACACGAGGAGGAACTGCTGATTTAGTAGGATCAATAAATTTATCTACAAATTTATAATGTATTACACAACCATAAATATCTCTAAACTCAATTTTTAGAAATTGATCTAGTTCATCAGTCGATTCGGGTTCTCCGTTTTCAAAAATAGGTGTTGGTTGTAATGTCTCTTCTCTATCACATCCTAATAGTATTATTAAACCTAGGCTAAGAAACAATAGTTGTTTTATTATATTTTGTGTTTTCATAATCAAAATTTATCTAGGGTTAGGGGTTAATCCAAATGAAAGAGCATCATTAGGTATTTGTATAGCTTTTCTTAAATCATCTTTAGCTAATGTAAATGTTTCTCCTCCTTGAGTTACAGGTAGTGTGTGAGTTATGGATATACTATGTCTTTTAATATCAAACCAACGTAAACCGTGATCCCAGAATTCTTTTTTTCTTTCATCTAGTATTAATTCTAAAATAGCTTTATCATCACCAGATAAGTTTTTAGAAATACCACTAGTGGTAACAGGATTGTAATAAGTAGCAATATCGGTTACACTATTATAAGTTGTTCCATTATACCTTTTGTTAGCTAAAATATTAATATCTGCCAAGGCATCACTTTGTCTATTAGAAAAGAGATAAGCTTCTGCTCGATTAAGTAATACTTCTTCTCCTTTTAATACTTGAGCTATATAATAGGGTTGTCCCGAATTTGAGGATAAATTTTCTCTAAAAAAGTATTCTCTTAATTTAGCATGAAAGTTAGCTTCTGTACCAGCTCTCCATCCTCCTATTTCAGTTCTGTTATCCGCAACATTAAATAGGTTTCGATACATTTCATTTACTTGAATAGCATTAAGTCCATATCCTCGGTTTCTTCTTGTATAAGAACTAAACTGTTGTATTACTAAAACATTACTTGGATGTGATGGATCACTATATCTTTCTGCTGCAGAATTATAACCACTACCAGCAAGAGAAGTAAAATCTTTTAAAAAGATTTCAGGAGTACCATCAAGAAATAAATTACTATATGCGATACAATTTACATAATCTCCTTTCCATAAGTAGAATCTTGAAGCAAAAGCCTGAGCAGCTTTTTTTGTAAAATGATACTTTTTTGTTCCTGTAAAAAAATCATCATTGATTAGAGCCAATCCTTCTAATAAATCTTTTTCGACAAGATCATAAACTTCAGCCACCGTATTACGTTTGTAATTAGGTAAGAATTCTGTCTCAGGTTCTAATATATATGGTACTCCTAAATTAGAAGAAGCATTTGCATCATAATGCAATCCAAACAGATTAACCAACATAAAATGGTGATAAGCTCTTGATAATAAAGCTTCACCTTTTACAGCATTTTTTCTTTTTTGATCCCCTTCAAGATTATCAATTATAGCTAAAACCTCATTAGTATGGGCAATTGCTTCATAAGCATTATCCCAATAAAAAGTTGGTGTTTCCTGAAATATAGCTGTTACATCTCCCCAAGTATAGGTTTGATTATCCTGTAAATTAATAGAATTTCCTCCAGAGTCTTGTACAACACCATTAGCATCAGGGGCACCAAGCGGTCCTACTAAGTCAGTATATATATCTGTAAAAACATAACTAGCATCAACATAACCATCTGCAACAACTTTAGCTGCTTTTTCAACAGTATTTAATACTAATCTGTCGTCTGGAGATTCATCTAAATATTTTTCACAACTAGCACTTAATATAACAACAACGAGTAATAGTATATATGATTTTAATTTATAGTTCTTCATAATTTATATTTTTAAAATCCAACATTAAGTGAAACAGATACTGTTTTAGGTACTGGTAATGCAGCTCCTCCTGAATTAAAAAACTCAGGATCCTGACCATTTAGACCTTTATCAGAATACAGTAAGAAAAGATTTTCTCCTTGTAAACGAATTTTAGCAGAGGTAAAACCTATTTTCTTTGCGTATTCTGATGGTACGGTATATCCTAATGCAATAGATCTCATACGAGCATAAGTACCATCAACAACTCTTAAGTCACTGTTGTTATATAATTGGTATGCATTGTTACCTGCAGATACAAGACCATTATTAACAGTGCCATTAAGTTGATTTATTATAGTACGATTGTCTAATATTGCAGGTATATTAGTTACATTTTCGTCTCCTGGTAATGCCCATCTATTAATAAGTTCTCCTGGTAAAGAATTGAAATCAGTATATGCTGCATCAAAATTACCATTCAAGCGTATTTTATAATCAAATTTAAAAGATATGTTAGCAGATAAAGAGAACCCGCCATATTTAAATGTATTACTCAATCCACCAGCGCCTCTAGGTTGTGTAGGCCCTTCATATTTTAATATTTTTTCAATATTTTCTCTGCTTTGAAGATCTATATTGGTAACTCTATTGTTGTCTGCATCAAAAAATGTAGGAATACCAAATTCATTTAATCCTGCAAAACGAGTTGAATATAGAGCTGAGATTTCGCGTCCAGTAAATGCAGCTCCTCCTGGTGATATTAAATCAACTAAACGAGGATTAAATTGAAGTTCTTTTACTTCTTCGGTATTGTAACCAACATTAATATTAGTAGACCATTCAAAGTTTTTTGTTTTAATATTTACAGTAGATACTCCAAATTCATACCCTTCAACATTTAGATCGGCATAGTTACCACTTTTAAAAGCTTGACCACCAACGCCACTGGTTTTAACAGTCCCGATAAGGTCAAATGAATTACGTTGGTAATACCCTATTTCTCCAGCGATTCTATTGTTAAATAAGGAAAATTCTAACCCTGTACTAAACTCTTTTAGTTTTTCAAAGGTTAAATCTTTATTTTCTAAGGAGTTTATATTTATAACACTTTCTAAATCTTGCGGACGTAAAGGAACACGAGCTCTTAAATCCAAAGTAGCACTGGTAAGAGGACCTCTACCACCAGATAGTCCATAAGTAGCTTTAAGTTTTAATAGGTTTACCCATTCTACATTAAAAAACTCTTCTTTATCAATATTCCATGCACCACTAATATTATAGTTTGTAAGGTATCTTGCTTTGGGACTTGACCCCTGAAGATTAGAACCATCATATCTTAATGTACCATTTACAGTATACTTATTGTTTAAAGTATATCCTGCATTCAAAAAGAAACCAGTAAATCGATCTCTAAAATTAGAAATATTAAAATATTGATCGTTTCCATCTACTAATTGATCAATAGCATCTGGGTTTGTATTAATTAAATACCCATTCTCGTATGATATACCTATACCATTATACTCTCTACTTTGTCTATTAGAAGATTTAATTTCTTGTCCTAAAAGGAAAGTAAATTGGTTATTATCGTTAATACTAGGGTTCCATGTGATAGAGTTTCTTAGATACAAATAATCTAATACATTTTCATTATAGATATTGATACCACCCTCTGGTAATATAGAGTATGGAGGTCTATCTGGATTATCTCTATCTTGATATAAGAAAGGGTTAATAGGACCAATTATATTATCTCCTGCACCTGCTCTAAATGCTTCGGCCTGATTAGATCTATCCCCAATTACATGTTCTCTTTGGGTAATAGCTTTACGATAATTAAAAGTAGAGTTTGCAGTTAAGTTTTTTGCTATTTTATATTCTAGATCTGTTTGAAAAGTAATATCAGTTACATCAATATTAATATAATTATTATCTAATTCATGAATAATATTGAAAGGGGCATAATTTTTTCTAAAGAACTCTAAATCCCCATTTTCATCATAAGGAGTAACACTTCTACTATTTGTTAAAGAATAACTATATGGATTAATCTCAAATTCACGATCAAACTCACCAGTAATAGGGTTTAATACTCTATCATTTGTTCCAGGAGCAATCTGATCTCTAAAACTACCTGTTAGAGCAGTACTTAATGAAAGTTTATCTGAAAGATTAAATTTAGTATTTAATTTTGTAGTATAACGTTGTGCTTTGTCTCCTATAGTTTGTCCTTCATCATTAAGGTAACTTAAAGAAAAATAGTAAATAGCATCATCACTACCGCCAGAAACACTTAAAGAATGATTTTGTTGTAGTGTTAAATCTGTAAATAAAGTTTTAAACCAATCTGTATTTGCTACCTGATAACGTTGAAAAAAACTATCGGCTAATTGACCATTAGTTCCTATTTGAACATCATTAGGTCTTCTAAGATTATAATATTTTCCTAAGACTCCATAAGATTCAGCTCTTTGTGCAGAAGTCAAATCTACTAACCCTTTTTCTACTAATTCTGCATATACCGAAAGTTCTTGTTGAGAGTTTAGTACATTAAAGTTAGTATACCTTGGTCTTAATCTAAAAGAAAAATTATTATTATAATTTACACTTACGCCTCCTCTTTTCCCTTTTTTAGTAGTAATTACAATAACTCCATTTTTGGCACGTGCTCCATATAATGCAGTTGCAGAGGCATCTTTAAGAACAGAAAAACTTTGAATATCATCAGGGTTTAATCCTGCGATCGAAGAGCCAATTAATGAATTAATATCTCCAGATGCTAAATCTTGTTGATCCAATTCTACATTATCTTCTAAGATAACACCATCAACCACCCAAATAGGATTGTTGTTACCGTTTAAAGAAGTATTACCTCTAATTCTAATTCTTGGCGATGCACCAAAAGATCCAGATACATTGTCAACAACTACTCCGGCATCTCTACCTTCTAAAAGTCTTGAGGCATCAGAAACACCATCAATTTTAATATCTTCTAAATTAAGTTTTGTAGCGACACCAGCAAATAATCGGCGATCTACCTTTTTATAACCATCAGTTATTATTACCTCATTTAATGATTCTATAGATTCATTTAAAGTAAAATAATACTTCTTTTTGTTTTTATCTGTAACTGTAATGGTTTGGGTTTCAAAACCTAAATTTTCAACTTTAAGAACATCTAATAAAGAAACCCGCATATTAAAATTTCCATCAAAATCTGTTACTACCCCTGTTGTAGTACCTTGTATAGATACAGTGGCACTAGGAATAGGTAGCCCATTTTTATCCATTACTTGTCCAGTAATCTCAATACCTTGTTGTGGTTTTACAAGAGAGGATTGAGGCTTCTTTTTGAGTGGGATAATGTAATTAGTATCAATTGATTTTTTTATTAATACAATTTGTTTATCTACTATTTTATAGGAAATGCTAGTGTTTTTAAAAATTTGATCTAAAATGTACTCTACTCTCTTATTAGAAACTCTAAGAGATACTTTTCTTTGAGTGTTAACCTCAGCACCTTTAAAAAACACTTTGAACTCTGTTTTTTTCTGAATTAAATCAAATACTTTTTCAATAGTGAAATTTTTCACATCTAAGGATATCTTAGTGTTTTGAGAATAAGTATTTGCGTTTATTCTGAATAGAGACAAAATAATAAGTAGTATTGTTAGCCTCATTTTTAAATTAAATATTAATTTTACCGCACCATTTGTACGGTTCTGTCTAATTTTTTTCATATTTTTAATATGATTTAATGATTGAACCATTGTTAAATTACGCTTATTCTAAAATCGGGAGATGTTGCAGCATTTCTCGATTTTTATTTTATAGCTATTTTGTGATCATTCTTTTCTAATGTTTAAGGATTAATAATTATTTCATTTTTTCTGATATTGAAATTAAAGAAAGTGTTGCTACTAAACGTTTGTAACACATTTTCTATGTTTTCTATATCAAATCGACCGGTAAATTTTTCAGTTTTAATTTTTTGATAATTGATGGTTATTTTTTTGTTATAAGCTCTTTCCAGTTTTTTCATAATATTCTCAAAACTTTCATTTTTAAATAACAACACACCATCAACCCAAGCTATATAGTTTTCTGTTTTTACTTCAGAAATGTCTAAGCTTTTATTAGCCTTTATAAGACTGGCTTTTTGATTAGGTTTAAGAAAAGTATCTTTTTTTGTATCAAATCTTTTTTTGTCTTTAAAAACTCCAACACTACCCTCTACAAGAACAACTTCAGAAAAAGGATCATTAGGATAAGAAGAGACATTAAATTTTGTTCCAAAAACCTCAGTCTTAATGCCATTGGCAGATACAATAAAGGGATCTTTTTCGTTTCTAACAACTTCAAAATATGCTTCTCCAGATAGCTCTACTTCACGAATTTTACCTGGGATAAACTGTACAGGGAATTTTAAAGTAGAACCAGAATTAACATGAACAATTGTGCCATCAGACAATACTAATTGAAATTTTTTGCCATAAGGAACTGTTAATGTATTGATGGTTAATTTGGTTTGAGCCAAACTATCTTTTTTGTTTTTATAAACGATTTTACTTTTTTCTTGAACACCCAAAAGAATTCCATCTTCATCTTTGATCTCTTTAAATAGGTCATTTTCTTTAATAGTCTCTAAACTACCATTGTCTAACTGCAATGTAACCTGATCTGTAACGGGGTTTTTATGGAATAAAAGGTCGTTATAAAAATATAAAGAGGTGCTAATAAAAACACCTATAAATATAGCTGCGTATTTTAAGTAATTATTACTTTTATTCTTACGGGTTTTAGTAATGGATTTTGTACTTTGTATCTGTTTTTGAAGCAATGAAGATGCTTTTTGATAGTCAAAATCATTTTTGTTTAATTGAATATAATGATCCGTAACGGTATATTCTTTTAACAGGCTTAGATTTTTTTCATCTTTAAGAAGTTTTTCAAACTCGATTATTTCGAGTTCAGACATCTCATTGTTTATATATTTTAGTATCTGATCTGTATCCAAACCTTTATTTTTTTTATTCGAATTATTGGCTTATTTATAGTTAAGACTTAAAAAAAATAAAAAACCCTTACTCCTAAGAGTGTTTTTTTTATTATTTATGCAAAGTTTGTGTTAATTATTGTGAGATGAGGTTAAAAAATGAGTTAAAAAAAGATAGCTATAAATAATATTACCCAAATAGAAGAACTTAAAAAAGGAAACGAATTTGTATATAGGTATTTATATGAAATGCACTATAATGAATTATGCGCCTACATTTTTACTCTATCCAAAGATAGGCAGCAGGCAGAAGATATAGTTCAAAATGTTATGTTTAAGATATGGAAGAATAAAGAGAAATTAAATATAAAAACTTCTGTCAAAAACTATCTATACAAGTCTTGCTACCATGAATTGATAGATACATTTAAGAAAAATAAAAAAGAACTAAACTATATACAGCGAGTTCAAAAAGAAACTTTAGACATTTTTATAGAGGAAGAAGATGATTTTGTTACAACTCAAATTAATAGAGTTCAAGTAGAGATAGATAAACTTCCTCCTAAATGTAAAGAGATATTTTTACTCAATAAAGTTCAAGGTTTTAAGTACCGGGAAGTAGCAGAACAATTAGATATATCTATTAAAACTGTAGAAACTCAAATGTCCAAAGCCATGTCTAGGATTAAAAAAGCATTAGAGAAATCATAATTTTAAGATCCTCTAAAATTTAGCTCGTAGTGCATATAAGCCTAAAATAGGACCTATACTTAAAACCATATAAACTACAGGACTATCCGATATTTCGGTTAAAAAAGAGAGTAGCTGTATACTAACAATTGTTATAGCAAATCCAATACAATTAACTATGGTTAGAGCAGTACCTCTTAGTTCTGGAGGAGCTGCAGCAGCTACCATTGTAGAAAATTGTGGAGAATCTGAAATAACAAGCATACCCCATATACATAATAAAATTAAAAATAACTCAGGAGGTAATTCAAAAAGAAGAGGAGAAACCAAGCAAAGTAATCCAGAAATTAGCAACGAGTTATATGCTACTTTTTTACTTCCTGTTTTTAAAGAAATCAATCCACCAAGTATACACGAAATCACTCCACTAGCGATTATAATAAATGACCAGAAAGAAATTTGGAGTTCTATAAACTGATTATTTGCATAGGTTTTAAGGATTAAAGGAGTAAATCCCCAAAAAGCATATAGTTCCCACATATGTCCGAAATACCCAAAAGCCGCTTTTTTAAAACTAGGAATGCTAAAAAGCTGAGTAACTATACCAAGTTGAAATTTTGAAATTAACTTTCTGTAAGGACCATCCGGAACTAAAAACCACATACTAAAACCACCTATAAATGCTAATATAGATGTGCTTATAATAACAGCTTTATAATCACTGCTCCACGAAAGTACATTTATTAAATGAGGAAATGCAGTTCCTAAAACTAAAGCTCCGACCAGATACCCTAGTGCTTTTCCTAAACCACCTTTATAATAATCCGAAGCTATTTTCATACCAATAGGATATATTCCTGCCAGAAAAAAACCCGTACCAAATCGGGCAGTCAATAAATTAAATACAGTTATATTAGGGATTAATAAAAATAAATTAGATACCCCTCCTAAAATGGCGCAAAGCATAAATATTTTAGATGGTGAAAATCGATCTGCGAGTGTTAATAAAGCAAAAGTAAGTGTCCCAATTATAAAACCAAACTGAACAAATGATAACAGATATCCAAGAAGGTTAAAACTAACATTAAACTGGGTGGCAAGATCATCAATTACCGCATTACCTGCAAACCAAAGGGAGGTGCAAAAGAATTGCGAAATAATAATTACAGGCAATATGTAAAATTTAGGCTTCAATGAGTTACTCTTTTAAAATTATAGTACCAAAAACATCTGCGTTAATGCCCCCTAAATTTTTTTCTTCTCCAGGAATAAAAACAGAACCAATAAAATTTTCTCTTTCAAGACTACCATCATTATCATTATAAGCAATAGCAAATCCTATTTTTTGATCTTTTTTTAATACAAGTGGTTCATTAATTTTTCTTTCAGTATAGGTATCATCATAGATCGTAACCTTAAACTCCCATACAGATACATCACCTTTGGTTTTTCTTTTAGAATTAATATGATTATTGAATAGTGTAGGCTTTTTATTTTCATCTAAGTCTACTACATTACCATCTAATGCAATATGATAAGCAAAAGCATTGTTAGAATATTGGTGGTTTCCACCAGAATTATCTGCATCAATAAATATTTCTATACAATCATCATCCCACCATAGTCTCAAAGGATCTTTATACTGATCGTATAAAACATCATCTTTAATTTCAACAAGTATATATATACCTTCTGGAGTCCATGCCATTTTATATCTACCAAAAAAATCATTAAAAGTATACGGTTCTCCCAGCCATTTTTGATCAAAACCATACCAAATGGCTTCTTTCCATGCTGGATCGTTCATTTCTCCATCTAGCTTAGGGACAATTATGGCTTGATTGATTTCTCTAATTTGATGATCGATTTTTTTAGATTGAACTACTGTCTTTGGATTTGCAATTGCTAGTAGGTTTTGTACAGAAGTTACCTGGTTTTTTTTACAACTGAAAGTAATCCATAATAAAACACAAAAAAAAAATATTCTTTTCATAGTAAGATTTAATCCTATAATCCAGATAAAAGTAAGGAACATAATTTAAAAACTGGTGGATACTTATTTAAAAGTAACAATCACTTATGGTTATATAACGTAATTCTTAAAAATTAAAAATGGTTTTACCCACATTTAATCCACATTGTGGAGTTTAATTCTCGCTTGCTTCGAAAACAAAATATATTTTCGGAAGCATACCTCGCGAGCTTGCTCCGAGGTTCTTGATTTCAAAAATCCAGAATATCCAAATATATATAATTACTTATTAATGAAATCCATACTTCATTATAGAATGAAATGAATGAAAACGATCCGTTTTACTTTTACAGTAAGTAAATCAAAAAAAACATTCAAAAATCATAGAAATCTAAATGAAGCATTCAGCAAAAATATTTTGGAAAAAACAAAAGCAGGAAATATTTAAAGATGGAAAATACAGCAGAGTACATACGTGGTTCTTTGATGGAGGTATAGAGTTAGTAGCATCCTCTTCTCCAGAAATTGTTTCCATCCCTATGTCTGATGCCTCTGCCGTAGATCCAGAAGAAGCTTTTTTAGCATCCGTTTCGAGCTGCCATATGTTGTTTTTTCTTTCTATTGCGGCACACCAAGATTACAGTATCGAGTCGTACACAGATACCGTTATAGGGACTACGGGCCAAAACGAAAAAGGAAAAATGGCAATCCGCCAAATCATATTAAACCCAAAGGTTGTTTTTTCAAACTTAGAAACACCTTCTTTAGATCAAATAGAAAAAATGCATTACGCAGCTCATTCCAGATGTTATATAGCAAATTCGATACAATCAAAAATTAGTATACATCCAATAATTAAATAAATATATTTTAAAGTATGAAAGATTTAGAAATACAATTAGAAAACCATCCCGGAGCCTTAGCAAAAATGGGAGAGGTATTAGCAAGTGCCAAGGTAAGTGTTGAGGGAGGAGGCGCATGGATCGCTGGGAACTCGGGAACTGCTCACTTTCTTTTTGAAGATGCAACCAAAGCAAGAAAGGCTTTAGAAAATAACAATATTAAAGTTATAAAAGAAAATAAAATATTGATACAACGGTTACAACAGGACCAACCCGGACAATTAGGAAAAATAACTCGTATAATGCAACAGGCAGGAGTTAATATACAGGTTTTATATAGCGATCATGATAACCAATTAATACTAGTGGTAGATGATTATGAAAAAGGGAAAGTTGTTTCGGATAATTGGAGTAAAGGAGTATATAACTAGTGTATGGTCAGTGTATGGTCGGAAATACAGCAAAACCAAATTGGATTCTTTTTATAAAATTCATGCTTTTTTTTAGTTGTCTGATGCTAATGTATCTGCTTCCCAAAATAAAATCAAAATTTTATCAAGAATCTTTCAAATTCTGAAACTCGTCTATTTCCGACCAGACACTAAATAAGAAATTTTATGAACTCTATTCAAGTTATAATATTAAATTTTACCGAGACAAGAAGACGAAGTATTAAACTATGGAAAAAAATACCAAAAGATTATTTATACTGGAAACCAGATAAAGATGCATTTACTAGTATCCAAATGATAAGACATGTGCTTGAGAGTGAACATTTATTTCATAAAATAATTGATAATAGAGGCAATTTGGGCGATTATAAATCCCCGTGGGCTAACTTAAAGTATATAGACGTAGAGTTTGAGTTAGAAATGGCTGAAAAATATAGAAATAGTTTTTTACAAATGATACATGGGCTTGCAGAATCTGATCTCGAAAATATAAAGATAGAAAGAACAGAAGTAGGGCAGAGTAAAAAACTTGGAGATTACCTTAATAGAATTGCATTTCATGAATCTGTACATATCGGGCAGATGTTGGGATATTTAAGAACATTAAGGATGGAAACTTCTATAATATGGGATTAATAATAGAATAGAGAAGGAACCAAACTTGCTGTGGATCATTCTGGGGTTCTAGTGGAATATCAAAAGTTACTGTGGATCATTCTAGGGCTCTAGTGGAATATCAAAAGTTACTGTGGATGGTTCTGGGGTTCTAGTGGAACATCAAAAGTTACTGTGGATCATTCTGGGGCTCTAGTGGAATATCAAAAGTTACTGTGGATGGTTCTGGGGTTCTAGTGGAACATCAAAAGTTACTGTGGATCATTCTGGGGCTCTAGTGGAATATCAAAAGTTACTGTGGATGGTTCTGGGGTTCTAGTGGAACATCAAAAGTTACTGTGAATCATTCTGGGGCTCTAGTGGAAGACCTGAAGTTACTATTAATAATTCAAAGTTATCCATAGGAATTACATACCTTTTTTAGGTATTAATGAAGTAAAAAATATTAAATTACTTAGGTGCTTTATGATAAATACTATAGGTTTAGTATATGGAAGAATTTGAAAATAAATTTTCTGAAATAGCTTCTCTTTTGGGAGATAAGTCTCGTTCTGCCATGCTTTGGTGCTTACTAGATGGCAGAGCATATACAGCTATGGAGCTTTCGATCTGTGCAAATGTTTCAGCACAAGCTGCGAGTAACCATCTTAAAAAGTTAATAGATGCAAATATAGTACAGGTAGAAAAACAAGGAAGGCATAGATATTATAGATACGCAAGCTCTGAAGTTGCTCAGGTTATCGAATCTATGGCAAGTTTAGTATCTGTAGGTAAAAAGGTTAAAAAAACTAAAAAACCAGAACAAAGCGATATTACTTATGCCAGAACCTGTTATGATCATTTAGCAGGGGAGGTTGGTGTTAAAATAACAGATGCTTTACTTGCTAATGGAATCATAAAGCTTTTTGAAAAAACATACAAAGTAACTTCCTCAGGAAAATCTTGGTTTGATTCTGTAGGTATTGATATAGATCAAATAATTTTACAAAAACGATCTTTTGCTCACCCTTGTATGGATTGGAGTGAACGTAGATATCATATCGCGGGAGCAATAGGAGCATCATTACTAACTATTATGATAGAAAAAGACTGGATACGTAAAATAAAAAATTCTAGAGGAGTGGTGTTTACAGCAACAGGGAGAGCAGAGGTTAAGAAATATTTGGATTTAGAAATTTAAAAAACCGCCTTTACATATTAAAAGGCGGTTTCTAAATGAAATTTAAACAACTCCCTGGTTTAAAGCCTTAGGGAGGGCTATTCATAAAGTATATACTACTTTATATAGAATTATTGACCAATGAAATACCCATTTTCTTTGGCAATTTTATCTGCTATTTTAGTTCTTAAAGCAACTACGTTTGGTTGATTTGCATACTTCGTAAAACGCTTAAGACCCATTAACATCATTCTTTGCTCATCTCCTTCAGCAAAAGAAACAATTGCTTCTTTTCCTTTTTTGATAATAATATCTACAGCATTATATAGGTATAACTGAGACATTGCAATTTGAGTTTCTTGTTTATCCTCACCAAAACGTTTTGCATTTTTTTCGGTACGTAAGATGGTAGATTCTGCCATATATATTTCAATTAATATATCGGATGCAGCAAGCAATAATTGTTGGTGTTCTTCTAATTGAGGACCGAATTTTTGTACAGCAGATCCAGCAACCATTAAGAATACTTTTTTAAGTTTAGCAAGAAGTTCTTTTTCTTCAGAAAATAATACAGAATAATCAGGAGTATCAAAAGAAGGAATTCCTGTAAGTTCATCTGCAACTTTCATAGCAGGCCCTAGTAAGTCTACATGACCTTTCATTGCCTTTTTAACCAACATTCCTACAGCTAGCATACGGTTTATTTCATTGGTTCCTTCATAAATACGAGAAATACGGGCATCTCTCCATGCAGATTCCATTGGGGTATCTGCAGAGAATCCCATACCTCCAAATATTTGTATACCCTCATCGGTACAACTTTGTACATCTTCAGAAACGGCAACTTTAAGAATTGAACATTCGATAGCATATTCTTCAACTCCTTTAAGTTCTGCTTCTTGATGTGTATTTCCTTCTGCCTGGCGGATAGTAATTCTATCTTCAATATTTTTTGCAGCTCTATAACTTGCAGATTCATCTGCATACGTATTTGTTGCCATTTCTGCAATTTTAGCTTTAATAGCTCCAAAGTTCATAATCGGAGTTTTAAACTGTATACGCTCATTTGCATATTTAGTAGCCTCTCCAATTACTCTACGCTGTGCATCCAAACAAGCTGCGGCAAGTTTGATACGACCTACATTTAGAGCATTCATTGCAATTTTAAAACCATTACCTCTTTCAGATAACATGTTTTCTACAGGTACTTTGGTTTCGTTAAAGAATACCTGACGAGTAGAAGAGGAGTGGATACCTAATTTCTTTTCTTCATCCCCCATAGTAATACCGTTAGAAGGATCGTTTTCTACAATAAATCCTGTGATATTTTTATCATCTTCGATACGTGCAAAAACAATAAATAAGCTACAGAATCCTGCATTAGAAATCCACATTTTCTGACCAGAAATAGAGTAATGTTTTCCATCGTCAGAAAGAACCGCTTTTGTTTTTCCAGAATTTGCATCAGATCCAGCTCCTGGCTCTGTTAAGCAATACGCTCCAAACCACTCACCAGTTGCTAGTTTAGGAACATATTTTTTCTTTTGCTCTTCATTACCATATAAGGTAATTGGCATGGTACCAATACCAGTATGTGCTCCAAAAGCAGTACTAAAGGATCCAGTAGCTCCAGATATGTAATCACATACCAACATGGTAGATACAAATCCCATACCTAAACCATCATATGCTTCTGGTACAGCAACTCCTAAAAGTCCAAGTTCTCCAGCTTTACGCATACATTCTTCTGTATATGCATAATCTTTATGTTCAAATCTTTCCCAATTAGCCCATAATTCTCGATCTACAAACTCTTTGGTACTATCTCGCATCATTTTTTGCTCCTCAGAAAAATCTTCTGGAGTAAATACATCTTCACTTTTAGTTTCTTTAACAAGGAATTGTCCTCCTCTAAGAATATCTTTGTTTTTTATTTCTGTACTCATTTTTTTATAAGATTTTAGTAATTATTAGTGAGTATTAAGTAGTAAGAAAGTTTTTACAGTATTCTCAATACTCAAATCTCATATCTCAATTCTAGTTTAATTTAAAAATTCATAAATTCCTGCAGCTCCTTGTCCGGTACCTACACACATGGTTACCATTCCATATTTACCTTTCATGTCACGTTTACGCATCTCATCGAACAATTGAACAGAAAGTTTAGCACCAGTACATCCCAGAGGATGGCCCAATGCAATGGCTCCTCCATTAACATTCACAATATCCTGATTAAGACCTAACTCTCGCATTACTGCCAGAGATTGAGACGCAAAAGCTTCATTAAGTTCTATTAACTCAATATCTCCTTGTTTTAAACCTGCTTGTTTAAGAGCTTTAGGGATTGCTTTTACTGGTCCGATACCCATAATTCTTGGTTCTACACCTGCTGCTGCATAGTTTACAAGTCTTGCGATTGGTTCCAGTTTTAATTCTTTAACCATTTCTTCGCTCATTACCATTACAAAGGCAGCACCATCACTCATTTGTGAGGAGTTACCAGCGGTAACGCTACCACCAGCTTCAAATACGGGTCTAAGTTTAGCCAAAGCCTCTTTGCTAGTTCCTGCACGAGGACCTTCATCTTTAGTTACTGTATACGATTTGGATGCTTTTTTTCCGTTTTCATCTACATATATCTGTTCTACATTTATGGGTACAATTTGATCCTCAAATTTACCTTCAGCTTGTGCTTTTAATGCTTTCATGTGGGAGTTATATGCAAACTCATCCTGATCCTCACGAGATACTTTAAATTGATGTGCTACTGCCTCGGCAGTATTACCCATACCCCAATAATAATCTTCATGACCAGATTTAGCCAAATCATAATTTAATTCTGTTTTATACCCTGTCATAGGTACAGAACTCATGCTCTCTGCACCACCAGCGATAATACAATCTGCCATACCTGCTTGTATTTTTGCAGTTGCAATACCTATAGTCTCAATCCCTGAAGAGCAAAACCGGTTAACAGTTACCCCAGGTACATCCACAGAGTTTAATCCCATAAGAGAGATCAAACGAGCCATGTTTAACCCTTGAGATCCTTCTGGCATAGCATTACCAACAATAACATCGTCGATACGGGACTTATCAAAGTTAGGAAGTTCCTTCATCATATACTCGATAGTCTCGGCAGCTAATTCATCTGTTCTTTTAAATCTGAACACACCACGAGGAGCTTTTCCTACGGCGGTTCTATATGCTTTTACTATATATGCTGTTTTCATTGTTTTATAGTATTGAGTATTGAGATGTTAGTATTGAGATTTATAATCTTTTTTGAAATGAATAATTCATTTTCTGTATTTCAATACAAAATTCAATTACTGGTTGTACTTTTTCTTTACTTATTATATTTAATTCTATTACTAATATTAATTGTGTATGAAGTTCATAACAGGAACCATTAGCAATACTCAAAAAATGTTTAAATTCTTTATTTGAATTTCTTCCTGCACCTTCAGCTATATTGGAAGAAACAGAAATAGAACTACGTTTTATCTGAGAAATTAATCCGTATTTTTCATTAGATGGAAGTTCTGCGGCAAGTTGGTATACAGCTTTAGCCAAGTCAATTGACTTTTTCCATATTTTTAAATCCTCAACTTTGTGCATGATTTATCTAATTACTCAATACTAAATTCTCCATACTAATTACGTAACGGTTTTCCTTTCTTAAGCATGTGTTCGATACGCTCTAAAGTTTTTCGTTCTGTACAAAGAGATAAGAAAGCTTCACGTTCTAGATCTAATAAGTATTGTTCTGTAACTAGGGTTGGCTCAGATAAATCTCCACCTGCCATAACATATCCTAACTTATTCGCAATTTTTTGATCGTGTTCAGAAATATATTTACTAGCCTCCATAGAGTCTGTTCCTACCAGAAACATTCCCAGAGCTTGCTTACCTAATACTTTTATATCTTTACGACGTACTGGTTGGGTATATCCTTGTTCTGCCATTAACTTTGCATGTGCTTTTGCGGTAGCAATCTGGCGATCTTTATTTACAACAACAATATCTTTTCCTTTTTGAAGTATGTTAGTATCATACGCTTCATAAGCAGAAGTGGATACCTTTGCCATACCAATAGTTAAAAAATGTTCTTGAAGCACATTAAGCTCTACATCATCTTTCTTAAAGGTATCTGAGGCTCGTAATGCCATCTCCTTAGATCCACCACCACCAGGAATAACACCAACTCCAAATTCTACTAGCCCTATATAGGTTTCTGCGGCAGCAACAACTTTATCTGCATGCATAGAAAGTTCGCATCCGCCACCAAGTGTCATACCATGAGGAGCAGCAATGGTAGGGATTGCAGAATAACGCATGCGCATCATAGAATCCTGAAAATATTTAATAGCCATATTAAGCTCGTCATATTCTTGCTCTACAGCCATCATAAATATCATTCCGATATTTGCTCCTACAGAAAAGTTTGCAGCTTGATTACCAACAACTAATCCTTGGAAATCTTTTTCGGCAATATCAATAGCTTTATTTAGACCTGCTAATACATCGCCACCAATAGTATTCATTTTACTTTGGAACTCTACATTTAGAATTCCATCACCAAGATCTTCTACTACAACACCACTATTTTTAAATACTTCTGAAGATTTACGAATATTGTCTAAAATAATAAAGGCATCTTGTCCTGGTATTTTTACTTGCTCTTTTTTAGGGATATCATAAAAATAGGTTGCTCCATTTTTAACGGTATAGAAAGAAGTACTTCCTGAGGCAATCATATCTTTTACCCAAGCAGCAGGTTCATACCCTTCAGCTTGCATCATTTTTATTCCTTTTTCTACACCTACAGCATCCCATATTTGAAAAGGACCATGCTCCCAGCCAAAACCAGCTTTCATAGCATCATCAATCTTATATAAATCATCTGTGATTTCTGGAATTCGGTTAGATACGTATGCAAATAAAGCAGATAAGTTTTTACGATAAAATTCTCCTGCTTTGTCTTTTCCAGATACTAATACTTTAAAACGATCTACTACTTTATCTATCGTTTTCGTCATTTCTAAAGTCGCAAAAGATGCTCTTTTGTTAGCTCTGTATTCTAAAGTATTTAGATCTAAAGAAAGAATTTCTCTTTGTCCGTCTGCCCCTACATTCTTTTTGTAAAATCCTTGTCCCGTTTTGCTTCCTAACCATTTGTTATCCATCATGGAACCTATAAAATCAGGTAGTTTGAATAACTCTAGGCGCTCATCTTTAGGGCAATTATCCGCAATACCATTAGCTACATGTACTAATGTGTCTAAGCCAACTACATCTACCGTACGGAAGGTTGCAGATTTTGGACGACCAATTACTGGTCCTGTAAGCTTGTCTACTTCTTCTATGGTTAAGTCCATATCTTTTACCATATGAAATAAACTCATAATGCTAAAAATCCCAATTCTATTTCCTATAAAGGCAGGGGTATCTTTTGCTACTACAGAAGTTTTTCCTAAGTATTGTTCTCCATATCCATTAAGAAAATCTAAAACTTCTGAAGAAGTGTTAGGGCCAGGGATAATTTCAAATAACTTCAGGTAACGTGCAGGATTAAAGAAGTGTGTGCCACAAAAATGTTTTTGGAAATCCTCACTTCTTCCTTCATTCATAAAATGAATAGGAATACCAGATGTGTTAGAGGTAATTAATGTACCTGGAGTTCTATGTTTTTCTAGATTCTCAAAAACCATTTTTTTAATATCTAGTCTTTCAACTACGACTTCTATAATCCAATCTACATCCGCAACTTTTGCAATATCATCTTCTAGATTTCCAGTAGTAATACGATTTGCAAATTTTTGATGGTAAATTGGTGAAGGTTTAGATTTAAGAGCAGTTGTAAGGGAATCATTTACTAATCGATTACGAACTACTTTGTCCTCAAGTGTTAGACCACTTGCTTTTTCTTTGTCGTTTAGTTCTCTAGGAACGATATCTAACAATAGCACTTCGACTCCGATATTAGCGAAATGACATGCAATACCAGATCCCATAATTCCTGAGCCGACAACAGCAACTTTTTTAATGATTCTTTTCATTTTTTAACTTCGAGTTGTTAAGGTGTTATAGATTCTTGTTTTGAGTAAATTTTTTTTGAGGATATTAGATCATTTATGGTTTGAAACACTTCTAAGAAAATATCTAGTTTTTCTTTAGAGACATGTTGTTTTACCATATTATCAAAGGTGAAGACTACTTCTTTTGAGAAATTTCTCATTTCTACGCCAAAAGGAGTCAGATAGATTAATACGCCACGACCATCTTGGGGGTTTTTCTTTCTAAAAATCAACCCTTTTTCTTCCATAGCTTTCAAAGTACGTGATAAACTAGTTGCCTCCATTCCCATCTTTGGGCCTAATGAAGTAGAAGGGGTGCCATTTTCTGGATCTATACTTATAAGCGCAAATCCTGTAGCCATTGTACTGCCTTTTTTACCAGCTTCTTCGTTATACATCTTAGCAACAGCCATCCAAGTTGCTCTAAGTGCATAATCTATTGTCTTTTCTCTCATTTAAAAAAATTATGAAGTAAAGGTAATAAAATTTACTATGCATGCATAATAAATAAAGTGAAAGTTTTCAGAAAAGATGATGAAATGTACGGTTTTATATTTAATTAATAACAAAACTCCTCATAAAATGAGGAGTTTTGTTATTAATAGTTAAAAGTTATCATGTTTAATAATGTGATAAACGTATTGAATTAGCCATAAATTTTTGAATATAAAGATTTATATTTTTCTTTAATTATCTTTCTTTTTAGTTTCATAGTAGGGGTGAGGTGACCAGCTTCAATACTCCATTCGTCTGGTGTTAATTCAAATTTTTTGACCCGTTCCCATTTTCCAAATTTTTCATTATGGATATCTATTTCTTCTTGAAAACGATTAATAACTGCGGGATTGCTAATTATTTCCTGAATAGAGTTACCTGTTTTTATTCCTTTACGATCTGCCCATTCTTTTATAAATTCAAAATTGGGTTGTATAAATGCTGCTGGCATTTTTTCTCCTTCACCAATTACCATAATCTGTTCAATAAAACGAGACTGCTTCATAGCATTTTCGATTAATTGTGGGGCAACGTATTTTCCTCCAGAGGTTTTAAACATTTCTTTTTTACGATCGGTAATACGTAAAAAACCATCTTTATCTACTTCACCAATATCACCAGTGTGAAAATACCCGTTTTTTAGGACTTCATTGGTTTTTTCTTCATCTTTATAATACCCAAGCATTACTTGAGGTCCTTTTACCAATATTTCTCCATCTTCAGCAATCTTTATTTCGGTATTAGGGATCATTCTTCCTACGGTTCCTATTTTAAATCCTTGGTTTTCTTTTTCGTTTACAGAGATAACAGGAGAGGTTTCTGTAAGACCATATCCTTCCATTACACCAATATCTGCTGCATTAAATATTCTAGCTAACCTTGGCTGTAATGCAGCACTACCAGATGCGATAAGTTTTAAGTTACCACCTAATGCTTCTTGCCATTTGCTAAAAATAAGTTTTCTTGCAATACCTAACTTTTTTTCATACCACCAGCCATTAGCTCCATAAGGTTCATATTGTAAACCAAGATCTACTGCCCAAAAGAATAGTTTCTTTTTAATACCTGTTAGATCCGTACCTTTTGCAATAATTTTATCATAAACTTTTTCTAATAGCCTAGGAACTGCGGTCATAACCTCAGGTTTAATTTCTTTTAAGTTATCACTTATGGTCTCTAAGGATTCTGCAAAATAAATACCTACTCCTCTATATTGATACAGGTACATTAACATTCGTTCATAAATATGACAAACAGGTAAGAAGCTTAATGCTTTTGTTTCTCCGTCAACAATAGGAAATCTTGTCGAACTATTTATGGCATTGCTAACTACATTTTTATGACTCAACATTACTCCTTTAGGCCTTCCTGTGGTTCCAGAAGTATATATAAGTGTAGCAAGGTCATCTTCTTTTATAGAAGCCATGATGGTTTCTACTTCTTGTTGATTGCTATCGTCTTTACCTAATTCTAATACTTCATTCCAACTTTTACACCCCGAAATATCATCATAAGAATAGACTTCCTTTAAAGAAGGTACATTTTGTTTAATGTTTTTAACCTTTTGAAATACTTCTTCATCTGAAACAAAACAGTATGTTGCTTCTGAATGATTTAAGACATACTCATAATCTTCTTGAGAAATAGTTGGATAAATAGGAACATCTTGTGCTCCAATTTGAAGAACGCCAATATCGGTTATGTTCCACTCGGTACGATTATTTGAGGAAATGATAGCTACTTTGTCATTGGGTTTGACTCCTAATCGAAGTAGCCCTCGGCTAATTTGATTAGCCTTTTCTACATATTCTTTAGTAGATGTAGCAATCCATTCGCCATTATATTTAGTTATTAAAGCCTTATCTAAATTAAATTTTTTTAGTTGATAATGTGGGAAATCAAAAAGTCGAGTAATTGTCGTCATACGTTATTTTAAAATATTTTTTTTATAATTTTAAATATTCTTTACCAATGATTTTTTAAATAATAATTAGTCTTTCTAAAAAGAAACACCTAATAAAATATATCATTAGCTTAAGAGCTAAAAAAAAACTATTATGCATGCATAGTTTGGCAAATTATAAAAATTCTTATAATACCCAACCCTAATATATAAAAAAAGGCTATGTAATTTGTTAACTCATCACTTTTTTATTGTTTTTGTTGAAAGATTCTTCTTTTGATTGTATAAAAATAGTAGTTGCTGTATTTATTAAGACGTTATAACAAGTTATTTTTTGTATTATGAGTTTTTAGAGGGGCCAATAAAAGCAGATTAATTTTGATATTTGTTTAGTTGATATATTAGAACTTTACTTCTAAGAGAAAAGAGTATAATCTTTTATTAGAGCAGATTGAATTGTGGATGCGACACAAAAATCGGTTGCACAACCTGTAATAAATAAATGATCTACTCTTAAGTCTTTTAATTTAGACTCAAGAGTAGATTTATAGAATGTATCATTTGCATATTTATTTATAAGGATGTCTAAAGCGTCTACTTTTAATTCATCTAGAATTTCCCATTCGATAGTATTAGGCACAAATTCATTTGTTTTTGTGCCGTTATACTGAATAAAAATTATAGGAGAACCTAATTTTCTAAATATCTGTGCAAGAGTGTTCATTCATTTTACAAATCCCTCAGTATTAAACAGAAGTATATTTAGTGTAATATTCCTTTTGTATATCAATTATTAAAAGAGCTTTATTACTATCCACATATTATTTTTTTTCTAACCATTTTCTGGCATTTACAAAAGCTTCGATCCAAGGAGATACTTCATCTTTTCTTTCTTGAGGATAATAAGCCCAGTTCCATTGAAAAATAGAACGCTCGATATGTGGCATCATAACCAAATGTCTACCTGTTTTATCTGTCATCATTGCCGTATTGTAATCTGATCCATTTGGATTGGAAGGATAATCTTCGTAACCATATTTGGCAACAATGTTGTAGTTTTCTTCTGAAAGGGGAAGATTAAATTTTCCTTCTCCATGAGAAATCCAAACTCCAAGTGTACTTCCTGTTAATGTAGATAACATTACAGAGTCATTTTTCTGAATATGAACCGAAGTAAAGTTACTTTCGTGTTTGTGAGAACTATTATGTAATAATTTACCATGTGTTTCATGGTCTGGATTAATAACTTCAAGTTCCATAAATAATTGACAACCATTACAGATACCAACAGATAAGGTGTCTTCTCGTTTGAAGAAGTTTTTTAAGGCTGTATTTGCTTTATCATTATATAAAAAAGCTCCTGCCCATCCTTTGGCGGATCCCAAAACATCACTGTTAGAGAAACCTCCTACGGCACCTATAAATTGAATATCTTCTAATGTTTCTCGACCCGAAATCAAATCCGTCATGTGTACGTCTTTAACATCAAAGCCAGCTAAATACATTGCATTAGCCATTTCGCGTTCAGAATTACTTCCTTTTTCGCGTATAATAGCTGCTTTTGGTCTTGGTTTTGTACTATCGATTACTGGTTTCTTTCCTGTAAAATGAGATGGAAAAGAGTAGTGCAGAGGTTGATTTGCATAATTATCAAATCGATCTTTTGCTAAGTTATTTGAAGTTTGCTTTTGATCTAGTAAATAAGAAGTCTTATACCATGTATTTCTTAATTCTTCAATATTAAGGTTAAAAGAATCCTTATGGTTTTTGATGGTTAAAGATGCTTGTTCTTTTACAGTACCAATAGTAAAGAATTCAATATTATTATTCGTTAGAACAGCTTCTATATCTGAATTTGAAGCACTTTGGATTACAATTCCAGCGTTTTCTGCAAATAATAACTTAATAGAATCAGCTTCTCCAATAGTAGTGAGGTCTAATTCTGCGCCAAGGTTAACATCTGCAAAGCATAGTTCGAGTAGTGTAGTGATTAAACCACCAGAGGCAACATCATGGCCTGCAACAATTTTATCTTCTCTAATTAAGTTTTGAATAACATCAAAGGTTTTCTTAAAACTAGCAGCATCTTTTACGCTAGGAGCTTCAGAACCAATTTTATTAAGTATTTGTGCAAAAGATGACCCTCCTAATTGATGTTTGTCTTTAGAAAGGTTAATGTAGTATATATTACCTTGGTTTTTTTGTAAAACGGGTTCGACAATTTTAGTGATATCGTTACAATTAGCAGCTGCAGAAATAACTACCGTACCAGGAGAAATAACTTCTTCATTGGCATATTTTTGTTTCATAGATAAAGAATCTTTACCAGTAGGCACATTAATTCCTAAATCTATAGCAAATTCTGAAATGGCTTTTACAGCTTTATATAATCTAGCATCTTCTCCTTCATTTTTACATGGCCACATCCAGTTTGCAGATAAAGAAACTGAAGATAATCCATCTTTAAGAGGTGCCCAAATAATATTAGTCAATGCTTCGGCAATTGAATTTTTACTACCAGCCTCTGGGTCAATCAAACCAGAGATAGGAGAGTGCCCGATGCTAGTAGCAACGCCTTCTTTACCGTTATAATCTAAAGCCATTACACCACAATTGTTTAGTGGCAATTGTAAAGGTCCAGTACATTGTTGTTTAGCTACTTTTCCTCCAACACAACGGTCTACCTTGTTAGTTAACCAATCTTTACAAGCAACAGCTTCTAATTGCAGAACTTGATTTAAATAATCACTAAAATTATCTAAGGTGTATGTAATTTTATCATAATTACGATCTACCGTATTATCGGTCATTATCGTTTTTGGAGAGCTGCCAAACATATCTTCTAAAGCTAAATCCATTGGTTTATCTCCTTTGGTTTTAGATTCAAAAGTAAATCTATGATCTCCAGTAACGTCTCCAACCTGATACATTGGCGATCGCTCTCGTTCTGCAATACGTTGTAGTGTATCGATAGATTTTTTACCAATAACTAATCCCATACGTTCTTGAGACTCGTTACCAATAATTTCTTTAGCAGATAGAGTAGGATCTCCTACTGGCAATGCATCCAAATCAATTTTCCCTCCTGTTTCTTCTACTAATTCAGAAAGACAGTTAAGGTGCCCTCCTGCACCGTGATCATGTATAGAAACTATAGTGTTTTCTTCGCTTTCTACCATACCTCGAATGGCATTAGCAGCACGTTTTTGCATTTCTGGGTTAGAGCGTTGTATGGCGTTTAATTCGATACCACTACTAAACTCTCCTGTGTCGGCAGAGGATACTGCAGCACCGCCCATACCGATTCGATAGTTTTCTCCTCCTAGGATTACAATTTTATCTCCTTTTTCGGGTACTGCTTTGATTGCTTGTTCGGCTTTACCATATCCAATCCCACCAGCTTGCATGATAACTTTATCAAAACCAAGTTTTCGGGCGTCTTCTTGATGTTCGAAGGTAAGTACAGATCCTGTGATTAAAGGTTGTCCAAATTTGTTTCCGAAATCAGATGCTCCATTAGACGCTTTTATTAAAATATCCATTGGGGTTTGATATAGCCAATCTCTTTCTTTCATGGCTTGCTCCCAAGGGCGGTTATTTTCTAAACGTGAGTATGATGTCATGTAGACGGCAGTACCAGCAAGAGGTAAAGATCCTTTTCCTCCAGCAAGTCTGTCTCTTATTTCTCCACCAGATCCTGTTGCAGCGCCATTAAAGGGCTCTACTGTTGTTGGAAAATTATGTGTTTCTGCCTTAAGAGAAATCACACTGTTAAATTCAGTTTCTTGATAAAAATCTGGCTTGTCTGCTGTTTTTGGAGCAAACTGAGTAACTTTTGGTCCTTTTACAAAAGCTACATTATCTTTATAGGCAGAAACAATATCATTTGGGTTTGTTTCTGACGTTTTTCTAATTAATTTAAAAAGAGAAACAGGTTGTTCCTCTCCATCAATTACAAATGTACCGTTAAATATTTTATGGCGGCAGTGCTCAGAATTTACTTGTGAAAAGCCAAACACCTCAGAATCAGTTAGTTTTCTTCCTATTTTTTTACTAACACCTTCCAGATATTCAATTTCTTCGTTATTAAGAGCGAGTCCCTCACTAGAGTTGTAAGCAGCTATATCCTCAATTTCTATAATAGATTCTGGTTTTATATGAATGGTATAGATTTCTTGATCTAAACCATCATATTTTTGAGAAAGCATAGGATCAAAATCGGTATGATTTTTAGGAACGGATAGAAATTCTTCTATTCTTATAATTCCTTCTATTCCCATGTTCTGAGTTATTTCTACAGCATTGGTACTCCAAGGAGTAATCATTGCTGCGCGTGGACCAACAAAAAAAGCGTCAATAGACGCCATAGATAGTTGCGGTTGGTTGCCAAATAACCAGATCAATTTTTTTATGTTTTCAGAAGAGATTTCATTGTTTGTTTGAACTGCAAATACTTTCTCGTTTCGGTTTCCGAAGAAGTGGATCATACTTCGATTGTTTGATTTTTAGTAAGCCGCAAATTTACTATTTTATAACTAAAGTTTAGCATAAAATTAGTATTGAATAGCATAGTTATTCACTGAATTTTAAACAATAATTAATATTTATGATAAGTTGCTGCGGTAAAAAAGAAAACAAATGATCTATTATTCTATACCTGTTTGAATGAAGGTATGAATAGGTTCTAAGTCTGTTTTTTGTTTTAATTCTTGATCTAATTCTATAATATCTTCTTTTTCAAAAGCTTTAATGTGAAACTTAACTTTTTTAGGTTCATTTTTTTCATTATTATAATGTAATATCATCATCTTTTTTTCAACAGAAAAACCTGTGATTTGATCATATTTTATTAATTTTTTTGAGGCTATTACACCTAGTTTTACTTCTAGATATTGAGGATAAAGCTTTATTATTTTTAAACTTTGATTTAGTACTCCCATTATCGTAAATAAGATACCTATTCCTAATAATGTTACGTTGCCAATTAAAACTAAAAAAATTACACCTATTACTAAGGCTGTTACTCCCATGTATAGATATTGATTAGCTACTTTTTTGCTTAAAAAGAAGTCTTTTGTGGATTCCATATTAAAGTGTTTCTAAAAATTTTTTTTCTTTTATCTCATTTAGTATTTTACGTGCTCCTATTGCTCCAATCAAACCTATTGGTATAAAAAGAACGCTTCCTATTAAAAATAGAATGCTTCCAGTTTTTGGTTTTCCTAATAGTATGATAAAGATTGCGATACAATTAAGTATTAGAAAAGGAAGGGTAAACCAAAACATTATTAAGCTTTCACTATCCTGAGAAGACATAGTAAATAAAACGATTAGAAACTGGATTATCAGCCATATAATCATTTGGGGGTTGATTTTTTTCATTTTTAAGGCTATTTAAAAATTTTGAGAATCTATTTTCGAGGCCCAAAATTAAATAGTTTGGATATTTCAGGACACCCCGTTTTCAGTGAAAAAAGAAAATATTAAATTTTTAATTCTTTATTGAGAGTTTTATTTTTGATGGTAAGTTAAAAAATATCAGGACATACTTTTAGAAGTATATCCTGATATTTTGTTCCGAAATGTTTGATTAGGTAATTAAATACAGGCGTTTTTTAGTTATGATTTTCTTTCTAATAAAGCCATATAAAACCCATCATATCCAGATTGATGCGATAGTATTTTTTTATCTTTAATAAAAGTAAATTCTTTTCCTATTTCTTTAGAAAGAAAAGTCTTTACCTGCTCTTGATTTTCTGATGGTAATATGGAACAGGTTGCATACACTAATTTTCCTCCTGGTTTTACAATTTTAGAGTAATTTTCTAATATTTCGGCTTGTGTTTTTCTAATTTTATCTAAAAATTCAGGTTGTAATTTCCATTTAGCATCAGGGTTTCTGCGTAATACACCAATACCACTACAAGGGGCGTCGATCAATACGCGATCTGCTTTACTGTGTAATTTTTTAATATCTTTTGTGCTTTCAATAACTCTGGTTTCAATATTATGCGCACCATCTCTACGAGCTCTTCTTTTAAGCTCTTTGAGTTTGTTGTCATAAATATCCATGGCTATAACTTGTCCTTTGTTTTCCATTAATGCTGCCAGATGAAGGCTTTTTCCTCCAGCACCAGCACAGGTATCTACAACTCGTTGCCCAGGTTGTATGTCTAAAAAATTTGCTACTAATTGGGAGGAAGCATCTTGTACTTCAAAAAGGCCGTTTTTAAATGCCTCTGTAGTAAATACGTTCGTTCTTTCAGTAAGTTGAAGAGCATCTGGATATCCTTTAATAAACTCGGTGTCTATTTTTTCATCTTCTAAAAGACCTCTTAATTTATCTCGGGTAGTTTTTAAAGTATTTGCTCGCAATACTACAGGAGCTTGTTGATTTAGAGCACTAATTTCTTTATTCCATAGTTTCCCTAATTCTTCTTCTCCTAATTGATCCATCCAATCTGGGATAGATTCTTTGAATTTTCTAATCTTACTTAGTTCATCAAAGCGACCTTTGATTCGTCGAGTAGGAGTAGGCCCAATTTGTTTCCAGTCTGGTAAAGAAATACCTCTTAATGTTGCCCAAACCGCAAATACTCTCCATAAATTTTCTCTAGAAAAAGGCTCTTTTACTTCAGCAATTTCAGTGTAAAGACGTTTCCAACGTACAATTTCATATAAAGTTTCTGCAACAAAACTGCGATCTCGGGATCCCCATCTTTTATCGCGTTTTAGCAATTTTTGAACTACTTTATCTGCATAAGCTCCTTCATTAAATATTTCGTGTAATCCATCTATGACAGCAAAGACAAGATTTCTATGTAAACGCATTGTATTGTTTTTTAAGGTGTGCAAAGGTATACCTTTGTAACGAAATACTATTATATTTGAGTATAATTATTGAGGATGAGAATAATCAGTTTATTGTTTTTGAGTTTAATTTTTAGTTTATACGTTTCAGAAAATAAAACTATTTCCCATAATTTCTCTGAAGTTGAGATTGAAATTCTATTTGAAGATTCTATTAGTATAAGGGCTTTAGATATTTATAAAGACACCTTAGTTGGCTTTGGACACAATAAAGGTTATGGTTTTTTAGATCTTACAACAAAAGAAGTTTTTCTTGCTGATTTTGAGAAAGATATTTTTGCTAAAGATAATAATTGGGTTGCAGAACAGCGAGCAGTGGTATTTAAGGATAATTCGTTTTTTAGTTTAGGAATAGGGTCTCCTGCAAGATTAAGGAAAATTGAGATTAAAGAAAAAAAAGAAAAAATTGTATATACCGAAACTCATGAAAAGGTATTTTATGATGCTATTGCTTTTTGGAATTTAGAAGAAGGTATTGCTATGGGGGATCCTACAGATTCTTGTTTATCTATAGTCATTACTAGGGATAGGGGAGAAACATGGAAAAAAGTTTCATGTAAAGATCTACCTCCTACTGTTGCTGGAGAAGCAGCTTTTGCGGCTAGCAATGGTAATATTAGTATAATAGCAGATAAAACATGGATTATTTCTGGAGGTATGAAATCCAGAGTGTTTTTTTCTCCCGACAAAGGAAAAACATGGAAGGTTTTTAATACTCCTATTATTCAAGGAAAAGAAACTACAGGAGCTTATTCCATAGATTTTTATGACGATAAAACAGGAGTGATTTTTGGGGGAGATTATACCAGTCCTAAAAGTAACACAAAAAATAAAGCCATAACTAATGATGGTGGGAAGACCTGGGAATTAGTGTCTGATGGCACTGGTACAGGATATAAAAGTTGTGTTCAATACGTGCCTAACGGCGGGGGTAAAGAAATTGTTGCTTTAGGTTTTACAGGAATCTCTATCTCTAATGATTTTGGTAATACATGGCAAAATATAAGTAAAGAAGGGTTTTATACACTAAGGTTTATTAATGATAGTGTAGCAATTGCTGCAGGTAAGAATAGAGTAGCTCGACTTATTTTTAAATAAAAAACAGAACTTGGTATTGATTACGTTGTGATTGACATTGTTTTTTTAAGAGTTTTCTTATTTAGTGTTCTTTTCTGTGCCCTTTAATTCTGTCCAACATGCGTTTATGAAAATCTCTTTCTGCTTTGATAAGCTTTATAATTTTTTTGTTTGGAATACTTTTTTTTAAATCTAAGATTAAATTTTTCTTTGCTTTTGATTTTTTTTCTTCTGATTCAAGATATTGATTTATAAAATCTTCGGCACGTTTATCTGTTATGTTTTCAGAATCATCAGCTTCTTTTAAAGCTTTCATTAATTTACGTTTTTCTTTCCTAAGATTTTCAATTATTTCTTCATGATTGTTATATATAGGCCAGAATTCTTGTGCCTCTTTACTTGATAGGTTCAATTTTTCTGTTATATAAGCTATTTTAAAAGCTTTTATCTTTTCTCTAGATCCATTTTGGGCAAAGATTCCGCTATAAATAAAAATAACGTAAATAAGTAATATTATTTTTTTCATGTTTTTAATTTATTCTACAGATATAATGTCATCATCTAGATATCCCCTAGATAGGTAATCTAAAATTACATCTTCATTAATTAACTCTTTTTCTAATGTTTCAGTGTAACTAACATCACTTTCGAGTAATGCAGCTATTTCAATAGTACTAAGTTCTATGTTTTCTTCATTAAAATAGGTGTAAATATCAGCAACTGTAATGTCATTAAAGCTTAGTTCAGATTCTTTGCTAATAGATAGAGATATTATAATAGCAATCATTGCTGCAATACTAGAAAAATATAAAATATTTTTTCTAGTGATTAAAGAAATCACTTTTCTTTTAGATTTAGTTTCTTTAACTTTTCGAAGTATTTTATTTTCAAAACCTACAAAATACTCATCTGGAATTTTAAATCCTGAAGAATATTTTGTTTTTGAAAGAAGTTTTTTTTCAGTTTTAAAAGGTATTTTTTTTGAAAGACGACTCTCTAAGTTTTCAAAATATTCTTCGGGTACTTTAAACCCACCATTGTTTTTATGTAATTTATCTTTTTTCACTGTTAGTAAGACTTATTTTAAGTAAAAAGGTTTAATCATTTTTTAAAAATTCTTCAATTTTTTTTGTAGCGATATGATAAGATGCTTTTAAAGCACCTACACTAGTTTGTAATATTTCTGATATTTCTTTATATTTTAATTCTTGAAAATATTTCATATTAAATACTATTTGTTGTTTTTGAGGCAAAGTAGCAATAGCTTTTTGTAGCTTTAGTTCTATCTGGCTACCATCATAGTACACATCAGCCTCTAAGTTTTGAATCAATTTTTGACTTAATTCTTCATTAGTAATATTATCTTTTTTCGCTTTTTTATTCAAGAAAGTTATAGATTCATTTGTAGCTATACGATACAACCATGAATACAGTTTACTATCTCCTTTAAAATTATTAATGTTATTATATACTTTAATATATACATTTTGTAATATATCATCTGTATCATGATGATTTTTCACGATGTTTCTTATATGCCAGTATAACCTTTCTTGATATAAAGTAACAAGTTTACTAAAAGAAGAATTTATATCAGATTTTAAAGCTGTTAGTAAGTCTTGTTCATTTTGAGTATTCAAAGGTAAAATTGATTTTAGTTATTAAAGTATTCTATACTTCATTTTCTTTTTAGACTAAAGTACGAGAAAATGGTTTAATTAGGGTAAAATTATTATTTGTAGGAATTTTGTAGGAATATTATTTTAAATAGATTAAAACCGTATAATTCAGATAAAATACATTTCTTATTAGGTTTATTAAAAATAAATTGTATCTTTACAGAGTAATAATGATTGAGTACTTTCATTTCCCCCAAGATGAAAGTTTTTTAATAAAAGTGAGTTTTGATTTTTAGAATAAGCCCCTAAATTAAGATGATTTGTGTGAAGAAAAAGAGTGTGAAAGCACTCTTTTTTGTTTTTAATACAAATATAAAAAGTAGGAATTAGATTACTTTTTTGTAACGTTTAGATAGTTTTAAAAGTTTAAAAACATATTTTTTAGATAAAATACATTTTTTATTAGGTTTATTAAAAATAAATTGTATCTTTACAGTGTAATAATGATTGAGTTTTTTCATTTTCCCCAAAATGAAATTTTTAATAAAAGTGAGTTTTAATTTTTAGAGTAAGCCCCTAAATTAAGATGATTTGTGTGAAGAAAAAGAGTGTGAAAGCACTCTTTTTTGTTTTTAAGATAAACACAAAAAGTAGGAATTAGATTACATTTTTGTAATGTACAGATAGTTTTAAAAGTTTAAAAACATATTTTTTAGATAAAATACATTTTTTATTAGGTTTATTAAAAATAAATTGTATCTTTACAGAGTAATAATGATTGAGTACTTTCATTTCCCCCAAGATGAAAGTTTTTTAATAAAAGTGAGTTTTAATTTTTAGAGTAAGCCCCTAAATTAAGATGATTTGTGTGAAAGAAAAGAGTGTGAAAGCACTCTTTTTTTTATTTTTATAGATATACTATATGAAAATCATTAAAAAGTAAGAATTAGATTACTTTTTAATGATTTTAGTTTATTTTTCGATGATGAAAAACATGTATTTTAGATAAAATACATGTTTTGTTAGGTTTATTAAAAATAAATTGTATCTTTACACTATAATAATGATTGAGTTCTTTCGTTTCCCCCAAGATGAAAGTTTTTTAATAAAAGTGAGTTTTAATTTTAGAGTAAGCCCTTAAATTAAGATGATTTGTGTGAAGAGAAAGAGTGCGAAAGCACTCTTTTTTTTGTCGTATTTAAAACACATAAGTAAGAATTATACTACATTTAAATGTGTTTAATTAGCTTGTATAAGTTTAAAAACATATTTTTTAGATAAAATACATTTTTTATTAGGTTTATTAAAAATAAATTGTATCTTTACAGTGTAATAATGATTGAGTTCTTTCATTTCCCCCAAGATGAAAGTTTTTTATAAAAGTGAGTTTTAATTTTTAGAGTAAGCCCCTAAATTAAGATGATTTGTGTGAAAAGAAAGAGTGCGAAAGCACTCTTTTTTATTTCTTCTTTAATTTTCTTTTCATTATTTATTAAAATCTATCTTGTTAAAGTAATTTTATGAAATTCAGAAGATTTTGTAAAAGATTATTTCTGTTTTGGTATATGGTAAATTGTTAGTCTAAGGTTTATACCATTTACAATTTGAATTTATCGTAATAAAATGTTCTTTTTTTGCCTCAAGTATTAGAATGAAAATAAACCGTAGCCCTGCTATGCTTAATACCAGATTCGGGTCTGGCTCAAACTTTTTTTTCCAGTAAACTCAAACTACAAATGGTATTATACGATTTACGAATAAAAATCTCGCATATAATCGCACTCTTTTTCTACTATATTTTCTTCATAAAATGAAACAATAGCTATGGCTATTCTTTAATTTGATTCATCAATCTAGCGAAAAACCTTTGCAATTATTTATACGCAATTCTCATCCGTAAATCGTATTAATTTTAAGTTATAAACTTAATTGAAATGATAAAAAAGAGGGTGTTTGAAAAATCAAACACCCTCTTGTATATATAATGTAAAATGATTTTATTATTCAAATGACTGCATGGTTACTAGTTTTTGATAGACACCATCTTTTATAATAAGCTCGTCATGAGTACCTTGTTCTACAATTTCACCTTTTTGCATTACAACGATTAAATTAGAGTTTTGTATAGTAGAAAGTCTGTGTGCAATAACAATACTAGTTCTATTTTTCATCATGTTCTCTAATGCAGACTGCACTAATCTTTCGCTTTCAGAATCTAAAGCTGAAGTAGCTTCGTCCAAAATCATGATTGGAGGGTTTTTTAAAACAGCTCTGGCTATAGATAAACGTTGTTTTTGCCCCCCACTAAGTTTGTTACCACTATCTCCAATATTTGTTTCTATACCAGCGGGTAGATCTTTTATAAATTCCCAGGCATTAGCTACTTTTAATGCATTAATTATTTCTTGATCAGATGCATTAGGCTCTCCTATTAATAGATTATTTTTAATAGAATCATTAAATAATATAGAGTCTTGAGTTACCAGACCCATTAAGTTTCTTAAAGAATGTTTGGTTAAGTCCTTAATATCTAAATTATCTATTTTGATAGCCCCTTTATTTACATCATAAAAACGGGTAACTAGATTAGCGATGGTAGATTTACCACTTCCAGATTGTCCAACAAGAGCTACAGAACTTCCTTTAGGTACTTTTAAAGAAAAGTTGTTTAGTACATATTCGTCTTCATATTTAAAGGAAATATTCTCTATGGTAATGTCAGAATTAAACTCTTTTTTATCAATAGCATCAGGTTTATCCTGTAAAGGAGAAGGAGTATTTAATATCTCTAACACGCGTTCTGCAGCTGCATTTCCTTTTTTTACACCATAATTAGCTTTAGAAATAGCCTTAGCAGGAGTTAGTATATTATAAGCTAATCCAATATAAGCTAAAAACATTTCGGCTTCTAAAGTTCCATCAATAAATACAAGTTTTCCTCCGTACCATAATAATACTGAAATTACACAAATTCCTAAAAATTCACTGGTAGGAGAGGCTAAATTTTGTCTATTAAGTAGGGTGTTAGAAAATTGATTAAACCTGGATGTAGATTCTTTAAATTTCTCGCCAAATATACCTTCAGCATTAAATCCTTTAATAACTTTTAGACCTCCTAAAGTTTCCTCGACTATAGAAAGAAAAAAACCTTGCTCTTGTTGTACTTTATCGGAATGTTTTTTTAATTTTTTACCAATTAAAGAGATTAAAAATCCAGATACAGGAATAAATATAAAAACAAATAAAGTTAATTTAGCACTTAAAAAGAGCATTGCAGCAAGAGTAAACACTATAGTAAGGGGTTCTCGCACAATTAATTCTAAAATAGAAAGAAAAGAATGTTGTATTTCTAATACATCGGTGGAAATCCTTGCCATGGTATCTCCTTTTCGTTTTTCTGAGAAAAAAGATAATGGTAAACTAACAGATTTTTCATAAAGCTCATTTCTAATATCTTTTAATACTCCATTACGTAAAAATGTAATAAAGTACATAGCTAGATAATTAAAAAGGTTTTTAAGCATAAAAACAGCAATAATACCAACAATCATATAAGTAAGAACAGGCATTTTACCTTGTGTTGCCATGTTATCGGTTATAAAGCAATTAAGACTGTCGGTTAAATATGTTTTTGAGTTTTTTAAGCCATCCCAAACAGGTTCATAATATATAATTTCTTTTTCGGTATTAAATAAAACTTTTAACACAGGGATTAAGGCTAAAAATGATAATGTGCTAAATAGAGCATAAAAAATATTACATATAATATTTAAGACTCCATAAGATTTGTATGGTTTCGCAAAGCGAAGAATTTGTTTAAAATAGTTCATTAAAAATATGCTTAACAGTAAATACTGTTGTTTAAATTAACTTTAAGTCTTTTTTGATAGCTTCAATTTTACTATCTAATTTTTGTTGTATAGTATCAAAATCCTCAATTTTATGTAAAGATTCTTGCACACTGATATAAAATTTTATTTTAGGTTCTGTTCCGCTAGGTCTAGCAGCAATTTTAGTTCCTTCTTCCGTATAAAAAATCAAAACATTTGATTTAGGAGTATCGATAATCACTTCGGTATGATTCTGGATATTTTTAGAAATACTCGTTTGGTAGTCTTCGATTAAAACTATTTTTTCTTCGTTTATAAATTTTGGTGGATTGTTTCTTAAGTCAATCATGGTTTGTTTAATTTCAGCAGCCCCGTCCATTCCTTTTTTTACTAGAGAAACTAGATTTTCTTTATAAAAACCATATTTAGTATATAATTCTAATAAAGTATTGTAGAAAGAACTGCCATTAGCTTTGGTAAAAGCAGCTATTTCACAAGCCAACAGGGTAGAGGTTACGGCATCTTTATCTCTTACAAAATCTCCCACCATATACCCAAAACTTTCTTCTCCTCCTCCTATAAAATGTTTTTCAGGAAAATCTTTAATTAGTTTTGCAATCCATTTAAAGCCCGTTAATACTTCTTTGTACTCTACATCATAAGCATTTGCAAGGTTTTGCATCATAGGAGAAGATACTATTGTCGAAGCAATAAATTCGTTTCCATTAAATCCTTTTTTGTTTTTATAATTCTCTAAAAGAAACCAAGTCATGACTATCATTGTTTGGTTTCCGTTTAGTAATTGTAACTCTCCTTGATTATTGCGAACTGCAATTCCTAATCGATCACAATCTGGATCTGTACCTATTACAATATCAGCGTTTACTTTTGAAGCAAGTTCCAAAGCCATTGTTAAGGCTTCGGGTTCTTCCGGATTAGGAGATTTTACTGTAGGGAAATTTCCGTCTGGCTCTGCTTGTTCTTTAACGATATGTACATTATTGTATCCAGCTTTTTTTAAGGTTTCGGGTACGGCGGTAATAGAAGTGCCGTGTAACGAAGTAAAAACAATTGTTGTGTTATCTTTATATTGTTGTGAAGTAACAAAACTTCCGTTTTTTACACTTTGCTCAATAAAAACTGTATCAATTTCTTGATCTATTTTTTGTATTAAATTTGGATTGGCATCAAATAGAATATCAGAGTATTTTAAAGTATTTATTTTCGTGATAATTTCATTATCCTGTGGTGGAACCAATTGTCCGCCGTCTTTCCAATATACCTTATAACCATTATATTCAGGAGGATTGTGACTGGCAGTGAGTACAATACCACAATGGCAATTTAATTCTTTTACCGCAAAAGATAATTCTGGAGTAGGTCGAAGACTTGAAAAAAGATATACTTTAATACCATTAGCAGAAAACACATCTGCTACTATTTGAGCTAAGGTATCACTATTATTCCTACAGTCATATGCTATTACTGCTTTTGGTTGCTCACTAGGAAACTGTTCTATTAAATAATTACTTAAGCCCTGAGTGCTTTTGCCTAACGTATATTTATTTATTCGATTAGTTCCTGCTCCCATAATGCCTCGCATACCTCCAGTACCAAATTCTAAATCTTTATAAAAACTTTCTTTTAACCCTTCAGGATTATTTTCTTTTAAGTTCTTGATTTCTTTTTGTGTGGTTGCGTCAAAAACTGGAGTTAGCCATTCTTCAACTCTAACATTTATAACAGAATCTGTGATTTGCATACTATTGGTTTTAGGTGCAAAAATACTATATTTTGAATATTGAGGTAAGTCTATTACTCATTATTTATTACTATAATCGGTTTGAATTCAATTTCTTTTATTTTAACTCCAATTTTACAACATTGAATTTAAAGGTGTATTCTCTCTGCTATTGTATATCTTTCTTTATTTCTGTTCGTAGTCAAAATAATTTCGCCTAAAAAGCCAGCAAGAAAAAACTGAGTTCCTAAAATCATAGAAGTTAAGGCTACATAAAATTCGGGTCTTTGAGCAATTAATCTACCTTTGGTTTCTATAAAAAGTTTATCGATACCAAGATATAATGAAAAGGAAAATCCAATTATAAAAAGTAACGTTCCTATTAATCCAAAAAAGTGCATTGGTCTTTTGCCAAAGCGAGACATAAACCAAATGGTTACTAAATCTAAAAAACCATTAATAAATCGGTTCATTCCAAATTTTGTTTTCCCGTATTTTCTAGCTTGATGTAATACTATTTTTTCTCCGATTTTGCTAAATCCTGCATTTTTTGCCAGTACAGGTATATAACGGTGCATTTCGCCATGAACATCGATGTTCTTTACGACGTTATTTTTGTACGCTTTTAATCCACAATTAAAATCATGTAATTTTACACCAGATGTTTTTCTAGCTGCTGCATTAAATAATTTTGAGGGTATGTTTTTTGCGATAACAGAATCGTACCTTTTCTTTTTCCATCCAGAAATAAGATCAAATCCTTCTTTATTAATAAGGTCATATAATTCAGGAATTTCTTCTGGATTATCTTGTAAATCTGCATCCATTGTTATGATCACATCTCCTTGTACAGCTTCAAAACCAGCATGTAAAGCTTGGGATTTTCCAAAATTTCTTAAAAAACGAATTCCTTTTACCTCTTCATATTTTGAAGATAATTTTACAATTGTTTCCCAAGATCCATCTGTACTACCGTCGTCGATAAAAATGATTTCATAAGAAAAAGAATTGGATTGCATAACTTTTGCAATCCAATTATATAATTCGTTAAGTGACTCCTGCTCATTTAGCAGTGGTATAACCACAGATATATCCATATATTAATATAAATCTTGTTTCTTTTGCATTACTAATCCTGCGATAAGAGAAATAATAAAACCAAAGAATAAACTAGCTATTATAGAAAGTGCTATACTAACAAAAGGGGTGCTGAATTTTTCGGCAATAGCCATACTTTGATCAATTTGTTCCTGAGAAAAATCAGGGTATTGTTCTATCATTTTTTCTCTTTGTACTTCAAGAACTTGTTGCGTGTAGTCAGGTTCTATAATATTAGTTAGGGTAAAAGACCAAATAGCTCCTATAATCCCGCCAATAAGAGCAATACCAAGGCCTATTTTTATAGCATCCATAAGAATTAAGTATCCATTATTAGATGTTTTAAAAGCTTTTATACCATAGCTTATCACGCCTATAAGCACTATAAATCCAATAACTGAATATATCCAATGAGGGTCTTTGTATGCGTTTGTTATATACATAACAACACCTAATAACACAGAAACTATACCTAATAATATTCCGTAGTTTATGATAATCTTTTTTGAAGATGCTTTTATATTTTCCATTTACATACTTTTGTTTTGGTTATTATAGACCATAAGTAGACAAATATACTAAAATGTTACATCAGGGGTTTGAAAAATTAAATATTAAAGAAAATTGACAAAAAAAATAATCAATATTATTGTTAATTTAAAGATAATGATTAAATTTGCACCTCGAAAAAAGAAAAGATTAATACAATGAGAAAAGATATTCACCCAGAAAATTATAGATTAGTAGCTTTTAAAGACATGTCTAATGAGGAAGTTTTTTTAACTAAATCTACAGCAAATACTAAAGAGACTCTCGAGGTGGATGGTGTAGAGTATCCATTAGTAAAGTTAGAGATTTCTAGAACTTCGCATCCTTTTTATACAGGTAAGTCAAAACTTATCGATACAGCAGGACGAATTGATAAGTTTAAAAATAAATATGCTAAGTTTAAAAAATAATCTAGCATTAACAATATGTTTAAAAGCCTTTCTGTATGGAAAGGCTTTTTTTTTTTGGTTATTGTATTTTTTTTAGAATTTTATTTTGCAAATAAATTCGGCAAACAGCATTATTTTTAACATTAACGTCTTTATTTTTGCATCAATTCACTCTTAGATTAATTATTAATTTTTTTGACATAAAATCATGAATTATATTCTTTTTGATGGCCCTTCTCGTAATGCCTTATTACCCTTTACGTATACTAGACCAGTTGCAGATATTCGTATAGGAGTATTAACAATTCGTGAAAAATGGGAATTACACTTGGGTTCTACGACATCTACAGTTACCGAGGATTATCTTAGTGAAAAATATCCTTTAGTAGAGCTAGAAAAAAATATAATGATCTATGCATCTTGCCTTCCATCTGAAGACTTAGTGTCTAGGATTAAAAATCTAAAAGCTAATCAGGCTATATTTTATAAGGATGAGCCTATAGTTTTTTATGTAGAAGAGGGGCAAGAAGTAGATTTTGATAACTACGAAATAATAGACTATAATTTAGAATTAATTACAGTAGAACAGACATGGGACATTTTTTCAAAAAATGATTTAGCTATTAAAAGTGATTTTTTGTTGCTTACTAAAGATAGGGAAACCCAGCCTATTCCTGAAAGTAATAATGTTATAGCACCAGAAAACATATTTATAGAAGAAGGAGCAAAGCTTGAATTTACCACACTTAACGCTAGTAAAGGACCTATTTATATAGGAAAAAACACCGAAATAATGGAGGGTAGTCTGATTAGGGGACCTTTTGCTTTGTGTGAGGGAGCAGTAGTAAAGATGGGGGCAAAGATTTATGGAGCAACAACCATAGGGCCTTATTCTAAAGCGGGAGGAGAGATAAATAATTCCATATTATTTGCGTGTTCAAATAAGGGTCATGAAGGATATTTGGGGAACTCAGTACTTGGTGAATGGTGTAATCTTGGAGCAGATACCAACACCTCTAATCTTAAGAATAATTATGCTCCTGTGCGACTTTGGAGTTATGAAATTGAAGGTTTTGCAAAAACAGGACTACAATTTTGTGGTTTAATGATGGGAGATCATTCTAAGTGTGGTATAAATACTATGTTTAACACAGGTACAGTGGTTGGTGTAAGTGCTAATATTTTTGGAACTGGGTTTCCTCGTAATTTTGTACCTAGCTATAGTTGGGGAGGAAGTAGTGGTTTTACTGTTTATTTAACAAATAAAGCTTTTGAAGTAGCTAAAGTGGTTATGTCTAGAAGGAATATTGAATTTACAGATCAGGAAAAAAAGATATTAGAACATATTTTTGAAGAAACTAAACAATGGCGAAAAGGGTATGAGTCGCAGTAATATTATAAAGAATCAATAATTTGAAGGGCAAGTTTTGTGGAATTACAATTTCAATAAGAGATTAAATAATTAGTCTTACTTTTTCTCTTTCCAGACTCTTTTTAAGATCAGAAAATTTTGAGGATTGTTAGTCAGTCCTTTTACATTTTTTTGAGTAAATCTAACAACTTGGTCGTAGTATAAAGGAACAATAGGTGCTTCTGCAATAATAATAGAATCCATTTTAGTATAGTGTTGTTCTCTTAGTTTAGTATTGGTGATTAAAAAGCTTTCCTCATACAATTTGTCAAAAATTTCATTTTTAAAATGTGTGTAATTTGGGCCATTAGGAGTAAAGTTTTTACTGTAATATGGAGAGAGAAAGTTTTCTGCATCAGGATAATCTGCAATCCAACTCGCTCGAAAAGATTCTAACTTTCCTGCCCATTTTTTTTGCCGTATGGTAGAAGAGGGCATTACATCTACTATAATGTTTAACCCTACTTTTTCTAGCTCTCGTTGTATAAACTCACAAATACTTTGGTAATTAGAGTCTGTTGCGATGCGTATAGTTGGATTATTGTCACCAGTTTGTTTTTTGTAGGTATCTATAAGTTCTTTAGCTTTTTCTGGGTTGTAAGTATATCCTGGTGTGTTATTAAACCCAGGCATGCCTTTGGGGATAAAACCATTAGTAGCAGGAGTTCCTATCCCGTTTTTTAGATAGGTGATCATTTTTTTTCGATCAAAACCATAATTTATAGCTTTTCGTAGTAGTTCTGATTGGATTTCTTTTTTATCGGATTCTAAATAAAATCCAAGGTATTCAGAATTTAAATAAGAGCCTTTGCTTATATTAATCTGGTTTTTGTAGACATCTCTTAACTTGCCACTTGGGGTTAATAATTCATCTTTGTAAGATGCATCCAAGCTATTTAATAAATCAAGTTTGCCTTGAGCGAATTGTAAAAATTCACTTTGTTTATCGGGTAAAAAAGTAATAGCAACAGCTTCAAGATAAGGAAGTTGTTTTCCTTTTTTGTCTCTTTCGAAATATAATTCATTTTTTCTAAATACTAATTTCACATTTTCTTCCCATAGTTTAAACTTAAAAGGCCCTGTTCCTATTGGGTTAGATCTAAACTGATTGCCATAAAATTCTACAATTTCTTTTGGAACCACAGAGCAATAGCGCATACCTAATAATCCTAAAAAAGCAGGAAAAGGTTTTTTTAATTTAATTCTAAAAAGAGTATCGTTAATAGCATTATAGTTTTTTACGTTTTTTAAAACCCAATTTCCTGGAGATGCTACTTTAGGATCGACTAGTCTGTCAAAACTATATACAAAATCTTTTGCAATAACATTTCTGGTACTGTCTTTTGTTTTGAATTGTGGATGTTTATGAAATTTTATATTCTTTTGAAGGATAAAAGTGTATTCTAATGCGTCCTTAGAAACTTTCCAACTTTTTGCTATGTCTGGTATTATATGTAACGAATCATCTAACTGTATCAAACCGTTAAATAATTGATTGGTAGACCAAATATTAGGTAAGTCTCTAGCAAAAGCAGGATCTAAAGAACTAATGTTTTCGTATTGATTGTAACGAAATACTAAATGATTTCTGTTTTCTGTAGTAGAATCTTTACAGGATACTGCAGTGATGCATATGCAAACTATTAGTAGATAGCGAATTATGAAAAAAAAATGAATAAGCTTCAATTTTAGTAAATGAATTATTGTTGGTATATTTACACCTTCAAAATTTATTCTAAAGATGTTTGATTTTCCTAAGCATTAAAGGGTAAATATAAAGAGATTTCTGTCTTTGCGGAAATGTGAGTTATATTTTTATGAGAAAAAAAGTTGCTTTTTATACGTTAGGATGTAAACTGAATTTTTCAGAAACATCTACGATAGCCAGAGATTTTACAAAAGAAGGCTTTGATCGTGTAGATTTTTCGGAGAATGCAGATATTTATGTAATCAATACATGCTCTGTTACTGAGAATGCAGATAAAAGATTTAAAACGATAGTAAAGCAAGCTCAAAAAATAAATCCAGAAGCCTTTGTAGCTGCGGTTGGTTGTTATGCGCAATTAAAACCAGAAGAATTAGCGTCTGTAGATGGGGTAGATTTGGTTTTGGGAGCTACAGAAAAATTTAAGATAACAGATTATATTAATGATCTGTCTAAAAATGAATTTGGCGAAGTACATTCTTGTGAAATAGAAGAAGCTGATTTTTATGTAGGTAGTTATTCTATAGGAGATCGTACCAGAGCGTTTTTAAAAGTCCAAGATGGATGTGATTATAAATGTACTTATTGTACAATTCCTTTGGCAAGAGGTATTTCTAGAAGTGATACTTTAGGTAATGTTTTGAAGAACGCAAAAGAGATTTCTGAAAAAGGAATTAAAGAAATCGTTTTAACGGGAGTAAATATAGGAGATTATGGTAAAGGAGAGTTTGGGAATAAAAAACATGAACATACTTTTTTTGATCTTGTACAAGCGTTAGATAAAGTAGATGGAATAGAACGATTAAGGATATCTTCGATAGAGCCAAATTTGCTTAAAAATGAAACCATAGATTTTGTAGCTAACTCCAGAACTTTTGTTCCTCATTTCCATATTCCTTTACAATCTGGTAACGATGCGGTTTTAAAATTGATGCGTCGCAGATATCTTAGTAATCTTTATGTAGATAGAGTAAACAAAATTAAGGAGGTAATGCCTCATGCCTGTATAGGAGTAGATGTTATTGTTGGTTTTCCTGGGGAGACAGATGATCTGTTTTTAGATACGTATAATTTCTTATCACAATTAGAAATATCATATTTGCATGTTTTTACATATTCTGAAAGAGATAATACTGTTGCTGCAAAATTAGAAGGAGTAGTTGCAGCAGATGTTCGCAAGAAAAGAAGTAAAATGTTAAGAGGGCTATCTGTAAAGAAAAGAAGAGCTTTTTATGAGAGTCAAATAGGTACAGAAAGAACGGTGTTATTTGAGTCTGAAAATAAAGAAGGGTATATATATGGTTTTACTGAGAATTATGTAAAAGTAAAAATGCCATGGAATCCAGGGTATGTGAATACTGTACACAAAGTATATTTAACAGCTATAGATGATGATGGAGTAGTTAGGTTTGATTTTAAAGGAAAAGCTTGATAAATCCTTTTTTATAGTATGATGAGCTAGTTGATGTATATTGTTTAAAAATTTAAAACAAAAAAAACTGCTTGAGAGCAGTTTTTTTGTTTTTAGAAAGTAAACGTGTAGCTATATGTTTATTCCTACCGGAAGTAAATCTTTATATTTCCTTCTGTTTTTACGCATAAACTTAGCTATAATAGGACAAGTAGGAACTAATCTAATATTGCGTTCTTCAATTAAATTAAATACAGCAACAATAAAATCTTGATCATATCCTTTTTCAAGATGTTCTTCACTCATGATAAGTTTGGTAAGGAAAATTTTTCTTTCTTGTAATGCATACTCAATTTTCGCTTTTTGACCTTCAATTGTGGTTTCGAATTGTCTTAGAAATTCATTATCTGTAATTTCTAATTCAATAGCACTCATGTTCTCCATATTTTTTAAATTATTGAGGTATTAATCCCGATAAATAAGGGGTTAACCTTACTGATTATGAAAACCTTGATATAGATAAGAGTTTGTAATATTGATCCCAAAAACAGTAGCTATTAGCTAATTATTTATGCACTGACTTTTTCCTTACCTAACTAAGATTTATTTGTTTTAATATTCCTTTATTTATAAAAAATTAACTCAATATTTCCTTTTTTCTAAGAAGGGAATACCATAATTTTGAACAACAAAGATAATGAAATAAGGGATCTAAACTCAAAAATCACTGTTAAAATACCTATGTCGCAGGAAGTTAGCCATGTTTATTTTGTTCCAGGAATGGCAGCAGATATTTCAATTTTCGAATTCATTAAACTCCCAAAAGAGGAGTATATAATACATACTTTATCTTGGAAAATTCCATACAAGAATGAATCTATACAGGATTATGCAAAGCGAATGTGTGAGGAAGTTAAGTATAGAAACTGTATCTTAATAGGTGTTTCTTTTGGAGGAATAATAGTGCAAGAGATGAGTAAGTGTATCGATGTTAAAAAAATAGTCATTATTTCTAGTGTAAAAAATAAACATGAATTACCAAAACGAATAAAGATTGCTCGAAAAACAAAAGCATATAAGTTACTTCCGACAGGAGTGATCTCTAAAATTAGTAATTGGGAAAAACTAGCTTTTGGTGATTTTGCTAAAAAACGTGCCACGATGTATCAAAAATATTTATCCATGAAGGATAAAAGATATTTGGATTGGGCTATAAAGAATATAGTGTGTTGGGATCAAGAAGAGACAATAGAGGGGATTATACATATTCATGGAGATAAGGATATTGTTTTTCCTATAGTAAATATTAAAAAGTGCATAGTTGTTGATAAAGGAACTCATGTTATGATAGTTAATAGAGCAAGATGGTTTAATAAAAATTTACCAAAAATATTTAAGGGTAACTTGTCTTAGTGTAACTTTTTTATGCTATATTGTACGATAAATCTTAGTTCCCCAACAAAATCAAAACCTACTTAAGTAATGAAGATGATTAAAAAAGCTTTAGTCTTTTTAGGCGTGGTATTCACTTTTGGAATATTAGTAAATGCGACTCAAGACAGTGCAGAAAAACCATTAGTTCAAAAAGTTTTAGAGAAAAAATTAGTAAGCGATTATAACGTTTATGCTATACCAATGCCAGATAATCTTAATTTTTCGGGTGAATTGGTGCCTATAGAAAACCCAGATATAAGAGAGAGAATGGATAGAGAGTTGTTAGTGAATACTTACTGGCAATCTAATGGTTTATTGCTTTTTAAAAGAGCTAATAAATATTTTCCTATTATAGAGCCTATTCTTAAAGAACAGGGGATACCAGAAGATTTTAAATATCTAGCAGTTATAGAAAGTGGTTTAACTCAAGCTGTATCACCTGCACATGCAACGGGTTTTTGGCAGATATTAAAAGGTACAGCTAAAGAATACGGATTAGAAGTAAATCAGAATGTAGATGAAAGATATCATATCGAAAAATCTACATTAGTAGCTTGTGAGTATCTAAAAAACGCAAAAAAACGTTTAGGATCATGGACTTTGGCTGCAGCTGGTTATAATGCAGGTGTAGCGGGCGTCAATAAACAATTGGATAGGCAAGATGCAAAATCATATTATGACCTTTTGTTAGGAGAAGAAACAGGAAGATATGTGTTTAGGATAATTGCGGTAAAAGAGATTTTAAGTAATCCAAAACAATATGGATTTAACTTTAGTGAAAAAGATCTATATACTCATATTCCAACTTTTAATGTGTTGGTAGATAAGCCTATTTCTGATTTTAATGAATTCGCTAAGCAGTATGCTATAAATTATAAAATCTTAAAATTACACAATCCTTGGCTTAGAGAAACACATCTAAACAACTCTACAAGCAAAGAATATCTTATTCAGATACCAAGAGAAGGGTATTATACTTCAGAAACAGGACAATAAGAATTTAGGATAGAGATTTAATAGATTTTTGATTAAGTTAGCAACTTATTAAAGTGAATTTATGAATACTTCAATACTTATATCATTAATCTTAATAGGATTATTAGCAGGATTTTTTAGTGGGACTTTAGGGGTAGGAGGAAGTGTAATAATGATTCCTTTATTAATCTTGTTGATGAATTTTTCTCAACATGAGGCTCAAGGAACAAGCTTAGCAGTACTAGCAGTTCCTGTAACTTTATTAGCGGCTTATAATTACTACCAAGAAGGGTTTGTGAACTGGAAATATGCTATTGTTATAGCTATAACATTTGTTATAGGAGGGTATTTAGGCAGTAAATTGGCAATATCTATAAATCAAGCACTTTTAAAAAAAATATTTGGAGGAGTTTTGTTTATAGTCGCTATAAAAATAATTTTTGGTAAATAAAACAATATAACTTTTAATTATTTTTTCTTTTAGTGTTATTGTTTAAAGAATCTTGTTCTCTCTTATAGATTTCATACTCCTCATCAATATTTCGTTCTTCTTCACTTCGATTATCTTTATTCTGTATTGTATCGCTTTCTGTCGTGCTAGTTTCGGAATTCAAATCTAGGTTAGAAATTAAAAGAGAAACTCCTTTAGATAAAGAGTTAAAATGAATGCTGTAAGAGTTGCTTAGTGTTTCACTAGAATGGTGAGTAACTATTTTTCGTATATCCAAAATCTTTTTATTACTATCCATAAAATACATCATAGGAAAGCCTAATGCATGTTTTAGTTTGTTAATGATATAAGAATCTTGGTTGGTTTTTTCATCTATATGGACTAGTTTTATGTTTTGAGTATACTCTTTTACTTTTTCTTTTAAGTTTTCTTTTGTATCCCAAAATAATACTACAAAATCTATTTGATCATGAAACCTGTCTGCTAAATCATTAAGTGCAGGGATTTCTCCAATACCAGGAACGCACCATGAAGCAGAAGTGATTAAAAAGATAGGCTTCTCGTATTCTTCTAACGAAATAGATTCTCCCTTTAACGGATAAACATTAAAATTATCCATATAGGTACCATTAAGATGATTTGTTACTAAAGAGTCGAATAGAAATTCAGCTCTCTCTAGATCTCTATCTTGATAAGCAGCATCTATTTTTTGATTATACTTAATGAGATGAGATGAGATAGCAACCGAAAAGGGTATTTTTCTTTCTTCTTGGGCAAAGGAATTATTGAAATAAAAAAACAAGATTCCCAGAACTAATAATTTCTTCATTATAAATAGATTACGGTAGCTAATGTAGTGTAAAGTTTTTAAAAAACATTTTTAGACTAAAAAATTTTAGTAAGATACTATAAATTGTAAAATACGCTATATATAAAACGTATCTTTTTAAATAATTAGTATGTTTAGATTTTTTTCATTTGCTGTTTCATCATAGTTATTTGATCTTTTAGCATATTATGTTTGTCTAATTTTTTAGCTTCATTAAGTAATATCTGAGCCTCTCTTTTTCGTCTCTTAGTCATTGCTATGCCTGCAAGATTGAGTTTGGCTACTGCTAGATCCTGATTCATAGAAAGCCCTAGCTTAATAGCTTTTTTTAGATGTTTTTCAGCTTGTGTTATATTGGTTTGTGAAAGCATGATACCAAGAAGATAGTTGTGGTATCCTTGTTGTTTTAAAGTAAGAGCACTTTCTGGATTAGTGATTTTATTCAACCATTTTTTAGCGCCATCAAAATCTTGTTTTCTTAATCTTAAGAAAGCGAGCAATATAAGCTCATTTTTAAAATATAAAAAAATGAAAATCGCAGCTAATAAAAGAAGCATAATTCCATTACCTATATATCCTTCTATTATTTGCCATATAGCCACACCAATTACGATTGTAGCAATTACTAATTTTATATTTTTGTTGTACATTGAAAAGATTTAATTATTAACTCGGCGCAAAGGTAATAAAAACAAATAAAAATATTTTGATAATTAGATTTGCCAAAGTAAAAACTCTTCGTATATTTGCACGCAGTTTTCGGGACAGATACCCATAAATATTAAATTAGATATTTCAAGAAGATTTATAAAGATAGATAGCAATGAAAAGAACGTTTCAACCATCGAAGAGAAAGAGAAAAAATAAACACGGTTTCAGAGAGCGCATGGCTTCTGCAAATGGTAGAAAGGTATTAGCTCGTAGAAGAGCAAAAGGAAGAAAGAAGCTATCTGTTTCTTCAGAACTAAGACATAAGCACTAATGGTAATGTGTTTTTAAAATATTAAAGGTGTTACTTTATAGGTAACGCCTTTTTTTATATCTAATACATAAAAATTTAAGAAAAAAGCAATATTGTTATTACATGCCTAAACAAGAAAGACTAAAGAGTATACTTATAATAGGGTCAGGGCCTATTGTTATTGGACAAGCTTGTGAGTTTGATTATTCAGGAACACAAGCATTACGTTCTCTTAGAGAAGATGGAATTGAAACGATTCTGATTAATTCGAACCCTGCAACGATCATGACAGATCCTTCTATGGCAGATCATGTGTATCTTAAACCATTAAATACAAAATCGTTAATAGAGATATTAAAAGAACACCCTCAAATTGATGCAGTATTGCCAACGATGGGGGGGCAAACAGCTCTTAATCTTTGTATTGAAGCAGATGAGAAAGGTATCTGGAAAGATTTTGAAGTAGATATAATAGGAGTAGATATAGATGCTATAAATATTACAGAAGATCGAGAACAGTTTAGAGAGCTAATGCTTAAAATAGGTATCCCTATGGCTCCTCAAGCAACAGCTAACTCTTATCTAAAAGGAAAAGAGATAGCGCAGGAATTCGGGTTTCCTTTGGTGATTAGAGCATCTTATACTCTTGGAGGAGCAGGAGCATCTATCGTATATAAAGAAGAAGATTTTGATGAATTGCTTACCCGAGGTCTTGAAATATCTCCAATTCATGAAGTCATGATCGATAAAGCTCTTATCGGATGGAAAGAATATGAGTTAGAGTTATTACGAGATAACAATAATAATGTTGTCATTATCTGTACTATAGAAAATATGGATCCAATGGGGATTCACACTGGGGATTCTATTACAGTAGCACCAGCAATGACATTAAGTGATAAAACTTTTCAGCGAATGCGGGATATGGCAATCCATATGATGCGTAGTATCGGTGATTTTGCAGGAGGGTGTAATGTGCAATTTGCGGTAAGCCCAGATGAAAAAGAAGATATTATTGCTATCGAAATAAATCCAAGAGTTTCACGCTCTTCTGCCTTGGCATCCAAAGCAACAGGGTATCCAATTGCTAAAATTGCAGCAAAACTAGCGATAGGTTATAATTTAGATGAGTTGGATAACCAAATCACTAAATCTACATCTGCTTTATTTGAACCTACTTTAGATTATGTTATCGTAAAAATCCCAAGGTGGAATTTTGATAAGTTTGAAGGATCAGATCGTACCTTAGGGCTTCAAATGAAATCTGTGGGGGAAGTAATGGCCATTGGTAGATCATTTCAAGAAGCATTGCATAAAGCAACACAATCTTTAGAAATAAAAAGAAATGGACTTGGTGCAGATGGAAAAGGAGAAAAGAATTATGACCAGATTATTGAAAAACTAACTTATGCCAGTTGGGATAGAGTATTTGTAATTTATGATGCTATTCAGATAGGAATTCCTTTAAGAAGAATACATGAAATTACTAAAATAGATATGTGGTTTCTTAAACAATATGAAGAATTATATAATCTTGAAAAAGAAATTTCGACATACACTATACAATCTCTTACTAAAGAGCTGATTTTGGAGGCAAAACAAAAAGGTTTTGCAGATAGACAGATAGCTCATATGGTAGGGTGTTATGAAAGTGAAGTTTATAATAAGAGAGATGAACTTGGTATAAATCGAGTTTATAAACTAGTAGATACTTGTGCGGCAGAGTTTAAAGCACAGACACCGTATTTTTACTCTACTTTTGAAGCAGAAATAGAAACTCCTGAAGGAAAGAAATATGTTTCCAACGAAAGTGTGGTTAGTGATAAAAAGAAAATTGTTGTTCTGGGATCTGGACCTAATAGAATAGGTCAAGGAATTGAATTTGATTACTGTTGTGTACACGGTGTATTAGCATCTGCAGAATGTGGATATGAAACAATAATGATAAATTGTAATCCAGAAACAGTTTCTACAGATTTTGATATAGCAGATAAATTATATTTTGAACCTGTATTTTGGGAGCATATTTATGATATTATTAGACATGAAAAACCCGAAGGAGTAATCGTTCAACTTGGAGGTCAAACTGCTTTAAAATTAGCAGAAAAATTAGATCGATATGGAATAAAAATAATTGGAACTAGCTATCAATCTCTCGATTTGGCGGAGGATAGAGGGCATTTTTCTCAATTATTAAAAGAAAATAATATTCCTTACCCAGAATTTGATATAGCCGAAACAGCAGAAGAAGCATTAGAAGTTGCAGATCGTTTAGATTTTCCAATCCTAGTAAGACCATCTTATGTATTAGGAGGTCAAGGAATGAAGATTGTTATCAATAAACAAGAATTAGAAGAACACGTTGTTGATTTACTACGTAAAATACCTAATAATAAATTATTATTGGATCATTATTTAGATGGAGCTATAGAAGCAGAAGCAGATGCGATATGCGATGGAGAAAATGTATATATAATTGGTATTATGGAGCATATAGAGCCTTGTGGAATTCACTCAGGAGACTCTAATGCTACATTACCTCCTTTTAATTTAGGAGAATTTGTAATGCAACAAATTAAAGACCATACCCATAAAATCGCTCTCGCATTAAATACTGTTGGTTTAATAAATATCCAATTTGCTATCAAAGATGATATGGTATATATTATAGAAGCTAATCCAAGAGCATCTAGAACAGTTCCTTTTATAGCAAAAGCTTATGGAGAACCCTATGTTAATTATGCAACCAAAGTTATGTTAGGCGATAAAAAGGTTACGGATTTTGATTTTAAACCTCATTTAGACGGATATGCAATCAAACAACCAGTGTTTTCGTTTAATAAATTTCCTAATGTAAATAAAAAATTAGGACCTGAAATGAAAAGTACTGGAGAAAGTATATTATTTATAGAGGATCTTAAAGATGATCAATTTTATGATCTGTATTCAAGACGAAAAATGTATTTGAGTAAATAACTACAATTCTAAATACAAGTTAAAAAGAAGGCTGAATTCTAAACTTAAAATGAAGAATTCAGCCTTTTTTTATTTTTTTGTTATTTAAAAAAAATAAAGTTTTAAATTTTTTACACATATTTTGTTCTTTTTATACGGTATAGAAGTACTTTCTTCAGTGATTTAGTTAATTATTTATATGGTTTTAAGTTAATTAAATATTAATCATTGTTAATTTTAGTTAAATCTCAAAAATGATACATTACAATTAATCGAATGATTTAGGAAATAAAATTAATCTTCATAATTACATTATTTTCTTTTAACCATTTGATTTTCAGTAACGCAACATAGTTGCATTATTGAAAATCAAATACATTTTTTTTATTAAAATCTATTTTTCAGTGGCATAAGTTGTTGTTATTTATGCTTTTACCGTATTTGATTATTTAGATTAATCTCTACATTTGAAATGGAAATTTTAATGAGAGCTCAACTTTTTAATTTCAATTTAATAATACGTTTAACACAAAAAATCAAATTTTAATGAAAACTCAACTAAGAATTTTAAGTACAATTGCCGTTTTTTCAATGCTTTTTTATAGTTGCGAAAAAGATGCAGATGGTGTTACAGATATCGAAAATAACGCAGACACTATTGAGACGGTAGGAGCTGATCAAGCGGTTCCTGGAGAATATATTGTGATTTATAATGAAAATAAGTCTTTATATGGAAAAAGTGCTGGAATAAAAGCAAAATCAGAACAAACATTATCTAAATATGCAATACAAAAAGATAATGTAAAACAAGTGTATAGTAATGCAATACAAGGATTTCATGTAAAAGACTTATCTGAAAAGCAGGTAGAAATGCTTAAAAATGATCCTGATGTAGCATACGTACAGCCTAACTATATTAGAAAATTAGATATAGAAATGGGAGAGCCTGTAGATCAACTTCCTGCAACTGTAAATAACAAAGCAGTAACTAATGATTCTCAATTACCAAATGGAGAGTTTTTACCTTGGGGTATTAAAAGAGTTGGTAGAGCTAACGGTGCTGGTAAAACTTGCTGGATTATTGATAGTGGAGTTTCTCCTCATAGTGATTTAAATATCGATACTAACCGTAGTAGAAGTTTTGTTGGTGGGTCATGGCAAGATCAAAATGGTCATGGTACGCATGTGGCAGGAACTGTTGCTGCAAAAAACAATGGCTCTGGAGTTATAGGAGTTGCTTATGGAGCAACCGTAGTATCTGTTAGAGTGTTAAATGCGCAAGGAAGTGGTAGTGATGCTGGTATTCTTGGAGGTGTTGATTATGTGGCAAGAAATGCAAGAAACGGAGATACTTGGAATTATAGTATAGGGTATAGAAATCGTTATACTAATGTAGCAACAGATAATGCGTTTAGAAACTTAGAGAGAACTACGTATGGTGCTATGGCAGCAGGTAACAGTAATGATGATACACAGTACTATTCTCCACAAAGATTGCGAACTGCTAATTCTTGGAATATTGGTAATATGACAAATACAGATAGTCCAGCATCTAGTTCTTGTTATGGTATTAGTGTTGATAGATGGGCACCAGGTACTAATGTATGGTCTACATGGACAAATGGGCAGTTTAATAAAATTTCTGGAACTTCTATGGCTTCGCCACACGTTGCAGGGATATTACTACTTAGAGGTAACAGTACAGGTACAAATGGATCTGTAAGTAAAGGAGGGTATACTGCTCCTATTGCTACCGTAAATTAAGTATTGATTCATATGTTGTAGTTACGAAGAAGCTGGATGATATTTATTCAGCTTCTTCTTTTTAGGTATTATCTATAGGTTATTTTTCTTTAAAGCCATCTGCTTCCCAATCTAAAATAATATCTATAGTTGCTTGTGGTAATCTACCAGCAGGAGGCATTACATTGACTCCATTAGATTTTACTCTAAGTACTAGATCTCTGTTTACACCATTAATTGTCTCTGCATAATTACGCATAGCAAAAGGAGCACCTTCTGCAAGAGGTATTGTATGACAACTTATACATTGGTTGTCTATTATTGATTTTACATCAGCATTATATGTTGTGATTTTACTAGGATTAGGATTAGTGTTGGGGTTTGTGGGAGTAAGAGGTTCTGCACTTTCATCGCTACTACTACAATTTAAACTTAGTATAGTCAAAAGAAGTAATAAAATTATTCTACACGATTTTTTTAAATTTTTCATATTTTGGAATAGACAAAGGTTTTACATGGTTTCTAATATAATACAAAAGATAAGAATTAATTATAAATTAACCTTTACGTTGTATTCTTTTAGGATTTCCAAATGAGATTCTGGTTCAAATTCAGATTCTTTAAAACGATTACGCCTTAAAGTAGCATCCTCTTTTCGAATTATACTTCTTACAAAACGTCTTATTGCGGTTTTATTTTCTAAGATTAAACCTGGTATAGAAATACTCTCTCCTTTGTTATTCTTAGCAACCATTGTAAAATAGCTAGAGTTACAGTGTTTCATTTTACCAGTTTGTATATTCTCGGATTCTACTCTAACCCCTACTACCATTGAGGTGTTTCCTACGTGATTAACAGATGCTTTTAAAGTAACAAGCTCTCCTACTTCAATGGGTTTTAGAAAATCTACTCTATCTACGCTTGCAGTCACACAATATGCTTCAGAGTGTTTAGACGCACATGCAAATGCAATTTGATCCATTAAAGATAGAATATATCCCCCATGTATTTTCCCACTAAAGTTAGAATGAGAAGGAAGCATAAGTTGTGAAATAATAACTCTAGAGTCTTTATTGCTTTTATATTTTTTCAAAATATTAGTTTATTAATGATTAAGTATGGGGCTAACCGTTATTTTATTTATTTCTGAAATGAGGAGACTCTTCTTCTATAACATCTATGACAAAATACTTTGTATCTCCAAGCCAAGAAACTTGAGCAAATCGTTCTTTGTATTTTAATTTTACATATCTACCCTGAAATTTTTCTAATTTTTGGATAATATCTTTTTTGTTAGCTTCTACTGAAAAACTGAATATTTGCGCTCCAGATATACCTTGGCTGATTTCTCCTTCCCAAGTTTTGATAGCTAGCCCTTTATGGCTAAATTTTATAAGTTCTCCGCTTCGTGTTCCTTCACTATAAGATGCATAATAGATAAAAGCATACCAGCCAGCAAAAATTAATGTAATTGCTATAATAAGTATTGCAAGTATTTTTTTCATATTGATTGTTTCTTAGTTTTTGAGAGAATCTTTTTGGGTATTAATTATTTTTTGAATCATCATGTATAGACCTATTAAAAATAAAACAGATCCAACAAAAGAAATTGCATTTACACCAACATTAATTATTGCATATAAGTCAAAACCAAAATCATCAATAAATAAATATAAAAATTGATGTAATATAGCCACAATTAGAATTAATATATTACCAATAAGAATTAAAGCTCCTTCTTTTGAAGACTGTGTTTTACTCATGTAATAGATGGCAAGAATAATAAAAATCAAAATAGGTAAGATATAAAACAAAGACCCTGTTATTCTGAGTAATATTTCTGAAAAGTTTGATGTCATAATTATCAGTTTATGTTTTTTTTTAATACGATTTATTCGTTTTCTTCTATAGCTCTGTTAATAATAGCTTCGGGTAAAGATTTTTTAGCTTTAGCTCCCATTTTTTTTAATTTTTCTACACTAGTAATTAAGTTTCCTTTGCCTTCTACTAATTTATTCATTGCTGCCGAATAATCTTTTTTTGTATCATCAATTTTTTTACCAACACCCATAAGGTCTTTAACCAGTCCTTCAAATTTATCATACAAAGCTCCTGCTTGACGAGCAATTTCGATAGCATTACGTTGTTGTTTTTCATTGTTCCACATAGTATCAATAGTTCGCAAGGTAGCAAGTAGGGTAGAAGGGGTAACAATTACTATGTTTTTTTCAAATGCTTGGTTATATAATTTATTATCCTGATTTATGGCGATTGCAAATGCAGGTTCAATAGGAACAAACATTAGTATAAAGTCGGGAGATTCAATATCGTATAAATCTTGATAATTTTTTTCAGACAACTGGTCAACATGGCGTTTTAATGAGGTGATATGCTCTTTAAGATGGACAGCTTGTAAGGTCTCATCTTCTTCATTTACATATCGTTCATAAGCAGTAAGTGTTACTTTAGAGTCAATAATCATTTTTTTATTGTCTGGCAGATAAATTACTACATCTGGCATAACTCTTTGACCATCTTCTTTTGTAAAACTTTGCTGCACAAAATATTCTCGATCTTTTTCTAATCCAGATTTTTCTAATACACGTTCCAGTACCAGTTCTCCCCAATTACCTTGCATTTTACTGTCTCCTTTTAATGCTTTGGTTAGGTTGGTTGTCTCTTTACTCATTTGCTCATTAAGATCTTTAAGACCAATTATTTGTTGGCGCAAAGCGGCATGGTAATCAATACTTTCTTTATGAGTTTGTTCAATTCTGTTTTCAAACGTATTGATCTTTTCTTGTAAAGGATTTAGAATGTTTTTGATATTTTCTTTATTCTGCTCTGTAAATTTATTAGATTTTTCTTCGAGAATTTTATTAGCAAGGTTTTCAAATTCTTTAGTGAATTTTTCTTGGAGTTTTTCAACTTCACCTTTTTGCTCTTTATTTTTTAGGAGCAAATTTTCATATTCCGAATTACGGCGAGTAAGTTCTGTACTAAGAAAATCTTTTTCTCTACGAATCTCTTCTCGTTCTTTAGTTATTTCAGATACTTGTTTTTCTGAAGTGTTTTTATATTCGTTAAATTGTACTAATAATTGATTAGCTCTTTCATCAACAGTACTTTTTTCGCTCTTATACTGTAATGTTATTACATATTTACCTATAAAAAAACCAGCGATAATTGAAATTATCATTGTTGTTATAGCAATGATGATTGGTGTGTATTCTGACATGTACTCTTTCGTTTATTCAAAGATAAAGATTTAGCAGGGATACCTTGTTCAGTAGATTAAAAAAAGAGGCTATCTTTTTAAAAAGATAGCCTCTTACTATTATCTGTTAATAATTTTATTAATTATAAAATTATAGCTTAAGTGTAATGTCTTTAGTTTGTACTTTTATATCAAATGTAATTTTACCGCTAGTTCCAGTACCAGAAACTATTTCAATAATTTTTATCATTCCTTTATTGCCATAGTTATCTACAAAATCTATTACATTACCAACTGCTAAGTTGTTTATTCTTTGACTTGTAGATTGTACAATAAAATCTAAATCACTTTTTGTGGTTATTGCATCAAATTCAGCAACAGTTTTAGATGATAATTCAAAATAGACTTTATTTAATTCATCAGCAGTTACACCACCTATAGCTGGTACATTTATAATATCAGTAGGATAGTTGTTCGCAGATGCCAAAGACGCTTTATTCGTATTACCGTAGTAATATCCAAAATCCCATAAAGAAGCTAATTCTTCTCCTTCATTAATTTTATAAATCTCTCCATCAAAAATAGACATAAATGTACTAGAAGAACCGTCTCCTAATGGAGCGTTAAGGATAGTTTGTGTGTAAGATTTTAATCCATCACCTACAGCACCATTACCAGCTTTGATTGTGATTGTTCCAAAATCAAAATCCCCGATAGCATTTCTTTTACTGATATCTCTAAAGTCTCCTCTTCCTGTGGTAGTCCAAAGGATATAAGTAATAGTACCATCTGCAGTTGTAGGAGTATTAAAATCGATATTAAAAGTAAATGTTTTTTTGTCATCCCCTACAAGATCAACAGATCCATCTTTTTTTTCATCTACCTCTTGACTGTCAAATATAAAAGGAATATTGGTTTCACCGTTTATACTTTGAGCAATATATAATCGTCTCATCGATTTCTCAGAAGTAAAAGTTACATTTACTTTCACTTTTGAGTTAAGTTCTGCTGTAGTAATTTTTAAATCACGTTCAGCAGTATTACCTGCATTAGTATTCGTTACTTTTAGATCAAAAGTTGTTTCTGTACTTGGACCTTGTATATCTTCATTATCATCAGAGCTACAGCTAAATGTAACAGCAGCGATAATAAATAAGGTTAAAATTGATTTAAATTTTAAAATTTTGTTCATAATTGCATAGGTTTTTTAAATTCTGTGTAAAAGTATTGTTTTCAGCTCAAATAGTGTGTTGCAGATAGCGTAAAATATGTACTGTTATACCATTAGAGGCACATTTAATCGTTAAAGAGTTAATAATGGGAGGCAGGTGTTGGTTTTTTCATAGTAGAAAAGTATTTAGCTTCTTACCTTATAACTACCAGTTTGTGTATCAAAAAGAATTAAATCTTCAGGAAAAAGAGAAGAGAATGCACGACATTGTATTAACTCTTTTGGTCTTCCAAACTCAAATCCATCACGATTCATAACTATCATTTTATCGCATAATTGTATTGCAAAATCTATTTCGTGTGTAGAAAAAAGTATTGTTTTTTTTGTTTCAAAAGCAAGACGTTTTAATAGCTTTAAAATATATGCCTTATGATAAATATCTAAATGTGTGGTAGGTTCATCTAGCATTATAAAGGGGGTGTCCTGTGCTATTGCACGTGCAATGAGTGCTTTTTGCATTTGCCCATCGCTTAGTTCAAAACACCTTTTGTTTACTAAACTTGTAATATGAGTAATTTCAATTGCTTTTCTTATTTTTTCTATATCTGCTTCGGCCATTGTCCCTACCCAATTGGTGTATGGTTGCCTACCTAATGCTACCAGTTCTTGAACGGTTAGATTTTTTGAAGCAATTTGTTCTGTTAAAACTATACTTAGTTGAGAGGCTAATTCAACCGATTTAAAAGATTGAATATCTTGGTCTGATAATAAAACTTTGCCATGTAGAGCAGGTTGCACTCGGGATAAGGTTCGTAATAAAGTAGATTTTCCGATTCCGTTAGCACCTACTAAGCCTATAAGTTCGCCTTGGTGCAATTTGAGATTAATATCTGTAGCAATAACATTCATTTTCTTTTTGGTTCGGTAACCAATAGAAAGATTTTCTGTTTTAAGAACGATATTTAGAATTTCAGACTCGATGGTGTATAGTTTTAGGGCTATTCTTTATCAAAGATAGAAAATAGAATTTTAACCCAGATTATCGATGTAATTAAGTTAAGGGTTTTATCCTACTTTGTTATCTTAGGTTTAAAAATGCATCCATCCTGGCCCTCCTTCAAAGGAAGGAGTAAAAGTCTCCCTTTCGAAGAGAGGTTTAGAGGAATGTTAATGGTAAATCCAAAAATCAAATAAAAGTATATATAAGATGACAAAGTAGGTTTAATATCAATTATACTTTAAAATAGTACGTATATCTCCTTTTGTTTTAAAAATCTCTAATTTGTATTGCTAATAATTGTTTGCGAACTATTTATTGATGTATAATTTTATTTATTTGATATTCAGGTGTATATGTGTGTTATTTAGAATGAGTAAACCAAACTGGAAAACGTCTCGTAAAATACGGGGCGATTCCAGTGCCACTGGATATGCTGCCGTAAAACGCGGGACGATTCCAGTGCTACTGGATGTGTTGTCGTAAAATACGGCTGGATTTCTTGTTTAACTATAGCAATTATTAAGGTTTTATGTGGGGTTTTTATCTTTAACTGTAGAGCGATATTATATTTTTATCGTTTAGCTTTTGGTTTTTTATGGAATTTCAATACAATTTTTAGAAGGTGTTATTCGTAAATCGTATTATTCTCGTTTGGGAAGGTAAACGATTTGTGATTCCTGAAATAATAGATTTTTTTCTTCACTTTAGTACAAAAAACCCAGTTACGTTGCTGTACTGGGTTAGAGTTATATTTTTTAAGAGTTTTTCTGGTACTTTTTTCTCCTAATAAAAGAGAATATAGTTCCAAAGCAGAATAAAACTAATAACGGTACTAAAATATTAATAGTCTGCCAAAGAGATTTATTAGCAATAGTTTTGTCAATATTTAAAAAGGCTATTTTAACTTCTTTACTTCTTAGTTCGATAAGACCAGAGTCATCTAACAAATAGTTAACAGTATTTAATAAAAATTCTTTGTTTCCGTATTTTAGATTCATAGATGGGTCAAAACCTAGCTCTACTGGTTGTCCTTTTCTGGTTTGGTTTTTTATAATATCTCCATCTCCAATAATAATCATTTTTGTAGCGCTACTATTTTCTTTATCACTTTTTATTTTAAAAGGTTTTATTCTACTTTTATACGTAGACTTAAAGTTTCCTTCTAATAGTACAGCCAGGTTTTGAGGCCCTTGGGTATAACTGCTTATGTCTGGTTTTTTTCTTATAATATTATCTAATCGTATTTCTTTTGGAACACCTTCTATCTTAGATTTATCAGAACTAGTTAATAATATTGTTTTTTTAATACTATTTTTTAACGTATCAATTTGGTTTGAAAATTCAAATTTTACAGATTCTATGTTTTTTACGATAGGATGGTTGCTGGTGCTTTTAGTTAAGGATCCATAAAACCAAGGATATGGAGTAAATTGAGTTTCATTTCCTTGTCCAGATACTAATACTAGTGGTGCAGAATACAAATCATTAACCAAAACTGGATTAACTCGTACCCCATAAGAGAATAATACATCTCCTAACCTTAAATCTTGCATTATGGCAACAGAAGCTCCTTCGGGATTCATTAGACTATCAATTTCCATTGCTACAGATTCTAAAAGCCAAAGAGATTTACCACCATTCATTATAAACTGATCTAGGACATATTTTTCTTTTTCTGAAAAGGCTTCGGTAGGTTTTGCATTGATTATCATATCAAACTTTTGCAAATCGGCTAGTGTTTTTTCGGGATTTTTAGCAACAGAATCCAACGTAAACGCTCCTACAAAATAGTAATCTTGTAAGGTTTTGATAAAATCAGCAATTTTGATATCAGGTAATTGACCGTTACCTTTTAATACAGCGATTTTGTGTTTTTTAGGGTGTAAAAGTTTGGTTAATCCGTCTGCAAAAGCATACTCTAACTGCTGTATAGAATTTTGTACACGTTCTTCAGAAGTTGCTCCGATAGTGTTTTTTATAAGGGGGATTTTAACGCTGTTATTTTGATAACTTACAATAGCCCAGGGAACAACAGTTTCTATTTCTGTTTTTCCATTCTCTTTTACACTTACTTCCATAGGGGTAAGACCAAATTTTTGCAATTCTAGTATAGTTTGCGAGCGTACAGCTTCTTCTTTTAATGGATCAGTAAAAATATATTGGATGTTTGGGTTTAAAGAATTAAATTCTTCTAATAGCTGTTTTGTTTCTATTTGTAAACGTTTAAATTCTGAAGGAAAATCTCCTTCAAGTAATATGTCTATAACTACAGGGGCTGCTGCTTCGATCACTAAGTTTTTGGTAGCTTTAGAAAGGGTATAGCGGTTATCTTGTGTTAGATCAAAACGGTTGTATAATGAGTTTCCAGATAAAAAGAGCAGGATAGTAGCTCCCAGAGTAAGGCTAACAGGTTTTATTTTTTGTTTTATAGTTCCTTTTTTAAGAGAAATAATAGTGAAAAATATGCATAATAATATGATGCTTAAAAAGTAAACAACATCTCTTGTATCTATAATACCTTGGCTAATGCGTTCATAATGCATTTGTACTCCAAGTTGTTCAACAAAAGAGGAAAAGGATATTGAAATATCATAATCTACAAGATTACTAAAGCCAAAATAAAATATAAAGCATAAAAATACTGCGCTAATAAAAGCAACAATTTGATTGTTAGTAATTGAAGAACAAAATATGCCTATTGCAGTGTATAGGGAGGAGAGTAGAAGTAAGGCGATATAAGATCCAATAATACTACCGATATCGATATTCCCAATGGGATTGCTGAGTTGATGAATAGTAAGGATATAAAGCAAACTAGGCACTAACGCGATACTGATTAAAGATAAACTGCCTATGTATTTTCCTAAAACTAATTGCCAAATTTTAATTGGTTTTGTAAATAATACTTCGAGTGTACCTTGTTTTTTTTCTTCAGAAAAGCTTCGCATAGTAACTGCAGGAACCAAAAACAATAATACCCAAGGGGCAATCTGAAAAAAAGGAGAAAGATCAGCAAATCCACTATCTAGTATGTTAAATTGCCCTTTAAATACCCATAAAAATAAACTGTTAAGGATCAAAAAAACAGCAATAACAAGATACCCTACGGCAGAGGAGAAAAAGGTGTTAATTTCTTTTCGGATTAATGCAAACATAGTTGTTTTTAAGTTAGAAGTTTCAGGTATTAAGAAAATAAGGAGAGCTATATATCATAAATAAATTAAACTTCGGATATACTCCAAGCTTCGGGTTTTTGATTGAATTTGTTTTTAGTGTTTTCCCAAACACCTTTGAATAACGAAGAGTTTCTATAGTTATTGAGGTGTTCTTCAGATTTCCAATAGCTATATGTAAAAAATTGATTTGGATGGTTTATATCCCGCCACAATTCTAAATGGCTACAACCGTCAAAATTTCTGATTTTATCTTTGTTGTTTTCAAAATTTTCTAAAAAAGCATCAATTTGATCAGGGATAAATCCCATTTTCACAACTCGTTTAATCATTTTTTTTTGTTTTTTTATATAACATAAAACTATTCAAAATTTACACTAACCGTATCCCGATAATATAAACCAAATAGGCTAGAGGCTCCACCTACGGTTTTAGGATTGCTTTTATAAATAGCTAATTCTAAATATCCAGAAGAGTTAAAAATAGCTAGTTTTTTACCGTCTTCTTCTCGCTTACTTTTTTCTATTTCAAAATTGATAGCATCGCTATATCTCTGGTATACGTTTTCAAAAATAGCAGTACGTGCTGTAATTTTAAATTTACGACCTTTTCCTACTTCTTCGAATAATTTGCGAGTAATATTAGTAATTAAATTGCCGTAATTATCTATATATATAATACTGCCCACTATTTGTTTATCTCCTAGATTTACAATGGGAGTAATCCCTTTTATGGTTTTAATTTCTTGTGTGTTTTTCCCTATAACCTCAAGTGTGCCACCTCGTGCAATATGACAAGCAACTGCTACAAAAACATCTAATACCGGAAAATTGGATATTATAGTATCATGAATATTTATTTCTACAACTTTATCTGGATTAAACTCGGATGTTATTAAACTTATTAATCCGTTATTGGCGCAAATAAAATAATGGTCATCCAGTTGTACAGCTATATGTTTGTTTTCTGGGTTAAGTTCACTATCAATACCTATAATATGAATACTTCCTTTTGGAAAACTTTTGTATGCATTTTGTATAATATATGCAGCTTCAGTGATATGAAAAGGCGAAATTTCATGCGATATATCAATAACCTTAGCATCTGGAAACTCTGTATAAATAGCCCCTTTGACCGCAGATACAAAATGATCTTTGATTCCAAAATCTGTAGTTAAGGTTATTATTGGCATAAATACGATTTGTTAATATTTTTTAGTTGTAAGCACTTAAAAATATGTAAATTTGTTATGAAGTTACTTAAAGTTTTTAATTTGGGTCAAAAACGGTAGTAAAACTTATAAGTTACATTCTTTAGCCCTCTTATTTTGATAAGACACGAGTTTGTTATTAAATATGTTTTACATTTTTTGTTTCCCTTACAAAACCTAAAATAGCTTTAGCAAACTTAGTCAATCCTTAAAAAAAATCATACTAAAATACGGATAGCTTTTGAACGAACTTATTATTGAACTTACAGACATAAATCCGAGAGAGTTTTTCGGACTTCAGAATAGCAATATTCAATTATTAAAAAAACACTTTCCTAAGTTAAAGATTGTAGCAAGAGGCAGTAAAATGCAGGTGTATGGTGATGAAGACATGCTCGAAGAGTTTGATAAACGCATGAATATGCTGATTGAACATTTTGCTAAATATAATCATATAGATGAGAATGTGATCGAACGGGTACTTACCAGCCAAAGTAAAGCAGATTATGAAACATCTGCTAATAGTGGAGAAACATTAGTTCATGGTGTAGGAGGTAAGTTGATTAAAGCGCAAACTGCTAATCAAAGAAAATTGGTGGAATCTTGTAATAAAAATGATATGGTTTTTGCTATTGGTCCTGCGGGAACAGGAAAAACATATACTGGAGTTGCATTAGCAGTAAGAGCTTTAAAAGAAAAACAAGTAAGACGTATAATACTTACACGTCCTGCTGTAGAAGCGGGAGAAAATTTAGGATTTTTGCCAGGAGATCTTAAAGAAAAATTAGATCCTTATATGCAACCTTTGTATGATGCGTTACGAGATATGATTCCTAATGAAAAATTAGAAAGCTTTATCGAGAAAGGGGTTATCCAAATTGCTCCTATGGCATTTATGAGAGGTAGAACTTTAGATAATGCGTTTGTAATTTTGGATGAGGCACAAAATACAACACATGCGCAGATGAAAATGTTTTTGACCCGTATGGGCAAAAATGCAAAATTTATTATAACAGGAGATCCAGGACAAATTGATTTGCCAAGAAGAATTACATCTGGATTAAAAGAGGCATTGTTAGTGCTAAAAAATATTCAAGGAATCGGTATGATTTACTTGGATGATAAAGATGTGATACGACATAAATTAGTAAAGAAAGTTATTGCAGCATATAAGGATATTGAAAACAGTAACGGATAAGTTTATTTAAAAATAAGTTGATAAGTGTTTTAGTATTTGATGTTAAGAGTATGATGTTTTCTAAAACATACAGAAATAAATACTTATATAATTACAAGCTAAAATACTCATAAATTAAAATACTCATAAATTAAGTAATGAATACGATAGTAGATACAAACTTTAATTTTCCTAATCAAAAATCTGTTTATAAAGGAAAAGTAAGAGAGGTATATAATATAAATAATGATCTTTTAGTAATGATTGCTACAGATCGTTTATCTGCATTTGATGTGGTAATGCCAAAAGGTATCCCTTTTAAAGGGCAAATACTTAATCAAATTGCTACTAAAATGATGAAAGAAACAGAAGATTTGGTTCCAAACTGGTTAATTGCAACGCCAGATCCAAATGTAGCGGTAGGTCATCTTTGTACACCTTTTAAAGTAGAGATGGTTATTAGAGGGTATTTGTCAGGACATGCGGCCAGAGAATATAAATTAGGAAAGCGGATACTTTGTGGGGTTGCTATGCCAGATGGGATGAAAGAAAATGATAAGTTTCCAAAACCAATTATTACACCATCTACAAAAGCAGATAATGGGGAGCATGATGAAGATATTTCTAGAGAAGATATTTTATTAAAAGGAATAGTTTCTGAGGAAGATTATTTAGTTCTAGAAGATTATACCCGTAAACTTTTTCAGCGAGGAACAGAGATTGCTGCAAAACGAGAGTTAATTTTGGTAGATACTAAATATGAGTTTGGAAAAACTAAAGATGGCAAAATTGTATTAATAGATGAAATACATACTCCAGACTCTTCTCGCTATTTTTATGCTGAAGGATATGCAGAAAGACAACAAAAAGGAGAGTCACAAAAGCAGTTGTCTAAAGAATTTGTTAGACAATGGCTTATTAGTAACGGTTTTCAAGGTAAAGAAGGTCAACAGATTCCTGATATGACAGAAGAATATATAAAATCTGTTTCTGATCGCTATATCGAGTTGTATGAAAATATTACAGGGGTTTCCTTTGAAAAAGGAGATGTGTCTAATATCGAAAAACGAATTGAAGACAATGTGTTAGAATATCTGAAAAAGTAAAGAATAAAAACAGAGTTTGTTAAAACAAAAATTAAGTAATATTATCAAAAAAGCTGTATAACAAAATTATACAGCTTTTTTGGTAATATTTTAATGTGAATTTAAGCTACTTTATGTTCTAATAACTGGATACTATCTTGTAAACGTTCTTTTACAATATTCATCATCCGCTTATTTAATGCAGAAGAATTTTTAATATAGACCAAATATTCTTCTACGGTAAATTGCCCAATAATCATTCCTTTTAAACTGTTTCTGAATTTCATATCCTTTTGGATAGCATTTTCAATAAAATCGAAACGTTTTTCTAAGGATAATTCATAAAAGGTATTTTTCCTTTTTTTAATATAATTCTTAAATACTTCTAATAATAAATTTGCTTGTAATTTTATAACTGGCCGAATCGTTTTATTTTGAAACTGCTCGTCAATAGACATGTTTTCAGAAACTCGTGCATTTAATAACTGAGGTCGAATTGCCAATAAATTTGATTCCCTGTTTTCCATAATGATGAAGGTTTACTAAAAATAATTAATTGTAGTGTTCAAAAATCAAAATGATGGTTAGAGTTTTAAACGACTTATAAACAATAGAATTGCCATAAATTCAAAATGTATTTACTATTATATGAATGTACTCTTTTTGTCTTTTAGGGGTGTTAATTTAATACTAAGTTATTTATATACGAATTGTTACTACTTAGTAATAGTTTTTAAAGCTTGTAATTTGATATCCTATTTTTGTACTTACAAGTAAATTTGTTCATTGTTGTACAATCATAATTTATTATTGTTGTGTTTTGGTATTATTTTCCTTCAGGGAAGGAAAATAATGTTTTTTCCACTTCTGGATTTAGATGAAATTCTTTAAAGTCCATGCTTTGAAATTCACTACTTTGCGAAAAAGGGAAATATAGGTTTTCAACCTTTTGGTAATTACTAATAAACATTTTTATTTTTTGCCCTTTCATTGGACCATCCTGAATTTCTTCTTCAATAATAATTGGCGTAAAATTTTCTGTATCGAAGTAGTAATGAGAGATATTTGGTTGAGATTCTCCATTAATAGTTATAGGTTTTTTAATGACTTTTATTTTAAAAGTATCTGTACCATTTATAGTTTCGTTTCCTACTAGCTCAACGGTATACCCTTTTTCTTTATAGTTCAAAAATGGAGAAGGCCAATCTTTAATTTGTTTTTTAATATTTTCGGTAGTTTCAATGTCATTTTTTTCGGCTTCCATTGTCATTTGGTTTCTAGACCATGAAATTTCTCCGTCATAAGCAGCCCAAACGATTTTGTTTCCCTGTAACTCAATAGTAGTTACTTGGCGACCATCTTTCATCATAACTTGTTCAAAAGGTATCTCTTTACCTTGCATTTTCATTACACCTTTCATTGTAATGCCTTCTAATTTTTCCCAATTTTCTTTACCTCCTGTGTTTTCGAAGTAATTATTAATTATTTCGTCAGCAGTTTGAGCGTAAAAAGATGATGAAATAGCTAATACAATAGCTACCAAAATAGATTTTAAAGCATTCATTGTTATAATTTTTTATGATGTTTTCATAAAATTAGTCAATCGAACCTTATTTTTGTTACACTTAATTTATTAATCTTTATTATTTAGACATGAAATTTGGTAAAGTGCAGGACCCTAATTCTATAGATTTTACATTGCCTGTAGATAATAAGAATACAGCCGCCGTTTTAAAGAAGGAGGGCAAGGGAGACTTATCTGTGTATGTAGGATGTGCTAAGTGGAATAAGCAAGATTTAAAAGGTTTTTATCCCAAAGGAACCAAGGATGAGTTAGAATATTATTCAAGCCAGTTTAATTCTATTGAACTTAACGCAACGTTTTATAGGATTTTTCCTGAAGATCAATTTAAGAAGTGGTATGACAAAACCCCAGATGGATTTAAGTTTTTTCCTAAGCTTGTGCAAAATATATCTCATTTAAAAAGATTAAATGAGGATGTACAACCTTATGTAGATAAATATTTATCTAGTGTAATACATTTAAAAGAAAAATTAGGGACTATATTTTTGCAAATGCATAGTAATTTTGCTCCTAAAGATTTCGATAGAGTAATAAAGTTTGTAGAAAAATGGCCTAAAGAGATACGTTTGGCGATAGAATTTAGACATACAGATTGGTTTAATGATCCTGTAATTGCAAATGAGTTATATGCTCTTCTAGAAAGTAATAATATAACAAATATTATAACAGATACTGCTGGTAGGAGAGATCTCTTGCATATGCGACTTACCAACAAAGAGGCGTTTGTAAGGTTTGTAGGTGCTAACGATGAGTCGGACTATGATAGGTTAGAGGATTGGATGAAAAGACTTGTTGAATGGAAAGGTCAAGGGGTAAATCAGATACATTTTTTTGTTCACCAAAATATCGAAGTAGAGTCACCTTTACTTTCTAGATATTTTATAAATATGCTAAATGATAACTTAGGAACAAAATTAAATTTGCCTAATCAGCTATCGGACGATCTTAAGTTATTTTAAATGATTATTCTTTTATTTTTTATAATGTTAAAAGTTTAACAATTTTTGTTTTTTGACGAATATATATGTACTTTACCGATGTATTTAGAACAAAAATTATATAAAGATAATTTTTGTTCTTGTAAGATACTGACTTAGAGTCCTAATAAAAATTGCTTCATAATTCTTAAATATAGCTATATGAATAAACTTTTACTTACAACTATTTCTGTTATTTTTTTATTTTCGGTTGATATAGGGTATTCTCAATCAGATAATTTTATTGGCTCGCTTAATTTTGAACAGAAAAACATATTTTCATCAAATTTTAATCCTTTTGTAAAACAAGAGACAACGCCTGTTGATAAGAAAGTTTTTTCTTACATTTTTAATGTTAATAAAAGAGCCGATCATTTGAATCATGAGCATAGCCATGAAGTTAGTTTATTAGATGTTATAACATCAGATGAAGGATCAGATTTTAATTGTTCAGGTGGCTTTTGTATGAATAAATCTCATTCTCACAAAAAAGGTTTGACCTTAAAAAAACAGTTTTTTGTTTACTTCATGAATATTACTTGCTAAAATTATTTAGGAATCTTATTAGTTATACGATTTACGAATAAAAATCTCGTATATAATCGCATTCTTTTTCTACTATATTTTCTTCATAAAATGAAACAATAGATATGGCTATTCTTTAATTTGATTCATCAATCTAGCGAAAAACCTTTGCAATTATTTATACGGAATTCTCATCCGTAAATCGTATTATTTTTTGATTAAGTTCAATTATGAATAGATATTCATTTACTTTTGTAGCTTAAACAAGATATGTATGACTTTTTTAGAATTGGGAGTATCTAAGGATCTTAGTAAAGGTCTTAAAGAAATGGGGATAAGTATTCCTACAAAAATTCAGGAACGAGCAATTCCAGTATTAATGAATAGTCAAACCGATTTTATTGGTAAGGCGCAAACAGGAACAGGAAAAACTGCAGCTTTTGGAATTCCTATACTATCTCAAATAGACCCGTCAAAAAAACATACACAGGCATTGATTTTAGCTCCAACAAGAGAGCTAGGACAACAAATAGCAAAACAACTTTTTAAATTCACTAAGTATACGGATAAGATTTTTACGGAGTCTGTATATGGTGGAGAAAAAATTGAAATACAGTTGTCAAGATTAAAGAGACCTACACATATAGTTGTAGCAACTCCAGGAAGGTTGATTGATTTAATGAGTCGTAAAGCAATAGATATTTCTAAAATTAAAACTTTAGTAATGGATGAGGCTGATGAAATGCTGAGTATGGGATTTAAAAAAGATTTAACCACAATTTTATCAAAAACTAAAGGAGATAGAAATGTTTGGCTTTTTTCTGCAACAATGCCAGCTTCTTTAAACGAGATAATAAACTCTTATGTTAGTAATGATGCAATAAGAATTACAGTAGATAAAGATGATGCTGTTAATAAAGGTATTGAGCACCAATTTGTAGTAGGGGATGAGGTAAATAAATTGGATACGCTAATTTATTTTTTAAAAACTCAAAAAGAAGGAAGAGGTATTGTTTTTACGAAAACTAAAGCCGCTGCAAGAACACTTCATAAGCAATTAAAGGCTAAGAATTATGAAGTAGGTTTACTTGAAGGAGAAATGACTCAAAAAGATCGTGATAAAGTAATGAGAGCTTTTAGAAATAAAACGCTACAATTATTGGTGTCAACAGATGTGGCAGCAAGAGGTATTGATGTTGCTAATTTAGCTTTTGTTTTACATTACCAACTTCCAGACCAAATGGAGTATTATACACATAGAAGTGGTAGGACAGCAAGAGCAGGAAAAAAAGGGATATCATTGGCTTTAGTAACAAAGTCCGAAGTAAAAGTTATTAGAGATTTAGAAAAAGAGTTAGGAATTAGGTTTAATCAGATTAGATGATATAGTGAGTGGTTTTTTTTTCTTAAAAAAAAATTAGATAGTTTCTTTTTTATTTAGGGGCGATCCTATTTTTGATATTACCGAGAGAAGTTGCTCAAAATTTACGGGTTTAGAAAAATAATTATCAAAACCAATACTTATAAACCGTTGCTCATCGCCAGGCATAGCGTAAGCGGTTACGGCAAAAACAGGGATACTTTTAAGCATGTCTAATTTACGAAACCTTTGAAGTAATTCACAGCCATCCATTTGATTAAGACCGAGATTTATATCTACAAGGATGAGGTCTAAGTTTTCTTGTTTTACAATTTTAAGTGCTTGTGAGCCATTTTCAGCAATAATAACATCAGAATTGTTCTTGGATAACATTTTATCCATTACCATTGCATTTATTTTATTGTCTTCTACGTAGAGAATTTTCATAAGCATTTTGGAATTATAATATTAAATCTTGTGCCTTTACCTATTTTGCTCGTTACTTTTATTTGCCCATCTAGTATTTCAATATATCTTTTAGATAAGCTTAAGCCAATACCAGTGCCTTCATATTTTCGACTTAAACCAATACTTTCTTGCATAAAAGGATCAAATATTTTTTTAAGGTTGTCTTGATCTATTCCAATTCCAGTATCAGTAATTGAAATATAAACATTATTTTTTGATTTCTTTGTTTTAATTTTAATAATTATACCTCCTTTGTTGGTGTATTTAATAGCATTATGAATAATATTGTTTAGTGCAGATCTAAATAGTATTTGGTCAATCTTTACCTTTGGGGAGGTTGGATCCAGCTCTAGTTTATAGGAGAGGTTTTTAGCTTCTGCCATGTGTTTGTATTCCCTGTATGAGGTTTCTGTTGTGTAATTGATGTCATATTCTTTTACGTTTAAATTGTTTTTTATAGCTTCTATTTCGCTAAAATTTGATAAGTTGTTTATAGTGCCTAGGAGTCTATCTTTACTTTCTTCTAAATATTCAATAAGTTTCTCTCTCTCTTCGGGTTTTTCTTCTTCTAGTAATAATTTACTTACTGTCATTATACCGTTTAAAGGAGTTCTTATTTCGTGGCTAAAATTTGATAATATATTGGTTTTGAGACTGTTTAGTTCTTGTTCTTTGATATGAGATTCTTTAATAGCTATTTCTGCTAATTTTTGTTCTGTAATGTCATGAAAACTAACTAGAACCGAGTTAGGTTTTTTGTTTTGGTCAAAAATAGGAGTGTATTTAGCTTCAAGCCATTGTAGGTTTCCTTTATGTGTGATACGTTCAACTTCCTTTTTTACAATGTTTCCTTTTAATGCTTCATTAAATTCATGTGCAAAAGAATTTTTTAAATTAAGTGGGGTAACATCTATAAATCGACAAGCTACTTTGGTGGGGTCTACATTAAAATCACGTTTTATAATTTCTATAGATTTTTCATCGGTCATTAGGATTTTGCCTTTGGTGCTTAATAAAGCCATGTATGCAAACCCGTTATTTACCATTGCTTGCAAACGATTTTTGTTTTCGGCTATGATTTTTTCGTTTTTCTTTTTTTGATGCACGTCTATTAGGTTACCAATCATTCTAATTACTTCTCCTTTGGTATTTTTTCTTTTGAACCCATAAATTTCGTAATGCCTGTATCCTTTATTAAGAACTTTAATACGATAAAAATTATAATAATAATTTCCTTTTTCTTTAAAATTTTCAGATCTTCTTTTTAGCATTTTTTCTTGATCATCTGGATGTATCATCTTAATGAACTCTTTTTCTGGAACAAAATCTTGATTTAAAGGTAGTCCTAACATTTTTTTAAAATCAGAACTGTAAAATACTTCATTCTTCTTTATATGATAGTCAAATAAACCTGATTGTATTCCTTTTAAGGCTAAATGCTTAGTTTCTTCACTGTGTTTTAATTTCTCTATATAGTTGTGTCGATCTGTAACGTCTGTAATAGTGCCATTAACCTGAATTACTTCCTCTTTGTAGATAACTGGTTTTCCGATAATTTTCACCCATTTTTCATTTCCCTTTTCAGTAGTTATTTTTTCGATACATTCGTGTGTTTTTTTGTCACTAATAATCCTTTGAAGATAATTTTTTACTCTTATCTTAGATTCTTTTGGATAAAAATTATTGTTACTATTTAGGAGAGTGCTGAGGTTTGATTCTTTTATTTTACAACAACCTTTAGACCAATATGTTTCATTGTTTTTAGGGTTGAAGTACCAAGCGCCAGTTTTGGTTAATTTTGAGATTGTTAATAGTGCTTTATGCTCTTTATGTTCTTCTGTAGTATCTATCCCAGTGGCGTAAATTAAATCTTGGTGTAGTGTAAAATCAAACTTAATAGATGTTATGCCTTTTTTTCCTAAAGGAAAACTAAAAGACTTGTTGGTTGTATGGTTTTCATTAGCTAGGTTAGAAACTAAATGTTTAAAAGTGTCAGCATCTTCATCTAGTATGAAATCGGTAATATATTTTCCTTCAATTTCATTTTTACAAAAGGGAAATAGTACAGAACATCGATTATTACAGGAAGTTATTGTCCCATCTTTTTTTAAAATAAAAATAAAAAGAAGTGTTTTTTCAGATAAAATTTTAAATTCTTCTAAAGTAAAAGGCATAATTACAAGTTAATTCTACTTAAAGTTACAAAATGATTTGTGATTTTAGACTAAACCTTGGATTCAAAAATATATAAATCTTTTTCGTAAAGATCCTAAATGATTCAGATGGGGAGGGTTTAAAGAGGTTGAAATATTCTGTTAAAATAAAAAAGGATTACAAGTTGCCTTGTAATCCTTTTGTTTTTGGGTGGAAGACGGGATTCGAACCCGCGACCCTTGGTACCACAAACCAATGCTCTAACCAACTGAGCTACAACCACCATTTAATTTCGGGTGCAAAAATAAAACTTTTCTTAATACAAACAAACTTTTTTTTCAATTAAATTAAATTAAAAATAGAATCTACTGCTAAATAGCGCTCTACAGTAAAACCTTCAGCATATTGTACGCCAATTATTCTTCCTAGGTCTGCGGCTCGATACTTAATACTCTCTAGAAAATTTTTACTGGATATAGGAGTGGTAGGTTCTTTACTTTCTGCATCATAGAATTGAGAGGCATATGCTTTTACGCTTTCTATTTTTTTATCGATATGGTTACTTATATCTACTACAAAATCTGGTTCGATATTTTTCCATTGGATGTAGTGATATACATTTTTTGGTCTCCAGGGCTCTTGAGTTATACCATCTATAGAGGTTTCGATTTTTTGTAAACCAGATAAAAAACAGGAATCACTTGCTAATTTACTGCCTTTGCCATGATCAATATGTCTGTCTGTGATAGCATTACATAAAACTATTTCGGGTCTGTGTTTTCTTAATATTTTTATGATTTCTAATTGATGGTCTTTGTCATTAGTAAAAAAACCATCTTTAAAACCAAGGTTTATCCGAGTAGAAACTCCTAGGATTTTAGAAGCATTTTTAGCTTCCTGATCTCTAATTTCTGGAGTGCCTCTTGTACCTAGTTCTCCTCTGGTTAGATCTAATATTCCTACATTTTTACCGTTTTCTATTTCTTTGGCTATAGTTCCTGAACAGCTTAATTCTACATCATCAGGGTGAGCTCCTATAGCTAAAATGTCTAATTTCATTTGTTTGAATTTATTATGTTTTAGTTTTTATATATTTTATTTAATACTTCATTAAAGAATTTAATTTAATTCTGGAATTTTTATTTTTTCTATTGCTTGTTGAATATCTTGCATTAAATCTTCTTTTTCTTCAATACCAACACTAAGTCGAAGTAAACTATCTTTTATTCCTTGTAAATTGCGTTCTTCTTTTGTTAATAATGCATGTGAGGTAAGTGTGGGAGATAGAATAGTGCTTTCTACTCCAGCAAGACTCATGGAGCTTTTAATTAGTTTTAGTTCTTTTTGAAAATCACTTGAATTTAATCCCTCTTTCAGTTCAAAAGATAGCATGCCTCCAAAACCTTTCATTTGTTTTTTTGCAATCTCATAATCGGGATGAGATTTTAACCCTGGGTAATGTACTGCTGCAATATCTTCATGTTTCTCTAGCCATTTTGCAAGCTTAATAGCATTCTTATTTTGTTGTTTTACTCGAATTCCTAAAGTTTTTATACTTCTTTCTAACATCCAAACTGTAAAATCACTTAAGCTTCCGCCAAAATTTTTAGCTACTTGAAAAATTTGATTTATGTTTTTTTCAGTAGAAATTACAGCTCCTGCTAAAATATCACTGTGTCCACCAAGGTATTTTGTAGCAGAATGCAATACGATATCTATTCCTAATACAATAGGATTTTGGTTTACAGGAGAAGCAAAAGTGTTGTCTATCATGGTTATAATTCTTTTTTTCTTTGCTAACGCTCCTATTGCTTTTATATCTGTAATAGTAAGTAATGGGTTAGAAGGGGTTTCTATATAAATAACCTTAGTGTTAGATTGTATTTTTTGTTCAAAACCCTCTGCTGTTTGCGAATTTACATATGAAAATTCGATACCATGCTTGATAAATTCTTCATTTACCAAATTAGCAGTACCACCATATAGAGTACGTTGTAAAACAATATGATCTCCTTTTTGTAAAAAAGCAAATAATGTAGTACTTATTGCAGCCATACCACTTCCAAAAATCAAAGAAGACTCTCCTTTTTCTAGCATTGCTATTTTTTTACATAAAGCTTCCTGATTAGGAGTGTTAAAGTATCTTGGATATCTTTTTACGTCCACATCTTCAAATGCATACGAGGTTGATAGATATATGGGAGATATCGCACCTTTAAATTGTTGATCTTTAATCTCTCCTACGTGGGTACAAATGGTATTAAACCCTATGTTTTTTATATTCATATTTAAGGTGTTAATCTTTAAGTTCTGCATCTAAATTAATATATTCATAAGATATCAGATAAGATTTAACAGATTAAATGTTCTGTATAGGTTTGTTTTTGAGTTTTTTTAGGGATAGTCTTTTAGTTCATTTTTACTTTGGAGATGTTTCTCATGATTGTTTGAAAAAATTGCTGTGTATCATAGGGTTTGATTATGACATCATTCATTCCAACAGATAAAGCTTGATTTCGTATTTCTCCTTCTTCAACAGCAGTTAGAGCTATAACAGGGATATTAGTGTTGAATGTTCGTATAACTTTTGTAGCTTCCAAGCCATTCATTTCTGGCATGTTAATATCCATTAATACTAAATCAAAATTCTCACTTTTTATCATTTCAATGGCATCCATGCCATTGTTAGCAATACTACAAGTATATCCTTTTTTCTTTAAGATATTTTGGGTAACAATTTGATTTATTTTATTGTCATCAACAATAAGTACATGAAAATTACTTGTTCCAACGCTTATATTTTCTCCTGTTTTCAAAGAGATTTCTTGCTCTTTGATAGCCTTCTCATAAAAAAGATCAAAATAAAACTCAGAACCTTTTTTCTCGTTGCTTATAATGTGAATTTCACTATCATGAAGATGTATAAGTTTTTTTACAATGGCAAGTCCAAGTCCTGTGCCTTCATATTCTTGATTTTCATTTTTTACTTGGGCAAAGTTATCAAAAATTGTTTTCTGTTTATTTTTAGGGATTCCAATGCCATCATCTTTTATTACAAACCGAAGTATGTAGCTTCCATCTTTAATATCTATACATTTTACCGTAATCCAAATGTTACCATTTTTTGTAAACTTAAGAGCGTTACCAATTAAGTTTATTAATATCTGTGAAAGTCTTACAGAATCCCCAATTAAGGTTGCATTTATTTTTTTATCAATATCAATGTGTACATTATTGTTATTGCTTTTTTGTTTGGTATGTAGAGAGTTAACGATTCCTTCTATTAAAGTTTTAATATCAAAAGAAACTTTTTCGAGTTTTATTTCATTAGTTTCTATTTTACTTAATTGTAATACGTCATTTATTAATGCTAATAGATAGTCTCCAGAGAATTTTAAAGATTCGAGATATTCATTTGTTTTCTTTTTGTCAGGATTTTCCATGAGTAAAGAGGTAAGGCCAATTACGCCATATAAAGGAGTTCTAAGTTCGTGACTTACTGTAGAAATAAACTGAGACTTTAATGTTGAAACTTGTTCTGCTGTTTCTTTGGCGCTTATTAATTGTTTATTCTTATCTATTAGATCATTATTAAGTCTTTTCTTTTGTAGATTATTTTTGTAAGAACTTATAAGAAAAGCTAAAGAGATAAGGATTAAAATAATTCCTAGAATAATACTAATTCTCCATTTTAATACTTCGGATTCACTTTCTTTTTTTTCTGATTCGGCTTTTTTGGCTCTTTTTTCTAAAACATCTACTTCGTACTTAATGTTTTCTCTTCTTAATTCTTTTAGTTTTTTGTAGTCTTTCGATTTTAAAATATTTTGAAACTGTTTTTTTTGATAATCAAATGCTTTTTTAAAATCATTTTGCTTACTGTAAAGTTCTGCTTTTGTTTCGTACGCAGATGCTAATTCTTCATAATAGGTAGAAATTAATTCATCATTGTTTTCTTTGTTTTTGGTTTCTCCAATAGCATAAAAAATTGTTTTATTAGTGTATTTTTTAGCTTTTTCGAATTCTGGAACACTCAAGTAATATTTTCCTAAAAGACTGTTTATTTTTGTTTTAACAAGATTGTTAGATCGTTTGTAAATAAGTTTTCTTGCAGGCGCCAGATACTCATACGAGCTATCAAAGTCATTTCTAGAAATATAATATTCTCCAAGGTTTAAAAGAGGACGTATCATTCTGGAAGTATCTTTAAGTTTTAAGGCAAACTCATAAGATTTTTTATAATAATCAACTCCTTTTTTTCGAGTTAAATTGTTTTTAGTATATACTCTGGCAAGATTATTATATAGATCGGTTTCTAGTATTTTACTTTTAGAACTCTGTGCATAAACTAACGCTCTCCTATAGTTGCTTCGTGCTTTATTATCATCTTCACTAATTTCATAGTTTTTGGCAATAATATTATAAATATATCCAAGACTTTTATCATCGTTATTGTATTGCGCATTTTGAAGTGCGGCTTTGGCTATTTCTAATGATTGCTCATACTTGTATTCTTCCTGTAATTTTTCAGCTCTCTCAATGTAACCTTGAATACTGTCAGAGGTTAAAGAAGTTTGAGATTGTACAGTTTGAGTAAAACCTATTAAAAATAAGATGGTTATATGTTGAATAAGGTTTTTCAACGTTTAATAATTCTTAACTATTTATAAGAACGAAAGTACAAAAATAGATTGAAGATAGTGCTATTCACCGTAAAAAAAGTGTAATTTATCCGTATTAGTTGTAGGTTTTTGATTTTTTTTGTAGGAATTGTTATTCAAATCATAAGAAGTGTTGAATGATTAGAAAAAACTATGCGAATATAAACAATTAAAATTATGTAATTATAATTGTTCTTTAAGCTAGCTGTATATTTGTATTGTAAAAAATAATCAATAATAAATTTAAAAACAAAAACATGGCATTTGTAGGTAAAAAATTTCCAAATCTAGACGTTGATGCAATGAACGATATGGGAGATACTTTTAAGCTTAATATTTTAGAAGAAGCTAAAAATAAAAATAAAAAAGTACTGCTGTTCTGGTATCCAAAAGATTTTACATTTGTTTGTCCAACTGAATTACACGCTTTTCAAAATGCATTAAGCGAGTTCGAAAAAAGAAATACAATTGTAATAGGAGCTTCTTGCGATACACCAGAGGTTCATTTCGCATGGTTAAATACCTCTAAGGATAATGGAGGAATAGAAGGGGTAACTTACCCGATTCTTGCAGATACTAATAGAAACCTTTCAAGCACTTTAGGGATTCTTGATATAACTAACGAAGTCTATAACGAAGAAACAGGTGTTGTAACTGTTGAAGGAGATAACGTAACTTATAGAGCTACTTATTTAATAGATGAAGAAGGAACTGTTTTTCATGAAGGGATAAACCATATGCCTGTAGGTAGAAATGTAGCAGAATTTTTGAGATTGATTGATGCGTATGCACATGTTCAAAAAAACGGAGAAGTATGTCCTGCTAACTGGGAAGAAGGAAAAAAAGCAATGAATGCAAATAGAGAAGGAGTAGCTTCTTATTTAGCTGCAAACTAACAAATAAATTTAATAGGATTTCTCCGGAGAAATTTTCCGGAGAAATTTTGTTTAACCTTTCTTAACTTATATTTTATGTTACAAGAATTATCGGCAGACAACCTTTCTGAAGTTGTTAATGAAAATGATACAGTAATAGTGCAATATTCTGCTACATGGTGTGGTAATTGTAGAATAATGAAGCCCAAGTTTAAAAAACTGGCGGGAGAGAATAATGATGTTGCTTTTGTTATTGTAGACGCTGAAAAGTATCCAGAGTCTAGAAAAATGGCTACAGTAGATAACTTACCTACATTTGCGACATTTAAAAATGGAGCTTTTGTTAATCAGATTCAAACAAATAAATTAGACATTCTTAAAGAACTAGTAGATGAAGTTACCAGTAATTAAGCATCTCACAAACTTTATCGAAGAAAATGATGAAGATTTTGTGGTTGAAACTATTGAAACATTAGAAGCTTTGACAGAAATACCGTCTTTAAAAGATGAAGAGTTAGATGTGATAGGAGAATTAATATCTAACATGTATGGAGCATTAGAGGTAGATAAATTAATAAAGGAAGGGATGCCAAAAAAAGAAGCATTAAATAAATTTATGAAAAGAGTTTTAGGCTCCATAGATAATTAACCTATCAAGCGTTAAATTTCATAAAATTTTAATATTTTATGAAATCACATAAAATTACAATAAAATCTTATTAATTTTAGAACACAAAAAAAATCATTTATTATGGCTTCAATAACAATTAAAGGAAATACTATTCATACTAACGGTACTTTACCAGAGGTTGGTAAAAATGCTCCAGATTTTGAATTGGTTAATACAGATTTGTCTACAACTAAACTTTCTGATTATAAAGGAACAAGAGTTGTTTTAAATGTTTTTCCTTCGATAGATACAGGTACTTGTGCAGCTTCTGTAAGGGCTTTTAATAAAGAAGCTAGTAATCTGTCTAATACTAAAGTTTTATGTATTTCAAAAGATTTGCCATTTGCGCAAGATCGTTTTTGTGGTGCAGAAGGGTTAAAGAATGTAATAAATCATTCTGATTTTAGAACAGGAGATTTTGGTAAAAATTATGGGTTAGAAATTATAGATGGACCTCTACAAGGATTACATTCCAGAGCAGTTATTGTTCTTGATGAAAATGCGAAAGTACTATATACAGAACAAGTTTCAGAAATAGTAGAAGAACCAAACTATTCTGCAGTATTAGATATATTGTCTTAAAATCAAATGAGTAAAGTTTCAGAATTTGTTATCGGCAGATTAAAAGGTGTTGGTTATGCGCTTAAAGGTGCTTTATTATTGTTAAAAACAGAAGCCAGCATACAGGTACAATTTGGAGTTGCTGTATTTATGACTATTCTGGGCTTTTATTTTAATATCACTTCTATCGAATGGATACTACAGTTTTTTGCTATAGGATTGGTAATGAGTGTAGAAGGGATGAATACAGCAATTGAAGCAATAGCAGATTTTATTCATCCTGATTTTCATAACAAAATAGGTTTTATAAAAGATATAGCAGCAGGAGCAGTTTTTATAGCAGCTATTACAGCTGTAGCTGTTGGATTGTTGATTTATATACCATATTTCATTTAGAAAATTTTTTAGGCATTTTTACGTTCCAATATAGATATTCGTATTTTTGCGATAAGACACCCAAAAAATGGCCAAGAAAAAGGTAAGTACAAAAAAGAAAACAACAACAAAGACTACAAAACCATTAAAAGAAAAATTTAAACTATCAAGACAACAAAAAGTTGTTCTTGGTAGTTTTTTGTTCTTTTTAGGAATAGGACTATTTTTTGCTTTTATATCTTTTTTCTTTAACTGGAAAATAGATCAAAGCGAAGTATCTCAGTTTTATAATAGAACATCTTCTCCAAAAAATTGGTTAAGTAAGTTTGGTGCAGGAGTAAGTCATTTCTTTATATTTAAAGGTTTTGGTATTTCTGCATTATTTATACCTGTGTTAACCTCTTTAACAGGAATATACCTGTTTTTTGACCTTAGTAGAAAACGATTATTTGGTTTTTGGTTTTGGGGAACTCTAGTAATGATTTGGATATCAGTAGTATTAGGTTTTATAGAAAAAGACGGCGGATTATTAGCAGGTATAATAGGATATGAAATCAATGATTTTTTAAGAGATTATATCGGTTTTATAGGAACAGTTTTGATACTTGCATTTTTTGCAATAGTATATATTGTAGTACGATTAAGGTATACTCCAGAAAAATTATATGATTCTTTAAAAGCTACACAAAAAGATATTGTAAAAGATTACGAAACAACTTCGCAGTCTGATGACAGTCTAACGAACCCGGTTTCAGATAAACAGAATTCAAAATTTGATATAAAAGAAAGAATAGATGCTATTATAACAAAATCTGATGATCCTAATAAAAAAGAAGATAAGTTAAGAGCGTCTTCTAAACAAGGCGATAATACGGGGGAAATAACTTTAAACCCAACGATTAATGAAGCGTACGGAACTTCTGATAAAAGAGAGGATGAAATTCCTGAAAAAATTATTATAAAATCAGAAGGAAACCCTGAAGATATTGAGATGGAGGTCGAAACGACTGTTGAAGAGGAGGAAGTAGAAAATTTAAGCTCTAAATTAGTGAAAGATTTTGGTGAATTTGATCCGAAATTAGAATTAGGGAATTATAAATTTCCAGCTATAAGCCTTTTAAAAGATTATTCAGCTAATAAAGGAGGAATTACAATTGATCAAGGAGAGTTAGAAGAAAATAAAAATCGTATTGTTGAGACTCTTAAGAATTACAAGATTGAAATAGCTCAAATTAAGGCAACTGTCGGTCCCACAGTAACACTATATGAAATCGTACCAGAAGCAGGGATTCGAATTTCTAAAATAAAAAATCTGGAGGATGATATAGCATTGTCATTAGCAGCTTTGGGAATAAGAATTATAGCCCCAATTCCAGGAAAAGGAACTATTGGTATAGAAGTTCCTAATAAAAATGCAACTATTGTCTCTATGAGATCTGCAATTGCATCTTCTAAATTTCAAAATGCAGAAATGGCATTGCCATTATCTTTAGGTAAAACTATTTCTAACGAAACCTTTGTAGTAGATTTGGCCAAAATGCCTCACCTCCTTATGGCTGGAGCTACAGGGCAAGGTAAATCTGTTGGACTTAATGCAATACTAACTTCTTTGCTATATAAAAAACACCCTGCAGAAGTTAAGTTTGTTCTGGTAGATCCAAAAAAAGTAGAACTTACTTTATTTAATAAAATTGAGCGCCATTATTTGGCAAAATTACCAGATACAGAAGAAGCTATAATAACAGATAATAATAAGGTAATTAATACACTAAATTCATTGTGTATAGAAATGGATACCCGTTATGATTTGTTAAAATTAGCAATGGTTAGAAATATAAAAGAGTATAATGAAAAATTTAAGGCACGAAAATTAAATCCAGAAAATGGACATAGATTTTTGCCATATATAGTACTTGTAGTAGACGAGTTTGCAGATTTGATAATGACTGCAGGTAAAGAGGTGGAAACTCCTATAGCTAGACTAGCGCAATTAGCAAGAGCTATCGGGATACACCTGATTATAGCTACTCAACGACCATCTGTAAATGTAATAACAGGTATGATTAAGGCTAATTTTCCTGCCAGAATAGCATTTAGAGTAACCTCAAAAATAGATTCTCGTACTATTTTAGATACTGGTGGAGCGGATCAACTTATTGGTAGAGGGGATATGTTATTTACACAAGGAAACGATGTTGTGAGGATACAGTGTGCATTTGTTGATACTCCAGAAGTAGAGAGAATAACAGAATATATAGGTAGTCAAAAAGGATATGCTGATGCACATCTTTTACCAGAATATGAAGGAGAGGAAAGTGGCACAAGTCTTGATATAAATAAAAAAGATAGAGATAAACTTTTTGCTGAAGCAGCAGAAGTAATTGTAACAGCACAACAAGGATCAGCATCGTTATTACAAAGAAAATTAAAATTAGGATATAATCGTGCGGGTAGATTAATAGATCAGTTAGAGGCAGCAGGAATTGTAGGCCCTTTTGAAGGAAGTAAAGCTAGACAGGTTTTGATTACTGATTTAACATCACTTAAACAGTTTTTGGATAATGAATTATAGCATTGTAAATTAATTAAGTAAAGAATAAGTATAAAAATGATAAAAAAAGTAACACTTTTACTATTTGTATTCGGTATAACTACGATGCAGGCACAGACTGCCAAAGGTTTATTAGATGAGGTTTCTAAAAAAGTCAAAAGTTATAATAATATTGTGATAAACTTTAAGTACTCTCTTAATAATTCAGCAGAAAATGTAGACCAAGAGACTCGAGGAGAAGTAACTTTACAAGGAAATAAATATCTCCTTAATTTGATGGGAACAGAACAGATGTATGACGGTAAAAAGTTACATGTCATTATTCCTGAAGATGAAGAAATAAATATTTCTACTCTAAATGAAGAAGATGGAGCAAGCGTAACTCCTTCAAAGATGTTGACTTTTTATGAAGATGGATATACCTATAAAATGGATATCGAACAGAATGTACAAGGAAGAAAAATTCAATATGTAAAATTAATACCAATAGACTCTAAAAGTGACTTAAAAGAGATATTATTAGGTATTGATAAGCAAACAAAGCACATATACAAAATGATTCAAAAACAAAATAATGGAACGAATGTAACCATTACTGTAAATAGTTTTAAAACAAATCAACCTCTTTCTAAAACATTGTTTGTGTTTGATGAATCAAAATATAGTAGTTACTATATAAATCGACTGGATTAGGCTAAAAAACTTTATGAAAAATTAAAAACTAAAGAGCGTGTATGTTTTTTCGTACATGTTCTTTAGTTTTTAATTTTATTTATACTTTTGACTATTAGAAAAAACGAAACGTGTGAAAATCCTTGATAGATATATTTTAACCACTTTTATAAAGACGTTTTTTCCGCTCTTTATTATTATTATGTTTATTCTGTTATTACAGACAATTTGGTTGTTTATATCAGAACTTGCAGGAAAAGATCTTGATTTCTCTGTAATTATAAAGTTTTTGACATTTGCAACACCCAGATTAATACCAATGGTGTTGCCCCTTACAATTTTACTAACATCAATCATGATTTTTGGTAATTTTGCAGAAAATTATGAATTTGCTGCGATGAAATCTTCTGGAATATCCTTACAAAGAGCTATGAGAACATTATCTGTTTTTATATTTTTTGTTGGTATTGGTGCATTTTTGTTTTCAAATACAGTAATTCCATCTTCAGAAAAAAGATTTATTAATCTTAGAAAAAATATAGTAAAAGTAAAACCAGCAATGGTAATCACGCCAAATCAATTTAATGATCTCGGAGATATAAACATAAAAGTAGCAGAAAAATATGGGGATAATGATGAGTTTCTTAGAGATATTATTATTCACAAAAAAGGAGTAAGACCAGGAAATTCTACAGTTATAAAAGCTATAGATGGGGAGTTAAAAGGAAATGTTAATTCTGATTTAGTTACACTTATACTTAATAATGGTAATTATTATGACGAAATTCATCAAAATTCTCCGCAGAAAAGAAAAAAATTACCGTTTGCAAAGGCAAGGTTTAAAAAATATGTTCTTAATATAGACTTGTCATCTTTGGATAATGTTGATATGGATGCACAACAATACAGTAAAGGATTTAATATGCTTAATGTTAGTGAATTAAAGCATGAAATCGATACCGTTTCTGGACAAGTAAATAAAGGACTAAAGAGTATGATACTTGAAATAGATAGAAGGATTGGGTTTGAAGGAATAAATAGAAATATTAAAATAGATACTACTAAAAAAATAACCAAGGATACATTAGTCTTAGAAAATTATTTTGATGTTGCCCAAAAAATACAAATTTATCAAATTGCATCCTCTAATATAGATGCTGTTTTAAGAAAATTAGATACAACCAAAAGCGATCAAGTATTTAAGAAAAGAGCTTTAAACAAATACGAAATGTCTTTACATGACAAATATGCTTTAGGAGTTTCTTGTATACTTCTGTTTTTTGTAGGAGCTCCGTTAGGGGCGATAATTCGTAAAGGAGGATTAGGATTGCCAATTGTAATTGGAGTTGTACTATTTTTAACGTATCATTTTATAGGTATTTTTGCTAAAAACGGTGCAGAAGAAGGAGGGATACCTCCATTTTTAGGGTCGTGGCTTTCTACATTTGTAATATTTCCTTTAAGTATCTTTTTAACCCATAGAGCAACTACAGATCAAGGAATATTTAATATGGACGGAATTGTACAGCCAATAAAGAAAATCTTTGTAAAACTATCTTCTAAATCCAAAAAATAGATTTCTTTTTAAATATCTTTGTCAAGCAATAATTTTAAGAACAATACTTATGTCGCAAATTACCGAAACCAAAAATAAAATTAAGTTGAATACTATTCAGGAGGCTATTGAAGATATTCGGCAAGGAAAGGTAATTATTGTAGTAGATGATGAAGATCGTGAAAATGAAGGAGATTTTATTGCAGCCGCAGAAAAAGTTACTCCAGAAATGATCAATTTTATGGCAACTCATGGGCGCGGTTTAATATGTGCACCACTTACTAGTGATCGTTGCGAAGAACTGGGGCTTGATATGATGGTTCAAAATAATACGGTTCTGCATGAAACTCAATTTACAGTATCTGTAGATTTAATAGGACATGGATGCACCACTGGGATTTCTGTTCATGATAGATCTAAAACAATAAACGCACTAGTCCAAGAAAATACAAAACCTCATGATTTAGGTAGGCCAGGGCATATTTTTCCGCTTAAAGCAAAAAATGGAGGAGTATTAAGACGTACAGGGCATACAGAAGCAGCTGTAGATCTGGCAAGGCTTGCTGGATTAAAACCAGCAGGGATTTTAGTTGAGATATTAAATGAGGATGGTACAATGGCTCGTCTACCACAATTGGTAGAGGTAGCAAAGAAATTTGACCTTAAATTAATATCTATAGAAGATTTGGTAGCATATCGTATGCAACATGACTCTCTAATTGAAAAAAAGGAGGATTTTGATATTGTTACCCGTTTTGGAAATTATAGACTTAGAGCATACAAACAAACAACCAATAATCAAATCCATATAGCCTTAACACAAGGAACTTGGAAAGAAAATGAACCTGTACTAACCAGAATAAATTCTACATTATTTAATAATGATATTTTGGGAACTCTAACCAATAATGCAGATAAACGTTTAGATGCAATGTTTAAACGTATTAATACAGAAGGGAAAGGTGCCATAATTTTTATTAATCAGGAAAGCCAATCGCTTAATCTTTTAGGGCGTTTAAGTACTTTAAAAGAAAACCAAAACGGAAAAGAAGTAATGAAAGCTCCAAATATAGTTATGGATACTAAGGATTTTGGTATTGGTGCTCAGATATTACATGATATAAATATTCATAAACTAAGACTTGTATCTAATAGCGTACAACAAAAACGTGTAGGTATGATAGGATATGGATTAGAGATAGTAGAATATGTAGAATATTAATATTCTACATATTCTACTATCTTATTATTATAAGATACTTTTTATAGCATTTACCATTTTTGTAGCTCTTTCTTTTAACTGCTCTTCAGTCCAACCTACTTTAATCAGGCAAGATATAGTGCGTCCCATCCATATATCACTCGCATCAAAGGAGGTGTTGTTTTTTTGTAATCCCATTTGTATTTCCTGAGATAATTTTCCTAAAGATTTTTGCTCCAAAAGATGTTCCCATTTTTTATAGTAATGCCAATTATTATCAAACCAATAAAAGCAAGCGTCTACCCCATGTTCTCCTAGAGCCTTATGCGCTTTTCTAGCTAGGTTTTCATCGGGTAAGAATATGTTTAAAAAAGCATAGCTTTCTACTCCTGTTTTTGGTACTCTTCTATAAGTAACTTCAGGAATTGATTGCAATGCATTTTTAAGAAAAGTGTAGTTTTTTTCTTGAATAGCAACTATAGTATCTAGTTTTCTTAGTTGTGCAATCCCTACAGCAGCATTTAATTCAGATATTCTATAATTATATCCCAAAAATGGATGTGTTTCTGCACCACGATCATTACCTACATGGTCATGACCATGATCTTGATATTGGTGTGCTCGTTCTGCATATTTTTCAGAATTAGTTATTATTCCTCCTCCTTCACCACAGGTAACTGTTTTTACATAATCAAAAGAAAAACAACCTAGATCTCCATAGCTACCTAAAGGTTTGCCATCATAAATGGCACCTATAGCTTGACAAGCATCTTCTAATAAAATAAGGTTGTGTGTATCACAAATAGATTTTAAAGCTTTAAGGTCTGCCATAGATCCACACATGTGTACAGGCATAATAGCTTTAGTTTTTGAGGATATAGCTTTTTGTACTGCTTCAGGATCTAAAGTAAGAGTATCATCAATATCACATAAAATAGGGATAGCACCAACAGATAAAATAGCTTCAAAACTGGCTACAAATGTAAATGTTGGCATGATTACTTCGTCTCCAGCTCCAATCCCTGCACAAGATAAAGCAACAGTTAAAGCAGCGGTTCCGCTAGAAACTACCTGTGCATACTTGGTTTGCATTCTACTAGCAAGATCTTTCTCTAATTCTAATGCTTTATGATGACCATTTCTCATAGGGTCAAATCCATATCGCATTAATACTCCATTATCCAAAACATCTTGGACTTCTTTTTTTTCTTCTGCACCGAATAACTCAAATCCTGGCATATCTATAGTGTTAAATTGAAAATCATTTTTGGCAAAAATACCGAAAAGACTTTTGATATAGTGGGGTATATTTTAGAAATTTTTTAAGTACTAATAGGCTGTAATAAATAAAATTAAATAGTAATGATGGTGTCATTGATAGAGCGTCTTACTTTTTTAAATTCAGAAAACATATCATCTTTAGCTCTATAACCAATAGGTAATACTAATACAGAGCTTAAATTGTGATTACTAAGGTTTAGGGTTTCATCATATTTTTCAGGTATAAAACCTTCCATCGGACAAGAGTCTATTGCTTCAATCGCACATATAGTAAGAATGTTTCCCATAGCTAAATATGCTTGTTTTGTAGCCCAATTATAAATTTCTTCTGGCGACTTATTTTTAAAAGAAGAAACCAGCTGTTTTTTAAAAGGATTTAATATTTCATCAGGAGTATTTCGAATTGCTTTCACATTATTGAAATACTCGTTTATATACTGTTCTCCAATATTTTTTTCTATACAGAATACTAATAAATGAGAAGCATCGGCAACCTGTTGTTGGTTCCAGGAATGTGTTGTAAGTTCTTTTTGTAATACCTTATCTTTTATGATTACCAATTTTAACGGTTGTAGCCCATAAGAAGTAGCAGTTAGATTAAATGCTTCTGTAATGGTATTTATTTTTTCTTGAGGAAGAATTTTTTTATTATCAAATTTTTTGGTAGCATAACGCCAACGTAAACTCTCTATAATATTCATCTAATTTTTTTTTAAGTATAATACAAAGATAATAGGATAACATTTACCTTTGCTGAGTAAAAAGATAAGAAAAAACTATATCGTTATTGTATGAATACTATAGAAGAATTAATTAAGAAATCCGAAACAAGAATATTTAAAGCAGTTTTCCCAAATACAACAAATCATTATGAGACTTTATTTGGTGGTACAGCATTGCAGCTTATGGACGAAGTTTCTTTTATATGCGCAACGCGATTTAGTAGAAAAAAAGTAGTTACTATATCTACAGATAAAATTGATTTTGAAAAACCAATTCCAGCAGGAACTATAATAGAGTTAGTAGCAAAAGTAGTGGAGGTGGGCAAAACCAGCTGTTTAGTAAAAGTAGATATTTATAAAGAAGAGATGTATAGTTATGATCGGGAGATAGCGGTTTCTGGTCATTTTAAATTTGTAGCCATCGATAATAATAAAAAACCAGTTCCTATACTCGATAAGTAAATATCAAATAATTTTTATTCTAAAACTTCAGATTCAAATATCGAAAGGTTACAAACACATTCATCATAAAAAATCATAGCAGTTTCTATATGATCTATATAGCTGAAATTTGCTAATTTATCTAATATAAAAGATCTGAGATCTTCAGAATCTTTTACCCCTATATGAATCATAAAGTCGGTATCACCAGCCATGTGATAAAATTTTATGACTCCTTTTAGGGTTCGGGTTCTTTTTATAAAAGAATTTACAACTTCTCTTTCATGTTTGTTTAAACGTACAGATACCATTACCTGTACATTAATATCTAACTTCTTTAAGTTAAGATTAGCATTAAAAGCTCTAAAAAAACCTTCTCTAGTTAATCTTTTCAATCTTTCATGACAAGTAGATGGAGCAATATCCAACTCTGCTGCGACCTCTTTATTAGATAACCGAGCATTATTTTGTAATAGCTTTAAAATCTGAATATCCTTCTGGTCTAACTTCATAAATATTAATTTTTTAGAATCTATTTCGTGTTTAATAAAATTAAATATGAATATAATTCAATTTTTTTACAAATATAATGAATTTTGTTCGTGAACTTGTAAAATATAATTCTAAAATGAATATAGGTATAATCGGATTAGGAACTGTTAGTAGAGGTTTTTTGGAAATCTTACAGGAAAAAACGAACTGGGTTTCTCAAAAATTTGAAACAGATATCAAAGTAGTTGCTATAAAAGATATCATGAAAGGAAATATGTATAATCCTAAAGGTATAGATATTAATATACTCTTGCAAAAACTAGATAAAGGAGAAAATATTAATGATGACTCCTTAAAAGATGAACATCCATTATCTAAAATAGAAGATATAGATCTTATTATTGAAGCAAGCTATAGTGACTACAAAACTGGAGATCCTGCTTATACTTTCATTAAAGATGCATTATCTAATGGAAAACATGTGGTTACTACAAACAAAGGACCAGTAGCATTGCATTATACCGAATTAAATAAGTTGGCTATAAAAAACAATGTTTCGTTACGATATGAAGGAACTGTATTGAGTGGTACACCAACTTTTTCTTTGATAGAAGAATGTTTGGCAGGAGATGATATTACAGAAATTAGAGGAATTCTTAATGGTACCAGTAATTATATTCTTTCAAAAATGGCTGGAGGAGAATCCTTTGAAAACGCACTTGGCGTAGCACAACAAAAAGGATATGCAGAAGCAGATCCTACTAATGATGTAAAAGGTTATGATGCCAGAGGAAAAGTAGCCATACTATCTCATAAAGTTTTTGGAGTAGATCTTGGTCTCAATAGTATTTCTACAAAGGGAATAGATGCTATTTCTAAGAAAGAATTAGATGCAGCTAAAAAGGAAGGAAAAAATATTCGTCTTATAGGTAGTTTAAAGAAAACAGGAAATACAATAGAAGCAAAAGTACAACCAGAAGCTCTAGGACAAGATGATGCATTATCTAATATTGATGGGGTTACTAATGCTATAGAAATCTCTACTGTTTACTTAGGAAAAATTATGATTACAGGCCCAGGTGCTGGAAAATTAGAGACTGGCTATTCTGTGTTTTCAGATGTACTTTCTGTAATTAAAAACTTTTAAAAGGATGATAGAAACATTAGATAAGATAGATACCATGAAAATTCTGATAGGAGAAAAGTGGGTAGAAAGTGCAATGAAAATGCCAGTATTAAACCCATATTCAGGAAAAGAAATATATACAATTTCTTGTGCAGATAGAAATAATGTAGAAGAGGCTTTGAAATCTGCCGAAAAAGGAAAAATCATTTCTAAAAACTTATCACCGTATCAAAGAAGTGAAATTATAGCTAAAGTAGTTTTATTGTTAAAAGAGAGAAAAGAAGAATTTTCTAAAGTAATAGTAAGTGAAGGAGTTAAAACAAAAACAGAAGCAGATAAAGAGGTAGAAAGATGTATCAATACATTAACATTATGTAGTGAAGAAGCAAAGAGACTTACAGGAGAAACAGTTCCTTTTGGTGCTTTTGCAGGAGGTGCGTCTCGAGCCGGGTATTATGTACATGATCCAATAGGTGCTATTACAGCAATAACCCCGTTTAATGATCCCCTTAATTTAGTGGCACATAAACTTGGCCCAGCAATAGCTTCAGGAAATGCAATTATACTTAAACCATCAGATTATACGCCTGTATCTGCAATAAAATTAGGGGAATTATTTTTAGAAGCAGGTTTGCCCTTCCATATTCTTAATATAATAACAGGGCCTGCTAGCAATTATGGGGATATTTTGATTACAGACCCACGAGTTAATATGATAAGTTTTACGGGGGGCACAAAATCTGGTGAGGAGATAATAAAAGCTGCAGGAATTAAAAAAGTAGCGATGGAACTAGGATCTAGTTCACCAGTAATTGTTATGGAGGATGTGGATGTAGATGCTGTTTCTAAAAATTGTATTGGTGGCATGACATGGGCTGCTGGTCAAAACTGTGTAGGAGTGAAACGTATGTATGTTCACAAATCCATATACAAATCCTTTAAAGAAAAAATTATAGCGTATGCAAATGCTATAAACATTGGAGATCCAGAAGATCCAGAAACAGAAATGGGATCTATCATAACCAATGAGGCTATTAATACTATAGATAACTCGGTTAAAGAATTAAAACAAGCTGGATATAAAATCTTATGTGGTGGTAAACGTATAGGAAATACCTATCAACCAACAATTCTTGAAGGAAATTTCGACCATTCTTTAAACGGAAAACAAGAAATATTTGGTCCCGTAGCCACATTGTCAAAAATATCTTCTTTAGATCAAGCAATAAGTGCAAGTAATGATTCTGTTTATGGATTGCACGCCGGTATTTTTACAAATTCAATAGAAGTCGCTTTTAAAGCAATTAACGAACTGCAATGTGGAGGTGTAATGGTTAATGACTCTTCAGATTACCGAATTGATATGATGCCCTTTGGAGGAATTAAACAAAGTGGAATAGGCAGAGAAGGAGTGAAATCTGCTATACGAGAAATGACCACAACTAAAATTGCATGTTTTAACCTTTAATAAATATAAATATGAACACTATAGAAAACGCAGAGATTATCAAAAAAGACAAAACTACAAAAGGCAATGTAAATATGGATGTAGCCAAAGTATTATCACCAAAAAGAAATTCTACAGTTTGCAAAACTATAGAAGAATTAGCTGCAGAGCAGTTAGCATATTTTGATATAGATCCAAATAGTGCTTACGGAGAAACATTAAAAAAAGCCGCTATAGATATTTATACTGCACAAGCAGATATCTCTAAGCTAAAAGAAATTACAGCTGATACTGTTGGTAGATTAGACGCTAGTGAGAAAGTTGCATATTTTAATGCAAAACGTTTTATGTCTTTTCAGATTGCTAAAGTTTTAGAAACGTTACAAACTCCATTAAAGCAAACGTATCAATCATTAGAGCAGTCTGATGCTACTCTAAACGCAAAAGGCCCAATGCCTTTATTTAATAACATCGCAGCATTATTTTCTGCAACACCAGTAATCGCTCGTACCTCTACTTACGATTATTCCTGTACAGAATGGATTGATGATGCTTTTAATGGTAAAGAATCTATTCACCACATCTATTCAAGATCATTAAATCCTACATCTATGGCTCTTGGTACGCACATGGTACACCTAGAGGCTGGTAAATATGCAGATCAATATACTGCTTGGAACTTTAATAGTGGTATGGCAGCTATCGATGCGTTATTATGTAATGTATTAAGCTACCAAGATATTATGATTGTTTCTAGAAACATTTATGGTGGAGCTTACCAGTTGATCGAAGATTTCTTTGCAAAAAAGAATAAGATGGATATTAAGGTTGTTTGGTTTGATGGATATACACTAGAAGACTTTAAGCCTGTAATGGATCAAGCTAAAATAGATTATAAAGATCAACTAGCTAACGGTAAAAAAATACATGTATATATTGAGTCTCCTTGTAACCCTCATGGTTATATGTTAGATGTTCCTGCAATTTGTAAGTACTCTAAACAAAATGGTTCTATGGTAATGCTAGATGGTACTGTAGCAACTCCATTCTTAATTAAGCCATTACAACAAGAGGATGAGGATTGTAGACCAGATTTCTTATTCCATAGTTACACAAAAGATATTACTGGTTCTGGTACTGCTATTGCAGGTGGTATAATCGGAAAGAATAGTTTGATGTTTGTGCCAAAAGGTGAGAAAGTTGATGGGATTAACTGGGATGAGTCATTATTCTGGAATGTATATTACATTAAGGGTGGTTTCTTAAATGCAGATGCTGCTTTTGAGATTTTATCTGGAATGAAGACAATGAATTTAAGAATGACTCAAAAATGTGTAAATACAGTAGTGTTGGCTAAATTCTTTAACTCTAATCCAGAGATGTCAGTAATATGTAATGCTTTAGAGAATAATCCTAACAATGCGATTATGAAAAAAGTTAGTAAATATCAGTTAGCGGCTCCATTATTTACCATTGACTTTGAAAAGTCAGGCGTAAGTGATTCGGCATTCAAAAAATTCTTTGATACTTTGGCTCCAGCCTTTGGTTTCCAAGTAAGTTTAGGACAAATTAATACAACATTGTTATGTCCAGCATTTACTTCACATTCAGAACTAGATCAAGAAGCTTTATTGAAATCGGGAATTCATAAAACAACAATGAGAATATCTGTAGGTAACGAAAATCCTAAAGAATTAGCTAAGCATTTTATCCAGTCTGTAAAATTAATGATTGATCCAGAAAAGCCTGGATTCTCTGATGCATTTATGTCTATAGAAGAAATAGATAAATTATATGCAGATACTTATATGGATGTACAAAAGCAATTAATAGAAAACGGATACTTAAATTAAATAATAACAACTTAAATTTTATCATTATGATTAACGGAATTAATTTAGAAGCTCTGGGAGCGTATAAAAATACAGTAGAACAGGACTCAAAAAACGGAATGTATTCTGGTGGTATTAAGGCAACTTGGTTAGGTGGTACAAAAGTAGGAGTAGAAACTAAAGCTTTGCAATTAGGAGATGAAAAAATCCCTCACGATTTTTCATTTACTATCGATGAGCCAAATCAGTTATTAGGAGAACATTCTGCTCCAACTCCACAATGTTATCTATTAGGAGGTCTTTCAGGATGTATGATGGTTACTTTTGTTGCTATGGCATCTACAAAAGGAATAGAGCTAGAAGGAGTTTCTTTAGAAATAAAATCAACATTAGATTTACAAGGGTTTTTAGGTATAAATGAAACATCTCCTGTAGGATATGATACAGTAGAGTATTGTTTTACTGTAGAAGGGAATGGTACTGAAGAGCAGTTTAAAGAAATAGCAGATCTGGTTATTCAATTTTCTCCAAATTATGCAACTGTAGCCAATAAAGTAAAAATGGTTTCTAGTTTGGTAGTTAACTCTACTGTAAAAAATTAGTTTGTTTAGTTAAGAATTACCAATTTATTTATGGTGATTAAAAAAAGGCTGTTGGATACAATTTCAAACAGCCTTTTGTAATTACAGAAAGTCAAATTATCTCTTATTTTTATTCAAATAGGAGGGATAGGCTTTGTGTTTGTTTGTGAAAAGCTTATAGCTTTTAAATCAGCAAAAAAACACCAATTATAGAATTAGAAGCTTATTTCTTCTATCAGAAAAATAAAATAAATCAATAATCTCAAGATAATATCACTTTTATGTTGGCAAGGCATACTACTGAAAATATATCTTCTTTTTGAGATAAAGGATTAGGAAATAAAATTTTAATAAGGGATTAAGACGTTAAGAGTTCAATATGTTATAAAAATATAGAACAAGATTCTATAATAATTAATATTTGCATTTCGGTATATAAGATCGCAGTTCGCTTTAGAAATTAGTTTAAGTTATGTGTCTTTTAGTTTGACGAATTTATAAATACAAAATATAACTTTTTTGATTTTTTTGGAAGATTGTATCTGATTACTAATGAGAATAGATGAAAAAGGCTGTTTGATACAATTTCAAACAGCCTTTAGTAATTATAAAAATAACCAATTTTATACTTATATAATTATTTATTTTGATGGTTAAGATTATTTCTTAACACTATTCTTTTCGAAAAGCCTTTAGCTTTAGTGTTATTTACAGAAACTTCTTTTATGTAATAAATAATTTAGGGTGTTTTATTTTTTTACAACTGCTATAGAAGCGCTATATCCTCCTTTAGAAACAGTACCGTCAGTAATTATTTTTCCATCACCTTTAACAAGTAATATACCTGCAACATAAGGTGATGCCATCGAAGTACCTGATTTCTTTGCAAATTCTGTTCCTCCTATACCACAAGACCAGATTCCTGTTCCCGGAGCCCATGCATGTACATTATCTCCATAATTTGAACCAGATGCAGCTGCATCAGAAGAAGTCATATTACCAACTACCCAGGCATTTGTTATATATTCTCTTTGTGGAGAATAGTATTGTACATCATCATTACTGTTACCTGCAGCCATAGCACCAAATGTTACCTTGGCTAAGCTTTTAAAAGCAGTTTCATAAGCTACACTAATTGTTCTGTTAGTAAAACCAATACTGTAGTTCCATACATCACCATATTTAGCATTTTTAGCAACATAATTTATTCCGGCGATGATTTGTGCTTGTGTTCCTGATCCACTATCAGTTAATACTTTTACAGCAACAATTTTTGCTCCAGGAGCAACTCCAACTAGACCGTCTCCGTTATGCATTGCACCTATTATTCCTGCAACATGCGTACCATGTCCGTTTCTGTCTCCCCAGTTGTTATCTACAAAAGTAGTACTACGAGTATAGTCAATATTAAGATCTGGATGTGCATATACACCACTATCCAAAATCCAGGCTGTTTTATCGGTAGAATACGTGTATCCACCTACTCTTGCAACTCCCCAGTCTACATAATCACCACCAGCTTCAAAATATCCAGAAGTTGTTGCCTTGTTAGAGTTTGCTGGTGGCATATCTCCTTGTTCTACAGTAACATTTAATTTATGAATGTAATTAGGTTCTACTGCTTCGATATCAGGATCATTTCTTAATAATTGAGCTTCTTTTTCTGTAATATCATTTATACTAAATCCTTGGATTGCAGTTTCATAAACGAATTTCATTTTATTAGAAGCAATTTTGTACTGGGATAAAATACTAGATGATTTTTGGCTTACTTGCTGTTTATTACTTTTTAGTTTACCATCTTCTTTAAAAAGAACAATATAACTGTTAGGAACTGCTTGATCAGGACCTAATTCCACGGATGAGGTATCTACAGGTACTTCTTCAGAAAATTCTTCTGTAGAGCAAGAATTGAAAAAAAATACGGTTCCAACTAGTATTGGAATCATTTTAAAACGAATTGATTTTTGAATTGTTTTCATACTATTAAGTTTATGTTAAGCTTCAAAAATTCATTAAATAATTCATAAATATTAAGGGTTATGTATATTTTTTGTTAAATATCGAACAGAATTCTATATGTTTATTTGTTATGATATGTAATCCGAATTTAATTAGTTATTGGTTTACGTATTTATATAAATTTTTACTACTATATATAAAAAGTAAAAGCACATGAAGGTTAGTTCATGTGCTTTTACTTTTTAAAATTCTTTTGGTTACAATTAGTCTTGTGCTAATTGTTTTATTTTTATTTTAAATGCGGCAAAAATTAAGGTAACAAAAGGACTTAACCAATTAAACATGGCATAGACTGCATAATCAGCTACAGGTACTCCAAGTACACCACTTTGGTATGCTCCACAAGTATTCCAGGGTATTAAAACAGAAGTAACTGTCCCTGAATCTTCAAGAGTACGACTAAGATTTTCTGGAGCTAATCCTTTATCCTTAAAAGCTTTTGCATACATTCTACCAGGTACAACAATTGCCAGATATTGATCAGATGCCGTAACGTTTAAAGTTAAACAACTAATAACTGTACTAGCAAAAAGCCCAAAAACAGAGTCAAATAAACTTAATAGAGCTTTACTAATTCTGGCTAAAGCTCCTATTGCATCCATAACACCTCCAAAAACCATTGCACATACAATAAGCCAGATAGTACCCAGCATACCAGACATACCACCTGAAGAAAATAAATCATTAAGTTGTGCGTTTGTGGTTTCTACAGCAGTATCTACTGTCATTGCTTTCATAACACCAATGTATGCAGAATTAAAAGTTAATTCTGTACTTTCTGCAATTTTTATAACAACTTCTGGCTGTGCTATGATAGCAGCAATACCACCAAGAAGTGTTCCTGCTAATAGTGCAATTAATGGAGGTGTCTTTTTTATAATAAGTCCAATTACTAAAATAGGAACAATGAAAAGCCAAGGAGAAATATTAAAAGCAGTATTAATCGCATTTAATTGCTCGCTTATTTGGGGAGCTCCAGTTGTATCTATAGTAAATCCTATAATTATAAAGAAGAGTAAAGTAACAGTAATGGTAGGAACTGTAGTGTATGTCATATATTTTATATGAGAAAACAATTCTCCACCTGCCATTGCCGGAGCAAGATTTGTAGTATCAGATAGCGGAGACATTTTATCTCCAAAATAAGCACCCGAAATAACAGCTCCAGCTGTCATTCCTAAAGAAATACCCAAAGTATCTCCAATCCCTATAAGTGCAATACCGACTGTTGCAGAAGTAGTCCATGAACTACCAGTTGCAATGGATATAATTGCACAAATAACTACACAAGCAGCTAAAAAAATAGTTGGGTTAAGAATTTGTAAACCATAATAAATCATTGTTGGAATGATACCGCTAATTAACCAAGTTCCGGCAAGAGACCCTACCATTAATAAGATTAATAAAGCTCCTGTTGTAGATTTTACATTTCTGGCAACTTCTTCCATCATTTGTTTATACGAAACCTTATTAAAGAAACCTACTATAGCAGCTACTGCAGCACCTAATAATAAAATAAATTGATTACTTCCACTTAATGCATCATCACCAAAAGCATATGTCACATTATAAAACAACATTCCAACCAAGACTATTACAGGTAATAATGCTTCCCAGATGTTTAATTCTTTATTTTCAATAATATTTTCGTTTTGAGGTTTTTTTGGTGTGATATTTTGACTTTTCATATATGATTGAATGCATAATTTTATAAATGTAATGTTACGATATTAATAAAAGTTATGCAAAATCTTGATTGAGTTTAATTGATTTCTTTGTAATTTAAAGAAAGATAAGTAGTCTTGAAAAATATTGTTTTATTAGTTGTTTTTCTTTTTGACGTTTTTTTATGTTTTTTGTCGAATATTTTATTTTGTTATATATGTATTTTAATATGAAATTTAATAGAGCTTTTATATTTGTTGCAGTAAAGAAAAAGTAAGAGAAAAATTGGAATTTTTATTTAATTATTTTGCGACTTTTTTTGTCCCAATAAAAAATTATTTTAACCTAATAAGCCTCATATCTATGAGGCTTTTTTATTTATAGCTTTTTTATTTTTTAAAATCTAACCTTCATCTGATTTATTTGTTTTTTGTCGATGATATTAGAATATTTGATATACTGTACTGTAAGATTATAATGATATATCCATACTTTTGAAGTGTACAAAAAAATATAGACAAATATTGATTACCCATTGAACTAAAATTAACATTTTTACCCCTATTTAATTTCAAACCCTAAGCCTCATACCCCAAGAGGCTTTTTTGTTAAAATAATAATATTGAATTTTTATGTAGAAATTAGTCAGAGACTAATAAGGTAAAGAATAAATTATCTAAAGGATTAGAACTATTTTTTAAAGATTTTTTAGTGTGAATATTGATTTTTTTGTATGTAGTATAACTATAACCCTCATCATTTTAGTGCCTTATAAATATATAATTTATGGTAACTGTCTATTTACGGTGTAGTAAAGAGAGAGGTTAACTTTTCATGATGTAGAATGGTTATTTAAAATAATTGATTAATTGTTGCATTGCTTTACCTCGGTGGCCAATTTTATTTTTTTCGGCGAGAGGTAATTCTGCAAATGTTTTTGTGTACTCATTTGGTAGGAATATAGGATCGTATCCAAATCCATCTTTTCCCTTTTTATTTTTGGTAATACTACCAGAACAAATACCAGTAAAGGTATTTAATTCATCGTTTATAACTAAAGCTATTACAGTTTTAAATCTAGCTTTTCGATTACTTTCAGTTTCTAATTTCTTTAAAAGCTTGTCCATATTAGCATTAGCATCTTTTGTTTCTCCTGCATATCTTGCAGAATAAACTCCTGGTTCTCCATCTAATATTTCGACTTCCAGACCCGTATCATCTGCAAAACAATCGTAGCCATAGTTTTCTTTTATATATTTTGCTTTTTGTATAGCATTACCCTCTATCGTAGGAGAAGTTTCAGGAATATCTTCGTTACATCCAATTTCTTGAAGACTTACTATTTGAATATTAGAAGCTAACATAGCTTGAACTTCCTTTATTTTATTAGGATTATTGGTAGCAAATACTAATTTCATTTGTTTTTGATTTAAAACACATTAAGCTTTAGCATCATAATCTAATATCCATTTTCCTTGTACTTTAAGAACTTGCTCAATAACATCTCTTACCGATCCTTTTCCACCTTTTTTAAAGGATATATACTTAGAAATCTCTCTAACTTCTGCAACAGCATCTTGTGGACAAGTAGGTAATCCTACCATTTTCATAACTGGTAGATCAGGTATATCATCTCCCATATATAAAACATTTTCTAGCTTAATAGAATTTGTATCCAGATATTCTTTTAGTTGATCTACTTTTTGATGTGCACCTAGATAGATGTTTTTTATACCTAATCCTTTTAATCTTTGGCGAACCCCTTCGTTTTTACCTCCAGAAATGATACATACATTATATCCTTGCTCTACCGCAGCCTTAAGTGCATATCCGTCTTTAATGTTCATCGTTCTTAGCAATTCACCATCGGTATTAATAATAACAGTACCGTCTGTAAGTACACCATCTACATCAAAGATAAAAGTAGTAATGTGTTGTAAGTATTCTTTATAACTCTTTTCCATATTTAGATTGTATAGCCTTTGTTAAAGTTGTATATATGTTTTGTTGTGTAGTATTTGTTAATATTTCCAGATGTCTTTCTATTGTATTCACATCTTTTCGTATTGCAGGTCCAGTTTGTGCGTTACTAGGATCCATTTTAATTGCTTTTTGAGCTGTTTCTTGTATTAAGGGATGTAGAATTTCAAACGGAACTCTATGTTCGTTACAGATATCACTTCCTATGGAAAATAAATAATTGGTAAAATTATTTACAAAAACTGCAGAAACATGTAGTATACTGCGTTGTTCTGAAGAAATTGTATAAACTTTATTAGAAAGAGAACTAGCTAGTTTACGTAATATTTCTAAATCTATTTGGTTTTCTGCCTCGATACAAATAGGAATAGTAGTAAAATTTACAATTTTATCTTTACTAAATGTTTGTAGGGGATAAAAGACTCCTTTTTTGTTTTTATTGTTAATTATACCCATGGGAGAACTACCAGAGGTATGAACTACTAATTTATTTTTAAATGGAAATATGCTAGAAACTTTTTCGATAGCATCATCACTAACAGCCAAAACATAAATATCTGCATCTTTTAATAAACGAATATCTTTTATAATAGTTTCTTTTTTTTGATCTGGATGTAGTTGTAGATTTTTACGGTTGTAACATTGTATAATCTCTATATGCTTTTGATGAAAAAAAGCACTATATAAATGTTTAGCTACATTTCCTGCACCAAGAATTACAACTCTAATCATTTAGCAAAAATAAGGAAGTTCCTATAAAAAAATAGAATAATGTATTTCTTCATTTCTTTTTTTGTTTAAAAAGATTTTAGAAGTTCAAAATATTAGTTGGGAGAGGATGAAAAATTAATTATTCATTATTTAAAAAATTATAAACTTAAAAGAGGATATAGAAAAACTAATAATTTATGGGATTTACTTCAAAAGAAGATAAAAACAGATAATACTTTAAATACAAACTTCTGTTAAAACATTAAAATCAGAAGAGATCATGACAGATTATCTTTCTAAAAACAGTAAATTTGCCGAGCAAAAAAAGAAGGTTACTATGCAAGATAAGCTAGCGAGTATTTTGTTCTCTACACGGTTAATGTCAGTTTTATTTATTGTTTTTGCATTCTCTATGGGGGTGGGCACATTTTTAGAAGATGCACATGGCACCACAGCGGCAAGAATTTGGGTTTACAATACATGGTGGTTTGAGGCTATTATGGTATTTTTTGGTATTAATTTCTGTGGAAACATAATGAGATACAAATTATATACGAAAGAAAAATGGCCTACTCTACTAATACATTTATCTTTTATTTTAATAATTATAGGGGCTTTTGTTACTCGTTATATTAGTTATGAAGGGGTTATGCCAATTAGAGAAGGAGAAACTACAGCTAATTTTCTTTCAGAAAAAACCTATTTAACGATTTTTTTAGATGGAGAAATTGATGGACAGCCTCGTCGTCGTATAATATCTGAGCATTTAGAATTAGCAGAGGCTACTAATAATAGCTTTACAATTGATACCGATTATAATAAACAACCTGTAACTATAGAATATAAAAACTATATCCAAGGAGCGGAAATAGGGTTAGTAGAAACAGAAGATGGAGAAAATTATCTTAAAATAGTCGAAGCAGGAGATGGAGATAGACATGATCATTTTCTTAAAGAAGGAGAGGTTTCTAATATACATAATGTACTAATAGCCTTTAATAAACCTACAAAAGGAGCAATAAATATTACTCATGAAAAGGATGAATATTTTATAGAGTCCCCTTTTGAAGGATCTTTTTTAAGAATGGCAGATCAATTTCAAGGATTGGTCTTTAAAGATAGTTTACAACCTTTAATGCTTCGATCTTTGTATCAAACTGCTGGGATGCAATTTGTAATTCCAGATCCTATGGTTAAAGGAAAATATGATGTTACTCCTATAAAAGTTAAAGGAAAAGGACAGCAAGATGCTTTAATTTTTAATGTTTCAAGTAATGGAGAAACCAAAGAGGTTAAGTTATTAGGAGGAAAAGGATATTATAATGATATGACTAAAATCTCATTAGGAGGTTTAGAGATGTATTTTAATTATGGTTCTAAACAAATGGAATTACCTTTTGCACTAAAATTAAATGATTTTATTGCAGAAAAATTTCCGGGTACTGAAAATGTATATAAATCATATAAAAGTAAAGTAGACATTGTAGAAAATAACACATCAAAACCATATGATATTTATATGAATCATGTTTTAGATCATAAGGGGTATCGGTTTTTTCAGGCTTCTTTTGATCCTGATGAAAAAGGCACGGTTTTGTCTGTAAATCATGATCGATGGGGTACTTGGATTACATATGCAGGATATATGTTATTATATCTGGGATTAATGCTTATTCTTTTTGCTAAAGGATCTCGTTTTAAAGACTTAGAAATTATGTTAAGTAAAATAAAGAAAAAGAAGAAAGCATTAACAATGATATTGGTATTGTTAATTTCTGGTTTTTCTTTTGCACAAAATCAATCAGAGCATACTAATCACGTCTCAACATTGCCAAGTAAAGCAAAACTCGATTCGGTTATTTTGGCTAATGTGGTACCTAAAGAGCATGCGGCTAATTTTGGTAGTATTGTGATCCAAGATGAAAGAGGAAGAATGAAACCTGTTAATACTTTTTCTTCCGAATTGTTACGTAAACTTAGTAAAAAAGATACTTATGAAGGTTTAGATGCAGATCAGGTATTTGTTTCTATGGTTGAAAATCCATTTATATGGTATAGTGTTCCTTTAATTGAGATTCAACGTGAAAATGATAGTATTCGTAAAATATTAGGAGTCCCAAAAACAGAAAGAAGAGTATCTTTGATTGATTTGGTAGAACCTGATGGATCTTATAAACTAGCACCTTATTTGGAAAAAGCCAGCAGTACAAATACACCAAGTACTTTTGAAAAAGATTTTCTTAAAACACATGAAAAATTTTATCTTCTTAATCAGGCTTTAGGAGGGGGGATTTTAAGGGTTTTTCCGATACCAGGAGATGAAGGTAATAAATGGGTTTCTATGCCAGAGCTAAATGAATTTAAGTTTAGTGGTATGGATTCAGTGTATACTCGACAGATTATACCTATTTACCGTCAATCCCTACATGAGGCTAGAAAATCTGGAGATTATAGTAAGCCTAACCAATATGTAGAAAGTATAAAAAGTTTTCAAAAAAAGTTTGGAAGCGAAGTGTTGCCTTCAGACAAAAAAATACAAGCAGAGATAGCATTAAACAAATATGATATATTTAGAACATTATATAAATATTATGGTATAGTAGGTTTATTGATGATGATTTTTGTAATTATTAGAATATTTAAAGATTCTAAAATTATAAAAGGTCTTATAAACAGTGCTATTGGGATAATCATTTTGTTATTTATACTGCACACTGTTGGATTGATTGTTCGTTGGTATGTTTCTGGACATGCACCATGGAGTGATGCTTATGAGTCTATGATTTATGTGGCATGGATGACTTTGGCAATAGGATTAGCTTTTGGTAAAAGAAGTAACTTAACTATTGCAGCAACTACTTTTGTTGCGGCAATTATCTTGTTTTTTGCACATGAAAATTGGACAGATCCTGCGATATCAAATTTACAACCAGTATTAGATTCTTATTGGGTACTCATACATGTATCTGTTATTGTAGGGAGTTATGGGCCATTTTTTGTAGGTGCTATATTGGGAATTTTATCCTTATTATTAATGATCTTAACAACAGAGTCTAATAAGAAACGTATGGATCTTAATATTAAAGAAATAACTATTATTAATGAAATGGCTCTTACTATAGGATTAGTAATGCTTACTATAGGTAATTTTTTAGGAGGTATGTGGGCTAATGAAAGTTGGGGACGTTATTGGGGGTGGGATCCTAAAGAAACTTGGGCATTAATAAGTATTATGGTATATGCATTTGTAATCCATATGCGATTAGTTCCTGGATTACGTGGCAGATGGTTTTTTAATTTAATGTCTATTTTCGCGGTTCTTTCTATTATGATGACTTATTTTGGAGTAAACTTTTATTTAAAAGGATTACATTCTTATGCTAGTGGTGATAGAGCTGTTACTCCTGTAGGAGCATACTATTTTATATTATTTTGGGTGATTTTGGGAGCTTTATCCTATTGGAGATATAAAGTACATTATCAAAAAAAATAGAAAAGTAATTTCTAATAAATAAAAAGATACTAGAAATAAATATAACATATCTCATTACCTATATATATTATTTTATATATGTATTGTAAAATTAGAACTAGGTGCGGATGGTTTAAAAGAGAAATTATCCTAGGTTACAGTTTAAGGTAAATAATTTGTTAAAAGATAAAGATTAGGACAGGACAGATTATTCTGATCGAATAGTTTTTAAATACATAAATTATTAATAATAAGTTTAAGTCTTTATGTATTTTGAAATTATTTCAAAAAACTCTTTTTGTACATATGGCTTATTGATAAAATCATTCATACCAGCTTTAATTGCTCTTTCTTTATTATCATGGAGAGATGATGCAGTAAGAGCTATAATGGGTATATTCTTATTAAACTCTCTAATTATCTTTGTTGCTTCATAGCCATTTATAGGAGGCATATGAATATCCATTAAGATTAATTCGAATTTTTTTTCTTTAATTTTTTCAATTGCTTTTATAGGGTTTTCAAAAATAGTAACTTGTATACCGCTATTTTCTAGTATTTTTTTTGTTAGAATTAGGTTAATTTTATTGTCATCAATGACCATTACTTTTATATCGGTAAGCAAACCTTTTTTAGATATTTTTTCTAAATCGTTTTCACTTTTCTTAACAGGAAAATATTCTTTAAAGCTAATAGTAAAATAAAATTCAGAACCATTATTTATTTGGCTATTTACTTTAATATTTGATCCCAAAATTTTCAATAATTTCTTGGAAATTTGTAATCCTAAACCAGAGCCCTCATATTTATTATCAAAATCTAATGACTCTTGTATGAGATCATCAAAAAGGATCTTTTGTTTATCGATGTTTATTCCTATTCCATCATCTTTTACACTAAAAAAATATTTATCATCACTATTTATTTCCTTTTTAACAGTTATCCATATGTTACCATTATAGGTAAATTTCATTGCATTGCTTAAAAGATTATTAAGTACTTGCGATAGTTTTATAACATCGCCATATAAAATTTCGGGTATACTATTATCAAAATCAATATGAAGTTTGTTATTAGACTTATTTGCATAATATTCAAAGGCGCTCAGAGTATTGTTAATTATTTCTTTTAAGTTGAAGGACTGAGAGTTTATTTTTAGTTCTTTTTTTTCAATCTTATTATTTTGAAGAATATTATTAATAAGAGAAATTAAATGATTGCCAGCAAATTTTAAGGATTCTAAATATCCTTTTTGATTTTTATCAGGATTATTATTAATTAGCAACTCTGTAATGCCAGTAATTGTATATAAAGGAGTTCTTAATTCATGACTTATCATCGAAAAAAAGTTAGATTTTATGTTAGATAAAAATTCTACTTTTTCTTTAGCGATAAGAAGCTCTTTGTTTTTTTCTTTTAAATTATTATTAAGAGATTTTTCTTTTTGTTTACCCTTATGTAAAAAGAAAATAGTAAACAAAAAACTAATTAATAAAAAGGTAATAAAGTAAATTATCATTCTAGAAGTTTTTATTTTTCCTTCTCTTATTTCCTTTTCTTTATTAGCTATTTGTATTTGTTTATCCTTGATTTCTAAATCATATTTAAGCTGAAGAGTTTCCTCTTTATTTTTATTTAATTCTTTATGATAAGTAGTTTCGTACTCTACATATTTCTTGTACCATGAAATAGCTTCTGTTAAATTATTTTGCTTTTCATATAATTTAACATAGGTTAAACACATAGTTTTTAGATTATTAATATTGCCTTGACTAATTTTGTAGGCTTTATCTAGATATTTTTTTGCATTAATGTAATCTCCTAATTCTATTTTTGTAACTGCAAAATAAAAAGGAAAAGATATGCTCATTTTGTGATCAGGATCTAAGTACAAAATTGAAGTTTCAAAATAGGTATGTGCTTTTTCGTATTTTTTTCTACTATAATTAAGTATACCTAGGTTAATTAGTGCAACCCATTGACCTTTTTTATATTTTATTTTTTTAGAACTCTCAAAACTAATATTCAAATAATACTCTACATTGTCGTATTTTTTTAATTCTTTATAAGATAATGCTAGTAAACAATATAAATCTGCTAATTCTTTTTTATAATTGGTTTCTTTTATTTTTTCTATTAAGCTTTCAATAGTAGAAATGCCTTTTTCAGGATTTCCCATTCTGGAATATATTTCTGCTAATTTTCTTTGAGATTTAATGGTTAATTCTTGGTCTCCCAAAATTTTTGATAATTCTAAAGCATTATTTGTATAGTCGATAGACTCTTTAAACCTACCTAATCCATTAAAAACATTAACAGAATCTAATAATTTATAAAGGCTGTCTTTTAGTAGTGAATCATTTTTTTGACCTAATACACTCGAACAATTATATAATATAATTATTAAAATAAATATTCTCTTTTTCATCTCTTTTAGGGGTGTATAGTAGGTAATTTAAGAAAAAAAATATGAAAAATGAGTAGTTAGAAATGGAATAAGTATAAAATCACCTCTGTAAAAGAGTAAATTATCATCTCTTATGTTTAATTTTTCAAGAACTTTATATAACTTTAGTATTAATAAAATAATTTTGATGTACTGTCATAACTCTTTTTTTTGAACTTTATTTTGTTTTTGAGATTTTTAATTGTAGATAATTTAATCCACATTGTGGCGTTTAATTCTAAAGGAGGCTTGCCTCGAAAACAAAATATATTTTTGGAAGCATACCTCGTGATCTTGCTCTGAGGTTATTGATTATGAGTTATTTTAATTACGGATATTTGTATTTAAAAATGTATAACTATATTTTATATCAAAGCATTTACAAAGTTTTGATATGTGTATAAGATCCCAAAGTATAGCAAACAGATACTAGCTTTATATTATCAAATTTAAAAATATATGTGACTTTATATATAAAGATGTGTCTAAAATAAGTATAACAACAAAATTATTTTTACATGAAAAGAATTCTTTTAATTTTAACGGTTTTATTAGTTACAAGTTTTACTAACATAATTAATAATGATATTATAGAAGTAAAAGTTACTTATAGCGGACAATCAGATAAAGCATATTATTTTACAGACAAAGAAACAGGAAAGATATTAGAGTTTACTTTTGTTAGTAAAAAAGCTGTTTCTAAGTACGATTTAAGTGAAAAAGAACATATTGGAGGTGTATTTACGATTACTTATGAAGTAGATCCTATAGAAGTTCAAAATAATGATATTAAAGAGGATGCAGAAGTAAAAAAATATAAACAAAGACTAATCCTTATTGATATTAATAAAATAGAAAAACCAGTAGTCAAAAATTAGATTCTTATAGTTGAAATGTTGATATAGAGGTTCTATTCGGGCCTCTGTCTAGTAGATCACCAATATTTTTATATAATCGATGATATGTAAAAAAGGTATTTTATTTTACTTAGAAATGTTCTAATATTAATAAACAATAATTATGATGATGAAGATAAGGAGAGAAATTGTTGTGGAAAAAATAAACAAATATAAGTATATTTTGATAGGACTAATAATAGCGATAACAGGGTATACTTATACTTTATTAATTAATTGGGATATAATAAATAATGTAAATATCTATTTAAGTTTTACGAAAAAATATGGATTAGATGAAGCTTTTTTTATTTGGATTTTCTGCTTTTTATTTTTTATGATTTTAAATTTAGTAGAGTCATTTAAAAGAAAAATCTATTTGCAAAAAAAGAAAGCATATCTATCTATGCTTGATGAAAGCAATCATATGATAAAAAAACTACTATATCAATTACAAATCATTCGTATGGAAGCTAAAAATAGCCCAAATTTTGATAAACAAGTACTACGAATGTTTGATACTAGTATTGAAGATGCTGTAACAATGCTAAATAAATTATCAGACATAAAAAAAATAGACAAAGATCATATTTTTAAAAAAATCAAACCAAAAGAGAGATCTAGAGATCAAAAAATAAAAATAGACCTTTTTGGGTATTAAGTGTATGAAATTTTAAATTTTTAATCTTGAATTAAATGTATTTAAGGTTTGAATATTACTACTATTATAAAAACTAATTATTTTTTAATTCTGATCAAAAAGGTTTGAATGTTATATTAGTAAACATTTATTTCTAAGTGCTTTTTTATCTCTAAAATATTTATATAGAGGTAACAGTATCAGGTTTTTAAAATTTCTACTTAGGGAAAGCAGTAACTTCAAAAGAAGACGAAGCAACTTCAATTTTTCCATTAGAGTTTTGTATGGTCGTAAGTATTTTATCAAAAAGGACAGATTTTGTGCCCCTTCTAGATTTAAAATCAACAACATATCGAAGAGTAAATGTAATCCAGTTTTGATCGAAAGACATTGTTATCATTGGTTGTACACGGGCATTTTCTATATTATATTTACCAATCATTTTATCCCAAGATATTTGAGAAGAGTTTGCAAAATCACCTACCTCATCATTTAAAATCTTTGTAAAAACTCTTTTTGCATATGCATAATCTCCATTAGTTTTTATGGGTATGTATATTTCATCCCATAAAAAAGGAAAATCTCCAGAATAATTATAAACAGGTTCTTTAAAAACAAAACTATTAGCCACTCTAACCATTTTACCGTTATAAAGATCTCCATTTACCCAATCTCCAATTTCCATAAGAGTAGTTCGTAAAATACCAATATCGATTACATCTCCTTTAATACCTCCTAGTTTTACCCGATCTCCTACGCGATAAAAATTACTAGAAAAAACAGTGACATATCCAGCTACGCTTACTATTACCTCTTGTAATGCAAAAGCAATACCTGCACCAGCAACTCCTAATGCTGTGCCAATACCAGAAAGCTTGGTATTAAAAATTAATAAAACACCAAAAACAAAAATGAGATACCCAAAAAAAGTAATAAACTTTTTAAGCTTATACTTAGAGGCATTATCATTAACCAGTTTAAAAGCACCTTTATGTAGCATTTTTATAGATATATATATAACTGTAAACAATAAAAGAACAGAAACTATATTTATAAAAATTGGAGAATCAAAAACTGCAGTAATTTTATCCATAATTATTGTTTTTTCGTAACGGTTATTTTGTAAAGATATTTTAATTATACTACATTGTGTTTTTTAGAAAAAAATAAAAGATGAAAAATACTGCTTCTTCACCAGCAGAAAAACAATTCGGTCTAGCACCAGGAACAGTTGTGTATACAGGAGATAAAACTTCTGGGGATTTATATATTGAGGTATTTGATTATAGTGAAGATTTTTTTGAAGAAAAAGAGCTAAATAGTATTGAAGAAGCATTTAAATATTCAGATTCAGAACCTATTACATGGATTAATGTTAATGGACTTAATCACACAGAGGCAATTGAAAAAATAGGAGAGCATTATGATCTGCATCCTTTAATATTAGAAGATATTGCTAATACAGACCAAAGACCAAAAATCGATGAGTATGAAAAATATCTCTTTGTAGTTTTAAAAATGCTTTATTTTGATAAAGATGAAAAATTATGCATAGAGCACATAAGTTTTGTGTTAGGTAATACTTATGTGATATCTTTTCAAGAATCAGATGGAGATGTTTTTGATTCTATCAGAAACCGTATTCGATTAGGAAAAGGAAGAGTTCGATCTATGGGATCAGATTATTTATTATATGCGTTAATGGATGCTGCTGTAGATAACTATTTTAACCTTATAGAAGCAATGGGAGATAAAATAGAAGAATTAGAAGATAATTTGTTTGAAGAAAAACCAAATGATGATATAACGTATGATATTCAAAGCCTTAAAAGAGAAGTTTTAAAGATTAGAAGAGCTGTTTTTCCTTTACGAGAAGTGGTAAATCGCATAGAAAAAAGCGAACATCACTTAATTACAGAAAAGACACAGTTTTATTTAAGAGATTTATACGACCACATTATACAGGTATCCGAAAATATCGAAATTTATCGAGAGATGACTTGGGGATTAATGGATATGTATATGACTACTATTAGTAATAAAATGAACGAAGTTATGAAGGTTCTTACTATTATGGCTTCGATTTTTATCCCATTAACTTTTCTTGCAGGTATCTACGGTATGAATTTCGAAAATATACCAGAGCTAAAATTTAAATATGGATATCATATCCTTTGGGGAATAATGATAGCAGTATTTATTGGTTTGTTGTATTATTTTAAAAGAAAAAAATGGTTGTAATTCCATTTGTAAACTATTATACATCACCAATGGTAGTTTAGAAGACCTTAACTCCCATAATTAGTTCTTTATGATATTAAAAAAAATTAAGGGTAAAACTTTTTTAAAGTTTTACCCTTGGTATTTAAGTTATACATTCTATATAATAATGCCTTACTTCACTTCTTTTAATAAAGTAATTGTTCTAATTCTATTATATTGAGAATCCCCATCATCGTCTATTTCTTCTTCTTCTAAAGTATCGAAAGTAATTTCAAACGTTTTTCCTATTAATTTTTTATCATTTAAGTTATATGCTTTTAATACTTCGGGTTTAATATTATCAAAGAAAATAACATCACTATCTCCTTCTTCATTTTTATATTTAAAACTATAGGATCCTCCCTCAGAACCATCAAATACTCCTTTTATGGTTTGCACCTCTAAAGATGTTTCTTCATTTTCTTCTTGTGCAATACCAGTGTATGATATAAATAAAAGAGTAATTATTAATACATATACATTTTTTATATTTTTCATTTTTTTTAAAAATTAAGGTGAATAAAACTTTTAATTTATTTACTATTATTTGATGTACATTATGACCCAATAATTTTATTCAGGTCACTTTTTATTTTTAAAATTTTATTTATTTTTTAGTTTAGCAGATAAAGATACTAGTATGCCTAGTAATAAACATACAGCGATAAAAGTTAGAGAGAACCATTCTGGAAACTTATAAAAATGAAGAGTAATAAGTTTAAGAGAAACAAATACTAATATTGCAAAAACACTGTATTTAAGATAATGAAACTTTTCGAGCATGTTGGCCAGAAAGAAATACATAGATCGCAATCCTAAAACAGCAAATATATTAGAGCTAAACACTAAAAAAGGGTCTGTAGTAACAGCAAGTATTGCAGGGATGCTGTCTACTGCAAAAAGTAAATCGGTTAGTTCTATCATTATAAGGGCTACCATTAAAGGAGTAACCATCTTTACTCCATTTTCGATAACCCAAAAATTTTCTCCATTAAGTGTATTACTTACTTTAAGATGTTTGTATAAAAAGTTTTTAAATTTAGAAGGTTTTGTTTGATCTTCTTCTTTTACTAACATTTTAAAAGCAGTAAACAATAAAAAAGCACCAAAAACATAGGTGATCCAGCTTAATTTATGAATTAAAATTACTCCGGCCCAAATCATTAATGCCCTAAAAAAAATAGCTCCAAGAATACCCCAAAATAAAACTTTATGTTGATATTTTATTGGGATTTTAAAGGATGAAAATATCATGGCAATAACAAATAAATTATCTACACTAAGGGATAATTCTATCAAATAGCCAGTAATGTATTTTATAACTGCTTCAGATGGTAATAATTGATTACGATTATCTATGAGTTGGTTGTTATAAATCCAATAGATAACAAAAGAAAATGCCCCAGCAATCATTACCCATAACAAAGTTTCTATTGCTACTTTTTTATGGGTAATAGGCTTTCCTTTTTTATGAAGCAGTAAAAGATCTATCATCAATAAGATAATAACCAGTATTACCAATCCTGTCCAAATCATTATGTTTATATGGTTTTGATCAATTAAAAGATAGAGAAGGCAACGATTCTACAGAGCTCTATTTTTTATTTAACTTTCTTTTTTAAATCAAAAATATCTATTCTTCTGTCCTTTAGGTTTCTAACCGCTCCAAATTGGTTTAACTCTCTTAAAAGATCTATATCTACATCCGCAATTAAAATCATTTCGGTATTTGGTGTAGCTTCCGCTTTAATCCCATTAGTAGGGAAAGAAAAATCACAAGGAGTAAACACCATAGATTGTGCAAACTGGATATCCATATTATGTACATTAGGTAGATTACCTACACTACCAGCAATAGCAACATAACATTCGTTTTCTATGGCTCTTGCTTGTGCACAATTTCGTACTCTAGAGTATCCATTTTGCGTATCTGTTAAAAATGGTATAAATAAAATATCCATTCCCTCATCGGCTAGTAAACGACTTAATTCAGGAAATTCAGAATCATAACATATTAAGATTCCTATTTTTCCGCAATCTGTATCAAAAGCTTTTAATTCGTTACCACCTTGCATTCCCCAGACTTTAGCTTCATCTGGCGTGACATGCAATTTTTCATATCTCTCTACCGTACCATCACGCTTGCATAGATACCCTACATTATATAATCGATCATTTCTAATTTCTGGCATACTACCAGAGATAATGTTGATGTTATATGAAATAGAGAACTCAGAGAATTTTTTAATTATAGCTTCGGTATGTTTTGCTAATTCTCGTATGGCATCAGGCTCTGATAAATGATTGTTTTCAGCCATTAACGGAGCATTAAAAAATTCTGGAAATAAAGCAAAATCAGATCGATATCCTGCAACAGCATCGATAAAATATTCTGCTTGCTGTAGTAGCTCGTCTAGATTTTCATAAGCTCGCATTTGCCATTGTATTAATCCTAAACGGATTATTTTCTTTTTGGTAGCAGCCTTTTTGGTTGGTTTTTCATAATATATGTTATCCCATTCTAAAAGTACAGCAAAATCATTTGATGCATCATCTCCTTCTAGATACCCCTTTAATATCTTTGCAGGATGAAAATCATTAGATATCTGAAAATTTAAAACAGGATCATTGATCTCTTTTCGTTTTACTTTTTCTATATATTCTTTTGGACTTAACGTTTCTGAGAATTTATGATATCCAGGAATTCTGCCACCAAAAGCTATACCTCTTAGGTTTAGTTTCTCACATAACTCTTTTCTATAATCATACAATCTTCGTCCTAAACGTAAACCTCTAAACTCTGGTTTAATAAAAACATCGATACCATAAAGTATATCTCCAGTATTTGTGTGTGTACTAAATGTGTAATTTCCTGTAATATCTTTATAGGTGTGGCTGTTGTCAAATTGGTCATAATCCAGAATAAGAGATAAAGCACACCCTGCTATTTGATTATTAACTTTGATAACAATTTGCCCTTCAGGAAATTTATTAATTAAAGATTCTATTTGGCTTTCTTTCCAGTATGCATTTGGCATAGTTTGGTATGCCTGTATCATAGCTTCTTTTAATTCTTGATAATCTTTTAAGTCAAGATACTTGAGTTCGATATTCTCTATATTTTGTATATCCATTATAATAATTAGGTGCTTTTTAAGCGTTTTTCTTTCTATTTTGATACTAATGCTAAAAATATAAGAATTAGGGTTAGCCCAATAAATGATATGGCTAATTTATAATCCTCTATAAATTCTTTGAACCCATAAAACATTTCATTTTTAGTTTGAAGATTTGTCTCGGAGTTGTTATTTGGAAATCGCGGAATTATATGTTTAAATCGTTTTTTCACTTCAGATATTGGAACAACATCAGAGGTATTGGTATGTGATTTTCTTTTTTTATTCTTTTTTTTCATCGTTTACAATTTTTTGTGAATCAAAAAATCATTGGTTGTTTTTAGATACTAATTTAATAGTAAATTATCTAAATTATTTAATGTTGTGCAATTAAAATTTCATTATCAAAAATAGCTTCAAAAGGGCTTACATATTTAAGATCTTTAAACCAATATGAAGAAGTAATTACTTCAAAAACCATAGATTTATCTTTTGTTTCTTCTATTTTTAACTGCCATAAAATATCTTTTGCTTCTTTAAAATCAACTTTGGTTAATTGTTCTTTAAACAATCTTTTTATCAAAGTATTATCAGGCATTCCTTTTATTAATATCTTAATTAGTAATGCTTCTGGGTTGTGCTTAAACAATTCGAGATCATTATTGTTATCAACAGTTAATCTAACCTTAAAATTTACCGCTTCTGGATGAGGAAATTTTCCGTTATATGCTTCGTATAATATCTGAGTTGCATTAAAAAAATCTTCGTGCATAGATAAATCAGCATACTCTTCCCACATTTTTTCTTCTTGCATTTCGTGAGATAAATTATCTAATTGCCCTTGGTTTAGTTTTTCTTTAAAAATATATTCCAAAACTAGTAAAGCAGCATCTTCGGGCTCATTGTCTGATAAGGATAGTAAACACAGATCTTTTAGCTCTTCTTTCAATATATTTGTTGTGTCTCCATAATCCAAAGCCTCTAAAAGCTTTGTGTAATCATTAGCTGTCCAGTTATTTGGCAGCTCATTTATTGTTTTAAAAGATATAAGGTCAACCTTAAAATGTGTTTTCATTAAATTCTAATTTATTATTAGGACACAAAAAAGTATTTAAGTCACATCCTATAAAAAAATAATTAATATTTAAAATTGTAAACAATAAACTAGTATAATAGTTTTTAATTTTACAGATAATACCTTAATACCTTTTCAAAAAAAATATGTGACTTTAAAAAAGATAAAGTGTCCTAATGATTAATTTAAAAATAGGAAATGAAAAAAACAATATCTCTTTTTGTTGTAATATGTTTATTAATGTTTGGTTACGGGTATTCCCAAACTGCATTAAGCAACAAAACAATAGAGAGTCAAGTCGAAAAATATAAAAATGATATTCGCGGGCCATATAAAAGTATTCGATGGTTTTGTGATGATGGTACGATTAGACAACCAAAAGACCCTTGCCCTGATTCTGTAGGTGGAGTTCAACATGCTACATATAAAGAAGATGTAGAGGTATTAGCAAAAAACAATCATGTTTTTCTTGGACAAATTTTATCCTATACCGATAAAAATGATTTTTGGGATGAATCAAAAAACCATTCGCGCTTAAAACAATATCAGTTAGGTAAATATTTAGCTCGTATTGATGATGGTTGGGTAAATCAAAAAGGGCAGTTTTATAGAGGGGCTATACAAATCGAAGATGAAGAAGCTTGGGGCATAAAATTTTATAAATGGTTGTTGAGTAAAGATAATGTTTTAGAAAAAAAATATTATCTAGTATTACAATCGTTAAAAGATATTCCACACAAAGGCGATGATGATGTTTCACAATTAATGCGGGTACAATCCAAAGTGATTTCTGATCAATATCCAAAATTTATGGATTTGCGAGTTAAAATACATAGCAATCCAGAGAGTACAGATATCGAAAAAACAATACAATTTAAAAAAGAAAACAGCACAAAACTTGTTGGAGATATATCTAAAAAGATCGATGAGCTGATATTGACCATGCAAAAATTTCATAAACCAATTAACCTTAAAAGCCTTAACAAAAAAATAAATTCATTATCTACAAGTGGTACCTTAACCAATACGCTTAAAATTTTTGTTAAGAACAATACAGATAACGAGATATCTGCAACGCTTACCGCAGAAAGTGCCAAGATGTTCTTTACTATTAGAAAGGAAATTGTTAGCGAAAAAAATGCCTCTCAGAGGTTGTTATTATTGGATATAGCAAATGAACTAGAAAGTTTTATTTATAAACAAGCAACATTATGGACGGCAACTACAGTTGGGGAACAATTAGATAAAATAAAAGCTCTGGCTATGGCTAGTGCAGGAAATGGTAGTATAGAGTTATGGGAATGGCAAAAAATAGAAGCATTGCTTGTATTAGAAAAACAAGATCAGTTATCTATAAGTGAATTAACAAAAAAGCTGGAAATTGCCAGAGGTGTCGTAGAATGGAGTTCTGCAATGGTAAAATCAGAATATCATGATGTAGTACAAACCTATACCAGTTTTGAGCCTAAAGCATATAGTTTTATAGATGATAGAATTCGATCATCGATAGCTTTACAATTAGGAAAATCTGTTGGAGAACTAGGAAGTTTTATTGCTAAAGAATCCTCTTTAAATAATAAAGTTTTGACTATTACTAATCAGAGTACTATACGAGGATTAAACCCAGGATATGCTTTTGGAGAACTAATAGTTCACAGTGGTTCTCCAGAAGAAGTAGAGGTAACCGGAGATAAAATTTATGTTTTTGAGCGGGCTCCTTCAGACTTAAAACCAGTTGCAGGTATTGCCACAGTGGCAGAAGGTAACCTAGTATCGCACGTACAGTTGTTGGCTCGTAATCTGGGGATTCCAAACGCGGCATTATCTAATGAAAACCTAGAAGAGTTAAAAGCTTTTCAAGGTAAAAAAGTGTTTTATGCGGTGTCTAATAAAGGAACAGTGATTATCAAAGAAGAATCTATGATGAGTGCAGATGAAAAAGCACTTTTTGCTAAAAAAGTTCGTAAAGAAGATAAAATAGAAGTACCAGTACAAGATATTCGTTTAGATCAAAAAAACATTGTAAACTTAAGAGCTGTAAATGCAAAAGACTCAGGTAAACTTTGTGGGCCAAAAGCAGCAAATTTAGGGCAATTAAAAGAAATGTTTCCGGATAATGTAGTAGAAGGTTTTGTGATTCCTTTTGGGATATTTAGAGAACACATGAACCAAACTATGCCAAATCAAAACATCTCATATTGGCAATTTTTAACAACCATGTTTATAGAAACAGATAATAAGAGAGAACAAGGTATGGCAGAAAATGAAATTGAGAAGTTTCAATTAGAGCAATTAGAAACTCTAAGAGCTGCGATTAAAATAATGCCATTAAAACCAAAATTTGTAACAGAAATAGTAAACTCATTTACCTCTGTTTTTGGTAAACCTATTGGTAGTGTTCCTGTTTTTTTACGCAGTGATACTAATATGGAAGATCTTAAAGATTTTACTGGAGCAGGGCTAAACCTCACTATTTTTAACACCTTAGAAAAAGATAAAATTATTCAAGGAATCAAAGATGTGTGGGCGTCGCCATATACAGAACGTAGTTTTAAATGGAGACAAAAATATTTACTGAATCCTGAAAATGTTTTTCCGTCTATACTAGTTATTCCTACTGTAGATGTAGATTGTTCTGGGGTACTTATTACCAAAGGTATATCCTCGGGCAACGAACAGGATTTAACCATTGCATTTAGTAGGGGAGCAGGCGGAGCTGTAGATGGTCAGGCAGCAGAATCCTATTTAATTAAAGAAAACGGGGATTATGAACTAATTTCTCCTGCACGCGAGGCATATCACAATACATTACCAGCTACAGGAGGTACAGGAAAAAAAATAGCAACTTTTGAAAAAGCTATACTTAATGCAAATAATATAGATCAAATTAAAACTTTAGCATCTGAGATACGAAAAACTCTTGCCAAAAAAACAACATCCAATTACAAAGGAGCGTATGATGTAGAGCTTGGCTTTAAAGAAAATAAGTTGTGGCTTTTTCAGATTCGTCCTTTTGTAGAAAACAAAAAAGCATTGGGATCTGAGTATCTGGAATCTATAACCCCAAAAATTAACACTAAAAAAGAAATAGCACTTTCAACACCACTATAAAAAATGAAAACTAAATTAATCGTATTAATAACTGTCGTTTTTATTTGTACAGCATTTACAATACCCAATCATTATCCTATAGATGGATATGCGTCTACTGGTATCAAAAGGCTAAAAAGATTACAACTTTCTGTTGCTGGGGATCTTCCCGATGCAGGACTCCCGCTAGGAGCTTTTAAATCTATAAACGATATTACATTACATCTGCTTTTGCGAAAACAAGATCGTACTAAAAGTATTTTGGTAGAAGATGCAGGGCTTCAGAAAAAAATAAATGCTCTGTTTCCCAGATTAGATAAAAGCTATTCGGTAACCATTCTGGATATTACTTGCGCAGACTCTTTGCGATATGCACAACAAAATGAAACCAGAGGATATCAACCAGGCAGCGTAGGTAAACTAGCTGTGGTTACCGCATTATTTGTACAACTAGAAAAAATATATCCAGATTCTTGGGACAAACGAATAGAGCTATTAAAAAACAAATCTTTAAAAGCAGGTAATTGGGCATTAACAGATGAACATACCGTTCCTGTTTTTAATATCGAAACCAATAAACTCATAAAACGACAAGTTGTAGCCAGTGATGTTTTTACGTTATACGAATGGATAGACCATATGTTATCGGTAAGCAATAATGGGGCGGCAAATGTAGTATGGAGAGAGGCTCTTTTAATGGCTGCTTTTAAAGATAAATATCCTTTATTGACACAAGAAGAAACAGACACGTATTTTAAAGAGACTCCAAAAAAAGAGTTAACAGATTTGGGTAATGATGTAGTCAATCTACCGCTTAGAGATTTAGGGATAACTGCGGATGAATGGCGCTTGGGTAGTTTTTTTACAAAAGGAGCAAACCAATATGTAGGGGATAAAGGAGGAAGCATAGGATCTCCTTTGGGAGTAATGAAATGGATGCTACAACTGGAACAAGGAAAAATAGTAGACGAAAATTCGAGCCTCGAAATTAAGAGATTAATGTACATGACCGACAGACGGATACGGTATGCACAAGCACCACAATTAAGAGAAGCTGCAGTTTATTTTAAATCTGGAAGCTTGTATAAATGTGACCGCTCTAAAGGCGAAGAGTGCGGCAAGTATAAAGGTAATGTGTCGAATTACATGAATTCTGTGGCGATTATAGAGCACCCTGATGGTACAAAATATATGGTGTGTTTAATGACAAATGTATTGCGAAAAAATTCTGCTAGCGACCACATGTACTTAGCAGGTAATATAGATAAAGCTATTAAAGAGAAGTAAAAGCCAGATACTAATTCTTTCAAAGTTAAACCCGCTTTATGCACTAGAAAATCTATTACATCTTGTAGCTGCTGCAAATACAGACACTTTGCTTCGTTTTTTAATTTAACCCAGTTTATGCGTTAGAATATACAAAAGGAGGGTTCAGATTTTTAATTTGACTAAATAATCCGTCCATCCAAGGTCTCTTTTTAGCAGGTAAAGCAATCTTCAACACCTTTTTATTAGCGTGTTTAACCTGCCAAGCTCCTAATGCAAAGCAATAGACTTTTAAGGTTTTTAATGTTGCCCGATTATGATGGTTTAGTGCAAAATGTCGGAACAAACTCATCAGATTATAAGCCATCATTATACATCTAAATGAAGCTTCAGTAGCCCAAAAATCTTGGAGACAAAAGTTATCTAGTCCAAAATCTTGTTTGAGTTCTTTAATTCTGTTTTCACAATCGGCACGGGTATTA